>CAZMOM010000004.1:0-160126 GCA_964568075.1 uncultured Gammaproteobacteria bacterium
CAAGTGTTCTTCCGCTTTGTTTGCCACGGACAGCCTCACGGCTGCATCGGGTATGTGTTGCGCGCGGCAGAAGGCTGTATTCAGCCGTGACCCACCCTTCGCCGGAGCCTCTGAGCCAGGGGGGGACACGATTTTCCACGCTTGCGTTACACAGCACCCTGGTTTCCCCGCATTCTGCCAGCACCGATCCTTCGGCATGGCTGGTATAGGATCGGGTAAACCTGATCTTGCGCATCTCATCGTTTGCGCGGCCACTCGGTCGCATTGCGATCCCCTAATTCGACTCGTCCGTTTCCTGGAAACGGAACACCGCTGCCGTCGTATTGTCTGCCCAGGGGGCGCACACCTCCAGGGAGGCAAAGGCAAGCGCTTCCAGGCAGGCGCCGAGACTGCCTTCATCCGGATCATAAAACGCGGCAATTTCATCGTCGCTGACGCCGCCCCAAAGACCGTCCGAGCACACCACGATGATATCGCCATGCACCAATTTCGCTGGGCTGACCATGGATGCCCCGGGTAACTCCGACTCTCCGCCGAGGCAGCATTCGACGAAGTTTTTCAACGGATGCTCGGCAATCTCCTCTTCTGTGATCATCCCGTCCTGCAGGAGCATCTCGACATGACTGTGATCACGCGTCCTGGTCAGCACCCGATTGTCTCGCAAATGATAAATCCTGCTATCGCCAACATGCGCCCAAAATGCACTGTCATTCTGAATCAGGCAGAGAGCACAGGTAGCTCGCGGCCTGTCATCCGAATCCATGCTCTTTCCGATAGCCACCACGGCCTCATGCGCCCTGACGATACAGCGGCTGAGAAATTCGCCGATATCGTCGCAGGGAAATGACTCTTGATTAAACTCGCCGATCATAGCGTCGACTGCCGTGTCAGCCGCCAGCTCACCCTCGGCATGCCCGCCCATTCCGTCAACGACAATGAGAATACTGACATCGTCCGCAGTCGCGATGTCGACTCTGTCCTGGTTGTCTTCCCGGTCACCGATCAGGCTGAGTTTAATTGTTTCCATATGCGCTCAGGCAGTTTTCTCTGGCGAGGCAGACATCAGGCCGAGCCTTATTGGCGCCGCACCCGGTGTGCCCCGCTTCTGATAAACTTATCACTGTTTAACGCCTCTGGTGCTTATCGGGGCTTGGTCAGCCTGATTGAGATCAGGCATTGTAAACGGCCAACCAGATAAACGTAAGGTCAGGAAAACCCTGATAAAAGGAAGTCCGGTAAATGATACGCAGCATGACCGGCTATGCCCGGCTGGAACTCGCGACAGAATGGGGAACCCTGAGCTGGGAATTACGCTCGGTTAATCACCGATATCTTGACTTGGGTTTCCGTATGCCGGAAGAATTTCGCAGCCAGGAACCTGGTTTCAGAAACCAGGTGGCCGTGCAGCTCAAGCGTGGCAAGGTTGACTGCGGACTTCGCCTGGCAACGCTGCCGGATGCCGGCGGTCAGCTCAAGATTAACGACCAGGTGCTTGACCAGCTTTTGCGATGCGCCGCCGAGATCGAAAAGAAACTGTCTTCGGCGAGTTCGTCCGGCGCTCTTGAGGTATTACGCTGGCCTGGCGTGTTGAGCGAACCCGAGCGTGATCCCGAGCCATTACAAAAAGCAGCGTCCGAACTCCTTGACAAAACGCTATTGGAACTATCGCGAAACCGCGAGTCCGAAGGAGGACGCATTCGCGAAATGCTACTGAAGCGTTGTGATGCGATGGGGGAAATCGTTCAGCTTGTTCGTGACAAGATTCCGGAGGTCATGGAAAAACTGTTGCAGAGGCTTCGCGAACGCGTTGAGCAGCTGTCCGGAGACGTCGACAACGAACGAATCGAAGTAGAATTGGTGATGCTGGCTCAGAAACTCGATGTTGACGAGGAAATGGATCGTCTCAGCAGTCATTTGACGGAAGTGAAAAAAGCGGTGGATCGCAGCGACCCAATCGGCCGGCGGCTCGATTTCCTGATGCAGGAGTTGAATCGGGAGGCAAACACATTGAGCTCCAAGTCACAGGACACGGAGATAACCCGCGCCGCGGTTGACCTCAAAGTTCTGATCGAGCAAATGCGCGAACAAATCCAGAACGTCGAATGAGCGCTAGGAATACCGGTCAGTTATTCGTGGTTGCTGCGCCATCGGGTGCGGGCAAAACCAGCCTGTTGAGGGAGCTGTCAAAAAAAGAGCCTGGTTTGAAATTTTCAATCTCCTATACCACCCGGCCGAAGCGCGAACAGGAGCAGGACGGAATCGACTACCGGTTTGTCGTTGAAAGCACTTTTAAGGCGATGGCAAGCGAAGGCCGTTTCCTCGAGCATGCCAGGGTATTCGATCACTATTATGCAACCGGCAGGGACGACGTTGAGGCGCTGCTAGACGACGGCCGTGACGTTATTCTCGAGATTGACTGGCAAGGCGCCCAACAGGTTCGCACCGCCATGCCCGCAAGCCGTAGCATATTCATATTGCCGCCGACCCGGCAGGCGCTGGAGTCCAGACTCAGGGGCAGGAGTACGGACAGCGACGAGGCCATCCGCAGGAGACTGGCCGACTCGGTTGCCGATATGAGTCACTGGGACGAATTTGACTACGTCATTGTTAATGATGATTTTGCTACGGCGGTAGACCAACTGCGCGAAATAATCACCGGCGGCGGCGAACCTTATCTTGGCTCGCGCACCGGGTTGAATAAGCTGACGGGCCATTTGCTCGACTGCTGAATTTATCTGCCACCGCTCGCGCTTTTTCGAGTAAACTGAAAGGCCGGTTTCTTATAACCCAAAACTCTCAGAGGACCCTGATGGCACGGATTACAGTTGAGGATTGTCTCCAAAACGTAGACAACATTTTCGATCTGGTATTGATTGCGGCAGCCAGAGCCAGACGCCTGGCCAACGGCGCGGAAGCGTCCCTGGAATGGGAAAATGACAAGCCGACGGTAATGGCCTTGCGCGAAATCGCTGCCGGTCACGTCGGCCCGGAAATACTGGACGAACTGGACGAGAAGGAAGAAGAGCTGCTGGCGGAGATAACCTCCGAAGACGCCGGTCCGCCTCCGACCATCTTGGGAGCCTGAGTCCCATCGTTTAACTTAGTGACATGGACTACGCCGCTTCTATTTTTGGTCGATTGCCCAAAGGGAAGCGGGCAACCGGCATCAATCAACTTCTGACCCAGCTTGAGGCGTATACGAACCCGTCCGCAATCGACAATATTGTTAAAGCGTACCGGTTCAGTGCATCTGCCCATAAGGGTCAGAAGCGCATGTCCGGTGCGCCCTATATCAGCCATCCGGTCGCTGTCGCGACCATCCTGGCCGAGTTACACATGGATGCGCCCACGATCATCGCGGCGATTCTGCACGACGTCATCGAAGACACGACGACGGTCAAGGATCAACTCGAGGAACAGTTCGGCACGGAAATAGCAGATCTGGTCGATGGCGTCAGCAAACTGGACCAACTTCAGTTTCACAGCAGGAAGCAAGCGCAGGCGGAGAGTTTTCGCAAAATGCTTTTGGCGATGGCCGAGGACATCAGGGTCATCATGATCAAACTGGCCGACCGCACTCACAATTTGCGTACGCTGGGCGCCATGCCGCCGCTAAAAAGGCGGCGAATAGCGAGAGAAACGCTGGATATTTATGCCCCGATTGCCAATCGCCTCGGCATCAACAGTATCAGGCTGGAACTCGAGGACCTCGGGTTCAGGAATCTTTACCCCTATCGCTACAGGGTAATTGAGAAAACCCTGAAAAAAGCGCTGGGCCATCATAAGCAACTGGTAAAAAAAACACTGCAGCGAATTTCGGATGCGTTGAGTGAGTTGAATATCAAGGCCGATGTTGAAGGCCGCGAAAAGCACATGTACAGCATTTATCGGAAAATGCTTCACAAGGGTCGCGCACTGAGTGAAATTGTCGATATGTTTGGCTTCCGCATCGTTGTCGACAGTGTAGATACTTGCTACCGGGCACTCGGACTTGTGCATCGGCTATACAAGCCGATGCCGGGTCGCTTCAAAGACTATATCGCGATTCCGAGAGTTAACGGTTACCAGTCGCTGCATACGACATTATTCGGCCCGGACGGTATTCCAATGGAGGTGCAAATCCGCACCGTAGATATGGACGGAATTGCTGAATCGGGTATCGCCGCACATTGGCTGTATAAGTCGAAGGACGCCAGCAATGAGTCTGCTCACGCCCGGGCGAGGGAGTGGTTGGGTAAACTGGTCGAACTGGAGCACGACAGTGACTCCGAAGAATTTCTCGAAAGCGTCCGGGTAGACCTTTTCCCGGACAAGGTCTATGTCTTTACACCGAGAGGCGACATCGTGCGTCTGCCGATGGGCTCAACCGCTGTCGATTTCGCCTACTGTGTGCACACCGATGTCGGAAACCGTTGCGTGGCCGCCAAGGTCGACCGGCGCATGGTTCCCTTGAGAACGCCGTTACTTAACGGTCAGACTGTAGAAATAATTACCGCTAAGGGCGCGCACCCGAACCCCGCCTGGTTTAATTTTGTTGCAACGGCCAAGGCACGGAGTGCGATCCGCCAATATCTCAAGAACCTGAAACGTGGCGAGGCCGTCGATCTCGGAAAGCGCCTGCTCAATCAGGCAATGGGTGAGTTCGATAAAAAAATACGTAACGCTTCGACGAAGGCAATGAAAATTCTGCTCGAGGAACTCAGCCTGCCTGACCAAAAATCGCTGTATGAGGAAATTGGCCTGGGTAAGCACCTGGCTCCTCTGATAGCGAGACGACTGGTCGGTAAGACCAGGAGCGCAGACCGCCACGACCCTGCGCCGCTGGCGATCGAGGGCACGGAAGGTATGGTTGTCAGCTATGCCCGGTGCTGCTATCCGGTCCCCGGAGACTCGATTATCGGTTTCCTCAGCTCCGGTCGGGGCATCGTTATCCACCGTGATTCTTGCGGAAACCTGACCGAATACAGGAAACAGCCGGATAAATGGATCTCGGTCAACTGGAAGGACGACATCAACCGCCAATTCATGGTCGAATTGCGAGCGGACGTCAACAATAAAACCGGCGTGCTGGCGGCGGTAGCCGCCAATATCGCGGAGACCCACAGCAACATAGACTCGGTTTCGGTTGTTGAGCGCGACGAAAAAACGGTGACTCTGATTTTTCACCTGCAGGTCGGTGATCGTTTACAACTGGCGCAGGTAATGCGAAGTATTCGGGGAATGCCTGACGTCCTGAATGTGAGTCGCAGTTGCACATAAAAACACTCGGGTCCGACCCGTTGGCAAATCGTTTTTCATAAGGACCGGCGAATGGACCGTAAATCGATCAATACAGACACGGCCCCGGCGGCAATTGGCACTTACTCCCAGGCCGTTCGCTGTGGTAGCACCGTTTACCTATCGGGCCAGGTCCCTTTGGTGCCCGAAACCATGGAAATGCTGGATGGTGATATCGATGCCCAGATTCACCAGGTTTTTGCCAACCTGCGGGCGGTGTGCGAAGCAGCAGGCGGATCGCTGGACCAAATCGTCAAGCTCAATGTCTTTGTCACCGACCTCGGCTGTTTTGCCGCAGTTAACGAAATTATGGCGACCTACTTCAAAAAGCCGTTCCCAGCTCGCGCCGCGGTCGGCGTTGCGGCCCTGCCGAAAAATGCTCAGGTAGAAATGGATGCCATCCTGGTCCTTTGATCTGCTAAAGCCGTGACTGGGAAACTCATGGAACTGACATCCGTGCAACATTTGCATGGCGTCGGGCCCCAGCTCGCGATCCGTCTCGAGAGACTGAACATCCGCTGCATCCAGGACTTGTTATTTCTTTTGCCGCTGCGGTACGAGGACAGAACACGTGTGGTTCCAATCGGCGGTCTGCGACCGGGACAGCGCGCCGTAGTCGAGGGCGAAATTCAGCTGACCGAAGTGGTCTTTCGGGGCCGTCGAAATATGCTTTGTCGAATCAGTGATGGGACAGGTGCGCTGACGCTCCGGTTTTTCCATTTTTCCCGTGCGCAGCAGGAGGGGTTGGCCAGGGGGCTGCGAGTTCGTTGTTTTGGCGAACCAAGAACGGCTACGGGTGGCCTGCAAATGATACACCCTGAGTATCGCATTCTCGGTGACAGTGAGGTGGCGGTTGAAGAGACGCTGACGCCTATTTATCCCACGACCGAAGGGCTGCAGCAGGGGCGCCTGCGCGCGCTGACCAGGCAGGCACTGAACCTGACAAAAAAAACGGGGCTCGATGACTGGTTATCCGCACAAGCACTCGCCGGAACGGGGATGCCGAGCTTGATGGAAGCCATACACTTGCTGCACCAGCCACCGGCCGATATCGACCAGCAGGCCCTGCTCGAAGGCAGACACCCGGCTCAAAGACGATTGGCATTTGAGGAATTGTTGTCGCAACACCTGAGTCTGCGTCGTCTGCGCAGCAGGGTGCGCAGCGTGCCTGCGGAGTCCTTGATCGACGGACGGGATTCAGTTGCTGATTTTGTCCGTTCCCTGCCTTACGAACTGACCGGCGCACAACAACGCGTGACCTCTGAGTTGCTCGAAGATCTGCAAAAAGACCGGCCGATGATGCGGCTGGTTCAGGGCGACGTGGGTTCGGGTAAAACCGTGGTGGCCGCTGCGGTTGCGGTCCACGTCGCTGCGTGCGGCAGGCAAACTGCGATCATGGCGCCGACCGAACTGCTGGCTGAGCAACATGGTGAGAATTTTCGCCTGTGGCTTGAACCGCTCGGAATTAAGGTGGCTCTGCTGACCGGCAGGCTCAAAGGCAAGATGCGAAGAGAGGTGACGACGCAGATCTCCAGCGGAGCGGCGCGGGTGGTGGTCGGCACTCATGCCCTGTTTCAGGAAAGCGTGAGGTTTGCTCATCTCGCTCTGATAGTGGTCGATGAGCAACACCGTTTTGGTGTTCATCAGCGGCTGGCCCTCCGGGAAAAAGGCGGTGCCGAGGGTCGTTGTCCGCATCAGCTGATCATGACTGCCACCCCGATTCCAAGAACCCTGGCCATGACGGCGTACGCCGATCTCGATGTTTCAGTAATCGATGAATTGCCGCCGGGCCGGCAACCGGTAACCACGGTTGCCATGCCGGAGTCACGGCGCTACAAACTGGTGCAGAGCATTCGCGACGCCTGCCTCTCCGGTCGTCAGGCCTATTGGGTGTGCCCGCTGATAGAAGAGTCGGACGTGCTGGACTATGAAGCGGCGGAGAAAACGGCGAATATGCTGGCCGAGGCCCTTCCCGAGCTTTCACTGGGGCTCATTCATGGAAGAATGAATTCGAAAGACAAGGATCGGGTCATGCAGGCTTTCATTGCGGGCCATATACATTTATTGATTGCGACAACGGTTATCGAAGTCGGCGTCGACGTACCAAACGCAAGCTTGATGGTGATTGAAAATGCCGAGCGCATGGGGCTTGCCCAGTTACATCAGTTACGCGGCAGAGTAGGCCGGGGTAGTGAGCAAAGCAGTTGTACATTACTCTACAAACCACCTTTGACCGACCTTGCCAGGCAGCGTCTTGCCGTTTTGCGGGAAACCAATGACGGATTCAAAGTTGCCAAGGCAGACCTCGAGTTAAGAGGACCAGGTGAATTGCTGGGCACACGTCAGACCGGTCTGCTGCAAATGCGCATCGCGGATCTTTTGCGCGACGCAGATTTGCTTCCTGCCGTACACAAGACAGCTGCCGTCATGATGAAGCAGGATCCGCTCGCGGTTGACGCGTTGATACAACGCTGGGTGGGAGAGGCGGATCGGTTTGGTAAGGTTTGAGTTTCCGGTGCGGATGGTAAAGATTGTATCCTCCGACCGATAACGCGTTTTACAATGCATTGCGGTGAAACGAGCCCGGGACAGTATAAGAGTGGACAGGAAACTGGCAGAAAGAATTTCAGTACCGGATTACGCGGCTTCGAACTGGTTGCGTATCGAGGAGTTTTCGATGGACCAGGTTCCTTCCGGGCTTCGCCGCTGGCTGAATTCCGGCGGTATGTTGACCCGGCGCATGAGGAAAAGCTGTGGACCTGGATTTCGGTTGCGCCTGCTCGGCCAAAGACCAGCGGAACAGCATGAGCTGGACGGAGGCGGACTTTGCCGTGAAATTGCGCTGAACTGCGGGCCGTTGAGAACTCTTTTCGCCCGCAGCCTGATCCCCGCAGTTACCCTCACGGCACACCCGTGGCTGGAATCTCTCGGCGACCGCCCGCTGGGGGAAACACTGGCCGAAAAAGCGAATGTAAAGCGCAGTGGCTTCAGCTTCACCATCATCCAGCAGGGGCAGTCACTTTACACCGCCGCACTGCCCGATGGAGCGGAAACGCCGCAAGTTCTCTATGCCAGGCGATCCGAGTTTCGCCTCGGTGATTTGCCGCTCTGGGTCTGTGAAGTTTTTTTGCCGGCGATCTGCTATTGCCAGGAAGATCGCAATCGATGAGCACGCTACTTGAGAAACTGTCGCAAATTCAATGGCGCTGGTGGCTGGCGCAGCTGAAAGAGTACGCATTGCTGATGCGGATTGATAAACCCATCGGGTCGTTACTGCTACTTTGGCCAACGCTCTGGGCGCTGTGGTTATCGGGTAACGGGCGCCCGAATCCGCAAATATTTATCATCTTCGTGCTGGGGGTTTTCCTGATGCGATCGGCAGGTTGCGTTATGAATGACTACGCAGACCGGCATGTCGACCCGCACGTCGAAAGGACCAAAAACCGGCCGCTGGCGGCCGGCCGGGTCAGCCCACAGGAAGCCCTGATGCTCGCGGGCAGCCTTGCGCTGGTCGCGCTGGGCCTGGTTCTGATGCTCGATCTGCAGGCATTGATGTGGGCGGCCCCCGCGGCGGCGATGGCCGCCTCATACCCGTTCCTGAAAAGATACACCCACTTCCCGCAATTCTTTCTCGGCGTCGCGTTTTCCTGGGGCATTCCCATGGCCTTTGCAGCGCAGACCGGTGAAGTGACGCGCGTGACCTGGCTGATGTTTATCGCCAATCTTTTGTGGGTTGTCGCTTACGACACGCAATACGCGATGGTGGATAAGAAAGACGACCTGCGCATAGGTATCCGCTCAACGGCAATAGCCTTTGGTGATCTTGATCGGCTGTGGATTGGCGTGTTCCAGGGTATGTGCCTGCTGACCCTTTACCTGGTCGGCCGCAGCGAGGAACTCGGCAGTTGGTATTACTTCGGTTTGCTTGCCGCGGCGGCGATGTTTGGCTGGCAGCAGATTCTGATCAGAAATCGCGAGCCCGAGGCCTGTTTCCAGGCATTCCTTCACAACCGTTACGTCGGCGCCACCGTATTTGCCGGTTTGATTTTGCACTACACATTCGCCGCCGGCTGACCGGCGGGTCAAATCAGCCGCGGGAGTCCTTGATAAAAACCCGCGCATCCTTCGCAAGTTCGTAGCATCTTTCGTAGTCATCCGCGATTTCCATAGCCTTTGCCGCTGTCAGCAGACCGACTGCCTTGGCAAAGCTGATCGTGCCGTCGACGCCATCAGCCTTGGCCAGATCCAGCTCCGCCCATCCGGCCGCCAGTTCTTCGTGGCAGCTTTCGCTGACCGGTCGTGGACCGGCGCAGCCTGACGCGAAAACAGACAAAATTACCAGACAAAAAGCGCTTGTCACATTCATTGTTGACTCCGTCTTACCGTGGATCCGGCACTTCGCTTGCCGCTGATTAACAGTACTGATCCAAATCCGCCGCTTGCCGATCGTCAGACACTTGTGACCGGCATATCAGGCAATGCGCCAGGTCTCATCTCCCGCGCCAGCCCCGTCGCGATACGCGCGGACTGCCCGAAAATAGACAACTGTGGATTTGCGCCGATGCTGGTCGGAAAAATGGATCCATCGATCACCGACAGATTTTCAAGATGGTGGTGCCTGCCGCCGGGTCCGATCACAGATTGCGCCGGATCCGATCCCATGCCACAACCACCCATCAGATGCGCGCTGAACAAAGCCGCTTTGAAGGGTTGCAACGACAGCCGATCGATCGCCTGGCGGGCTTTCTCCGGAGTCGGGGAGAATTCGGCGTCCAGGTGCGCCGGTGACACGGCGGTGGCCCCCGCCGCGAACTGGATGTCCGCCATCACGTGCCAGGCACGTCGCATGCCTTCCCACAGATATTGATGCAGCGGATAATCGAGAACACCACGCTCATCGTCCTGCAAATGCACTTCTCCTCCCGGACTTTGCTCGTCAAATCCGTCTCTTTGCAACGCGAGCAAGGCGTTCAGATTGGGAAATTCGCGCATTTGACCGGCCAGCGACCGACCGTGCATACCGACGATCCCAGCTGCCAGTCCAGGGTGCATCGGTGGCACCTCGAGCTTGAATCCGGCCGGACCGCCGGTGCCGTCCTGCCATTGGTAATGGTCGCTGTAAATACTTTGTGGCGCGCCGTAATAAGCGTCAATCTTGCCTGGCATGCGTGCCAAGCTCAGATTCACCGGGTGTAGAAAGCTGCGTTTTCCGAGCGTCCCATGTGGATCGGGAGCAGACGAACGCATCAACAAGGCCGGACTGTGTATCGCGCCGCCGGCGAGCACATAATGTTGCGCCCGGATCGTAATTTTAACGCCCGTCGGACTGATGCTTTTCTCACCGAGAGCCTGGGCGATCAGCGCCTCGACCTTGCCTTTTCTAATCGCGACTTTCCAGGCCCTGGTCCGGACGTACAGACTCGCGCCATATTCGAGAGCGGCCGGAATAGTCGTCACCAGCATCGATTGTTTGGCCTCCAGCGGACACCCCATGCCGCAATAGCCCAGATTGGCGCAGCCTTTTACGTTTCTCGGGATTACAGCCCAATCAAGACCGAGCTTTTCGCACCCGTTTTTCAGGACTTCGTTGTTCGCGTTGGGTGGCATTGCCCAAGGTTCTATGTTGAGTCGCCTCTCGGCCCACTCAAACCATGGAGTCATTTTTGCCACTGATATTTCTGGTAAACCAAACCGCTCCACCCAGTGAGCAAGCGTCAAACCGGGCGTGCGAAAACTGCTGGTCCAGTTGACCGTTGTGCTTCCGCCCACGGTGCGGCCACGCAGTATTGCTATGCTACCATCGGCTGTCGTCAGGTTCCCGCCTTCGGCGTAAAGGCGGTTGTATGCCCGCCGCTCATCCATGTTGAAATCACGGCGCATTTGCAGCGGGCCGGTCTCCAGCATGACCACTTTGAGACCCGATTTCGCCAGTAACTCGGCCGTGACGCCACCGCCCGCCCCCGTACCTACGATGACTACATCGGCATCCACCACCTGGTCATTTTTCAGCCGCGTCCCGTCGATGAGATGATGATGAGCGGCGATCATGCGTCAGGCTTCCGGGCGCTTATTGATTCGGACCGCCCAGGCAGGTGGTCCTGGATAACCTGACTGCGCATAGTTTCGCGGCATTTGGTACCAGTTGCTGCACACCAGCTTGGTCAACGTGCGATAGGCAAAATTAAACCGGCCGGTTGATGAATGCCGCCAGTTGTCCAGAAAACCGTTGATCTCGTCTACGCTGGATTCATGCAGGGGTTTCCAAAGGTCCGTCAGTAACCAGCGAGTAAGCCGGAAATCCAGCGCTGCCAATAATCGAGCCAGTTGTTCACGTCCATCGCTGCTGAGACTGGAGACACTGATTGATATGGCGTCCACGAGCCTGTTCAGGCCGTCCTCGCGCTCGGCGGGATTCGTCGGCAACAATCCACTCAGCAACGCCGGAGCGATGGCGCGAAAGAGTTTGGCCTCCGCAACGGCCAACGGCACCCGTAATACATGTCCACCGCTGCAGCCGGTGATTATTGTGCCGGTTCCCGCCAGCCAGCCAGCCCCGGCCAGACCTCCCAGTACGCGCCGACGACCTGGATCGAAGATCGGTTTCGTTAACGCGTTCTCTCGTTTGCGGAGATTCATCAAGGCAAAATAGCCTCCGCCGCAGGTGACAGCAAGTTTCAGGCACGCGCCAGGCACCACACGATTACTGTCCGGGTTCCCCTCATCCTGAATGTCGTGGCGAGTTCCGCGCAGGTACTGCCGGTGGTCATCACATCGTCAAGCAAAATTAGCTGGTCAGGCGCCTTGTCGACGCGTAAAGCGAAAGCCTGGCGAACGTTTGCCACCCGGTCGGCTGACTTTTTGCCGCTTTGCGCCGGTGTATCGCGCACGCGCTCACACAAATCCGGGCACAGATTGATCGGGATGACTCGTCCCATCGACCGTCCCAGCTCATTCGCCTGGTTGAATCCTCTTTCCCATAAGCGGCGACGGTGCAAGGGCACGGGAACGACAACAATACTGTTGCCGGACGACTGCCACTCCTCGCCGGCGGCGATCCCACCGCTTTGCAGATGCAATGCAAGCAATGTACCGAGCACGCGACCCATCGTTAAGTTTCCACTGAACTTGAATTGCTGAATCATTTTATCCATCGGCCATGCGTAGCGATAGGGTGCGACAACCCGGTCAAACGGCGGCCTGGTTTTCTGGCACTGCCCGCAGGTCATCCCCGCATCCGTAACGGGCCGGGCGCATATTCGACATCCGGCTTGCAGTGCGGGCAGATCGTCGAAACAGCCCGCACACAGGTCCAGCAACGGAGAGACGCCCGGGCCGTGACAAAGCACGCAGCGTGTTGGCATCAACAACGACTGCAGGCACGATTGCCAGCGGCGGGTTTTTCCTCTCATCGCCATCCCCATTCCGGCCGGAAATAATATAATGTGCGCGCGACAGACGGGCGTTGCTTGTCGCAAATCAGCAGCGAACAAACACTTAGCCGCTAGAGACGCGTCTTCTGCGAATATTCGGCGTAGCCCGTTCGCCGTTTTGTCCATCCCGGTGTGGATCGAACGGCCCAGCTATGGAAACACACGCCTCGAAAGGAAATAATGAGTTACGTTTCATTTTGCCGGTCAGGACATGATAGTGAAAAACATGATTCGCCCTGATCCTGGTCAGGTCAGGCAATCGTTCGATCGCTCGGCTGCTACTTATGACCACTCGGCCGTACTCGAGAAGGAAATTCTGGAGCGCTTGATGCAGCGACAGGACCTGGTACGACTGGATCCAGGTCTCATCATCGACGGCGGAACGGGCACCGGCAGAGCGCTGCCATTTCTTCGCCAACGTTATCCGGATAGCCGGATCATGGCTGTCGATTTCGCCGGGAATATGGTTAGCAAGGCATCGAAGGCAGATTGCGGGCAGACGGCAGTCTGCGCAGACCTGTACGATCTGCCGGTAGCCGACAATTGCGTCGATCTGATTTTTTGTAACCTGGTGCTGCCGTGGATAAACGATATTGACCGGGTTTTCAGCGAGTATTACCGGGTTCTGCAGCCGCGGGGGTTACTCAGTTTCACCAGTTATGGTCCGGATACGCTGTATGAATTACGAGAGGCGTGGCGGGCGGCGACAGGTGACAACCGTGTTATCCAGTTCGTCGATATGCACGATGTCGGAGATGCGCTTATTCGCAACGGCCTTGTCGAGCCGGTGATGGACAGCGAGCATATTACGTTGACCTACGGCAATATCGGACGGCTGATCGACGACCTGACCAAGACCGGCGCCCGGGTTCTGGATTGCGGAGACATGCCGGACCAGCAGGAAATGGAAACGCTGGGCGATGCCTATGAACACTTTCGTTATCGAGGCAAACTCCCGGCGACTTATGAAGTTGTTTATGGTCATGCCTGGGCCCCGGTCGAAAAAAGAGCGCGGCCCGCTGGCGGCGGTGAATACCGAATACCCGCACGCGAAATAGGGCTCCGGCGAAGGGACCGATAAGTTATGAGTCGTGGATCGTTTGTTACCGGAACGGACAACGGAGTCGGACAAACATAATCTCCGGCGCCCTGCTGCAGGCGCTCGGCGCTGCGGGTGATCCCGCCACCGTAATTGTTTCTTCCGAAACTAAGTGGCTGCATCAGCCGATATTGTACGTGCCCGCCGCCGGGCTGTCTTGCACGCCAAATATCCATCAAGTAGCATAAGCGCGCCCTGGCGATAAGCCGCTCGAGATCGATAAACAATGAAAATCTGCGGCAGCGGGTACTGATGCCCGGTAACAGCCAGCGACGCCAAAATCAGAAACATAGGGAGTTGGGATTAATGACCAACAGTTCTGGATTCCGCCTGGTCGGAAAAATTACTACGCTTATCACTTTAATGATCATGACGCCGGTCGTTTCCGCCGACCGGGTGCTGAACCTCACGCGCGGTATTACCGATACCAGTCAATCGGTATATGAGCTGCATATGCTGATCCTGTGGATCTGTGTGGCTATCGCGATCGTCGTTTTCGGCACCATGATCGTGTCCATTGTGTTGCATCGTCGCTCGCGTGGTGCGGAACCGGCGAATTTTTCGCATAGCACCAAAGCGGAGCTGATCTGGACCATCATCCCGGTCATTATTCTGATTGCGATGACCGTCCCGGCGGCCAAAACTCTGGTGGTGATGGAGGATACCCGAGACTCTGAAATGACCATTAAGATCACGGGGTACCAGTGGAAATGGAATTACGAGTACCTGGGTACCGATATCAAATTCTTCAGTACGCTTGCCAGGGCCAGTAACATAGCGCGACAAGTCGGGACCGGTGCTGACCCGTTCTCGGTAGACAACTACCTGCTGGATGTCGACAAGCCGCTGGTGGTGCCTGTCGATACCAAAGTGCGCCTTCTCGTTACATCGAATGACGTGATTCACTCCTGGTGGGTTCCCAGCTTCTCTGTCAAAAAAGACGCAATACCGGGTTTCATCAACGAAGTCTGGTTCAAGGCGAATGAAACCGGTATCTACAGGGGCCAGTGCGCAGAACTTTGTGGGCGCGACCATGGCTTTATGCCGGTCGTCGTCGAGGTCCTGAGCCGGAACGAATATGCCGGCTGGGTCGCCGCGCAAAGTGGCGATGCGCCGGCGGATACCCCGGCTGTCGCTGAAACTGCGGATGAAGGTCCTGCGACGGCCGCAGAGATCAGCGGCGAGGATCTCTACAACGTTAACTGCGGCGCATGTCATCAGATCAACGGACAGGGGTTGCCTCCGGCGTTTCCGAGCTTGATCGACAACGCGGTCGTCAGCGGTCCCGCCAGCCAGCATATCGACATTGTGGCGAACGGCCGTCCGGGCACAGCGATGATTGGATTCGCGTCGCAACTCGGCGACGAGGAGCTGGCCGCCATCATCACCTATGAACGCAATGCCTGGGGACTAGACAGCGGTGACACCGTGCAGCCCTCAGATATCGCAGCGGCAAGATAATAGAAATGGAGAACAGTATGGGCTCTGAGACCATGGAAGCCACGGTAGACCAGCATCGCATTAAAGATCACGATCGACACGACACGCCGAGCGGGATCAAACGCTGGCTGTTTTCAACGAATCACAAAGACATCGGGACGATGTACCTGGTGTTTTCGCTGCTTATGTTCCTGGTGGGCGGGTCCATGGCGATGGTCATTCGGGCGGAGTTGTTTCAGCCGGGGATGCAGCTGATTGATCCGGCGTTCTTCAATCAGATGACCACCATGCATGCACTCGTTATGGTGTTCGGCGCCGTGATGCCGGCTTTCGTCGGCCTGGCCAACTGGATGATACCGATGATGATCGGTGCGCCAGATATGGCACTGCCAAGGATGAACAACTGGAGTTTCTGGTTGCTTCCCGTTGCTTTTTCATTACTGATCGCTACCTTCTTTATGCCCGGCGGAGCCCCTGCGGCTGGCTGGACCATGTACCCGCCGCTGATTTTGCAAACCGGTGATGCGTTGCCGTTTCTCGTGTTTGCCGTTCATATTCTTGGCGCCTCATCGATTATGGGCGCGATCAATATCATCGTAACGATCATGAATATGCGTGCGCCGAAGATGACGCTGCTAAAAATGCCGTTGTTCGTCTGGACCTGGTTCATTACTGCCTTCCTGTTGCTGGCGGCCATGCCGGTTTTCGCGGGCGCGGTGACCATGCTTTTGTTCGATCAGTTCTTTGGCGCCCATTTCTTTAACGCCGCGGGCGGCGGCGATCCGGTCATGTTCCAGCATATATTCTGGTTCTTCGGCCACCCCGAGGTTTACATCATGATCCTGCCGGCATTTGGCATCATTTCGGAAATTATTCCGACCTTCGCTCGCAAACCATTGTTCGGTTACAACTCGATGGTATACGCGACTGCCAGTATCGCCTTCCTGTCGTTCATTGTCTGGGCCCATCACATGTTTACGGTCGGTATGCCGCTGGCCGGACAACTGTTCTTCATGTTCTCGACCATGCTGATCGCGGTACCCACCGGCGTGAAGGTATTTAACTGGGTATCAACGATGTGGCGTGGGTCGATGACTTTTGAAACACCGATGCTGTTTGCACTGGCGTTCGTGTTCCTGTTCACGATTGGTGGGTTTTCCGGCCTGATGCTGGCCATCACGCCTGCCGACTTCCAATATCACGACACCTATTTCGTCGTTGCCCATTTCCATTACGTGCTGGTACCGGGTTCCATCTTTGGCATCATGGCGGGGGTTTATTACTGGCTGCCCAAATGGACCGGCCATATGGTCGACGAGAAATTTAGCAAAATGCATTTCTGGTTGTCTGCAATTTTTGTCAATATCACCTTTTTCCCGCAGCATTTCCTGGGTCTCGCCGGGATGCCGCGTCGTATTCCCGATTACTCCACCCAGTTTGCGGACTTCAATATGATGTCCTCCATCGGCGCGTTTGGCTTCGGCTTATCGCAGTTGTTGTTTGCCTATATCGTTTACCGGACGGTCAAGGGTGGCGCAAAAGCCAGCAGCAGAGTCTGGGACAGTCCCAAGGGCCTGGAGTGGACCGTGCCATCGCCGCCGCCGCATCACACGTTCGAAACCGCACCTGACGTAAAATGAGGCTGACCCGATGAGCGCCGGAGCGAAACGCAAGATTCACGTTTCAGCGATTATTCTCGCCCTGATGGCGATGGGGTTTTATGCAGCTTATATATTTATCATGTGGCTCAACTCGTCGGCATGAGTGACGAGAGAAAAAAATTCAGGCACTTTGGTCTGACAGCACAGTTGTTTGCGCTGGTGGTTGTCATGTTTGGTTTTGGTTTCGCGGTACTGCCCCCGTTGTACGACGTTTTCTGCCAGATTCTGGGTATCGGTGGCAAGACAGGGGCGCAGGCGACGGAAGTCATCGAGGCGCCGGATTTGAGTCGCGAAGTGGTAGTCGAGTTTGTTACCACCGTCAATGAAGGCGCGCCGTGGGATTTCAGAGCCGGGGTAGCGGAGATGCGAGTGCACCCGGGAAAGCTTTATAACACGAGCTTTTTTGCCCGCAATCTTGCCGACAGAGCATTGACCGGACAGGCCGTTCCGAGCATTGCGCCGGGGCAGGCTGCCAGATATTTCAGAAAGACGGAATGTTTTTGTTTTACCGCGCAACATTTTACACCGAATGAGGGCAAGGATATGCCGGTCGTGTTTATCGTGGATCCTGAACTGCCGGGACACGTCGATCGGGTTACTCTGTCATATACATTTTTTGCTACGGAAAAACTGGCCACCGTGGCCGGTAAAAATCCATCAGAAAGTTAAATCGGGGATTACCGTTTATGGATCACGCACACGAAAAATATTACATTCCTAACGGCAGCCACTGGCCCATCGTCGGCAGCGTCGCCGTGTTTGCGATGCTCGGTGGTTTCGCTTCGTACCTCAACGGGGGTGCAATCGGCGGCATGATGTCGCTGCTTGGCCTTGCGATGCTGATTGTCATGATGGGCGGCTGGTTTGGCACCGTCATTTCGGAAAGCATGGCCGGCTATTACAACCCGCAGGTGGATAAGTCATTCCGGATGGGAATGATGTGGTTCATTTTCTCTGAAGTCATGTTCTTCGCGGCGTTTTTTGGTGCTTTGTTTTATGCCCGCCAGCTGGTGATCCCGTGGCTGGGAGGCGAGGGCACCAAGTTCATGACCAACCTGATGCTGTGGCCGGGTTTTGAAGCGATGTGGCCGACCAACGGTCCGGCGCACGCCGGCGGTGGTTTCGAGTCCATGGAGGCATTTGGCCTGCCCGCTGTCAATACGGCGATTCTTCTGTCCAGTAGCGTGACGATCACGATCGCCCACCACGCCCTGAGAAATGGCAATCGTCTGATCCTGAATCTGGGTGTGCTGGCGACGGTTCTCCTGGGGATCACATTTATCTCCCTGCAGGCCTCTGAGTATATGCACGCTTACGCCGAACTAAACCTGAAAATCAGTACCGGCATTTACGGTTCGACCTTTTTCATTCTGACCGGTTTTCACGGTTTGCACGTTACCATCGGTGCGATATTTTTGACCGTAATCTGGTTTCGTGTCCTGCGCGGCCACTTTACGCTTAGCAACCATTTCGCCTTTGAGGCGGCGGCCTGGTACTGGCATTTCGTTGACGTGGTCTGGCTGTGCCTTTATTTCTTCGTGTACTGGTTGTAAGCAACAGAAAAAGAGCGGGGCGCCGTGGCGGCACGGCGCCTTTTTTCGTGTTGCAGCCCCGCCCGGCGGCTACCGCCCTGGTGAAATATGCGGGCTAGTATTCAGGTAAAATTCCGTGAGGCTGAATCAGTCCGCTATACCAGGCGATCATGAGCAGCGCGAACAGAGCGACAGACAGGCCGATTCGCCAGGTCAGCGCTTTGAGGACACGATCTGTTTTACCGTCGTCGCTGACCAGGAAGCGCAGTGCCGACCCCAGACTGACGATGATCGCCAAAAGAATGATCAATGCCAACAAGCGCATGTGAACGAGGAGACCTCTGATGTCCATCGATTGGAAAGGCAGTATAACGTGACCGGCGGTCGCCGGTCCGGCAAGATTCCATGGATGATGCCCGCGCTGCTGGCCATCGCGTTTTTCCTGCTGTTTGTCAGTCTCGGTCGGTGGCAGCTGTCCCGCGCCGTGGAGAAGGATATTCTCGTTGCCAGTTTTGAGCAGGGGCATGCCAGCGACGTCATGCAGGGCCCCCTGGGAAACGAAGCTGCGGCGAATCATATTTTCGAAAACATGAGCGTTTATGGCAACTACGACGAATCACGCCAGTTTTTGCTCGATAACATGACCCATGAAGGCCGGGTCGGGTACGAAGTGCTGACTCCGTTCAAGCCGGTGGGAGAACAGCGCTCCCTGCTGGTAAACCGCGGCTGGGTCCCGCTGGAGAAGGGTCGTGAAGTCCTTCCCGAGACCAACGTCGGCATCGAGGAGCGCACGGTGACCGGCCGGATCGGCGGCTTACCGAAAGCGGGTGTGCGCCTCGGGCCGGGCATAGACCCAAATGATTCCGGCTGGCCGCGACTGGCGCAGTTTCCGGAGATGGCCGAACTGAAAGCCGTGCTGGATTATCCGCTTTTTGATTACGTTCTGCGGCTCAACCCGGACCAGCCGGATGGTTATGTTCGCGAGTGGCGGGCAACCGTCATGAGCGCCGATCAGCACAGGGGCTACGCCATACAATGGTTTGCCATGGCTGCTGTCGTTTTGATCATCTTTATGGCGCTGTCCCGGCGGTCCCTTACGCCGAGAAAACCGGGCAATGAATAATTCGTCCACAGGCGCAGGCGGTGGAAGACGTCGATCGATCCTGATCATCGTCGGGTTGGTGTTCCTCGGCCCCCTGGCGATTGCGTCATTTTATTATTATGGCGCCGGCGGATGGCATCCGTCCGGCAGCGTCGCGAACGGTCATTTATTTGATCCGGTCAGGCCGCTGCCGGCGAGTAATCTGCGCCTGGTGAACGGTGACAGCACTGAAACAATGACGCTGGTCGGCTTCTGGACGCTGGTTTATCTCAGCCCCGGCCCATGTGACACCGACTGCAGGAAAAGTCTGTACGATACGCGTCAGGTCCGGGCGTCGCTGGGGCAGAAAGACACCCGCGTACAGCGTCTGCTGATCACCAATGATCCGCAGCCGGATCTGGGATTTTTTGCCGAATACCATACCGACTTGAAAATCGCCGCTGCCAGCGACGCCGGCAGCGAGCTTATCCGGGCTTTTGGCTCGGATTTCGACCACCCCGACGATGACTTCGTGTTGACGTTGAACAGGGTTTATCTTGTCGATCCGCTCGGAAATCTTGTGCTCGCCTACGAGTCGGGATTCGAGGCGAAAGGACTGCTGGAGGATCTCAAGAGATTGTTGAGGCTGTCCCGTATCGGTTAGCAGAATTTATGGAGGAGAAGATGGCGCGACGTCCGACACACAGAAAATACTATCGGTCTCGTGGACCGCGCGGGCCCAGCGCGGCGCTGATCCGTTTTAAGAAACTGGCTCTGCTGACCACGATACTGGCATTACTGGTCGTTATTCTTGGCGCCTATACCCGCTTGTCCGACGCCGGCCTGGGATGCCCGGATTGGCCAGGATGTTACGGGCAGGCCATGGTTCCTGATACTGCCCGTGAAATTTCGCAGGCGCAGCGCGCCTACCCGGACCGACTGCTTGAGCCGGCGAAGGCCTGGAAGGAAATGGTGCACCGTTATTTTGCCGGGACACTGGGTCTGCTGGTCGTCGCGCTGGCGATACTCGCGCTCCGCAATCGCAAGGACAAAAAGCAACCGCTGCTGTTACCGCTGCTGCTGGTGCCTCTGATCGTTTTTCAGGCGCTGCTCGGAATGTGGACCGTCACGCTGTTACTCAAGCCTGTCATCGTGATGGCACACCTGATGGGCGGGATGATTACACTGGGTGCGCTGTGGTGGCTCGCGTTGAGTCCGGCCAGGGAAAGGATACAGGTTGATGATTCCCTGCTGGCACGCGTCGCCTCGCTTGTGCTGCTGCTCCTGATGGCGCAGATCGCGCTGGGTGGATGGACAAGCAGCAATTATGCAGGAATGGCCTGCCCCGATTTTCCGACCTGTCAGGGTCAGTGGTGGCCGGCAGCGGACTTCGGTCAGGGATTCAGTCTCCAGGAACTCGGCGGTTCGCAGGCCAGGGATTTTGAAGGCGGCATACTCGGGCATCCCGCACGCGTTGCGATTCATTTGAGTCACCGGCTGGGCGCACTGGCCGTCGTGATTTTCAATCTTGCTCTCGGCCTGATGATACTGAAACGGAGCGCTGGGCGGGCGCTGGCGCAATCCGGTATCGTGTTGATGGGCCTGACGGTGCTCCAGGTCCTCCTCGGTATCGCGATCGTTGAACTGGCGCTGCCGCTGTCCCTGGCGACCGCGCATAACGCGATGGCCGCCCTGTTATTGCTGAGTCTCGTTATGACCAACCGTATGTTGCGAACCAGATCGTGATGCTCTGGTCGCAGTACATCGAGCTGACCAAACCGAAGGTCGTCGCACTGATCGTGTTTACCGCGGTCGTCGGCATGTTCCTGGCCGTCCCGGGCATGCCGCCGTGGCAGCCGGTCCTGTTTGGCACATTGGGTATTGCGCTCGCCGCGGCGTCGGCTGCTGCATTCAATCACATACTCGACGCCCGTATCGACGCCGAAATGAACCGCACCAGAAACCGTCCGCTTCCCACCGGGCAACTGAGTGCAAAACAAGCCACAATTTTCGCCGCGATGCTCGGCCTGGTTTCGATGCTGATTCTGGTCGCCGCAGTCAACACGCTGACGGCGGTCCTGACTTTTCTGTCGCTAATCGGTTATGCCGTTATTTATACTTTGTATCTGAAGCGGGCAACTCCACAAAACATCGTAATCGGCGGTGCCGCCGGCGCCGCGCCGCCAGTACTCGGCTGGATGGCGGTTACCAACAGCGTGGATCCGAACGCCTTATTATTGTTCCTGATTATTTTTACCTGGACGCCACCGCATTTCTGGGCGCTGGCCATTGCGCGCAAGGACGACTACGCGAAAGTAAACATCCCGATGATGCCCGTGACCCACGGCGTAAAATTTACTCGCCTGCAGATTCTGCTGTATACGATCCTGCTGGTCATAGTCACCTTGCTGCCTTATTTCACCGGCATGTCCGGGCTGTTGTATCTGTTCGGTGCGATTAGCCTGGGCGCGGGATTCCTGTATTACGCGATTGCCATGATGGCAGACAGGAAACCGGACTTGCCGATGCGAACTTTCCACTATTCGATCAATTACCTGATGCTATTGTTTGCGTTTCTGCTGATCGACCATTACCTGTAAGACCGGCGCGTGTTGTTGGTACAATCCGCCGCCATGGATGTTTCCCCGATTCTTGATCCGCTAAACGAGGCGCAGCGCGAGGCGGTTACCGCGGACCGGCAGGCGATGCTCGTATTGGCGGGTGCCGGCAGCGGCAAGACCCGCGTGTTGGTCCATCGAATCGCCTGGCTGGTCGATGTCGAAAACATCGCGCCGCGCAGTATTCTCGCGGTCACATTTACCAACAAAGCTGCGCACGAGATGCGTGGTCGCATCGAAGCGTTGCTTGGCCGGCCGGCCGTGGCCATGTGGGTCGGTACTTTTCATGGGCTGGCCCACCGGATTCTTCGCCAACACTGGCAGGAAGCCGGACTGCCACAAACTTTCCAGATTCTGGATTCCGAGGATCAGTTACGCGTTATACGCCGCATGTTCAAAAACATGGGCGTCGATGAAACCCGCTGGATACCGCGAGAACTTCAGTGGTTCATCAATGCACAAAAAGACGAGGGCATACGCGCGGCCAATATGGACGATCGTGGCGACAGTAATCGCCGCCAGATGATCAAGCACTATGCAGCCTACCAGGAGATTTGCGACAACTCCGGCGTTGTCGATTTTGCGGAGTTGCTGCTGCGGGCACACGAACTTTGGTTGAAAAACGGGGATCTTCTTGAGCACTATCGCAGGCGGTTTACGCATGTGCTGGTTGACGAATTTCAGGACACCAATACCATTCAATATGCGTGGCTGAGATTGCTGGCTGGCGACCAGGGCGTGCCATTTGCGGTCGGTGACGATGATCAGTCCATTTATGGCTGGCGTGGCGCCAAGGTAGAGAATCTTTTCCAGTTCCAAAAACACTATCCGAAAGCAGGGCTGGTACGTCTGGAGCAGAACTACCGCTCGACCGGCACAATTCTGAACGCCGCTAACAAACTGATCGGCAATAACAGTGGACGGCTCGGAAAAAACCTGTGGACAGAAGGGGCCGACGGCGAGTTGATCAAGGTTTTTGAGGCCTTCAATGAGCGCGATGAAGCGGATTTCGTTCTTGGCCGGGTAAAGGATTGGGTGGACCAGGGCAATCCCCGTTCGGAGATAGCCATACTTTATCGCTCGAACGCCCAGTCCCGGATTTTTGAGGAAGCATTCATGAATGCGGCGGTCCCCTACCGGGTTTATGGCGGCCTGCGCTTCTTCGAAAGGCAGGAAATCAAGGATGCGCTGGCTTACCTGCGTCTGATCGCCAATCGCGACGACGATACGTCGTTTGAGCGCATCGTCAATCTGCCGCCGAGAGGCATCGGCGCCCGCAGCATGGATACGATCCGTCAATATGCCCGCGCCAATGCCATATCGTTGTGGCACGCCGCGTCCAGTCTCGCCGGCGGGCAGTTAAACAATCGCGCCGCCAACGCCGTACAGGCATTCCTTGCGCTGATCGAACCGCTGGGCCGGGAGAACCAGGGTCTGGAATTATACGAGCAGGTCGACTCAGTCATTCGATGCAGCGGCCTGATCGAACACTTTCGCAAAGAGAAGGGCGAAAAGGCCGAGACCCGGATCGAAAACCTGGAGGAGCTGGTTTCGGCGGCCAGGGGATATGAGTTGGATGAGGATACCGACATGGCGCCGATGGACGCCTTTCTGGCACACGCGGCGCTGGAATCGGGCGAGAATCAGGCTGGCGCATGGGAAGATTGCGTGCAATTGATGACGCTGCACAGCGCCAAGGGTCTGGAGTTTCCGGTTGTTTTTCTATGCGGTTTGGAGGACGGGCTTTTCCCGCACCAACGTTCACTGGGAGACAGCGGCGGCCTCGAGGAAGAACGCCGACTCTGCTATGTCGGCATGACTCGTGCAAAACAACAACTTTACTTGACCTATGCCAGTCAACGACGTCTGCACGGCATGGACAACTACGGCCATCCATCGCGTTTTCTCAGCGAAATTCCGCGCGAATATACCGAGGAGGTGCGCAGTGGTTTTTCGGTCAGGCGGCCGGTCACAAGAAGCCGCTTTTCCGCACCCAGGGAAACGGGCGGCATGCGCCTCGGACAGCAGGTCAGGCATGGTCGATTTGGCAGCGGAGTGGTAATGGCCTGCGAGGGGCAGGGTGCTCATGCCAGGGTTCAGGTAAATTTCGAGTCTGCAGGCACAAAATGGCTGGTTCTTGCCTATGCCGGGCTTGAACTGATGTAGAATGCGCCGCGGGTAAGCGCAAAGAGAAAAAAAAGGCGCCGACATGAAAATTATTATTCTCGGTGCGGGACAGGTAGGACGCACGGCGGCTTACCATTTGGCCAAGGAAGAGGCGAACGACGTCACGGTCGTGGACCTTCGCGAGGACATTCTGCGCGATCTTCGTGACCGTCTCGATATCCGTACCGTCATTGGACACGGTTCTCACCCTGATGTACTCGAGCGGGCCGGCATCAAGGATGCCGATATGATTATCGCGCTGACCGATAGCGATGAGACGAACATGATCGCCTGCCAAGTCGCCGCCACATTGTTTAGAACACCCACCAAGGTCGCCAGGATTCGCGCCGCCGAGTATCTGAATCGCGATCGGCTGTTCGGCGACGATGCTTTGCCTGTCGACGTGCGCATCAGCCCGGAAGAGCTGGTCACCGAATATATCGAACAGCTGATTCGCTATCCGGGTGCCTTGCAGGTGCTCGACTTTGCCAAAGGAGAAATCCGCCTGGTCGGCGCTCGCGCAGACAAGGACGGACTGCTGGTGGGTCAGAAATTGTCAGCTTTGCGAGAGCATATTCCGAACGTCGATGCGCGGGTCGCTGCCATTTATCGCGACGGCAAAGCCATCAAGCCCAGCGGCGACACCGTAATCAAGGAAGGTGATGAAGTGTTTTTCATCGCTGCCCGAGCGGATATTCGCGCTGTAATGAGCGAGATGCGCAAACTCGATGAACCCGTCAGACGCATCATCATAGCCGGGGGAGGCAATATCGGATTTCGCCTCGCGAAAGCGATGGAGCAGACCAATCAGGTCAAACTGATCGAAAAGGACCAGGAAACCGCGAAGGCTATATCCGAAAAACTGGACAGAACCATCGTTCTTCACGGCGACGCGACCGACGAGGAACTGTTGATGGAGGAAAACGTCGATAACGCGGACGTTTTCTGCGCACTTACCAATTCCGAGGAAGCCAACATCATGGCGGCAATGCTGGCCAAGAAGCTTGGTGCACATAAGGTGATGGCGTTGATCAATCGCCCGTCCTATGCCGAGCTTTCGGAAGACGCGGGAACAATCGATATCGCGATTTCGCCGCAGCAGGTGACCATCGGCACGCTGCTGGCCAAGGTTCGCCGCGGGGATGTGGCGAGGGTGCATTCGCTGCGTCGAGGCGCCGCCGAGGCCCTGGAAGCGGTCGCTCATGGCAGCCGCGAAAATTCGAACGTCGTCGGTCGCGCGGTCGAGGAAATCGATTTGCCGGATAGCGTTACGATCGGCGCCATCGTGCGCGATGAGCAGGTCCTAATGGCTCACCATGACACCGTCATCGAAGAGGATGACCATATCATTTTGTTTCTCACGGACCGAAGTCATGTCGAAGCCGTCGAAAAATTATTCCAGGTTGACGCGACCTATGTCTGACGACGGAAAAGCCGGTTACGGGTTTTCAGCATGAACCTTCCTGTCGTCTCCCGCATCCTTGGTTTGTTGTTGGGCATGTTCAGTCTGACGATGATCCCGCCGATGATCATATCCTGGATTTTCGATGACGGCAGCTGGATCACTTTCCTCGGTGGTATGGGCGTAATCATCGGTGCGGGTCTCATATTCTGGGCAATGGGCAAGCCGGCGAGCAGCGGGGCCGACCTGCGCCTTCGTGATGGTTTCCTGATCGTTTCTCTTTTCTGGGTGGTCATCGGTATCGCGGGATCCGTGCCGCTGATCATGTCGACGAGCCTGGATATTTCGATTACCGATGCTGCTTTTGAGTCGATTTCCGGGCTGACAACCACCGGGGCAACCGTGCTAACGGGTCTCGACGATCTGCCACGCAGCATCCTTTTTTATCGGCAGATGTTGCAGTGGCTGGGCGGCATGGGAATCATCGTGCTGGCGGTCGCGGTGTTGCCTATGCTGGGCGTTGGCGGCATGCAGCTCTATCGCGCCGAGACACCGGGGCCGGTCAAGGATCACAAGTTGACGCCACGAATCACCGAGACCGCGAAGGCATTGTATTTTATTTATGCGGGCATAACCGTCGCCTGCTTTATCGCTTTCTGGATCGCCGGGATGGACTGGTTCGACGCACTTGGCCACGCATTCAGCACCGTCGCCATCGGCGGTTTTTCGACCCATGACGCGAGCATCGGTTATTACGCGCTAAGCGGACATCCCCATGCGTTGGCCATCGAACTAATCGCTATCGTTTTCATGCTGATCGGCGCCGCAAATTTTTCATTGCACTTCCTGGCCTGGAGGAACCGTAGCGTGACCGGCTACCGGCATGACCCGGAATTCAGAGCGATGATAACCGTCCTGTTGACAGTCACTTTTATCACCATCACCTATCTTTTTGTTACCGGTTATTACTCGGGATTCGGGGAGTCGGTCAGAAAGGGACTGTTTCAGGCAGTTTCCATCGGCACCACGACCGGGTTTAGGACGGCGGAATACTCGATGTGGCCTGGCTCGTTGCCCGTGATGCTGTTGCTCGTCAGCTTTATCGGCGGTTGCGCTGGATCGACCGGCGGCGGGATGAAGGTTATTCGCTGGCTGCTGATATACAAACAAGGCGCGCGCGAAGTGCTTCGTCTTGTGCATCCCAATGCGGAGATTCCGGTCAAACTGGGAAATACAGCGGTACCTACACGCGTCGTCGAGGCGGTCTGGGGTTTCTTTTCGATCTATATCGTGGTGTTTGGCGTGATGATGCTGGTGCTGATGGCAACGGGTCTTGACCAGGACACCGCCTTTGCCGCTATTGCGGCGACGTTGAATAACCTCGGGCCGGGGCTTGCCGGGGTCGCCGATGATTTTATTTCGATTCCGGACACTGCCAAATGGGTATCGATTTTTGCCATGCTCCTGGGTCGGCTGGAAATTTTTTCATTACTGGTTTTGTTCACGCCCTCATTCTGGGACCGCTGACAGCATGGGCCTGATCGCCAACCTGGAGGCGATGCTCGCCGCCGGGCGCGATGATGCCTTGCTGCGGTATTCGCTGGGCACGGCCTTGCTTGCCGCACACAGGGCAAAGGAATCGCTCGCGCACCTGGAGCGTGCGGTCGCTCATAATCCTGGGTACTCCGCCGCCTGGAAAGCACTCGGCAAAGCCCGTGTGGCTGCCGGCAAAGAGGACGAAGCGACGAAAGCTTTCCGCTTGGGGATTTCTGCAGCGCAGGACAATGACGATAAACAGGCCATGAAAGAAATGCAGGTTTTTTTACGGAGACTGGAAAAAGACATCGGGAAATATGCGGGTTAGCGAACAAATCGACACGGCTAACAGGGTACTGGGCGAAACCCTGTCCTGGCTGACCAGTTTGATGGTCCTGGTGACCTTTGTGGTCGTGGTTCTTCGCAAGGCGTTCGACACCGGCTGGATCGGGTTGCAAGAAAGCGTCACCTGGATGCATGCACTGGTGTTCATGCTGGCCGCCGCGTACACGCTGGGGCGCGATGAGCATGTCAGGGTCGATATTTTCTACCGCCGTATGGACGAGCGAAAAAAGGCGCTGGTCAATTTGCTTGGTGCGCTGTTTCTGCTGGCGCCGACCTGTATTTTTCTGATTGTCGTCAGCTGGGATTATGTCGCCGCTTCCTGGGCCGTTTATGAAAGTTCCCGGGAAGCCGGCGGGCTGCCCGGTTTGTTTCTGTTGAAAAGCATTATCCCGTTGACTGCGCTGCTGCTGCTATTGCAGGGCCTGTCCCAGGCATTAAGCGGTTTCCTCGCAGCGAGAAGCCGATGGCAGCAGGGAACGCCGGCAGAAGACCAAGTCAAGCGGGCCACAGAGCTATAGACATGGGCTTGATCGCCGGGCTGATGTTCATATCTGTTGTGCTGGTGCTGCTGGCCGGCTACCCGGTTGCCTTTACCCTGTCCGGGGTGGCTTTGCTGTTCGCCCTGGGCGGCGCTGTGTTCGGCGTATTCGATCCTGCGTTTCTCAGCGCAATGCCAAGCCGAATTTTCGGCATCATGGGCAACCAGACGCTGATCGCAGTTCCCTTGTTTGTTTTTATGGGCGTGATG
This sequence comes from uncultured Gammaproteobacteria bacterium, assembly GCA_964568075.1. GTDB lineage: Bacteria > Pseudomonadota > Gammaproteobacteria > Steroidobacterales > MnTg04 > MnTg04. Next base: position 28,336 of record CAZMOM010000004.1, read on the forward strand.
CTGGAGCGATCACGAATTGCGGAAAGCCTTCTGGACACGCTGAGCCTGCTTTTCGGGCCGTTGCGCGGCGGCCTCGGATTCTCGGTCACCCTGGTCGGGATGTTGCTGGCGGCAAGCACCGGAATCGTCGGCGCCACGGTCGTTACGATGGGGCTACTGTCGTTGCCGACGATGCTTCGGCGAGGCTATGACCCCGCGGTCGCCAGCGGCACGATCTGCGCCTCCGGAACCCTGGGTCAGATCATCCCACCCTCTATTATCCTGGTCATGCTGGCCGACGTATTGTCATCGTCGTACCAACAGGCCCAACTGGCGCAGGGGATATTCGCGCCAAAAACCGTATCGGTGGGCGATCTTTTTGCCGGGGCGCTGATCCCCGGCCTGCTGCTGGTCGGGTTGTACCTGCTCTGGCTGATGCTGGTCGCTTTTTTCCAGCCGCAGGCCATGCCCGCGATTTCCGCCAGCGAGCGCCGGGCCATGCGGGGGAAAAGTCTCTGGCGCCAGGTCATCCTGGTCCTGTTGCCGCCTTTATTGCTTATCCTGGCCGTGCTGGGATCGATCCTGGCCGGACTGGCAACGCCGACCGAAGCCGCGGCCGTCGGCGCCGTTGGTGCGATGCTAATGGCGCTGCAGCGCAAACAACTGGATCTGAGCCGCCTGCGCGAGGTCATGCGAACGACCACCCGAATCAGCAGCATGGTATTTATGATCCTGCTGGGCGCTTCATTTTTCTCACTGATATTCAGAGGCTTTGACGGCGATGAAGCTGTCCGTGCGGTGCTGGAAAACCTGCCCGGCGGCGTAATCGGCTCCATGCTGGTGGTCATGGCGCTGATGTTCCTGCTCGGCTTTGTCCTCGACTTTATCGAAATTACTTTCGTCGTCGTGCCGATTGTCGCCCCGATTCTGCTGGTTATGGGTCTGGATCCGGTCTGGCTCGGCGTCATGTTCGCAATCAATCTGCAGACGTCGTTCCTGACGCCGCCGTTTGGCTTTTCGCTGTTTTACCTGCGCGGGGTGGCTCCTGACACGGTGACTACTTCCGCAATCTACCGCGGCGTCATTCCGTTCGTCTTCATACAGCTAATCGCGTTGCTGCTTCTGGCTTTGTGGCCCGAACTGGCAACCTGGTTGCCGGCACGTATATACGGCGGTTAGCCCGCATGTCACCAAGGCGGTAGCCGCTAGGGTATAAGGAATGGCAGGATCAGGTTTTTTTGCCGCATCGGTCCGTTGAATGCTGGTTACAGTTTGTACACCGACGTCCACCTATCGCGGATTCTGGCTGAGCGCAGGTCTGGAGCGAAACCCAAAGCGGTAGCGATGGGTTGAGTGAAGACCAAGCTCGGGTGTCCGAGCCCTCAGCCAGAATCCGCGATCCTTGGTGGCATGCGGACTAGGAGTCTGCGGTGCCCATCAGGAGGCGCGCGTCGAAATAAGATCTTTCGGATATCTCCAGCCACTGCGAGGTATTACGCTGGAACTCCCGGTAGGAAGCATACACGCGCGCCACCATATCGTCCTCGGCCGCCAACTCCTCCAGCACTTCCAGCGACAACTGTTTCAGGCGCCGCAGGACACTTTCCGGCAGGGGCTTTGGAATGATGCCGTGTTCCGCTGCCAGCACGCGCAATGCGCGTTGATTCTGCGCCGTGTAATCGGCCAGCATGTCGTCGTTCGCCGCCCGACAGGACAGTAGCACGATCTCCTGCAAGTCCGCGGGCAGTGAGTCGAACTCTTGCTTGTTAAAAATTGCCTCCAGCGTGGCGCATGGCTCGTGCCACCCGGGGTAGTAATAATGTTTCGCCGCTTTGTGCAAGCCAAATGCCAGGTCGTTATAGGGTCCTATCCATTCGGCTGCATCGATGTTGCCGGTCTGCAAGGCGGTAAAAACTTCCGCGCCGGGGACGTTGACCGGCGTGCCTCCCGCACGTTTGAGTACCTCGGCCCCTAGGCCCGGTATTCTCATCTTCAGCCCCTTCAAGTCGTCGACGCTGTTGATTTCCTTGTTAAACCAGCCGGCCATTTGCGCGCCGGTATTGCCGGCCGGCGCAGGCATGAGGTTGAACGGCGCGTACAGCTCCTTCCACAGGTCCCAGCCGCCTCCGTAAAAAAGCCAGGCGTTCATTTCCTGTGCATTCATGCCAAACGGAACGGCTGCGAAGAATTGCGAGGCCGCCGCCTTGCCCTTCCAGTAATATGCCGCCCCATGCGCCATCTGGACCGTGCCGGAGGAAACCGCATCGAAGGCCTCGTAGGCCGGCACCAGTTCGCCACCGCCATATACCTTGATTCGAATCCGACCGCTACTCGCTGTTTCTATACGTCTTGCCAGGCGATTGGCGCCGATTCCCGCACCCGGAAAATTTGGCGGCCAGGTGGTGACCATTTTCCACTGGTACACCTGTTGCGGATCACCGCACACCGTCGCGGCTTGTTTTTGACCGCATCCGGACAGGCCTGCCAGTACGGCACCGGCCCCGAATCCTTTGATTAACTGCCTTCTTTTCATGGTGTCCTCGGGTTTTTCAGGAAGTGAATGATAATGCATGAAGCGTCATAGCAACGCTATACGATCCGGTTTCATGACAATTAACACCGAAAATCGTTGAAAAATACATTGCGCTCCCCACTAATGCGTTTAATCTGCGGTTAAACCCATAAATTTTCCTACTTCATGATTATTTTTACATAAATGGATAATTTGACATCGTAACCAACTATAAGTCATCTAAAGTGGGTTTTTATGCGATTTTTAATCAGAAAATAAAAGAACAAGAGCATCTTTGCCCCAGCGACCCGCTTCCTGGTCAGAGCTGTTGATTCGCCGCAGCGACAGTCTGCGCCGGCCGCAAGGCTCCCCTGGTTTTCAGAAAACTTTGACAGTCTGTGCAGGCACATGACCACAATACCGCCACCGAGGAGCGCCAATGATCGGATTGCTACAAAGAGTCAGCGAGGCCCGGGTCGATGTCGACGGTCGAACGGTCGGCGAGATTGGCCCGGGCCTGCTCGTGCTCGTTGGGGTGGAGCAAGGAGACACCCGCGCGCAGGCAAGGAGGCTGGCGGAGCGGTTGGTCGCCTACCGGGTTTTCGGCGACAGCGCAGACAAAATGAACCTGGGGCTTGCGGATAAAGGGGGCGGCCTGTTGCTGGTCCCCCAGTTCACGCTGGTGGCGAATACCCGTAAGGGCTTGAGACCCAGCTTTACCCGCGCGGCGGATCCGGTACAGGGTCGCGAGCTGTTTGCCGAGCTGGTTGGCTGCGCAAGGCGAATTCACGCTCCGGTGGAAACAGGTGAGTTCGGTGCCAATATGCAGGTGTCGCTGGTCAACGATGGCCCGGTGACGTTCTGGCTGCAGACCGGGCCCTGAATACAACCGGTGGCCGGGTAATTTTTCCGTCAGTGGCGTATTATTTCGGTTCTGCAATAACAGGAGAGGCTCATGGGTCTCGGTGGTATCAGTGTCTGGCAGCTGCTGATTGTTCTGTTGATCGTGGTTTTGCTTTTCGGCACCAAGAGGCTGCGCTCGATCGGCAACGACCTCGGTGACGCAGTCAGGGGCTTCCGCAAGGCGGTTGATGACGGCGAGCAAGAGCAGGCACACCAGCAGCTCAGCCAGGGCCCGGAATCCGACACGCCTGCAGCATCGGCTGAAAACCAGGAAGCCGGAAATAACGACAAGCACGATTAGCACCGATGTTTGATATCGGCTTTTGGGAGCTGGTCATTCTTTTCGCCCTGGCGCTCGTAGTACTGGGGCCGCGGCGGTTACCCGAACTGGCAGCAAACCTTGGCCGTTGGATCGGCCGCGCCCGTTATATGGCGCGTTCGCTAAAGACCCAGATCGACACCGAGCTCGCCATCGAAAAAGCGAAGGCAGCAGCCCAGGAGCGGCCGGAAAAACCGACGGAGCCAGCGGACAGTGACCCAGGTTGACGATCAGCAACAAGGCGGTGAAGCCAGCCTGATTTCGCATTTACTCGAATTACGCACGCGGCTGATGAGAGCTGGCGTAGCGATCATCATCCTGTTTTTTTGCCTGTGGCCGTTCAGCGATCAGCTGTTCTCGCTGGCCGCGGCGCCACTGATCGCAAAACTTCCTGCAGACTCGACGATGATAGCCACCCAGGTCGCGTCTCCGTTTCTGACGCCGTTCAAACTGACCATAGTGGCTTCTGTGTTTCTCGCGATGCCAGTCATTCTTTATCAGATCTGGTCATTCGTCGCACCCGGCCTCTATCAGCGCGAAAAACGCTTCACCATACCGCTGCTGGTCTCCAGCATACTGCTTTTCTACCTGGGCGTAGCGTTCGCCTATTTCGCCGTTTTTCCGCTGATGTTTGCCTTTTTCAATGCGGTGGCGCCGGCAGGCGTTGCCGTGATGACCGACATCTCCCATTACCTCGATTTTATCCTGGTACTTTTTTTCGCGTTTGGTCTGGCGTTCGAAGTGCCGATAGCGACCGTACTTCTCGTCTGGAGCGGTTTCGTTACGCCAGCCAGCCTGGCCGGCAAGCGCACTTATGTTTTTCTTTCCGCCTTTGTCATCGGAATGTTGCTGACCCCGCCCGATATTATTTCACAGACTATGCTTGCGGTCCCGATGTACCTGCTTTTTGAGGCGGGAATCATCATGTCGCGAATAATAGTGCCTGGATACAAGGAAGTCGAGGCACAGAAATCCGATCGGCCTGAGGAATAATTTCTGCCGGACTTATTTCGTATGTTCCCGGGATTCCGGCGCATGAATCTGCAATAGAACAAGCGCGTCGGCAGAAAAACAAAGGGGGCCAAAGGCCCCCTTTTCCCGAAGTGCTTACTTGACTCCGTGCATCAATTTATCGAATTTAGGCGCAAACAGCAGGTAGGCGCCACCGACTACCAGGCCCAGTATGAACAACTGCCAGTAAACCGTGGAGTACTGGCTGATGGTCGATGCGGCTTCAGCGTGACCGCCCTCACCGCCACTGGCCACCGCTGCGATGATGCCGGCGATGTACTGTGCCATCGCTATGGACAGGAACCAGCCGCCCATGGCCAGCCCGACTTCTTTCGGTGCAGCCAGCTTGGTCACCATCGACAGACCGATCGGCGAGAGACAGAGCTCTCCCGTCGTATGAAAAAAGTAGCACAACAGGAGCATGAACCATGGAATCAGACCCGCTGCGTCTTGCATATTGTTGATCGCAAAAACAAGAATGAAGAAACCGAAACCGACCTGTACCAGCCCCAGTCCGAACTTGCGTGGAATCGAAGGATTAAGTTTCCTTTTTTCGAGCCGGGGCCAGAGCGTCGCAAATAAAGGGGCCAGCAACAGTATAAACAAGGGATTCGCACTTTGGAACGCCGCGAAATGGATCGTAAACAAGCCCGTATCGAGATCGACAAAATCCTTGGCCAGGAAGTTCAGGGAACTGCCGGCCTGCTCAAACAACGACCAGAAAATCGCATTGGCAAGAAAAAGAATCAACATGACGATATACCGGTGCAACTGAACCTTGTCGCCGCTCCTGATGCCGGAGCCAACGAAATAGATCACCAGGCCGATCATGATCGTTACCAGCATGTACCCCAGGATCACGCTCTCGCTGAGCAGGAAATAGATGAGTGGCACGGCAAGAAGCGCGCCAGCCCCGACCGCAAAGAATTTTCCCCAGCCTTCATCGCCTTCCGGCGGAAGGCCAACGCGTCCCAGCGATTTCTTGGCGAGTTCAAGAAAAAGTGTGCTGAAAATCATACCGATACCGGCCGCGAAGAAACCCCATTGGTACCCGTACCTCACGCCTATCCAGGCTGCGGTTACCAGTGGCGCAGCCAGCGCGCCCAGGTTGATGCCCATATAAAAAATGGTAAATCCGCTGTCTCTGCGGATGTCGTCCGGCGCGTACAGCTGCCCGACCATCGTCGAAATATTTGGCTTGAACAGGCCATTACCCGCCACGATCAACGCCAGACCGACCAGGAACATCTTCATTTCGGGGATCAGGAGCATGAACAGACCCGAAGCCATGATCAATGCGCCCAACAATATTGATCGTTGGAATCCCAGAATACGATCGGCAATATATCCACCCACGATACCGGTGGCATAAACCAAAGCGGTATAGCCGCCATAGACCAGGCTGGCCTGAGCATTCGCTTCACCCGAATTCAGATGACTAAAAAAAACGATGGCGACATATGGAGCCAGCACAGCACGCATACCGTAATAAGCGAACCGTTCCCAAAGCTCGATGTTGAACAACTGCCAAAGGGCCTTCGGATGGCCAAGAAATTCTCCTGCCGGAATGTCAGGTCGGTTGAGTTCACTGCTCACGGTTTCCCTCCAAGACTCGATAAAATCGATTTTTTATTTTTGCGCACGTTGCGCGATTACCAGCTCACCATCAAGGCATCGAACCGTAAAACAGGAACGATCCTTGTGTCGGGCGCTTTGCTCACGCACCGTTATTCAATCCACTGCTTACAAAACAATGCCGGTAACTTGCGCCTGTGCCGCAAGACCTACCGGCAACAAAGCGCTCATTATAGCCGCCGAACAGTGGTAGCTGACGACTTCTGCAGCGAAAAAGGGGCTTTGTGTCTGCATTTTATCCATCGGTGGCGCATTCCTGCCTCAGTGGAGCCGATCAATCGATGTCGAGTTCCAGTGAGGCGCCGTGCGCTCACCAGGAAAACAGCCTGATGATGCTATGCAACATTCAGCATCTGGCAACGCTCCCCGGTTTTGCATACACTTCTTGGCCGCCCACATCCGCAAATACGAAAGGACCATTATGAGGAAGCATCTGGAACGACTCTCCTGCGTGCTGGCGATCTTCCTGCTGGCTGCCTGTACCAGCGACGAGCAGCGCCACAATACGCAGGCCACCGCCGATAAGACAGCGAAAGAATTTATCGACGGCGTTAACCAGGAAGCCGCAGAACTCAATGTCGAGGCTGCGGCCGCACATTGGGTAAACGCTACCTACATAACCATTGACACCAGTCTTCTGGCCGCTAAAGCCACGGAGAAGGGCCTGGAATTCCAGAGCCGGATTGTCGAAGAATCCAGAAAATATGCCGGCATGGAAATGGACGAAGATACCGCCCGGCAAATGAAGCTGATTACTGCCGGTACGACCCTGCCCGCACCCGCCGACAAGGAACAACAGGCCGAGCTGGCGAAAATCACCACGGAAATGCGCGACATATACGGCTCCGGAAAATATTGCCCGGAGGACGGGGAGTGCCTGGCCGAGACCGATCTGATCCGCATCATGGCGGAGAGCCGTGATCCTGAGGTGCTGCTGGACGCCTGGACCGGCTGGCGGACCATTTCTCCACCCATCCGCAGCATGTATCAGCGCTTTGTCGAACTGGGTAACGGTGGCGCGCGGGAAATGGGTTATGCCGACCTCGGCGACCTCTGGCGCGGTGGTTACGACATGGAATCCGACGAGTTCGATGCAGAAATAGAGCGTCTCTGGGGACAGGTGGAGCCTCTGTATAATGAACTCCATTGTTACACGCGCCGCAAATTGTCGGAGAAGTATGGCGGCGATGTCGTTCCGACCCACGGCCCGATACCGGCCCACTTGCTTGGCAATATGTGGGCGCAGCAGTGGGGCAATATTTACGACTTGGTTGAGCCTTTCCCCGGCGTTGGACAATTCGACGTTGATGCCGCTTTGGTCGAACAAGACTGGAGTCCGGTTAAAATGACCGAGACGGCGGAGAATTTCTTCGTTTCCATGGGCATGCCCGAATTGCCCGATACCTTTTACGAGCGCTCACTACTCACCAAACCCAGAGATCGGGACGTCGTCTGTCATGCCAGCGCCTGGCCTCTCGACAACGGCAACGACGTACGCATAAAACAGTGTATCGAGCAGACCGAGGAATCTTTGACGACGCTGCATCATGAAATCGGCCACATCTATTATTTCATGTTGTACAAGGAACAGCCTATCCTGTTTCAAGGCGGCGCCAACGACGGTTTTCACGAGGGCATCGGCGATACGCTGCAGTTATCGATGACACCAAGTTACCTGCGTGAGCTGGGTTTGATCGGTGAAACCGAAAGCGGCGGCGAAGCGATGATCAACCAGCTGATGAAACTGGCGCTGGACAAGATCGCTTTTCTGCCGTTCGGCAAATTGATCGACCAGTGGCGCTGGAAAGTATTCGCCGGCGAAATCATGCCGGCCGAATACAACCAGGCCTGGTGGCAGCTGCGGGCACAGTACCAGGGTATCGTACCCCCGGTTGAACGCAGCGAGGCTGACTTTGATCCGGGCGCCAAGTACCACATCCCGGGCAACACCCCCTACACCCGCTATTTCCTCGCGCATATCCTGCAGTTTCAGTTTCACCGCGCCCTCTGCGATGCCGCCGGTAACGAAGGCCCGCTTTACAATTGCTCGATATACAACAACAAGGAGGCCGGCAAACGCCTGATGGCCATGCTGGAGATGGGGGCCAGCAAACCGTGGCCGGATGCGCTGGAGATGATCACCGGGACGCGGGACATGGATGCGACCGCTATTATTGATTACTTCGCGCCGCTGATGGACTGGCTGAAGGCTCAAAATAAGGGTCAGACCTGCGGCTGGTGATCCACGCATATCCATCGCTGTTCGAAAACAAAAGAGTCGGATCGTTTGCTCCGGCTCCTTTTTTTTGTACCCGGCACACTTGACAAACCGGTTTCCCGATAGGGGAGTCGCAACGGGCAGGTGTTCGGCGGATGCCGGGCAGCGAATAGTTGTGGACCGGGTTGTTACCCAGGCGGGCCTTCAGGATATCGCGGCGGCACGGACCATGTCGGAGTAGAAAACGGTATCGCCGGATGTGCGGTTCATCCATCGTCGCCCTGGCCTGCCCACTCACTTTTTAACAGACCAAAAACGGCGTCGTCCACCCATTCGCCCTTGAACCACCGGCTTTTTACGAAATGCGCTTCCTGGCGCATACCGAGACGGCGGGCCATAGCGACCGAGGCGTGATTCCGCGGGTCGACCGAACAGAACACCCGGTGCTTCCCCAGGGACGCAAATAGGTATGACATCGCGGCACGCAAGGTTTCATTCGCGTAGCCCTGTCCATGATGAGCCGGATCCAGGCTGATCCCGAACTCCGCCTGGTGCCGGTCGTCTGCGGGGAAATGCAACCCGAGGTCACCGATCAAAGTCCCCTGGCCCTTGAGACAGATTCCCGACTGAAACCAACTGCCCGGGGTATCGGGCTCGACGGCGGCCTGTGAGCGAATAAATGACGCTGCATCGTCCTCCGACTGTGGAATCCAGCCCTGGTAGCGAGCCACGTCGGGGTTCGAGCGATAGCGAAACAGATGAGCTGCGTCGTCCGGTTTGAAGCGGCGGAGGAGCAATCGCTCGGTTTCAGGCAGCGGGAATATTGTCATCGTCCAGGACTCGAAAACAGCGCTGTGCACCGGCACCGCCACTCGGGGTGCAGCTATCCGTCAGGAAAACACGGCCAGGCTGACAATCTGCATGGTCCGGATATCGATCAGGTTTACCGAGTCCAGCGTATCAGTTCGCCAGCGCCTGGCGGAGTTCTTCCTGGCGCCGTTGCTCGTTGATGATATGGGCTATCCACCGTTTCGCTATGCGGCTGCTTCGATCATCCCGGCGGGCTATCTTGAATGCGGCGATCGCCTTCGAATAGCGATCCTGGTTATACAGCGCCATGCCCAGCAGAACGTTGGCTTGGTCGTTGCGCTTAAGGCCACCCTTGCTTATACCGCTTTGTGAAGAATCAATCGCCTTTTTCCACTGCCCCAGATTGTAATAAGCGTTGGCCAGCCTGACATCCAGCTCGCCGTCATCGGATAACTTCGCAGCCGCCACGAGCATAGGAATTGCTTTGTCGTCTTCCTGGGCCATCGACCAGGCCTGCGCAGCGAGCCGGTAATTGCGCGCATTCTTTTCGATGGTGCCGTTATTGAATCCCGCTGCCATGACCTTGCCGGCTTTATAGGGAATACCCGACTGCAGATAAAGCTGTGCCATCGTGACATGTTGCCGGCTGGTTTCCAGCATGCCCTGGATATAGGTCATTTCGTAGGCGATCAACTGTTTGTCGAAATCGTCACGCTCGCCGAAAATCCCGGACAACTGGATCCAGTAGTCTTTCTTCGGATTGATAACCAGCAACTGCTTGAGAATCTGCTCAACCTTGGCCATGTCGTTCAGCTCAAAATAGAAAACGCGCAGCAACAGCAGCCAATTTTCCTTGGGCGGTTTTCCCTGCCCGGCCGCGATACTGATCGCTTTTTCCACCGGCACGATCGCTTCGCGGTATTTGTTCTGTTGGTACAGAGCCTGCCCCAGCAGTATATAAGGATTGGGCCCCGGGTTCTCGGCTATCGCAAACCATTTATGCAACTGCTTCTCCGCGCCCACATAATCTTCCTCGGTGAAATAAAGCTGCGCGAGCGTATAGATTGTCGTGGTCTCCATACCCAGCGGCAGATTGTCTTGTGCCAGGACCTTTTTATAGTCGCTGATCGCTGCCGAGTAGTTTTCCTGCGAGAAATGAATAAAGCCGTAGAAGTTATGCATTTGCGCGATTTCATAGCTGTTCAGATTCTTCTGCCGGCTCAGCCTGTCCAGGGCTTGCAACGCACCCACGAAGTTCTCGGCTTCCGCCAGCTCCCTGGCTGTCGATAGCGACTTGTAGGTTTTTTCGCGCATCGCCGGCGTTTTTCGCGTCTTGCGTGCCGGTTTCTGCTCGGCGCCTTGGGCTGCAGCCACGGCGGCCAACGTACCCGTCATCTCCTGTGGCAGCATGACCGGCACGAGGAGCAGCGAAAAGGCCGAAATTACGCTGGTTTTGAATATCCCGGAAAACATTATCAGGAATCTTCCAGCTCGAAAGTGATCTTGTTTTGTACACCCGCAACTTCAATCGGTTCGCCATCGACGATACGGGGCTTGTACTTGAACTTGAGCACCGCTTTGAGAGCCGGACGCTCGAATACCGAGTGCGTCGATTCCACGATGAACGGATCGCGAACGGACCCGGTTTTGGTAACCGTAAACTCTACGATGACGTATCCTTCCGTCCCATTCGTCAAGGCGCGTCGCGGGTATATCGGCGATACCTTGATGATCGGCAGGTAATCGCCGTCGGATATAGCGACGCCAAATCCGCCATCAAAACCGACATCATTCATAACCGGGCCGATGCCTATCGTTTGTACGTTCGGATCCACCGCATCCTGCTGGGGCTGGGGCATATCCGGTGGCGGCTCTTCCGGCTTAGGCGGTTTTTTCGGTTTTGGTTTCTTGCGCTCGACCATCTCCTGTCTTTGCTCGCGAACAAAATCCAGCATGTAGAAATCCCTTGAATCGGTCAATGCCGCCTGACCGCTCTCGATCAGAGTTTGCATAGTGAACAGCAGTCCGCCGGTAACCAATGCCGCCAGACCAACCGCCAGGCCATTCCTTGCGATAACCATGTCAGCGCTGCGCAGCGATCGCCACGTTATCGACACCCGCCTGCCGGGAAGCATCCATAACCTGGATCAGCACTTCCGTCGTAGATTTCTTGTCAGCCTGGATAACGACAGTACCCTGCGGGTTCTCTGCGTGCATTCTCTCAATAATGGCACGCACCGCCCGCGGATCGACAAGATGCCGGTCAATCCAGATCTCACCACTTTCGGTGATCGCGATCAGGATATTGGCTTTGTCCTGGGAAATCGCGGTCTGGGCATCCGGTTTGTTTACGTCAATACCCGATTCTTTTACAAAAGAAGCAGTGACGATGAAGAAGATCAGCATGATGAATACGACGTCCAGCATGGGCGTAATATTGATCTCGCTTTCTTCTTCTGCCTGGTCGGTCTCAGAGAACAACTTTCTCATCTGATTTCCCTTTAGTGGTCCGTGGTCAGGGATTCGCGAAGAATTTCCAGCTCACGGGCAGATTTTTTGTTGAGCCAGGTGCTGGCAAACACACCCGACAGCGCAGCCACCATCCCGGCCATCGTCGGTACCGTCGCCATGGACACGCCGGCTGCCATCGAACGCGCATTGGATGTCCCCGCCACCGCCATCACATCAAATACCTGAATCATACCGGTCACCGTGCCCAGCAGGCCGAGCAGGGGACAAAGCGCGACAAAGGTCTTGATCATCGGCAGAAACTGCTGGGCCTTCACCTTGACTCGCGAGAGCATGGCCTCCCGGATCTGGTGTGCTTCCCAGGAGCGGCGCTCAGGCCTGGATTCCCAGGCACGTATAACCTCACGGAGCTGCTGCTTGAAATCCGTGGCGAAGTACAGCACCCGCTCCATTATCAGGATCCACATCATGAACGTTACCCATGCGATTACCGTCAGTACGGTGCCCCCGAGCTCCATGAAGTCACGGGTGGCTTCGTACATTTGTGTCAGTGCATACATGTTTCGATCAGATCCTCAAGCCATGGTTCCCTGTATATCGCCCTAGATGTGCTTCGCTTCGGAACGTTCGGCAATGATTCCGGCACTTTGCTCCTGCAGGACATGGGTGATCTTCCTGCTGCGGCCGGTTACCAGCGTGTGCAGCAACACGGTCGGAATGGCCACGGACAGCCCCTGCACCGTCGTAACCAGCGCCTGAGAAATACCACCTGCCATCAGTTTCGGATCGCCGGTGCCAAACAGCGTGATGACCTGGAAAGTCTTGATCATGCCGGTCACAGTACCGAGCAGTCCGAGCAGCGGCGCGACGACAGCGATGATCTTCAGGAACAACAGCGCCTTGGTCAGCGCCGGTGTTTCCTTCAGGATGGCTTCGCCGAGTTTTAGCTCCAGGGTTTCCAGGTCGGAATCCTTGTGTTTTTCCGAGGCCAGCAATACCCGCCCGAGCGGGTTATTTGCTTTGAGCTCGTTCGACTTGAGCTGCGCACTGACCTTGTTGGCGGTTATGGTCAGAACAAACAGGCGCTCAAGCGCTATCAACAAGGCGACCAAACCCAGCGCCATGATGATGTAGCCGACGATACCGCCCATTCTCACCCGGTCGGTAAAGGTCGGGCTCTCCAGCAGCAGTTTCAGTATCTGGCCGCTCGTCGGGTCGAGGCCGAACACGACCTTGCCGCCCTGCGCGTCGGTCAGGTCCTCCGCCGAATCCGTGAACCTGGCCTGCTGCGGCTGGCGTGGCAATTCGGTCAGTTTGTCCGTCTCTGGCGAGTATTGCAGGTACTGGCCGTCGGATACCACGTTGAATACACCGACCCGGACTACCTCACGTTCCTCGGGCTGGCCCTCGGTATTGATGACCGTGGTCGAAAAACGCACAACCTTGCCCTGCTCGGTCATTTCCCTTTGCATTTCGAACCACAGGCGCTCGATTTCAGGAATCGACGCCAGTTCGGAGCTGGTACCCATTTTGGCCGCCAGGCCACCAAGAAATTCACCGCGCTCCGGATATTGAATGGAAGTCAGCGAGTTATAGAGCAGAGCCTGCGTATCACCGGATACCTGCTGCAATATGCCAAACAACTCTTTCAGCGAACCCAGGCGGCGATCCAGCGCAGCAGACAACTCTGCGGTCCGGATGTCGTTCTCGGCGAAAGTCGCCTCAAGCGTGACGCTGCGGTTCTCTTCCGCTGTACGTGTCCTGACTGCACGTTGCAGCAATGAACGCTGCTCACCGCGAGCCTTGATAAAACGCTGCTCTCTTGCCCTGAACTCCCGCTGGTCGCCCACGTAGCCCTTTTCCACCTGCCGGAGCAGATCATCCAGACTATTAGACTGGTCCTGGTCCTCGGCCTGGGCCAAAGCTGAGCCCAACGGTAGCAGGCAAAATATTGCACTCGCGATAACGGCAGCTGTAATTCTTGTTATGGAATTTTTCATTGTGCCGCCCCCGCTGCATCAATCGAAAGCAACAAGAGATCGGGCGCGATTTCCTTTCTTGCCATACGCAGGCCCTGGCGAACCTGGGTTCGTGCGTTGCCTGAACCCAGCTCAACGAATTTGCCGATTTCTTTGTCCCAGGCGCCGGTAAAGGCGCCATCTGCGGTCTGGTACAGAAGGGCGATACGGCCAACGCGAAGAAATTCCACTTGCCGGATTCCGCCGGCAATAGTCAGCTCGCCCTTGTAGGACTCGATAGTCCGGCCATAATCATTTTCGACCTGGTAGGCCTCGAAAACGTTGCGGGTTCGCTCGGCAACAGACACGTCGCCACGTTCCATCAGCGCGCGCAGTTTATCGACCCTGTCTGTGCGTTCCTTTTCCAGGAAGGGTATGTCCAGGGCTATGAACTGCTCCAGTCCGTCGATCATGCGGATCATCAGCGGCGGGATCTGGCGCTCGATTACAGTGACCTGTTCAATCGAGTTGGTCAGCGTCTCCATCTCCTTTAACTGATCCTGAATTTGGCGCTCCATCAGCTGGTTATAGACCTTCAGCCCGTCGATCTCCTTGTTGACCGTGTTGTACTCATCCAGAAGATTGCGCGTTTCCTCGACCACTTTATCGACCCGAGCCTGTGACGCCTGGGCCAGGCGTATGCTGCGATCGCCCGCCTTCAGAATGTTGTTGATGCCCTGAGCCTGCGCGACACCTGAACCCAGTGCCAGCACGACCAGGAGTCCTGTAAGATAGACCCTCATAGAACCTTCTCCAGCGTTGATTTGCGGCTATTTATTAATCTTATAAGGGGGCCAACATCAGCCGACAGCTCTCGACCCCTTAAATTCCATAATACGGCAAAGGCTTTTCGGCATTTTATTCGTACCGCCGATTATTTCTGTGTTCGCCCGACCCGCCTTTGCCGGAATTGCTGCGTAACTCCCGAGACCGGAAAATAGCATCATAACGCGAAAAAAAACACCTGTCTTCACCGGGCAGACCGTCGCGCAGCGAGCGAATCGTGGCCGGGGAGGGAAAAGCGGCCCCTGAACAGGGGCCGCTGAAGTCCTCATAATCGCCCGGATTATTCGAAGCTCATCGTAGCCTGCAAATAACCGAATACGCCCTGTGCGTCATAGTTTGACGGATCGTAACCGTTCAGCGAACAGCTATAACAAGTCGGTGGATCTTCATCGAAGATATTCTGAATACCGAATGTTATCGCCAGACCGTTCTCTTCGCCAAACCCCGGCCGCCACCTGACCTGCGCATCGTTGTAAGTCGTCGCCTCGAGATAATTTAACGAATTACTGTTGTCGACCGCGTCTGGAATCGAGCACAGGCCCTGATTGGTCAGGCTGTCTGGCGAATCGTCCAGGAAGTCGCTGCACGATTCGGTCATGCCCGAAACGTGGCGAAGCGTCCAGGTCGCGCCCCAGTTGCCTTTGATCCAGTCGACGCCGAGCGTGGATTTCCATTTCGGAATACCCTTGTCGTTGTCCTCGAGCGCCAGCAGGTCCCGGCTCGTGACGCCACCGGTAGAGCTGACGTTGAGCGTGTCGAAACTATTGACGAAGCTGTTATGCCAGGTCACCTGGAAGGTACCGGCGCCGGTCTCCGGCAACAGGTAAGTCAGGTTGACGTCATAACCGTCGGTTTCGATACCGCCGATGTTGGTCAGTTGGTTGGCGAAACCATTGATCGTGCCGGTGCCGACGCGCGAGATACCGCCACACAGCGCCGGGTCGTTGGTCAGCGCGCAAACGTTTAGCTGGGTCTGCGCATCGATCGCCTGGATCGCGGCGTCGAGCTCGATGTCATAGTAGGTGACTTCGGCCGTCAGTCCGTCAGCCCAACTCGGGCTGTATACGAAGCCCAGCGTTACGGTATCCGAAGTTTCCGGAAGCAGATTCATGTTGCCGCCGGTGGTGACCGAAATCTGTCCGCCGGACTGCACATAGCTGCCATCGCTGGGCACACCCTGCAAGATACAGTTATCGATTTCCGTCTGCGTAACGCCTCCGCTATTGAAATCGGAACACGGGTCGGTAATGGTCGCATCGAAACGCGATGCAGAACCAAACAGCTCACCGATACCCGGCGCACGGAATCCTTCGGAGAAATTGTAACGCACGACAAATTCGGGCACCACTTTCCAGTACAGGCCGTAGGAGGCGGTGGTCTCCGAACCGAACGTGCTGTAGTCGGAGTTCCTGGCCGCCAGCGACAGGCTCAACTCTTCAGCGAACGAGGCATCGGCAATCAACGGTACGCCCAATTCAAGATAAAACTCATTGATTTGATAACCACCGGTGGTGGGCAGCGACGGTATACCGGCAGAATTGCCGGCGACCACGACCGGATCGGGGTTAAACGATCCGTTCTCTTCACGGTGCTCGTAACCGGCCGCGAAGCCCAGCGGACCGGCGGGGAGATCGGCGATCGAGCTGCTGATATTCACCGTGATATCGGACAACTGCTGATCGCTGACGTCATGTTGAACAAAAGTGACAAAGTCGAGCATGTCCTGGGTGATCGTCCCCGCGCCAGTTGGGCCCTGACCGCCAAAGATATTCAACGGCACGCAGCCCTGGATCAACGTGGTCGGATCGGCGATGTTGCCATAACACTCGAATTGGCCATCCGTACCCGGTTGACCATCAGCGCCCAGAAGGTCGGCCGCCGGGCCGAGGGACTGTTTCAGCTTGAGGGAGTTGGCCGCGCCTCGTTTCAACTGCGAGGCCGAGTTCTGCGACCAGGCGGCGCCGATATCCCAGTAGACCTCGCGGTCGCCCATGTTGAATGCGCCGTCGAGACGACCGGACATATACCAGGTGTCAACGCTTTGGTCGAAAATACGCGGTCCGGCTTCCAGCGGCCGGCGACCGATGAAATATAAGTTCGGCGACGGCTCATTGGCGTCGATCGTGAATCCGAACGGATTGAACGGATTGGTGACATCGATCGAGATCGTATCCATCAGATTGCCGTTACCCGCGTCGGAACCGATAAACCAGGGCTCGGGTGCGGCCTGGTTGGTGGACTCGCGATGCGTGAATGAACCCATCAAGGTTACATTGACGTTTTCCGAGAGTTCCCGCGTCGACTGGCCAAAAATATTCCAGCGCTCCGATGGCGTCACGACCAGGTTGAACTGGGAGAAATTGAACCGGTCGCCGTTATCCCAGGGCTTAAAAGTCTGGTTAGGGTTCGTACCGTTGACCCCGCAAGGATCGGCCGGGTCATAAAGAAGGGCGCCGGTTCCTGGCAGCGTCGTACAATTGATGAACGTGGTGAATTCCCCGGTCACCGGGTCAACCGGTGAATTCGGGTCGGGCAATACGAAGCGGCCCTGCGGCGTGCCCGAGCTGCCATGCCGGTTAGCGGTGTTGGGCACCGGGAACTGGGCGAGGCTGCGGGTCGACGCATTGACCCGGTTCTGCTTGTAATAATTGACGCTCAGCCACGACGATGAAACATCGTCGGTGCTACCCATCGTGATCGAGTATTCCTGGGTATTGCCGTCGCCTTCGTCAAAGCCACCGGTATAAGCGGACAATTCTATGCCGTTCATGTCGCTCTTGGTGATGATATTGACTACGCCGGATATCGCGTCCGAGCCATACAGTGGCGAAGCACCGTTTTCCAGCACCTCGATCCGGGCGATAACGGCCAGCGGGATCGTGTTCAGATCGACACAGGACGACACGCCGGAGGCTGACGCCCCATTGACCCAGCGCACGCCATTGACCAGCACCAGCACCCGTTTACAACTCAGGTGACGCAGATCGACCTGCGTCGAACCGGCGCCGATACCGCCGCCATCGGGCGGGAATCCGAAGTTACCGCTGCTGTTAAAACGGGTATTCAGCGCTGACCCGGAAATCGACAGTTGGTTGAGATAATCCCCCAGGGAAGCAAAACCCGATTGCCTCATATCTTCTGCGGTGATCGTTAATACTGGATCTTTCTGATCCAGCGGACTTTGCCGAATGCGTGAACCGGTAACCACGACCTCTTCGAGCGCGTCGCCCTCAGCATCCTGTGCAAAAACGCCGGTCGCTGGCATGGCCATGGCCATCACCGCCGGCAAAACAAGCCAGCGCTTAATAGCGCCGACGCGGGTAAATGTACTCATTTTCTATCCCCTTACTTTTTGTTAACTAAAATCCGGTGGCCCGCAGACAGCTGGACCACCATCGCTCCAAATTATTTTGACAACGTCATAACTGTGACCAGCAAAACACCACTTTGTTGTATGTTTGTCACAATTTCTCTGTCCGGGTCGAATCGCCCGCCCGGAGGCCTAAAAACCTTGACTAACGTCGATCAATCTAAACCATAGCGCGTTGCGCCGGCATTGTCAGCAGCCTCTTGCCTTATCTCGCCCGATTAGGCTGTTGTAAATACGCAACAAATAATGCTTAGCCCGAAAAATCACCGTTTGTCCGGCTTTGCGAGCTGGCAAACGTGAATGATTGAACATCAGGGATCGGTATTTTCAATCGGGAAAAAACCGCTCGGAACTTCGGTCGACGACGGCCAATTTGTCCGCGCACGGCCAGGCTTGCGTGTGTGTTCGCCCGCCTGGTACAAAACAAGTGGCGGCTGCCCAACGCGATTTTTTTATTTCAGCTCGACCACCATCTCGATCTCTACGGCGATGTCAAACGGTAATTCCGCCATACCGACGGCGGCACGGGCGTGCCTTCCGTTTTCGCCCCAGACGTCTATCAGCAGTTGCGAACATCCGTTGATCACGGCAGGAGTCTGATTGAAGCCGTCGGCAACATTGACCATGCCAAAGACCCTGACGATGCGTTGGACCCGCGACAGCTCGCCGATTTCCTGTTTCAAAGATCCCAGCAAGGCGATGCAGGTGTAACGCGCCGCGAGTCGTCCCTCTTCAATACTGATATCCGCGCCGACCTTACCGGTGACATAACCGCCATCGGGTTTGCGTGGGTCGTGACCGGAAAGAAAGACCAGCTTGCCGCTGGTGACTGCCGGCACGAACAACCCCTCGGGCGGACCCGGCTCAACCAGCTCGATATCCATCCCGGCCAGCTTTTCCTCCGGTGTCTCTGCCAGCACAGCAATTGGCATCAGGGCTATCAATAGAAAAATCGCCAGCTTGTTTTTATTCATTGTGCGCTCCCCTGTTTAGTGGCCGGAGGCTCGCCGCCATCCGGATCGTAAAATGATGACCCAAACGATTGGGTCGTCGCCAATATCCTCAACACGGTGCTCCACTCCTGCCGGCACGAAGAGAAGGTCGCCCGTTAAACAACGAATCTCTCTGGTCGCCGCGGACAACAACGGCAGCCACTGACAACGACATAGACTTCATCCCGCAGTTGAGGCTGCTGAAAGTCATTATATCTCTACTGCCAGGCGGCCGTGTCGGAACAATGCCGCAGAGCGCTGATCATTGGTTTCTTCGACCGGATCGAGCACCTGCTTCAAATCCAGCGTCTTTCCGCTCAAACATTGTCCTCGGTTTCGTCGACATCGACCTGACCCGACATTCTTCTTCGAACATGCGACCAGGACATTCCTATAGCCAGCATACCGGCGAGCATAATCTCAACCAGCCAGGTTATCGCGTTGCGATTGTCCGCAGAAACCAATCCCCAATCCAGCAACAGCCAGAAAAGGGTCGCAAAAAAGGCGCTGGCCAAAACGAAACCGGCAAACCCCAGCGAGCGCCTGCCGGCACGAATAAACATCACCCAACCGATCACCAGCACGACGCCGCACAACGCCTGCAGCGCACTGATGGCATCCGGAAGGCTGCTTTTCAGCCAGTGAAAATAGGAATATCCGGATGGGTTGTAGCTCGCCAGCACCAGTACCAGTGCCATGACAAGCCTGATTAAAAAACCACCCCACGTCAGTCTGTTTTCAGCCATTATCGCTCCCGCCGTGACGACCCACTTGTCGCTTTTGATTCGCGCCGCTCAAACCCAGGTTGGCTGGCTCTTGTGCCGTACATTCTTGTCCAGCTGAAGTTGCCGGTCGGCATGATCCACAATGGCCTGACCTTCCTGCTGGTCCGCAGGGTAAGTGGCGGAACCGGTATGAACGGCCAGTTGCATGACCGACCCCTGAACATCGTAGGTCAGACCGCCGACCACTTCGCGAATCCGTTTTATTGCCAGGCTCGCCCCGTCCTGCGCAGTCTGCGGCAGCAGAATCAGGAATTCGCCGCCGCCCGCCCTGGCCAGCACATCGGTCGTTCGCAAGATATTTCGCAACGCTTCGGCAAGGCTCTGCAGGCAGCCGTTCCCGGCCTCCCTGCCAAACTTTTGATTGATCGAATTAAGTCCGACCAGATCGATCGCGACCACCGAGTAAAGATGTCCATGGCGTTTGGCGAGTCGATGGGTGCGCTGAAGCAGGTTGTTAAAAGCGCGAATATTGTGCGCACCGGTCAGTGCGTCGAGTACTTCGAGTCTGACTACGCGAGCATCCAGCGCTTCTTGCCGGCTGCGCAGGAACATGACGATCGCCAAAGCCGCCACGCCCGGCAATATGAATTGCATCAACTGGTAGCGCGACGACCAGTCCTCAACCACCAGGCCTTGCGACAACAAGGCAAACAAAAGCAACGCTACGAAATGAAGGGGTAACTGGCGCAAGGCCGCCACGAGCAGCGGCAGCACAGCCAGGCCGTTCAAACCCGCAGAGGCTCCATACCGCCAGACGGAGGCCGTAACAACTGCGACGGCCAGGAAATTCAGAGTGGGGAGCGACCACCGCTCCTGCTCGCCGCGCCAAACGAGGACCGCTGTCGCGAGACCATAAACGAAAAACGCCGCCACGAGCTTGCCGCTGCCTCCCACGTCGAGGTGAAGAAAAAGAAAAGCGCCGAGCAAAGTGACGAACAGGGCATGCAGCCAGCGCACCTGGCGGCGAGTCGTCGGAATATCGTGCGGCGCTGGTGTCATCTGGAAATTTCCCGCTCCCGTTGCCGGCTCGCCCGCGCCAGGTTCCAGGCATCCTCCTGTCTGACGCTGATGACATCAGTCACCTTCACCAGCTCGACGCCCTCCGCCGCCAGGCCCGGCAATACGCGCTCGAGAATAGCGAGCGTTACCGCGTGCGGATGGGCAATAACCACAACGCTCCCATGGTCGCGCGCAAAATCCACGGCATCATCGAGCGCCGACCTGATCGCATCCGCCTGCAGCTCATGATCGAGAAATATGTCCCGCCGGGTCGCGTTGACCTTGTGTTCGCCTGCCAGCTGCAGCGCCACGGTGTGTGGCGTCGTCCTGCTGTCGACGAAAAAAAGCCCACGCTGGGAAAGGATATCCATCAACCAGGTCATGTGACCCGGATGGCGGGTCAACAGACTGCCACGATGATTGTTCACACCCTCGACGAACGGCAGCCAGTCGAGATTCGACTCGACAATCCGCTGCAGTGTTTTTTTGCTCGCATCCAGCGGCACCCCACCCGGTTCGAGCTTTTCTCCAGCCTCCGCTGCCAACGGTAAATGCAGCATGACTTGCTTTCCCAGTTCATGGGCCTTGACAGCCAGCGTTTTGCCGAAGGGCGTTCCAGGCAACACCGAGCAGGTAACCGGGCCAGGAAGCTGTACCGCCCGCAGCCCTTCTTCGTAACGATTACCAAGGTCGTCAATAATGATTGCCATCAGCGGGACAGGCGCCGGCATTTGTGCGGCCACGGCAAATGGGAACGACGAAAACATCAGTGCGAACAGCGCCGGGCTCAATCGCTTCAGCCGGAACGACCGGCTCCTTCCGGTACGACTTATCACTCGGCTTTGCTATGCAGTATGGTTCGCTTTTTGACCGTCGTCAGCGCTGTCTTGATCTGGTTGTCTTTCATCAGTGCGTCGAGGCTGATCGAGCCGGTCAGCGACAGCAAAGCAACGCTTTCCTGATCGTCGGACGTCACGACGATGTCAGGTGTAATGCCGCGCTGGTGGATCGAATGACCCGACGGTGTGAAATACATTGAGGTCGTCAATTTCAATGCTCCGCCCCCCGATAACGGCATCACGGTCTGTACCGAGCCCTTGCCGAAAGTCTGCGAACCGATAATCGTTGCCCGGTTGAGATCCTTCAGCGCACCCGCGACTATTTCGGAAGACGACGCCGTACCCGAATTGACCAGCACAGCCAAACGCGCCCCGTTTAGCAGGTCGCCCTGTTTCGCTCGCATACTGAACCGCGCTTCTTCGGTTCGTCCTTCCGCGGATACCACGATACCGCGGTCCAAAAAAAGATCGGCCACGTCGATAGCAGAGTCGAGAACTCCACCCGGGTTGTCTCGCAGATCAAGCACCAGACCGTCGAGTCGATCGTCACTTTCCGCCAGCAGGCGGTTAAGTGCATCTTCCAGTTCCGCCCCCGTTGTTTCGCTGAACTGCGAAATGCGCAGGTAGCCGTAACCGGTCTCAAGCAGCCGGCCTTTGACACTGGCCACCCGGATATGCGTTCGCTCCAGATCGAAACTCAGGGGCTCGGCCGCGCCGGGACGGCTGATGACGATATTGACTTTCGTCCCGGGACGGCCCCGCATATTCTTTATCGTATCGCTAAGGTTATCGCTGACCACCGGCATATTATCGATGCTGATGATTATGTCGCCGCTGCGAATCCCGGCCCGTTGCGCGGGGGTGCCATCAAACGGTGCGACTACAATTACCTGGTTGTTATCAACGCTGACTTCCAGCCCGACACCACTGTAACTGCCGGCCGTGCTGATCCGGATTTCCTCGTATTCCTCGGCGTCGAGGTACGCGGAATGTGCATCCAGACCGGAAACCATGCCCCGGACCGCCATTTCAATCAGCTTTTCGTAGCCAAGCTCATCGACATAATCGGATCTGACTTTATGCAGTACCTCAGCCAGCATCCTCGCCTCGTCAACCGGCATCTCATCGGCTGCCAGCTGCCCGTCGTAACGATCAGCCACGACGCCTGTCGTCAGGATCAGCATGAATCCCAGGATCAGTCCCATCGGCAACGCAGCCAGCGGTCTAAATATTTGTGCCATCGCGAATCACTCGTATTGAATTGCGCCCGAATTTACCACATGGGCACGCGTTTCTGCAGATACCAGGACCTCATTCTGCCAATTGCCGGGCGCCGGGATCAGCTATCGCCGGGCCAGCCATTGGTGCGGATTCAATGGCCGAACACCCAGCCGGATTTCAAAATAAAGCGCCGGCAGGCTGTTGCCACCACTGTCGCCTACGATGCCAATAGTCTCTCCTGCTTCGACCCAGTCACCGATTTCGCGATACAGCGACTCATTGTGACCATACAGGCTCAAAAACCCGCCACCGTGTTCGATGACCATCAGCAGGCCCATTCCGGGAAGCCAATCGGCATAGGCCACACGGCCATGATAAACCGCTCTCACCTCGGTGCCTCTGTCCGCGCCAAGCATGACTCCCTGCCAGCGCAGCCTGCCACCGGCGCGGGGCTGGCCAAAATCATTCAGCAACTGACCGGCCAGCGGCCACCCCAGGTTTCCCTTTCGGCCGGAGAACGGTTCGCGCACCATGACCGGAAACTCAACCAGCGCACTTCGCAATCCACTGAGTAATCGTTGCAGTTCCCGCTCCTGCATTTGCATCATTTCGATTTCTCTGCCACTGCTGTTGATTTGCTCGTCCAGCCTCGCCACGATCACGGCACGTTGTTCCCGGCCCTTATTGAGTTGTCTAAGCTCCATCTCTCTCTTTTGCTCGAGACGCTCAAGGCGAACGGTTTCCTCCGCCGCGCGGCGGTCGAGCTGACGCAACTGAGCGAGGCCCTTCTCGACGAACGCGAGCAATTCTGCCCTTTGTTCCGTGATGTAACGGTAATAGGTCATTACCCGCCCGAGCGCCGAAGGATTTTCCTGATTCAGCAACAAGCGAATACGCTCCTGGCGGCCGCTGATATAAGCCGATCTGAGTTGCCGCCCCAGTTCCTGGCGATGGCCGGCCAGCTCGGCCTGCTTTTCCCTGCGCTGGCCCGCGAGGCTGAGTTGTTTCCTCCGGCTGTCGGAGAGTTCCTGGTTGGTGCTGCGCAGCAAAACGCGGGTCTTCGCCACGTCAAGTTCGGCATCACGCAGACTGGTTTGGGCCGCGTCTCTTTTGTCCCGGTTTTTCTCCAGCGACTGCTGAAGTACGCCGATGGCCTGCCGCAGGTCAGCAAGTTCCTTTTTCTGCTTCTCGGAATCCGGCGAGGCCGACACCGGCACTACCAGCATCAGCGCAATCAAAAAAATTTCCGGTCGAATGATCATCTGGCTGTCGATTCTAAAGTATTTTTTTCGTGCCAACAGTACAGCGACCCGCCTGTTTTGCGCTGCTATAATGGCGCGCCGTTTCACCCGGCGCCCGGAGGTGCATACCTGCAGATGCCCCAGATTATTGAATTTGCTTCGAATCATCCTTATCTGGTCGGCGGTGTCGCTGTGCTCAGCGCACTTGTGCTCAGTAATGAGCTTCGCCTGCGCTCAGGCTCCGGGAAACTGGTCGATCCCGCATTGGCGGTTTCGCTAATCAACAATGGCGCCACGATTCTGGATCTCAGGAGCTCGGAAAGATTCGCGACCGGTCACATCGTCGGAGCAAAAAATATATCGATGGATCGGCTTGAATCGTCAGCCGACAAACTCAATCGATTCAAAGACAAGCCTGTATTGGTTTACTGCGATACCAGCGCAAGCTGTAACAAGGCTCTTTCGATACTGAAGCGTGTTGGCTTCGGCCAGGCGGTAGCGATTCGTGGCGGCTTGCAAGCCTGGACGCAGGAAAACATGCCACTGGTTAAAGATTGAAGCAGATTAGTTTAAGGACCCGGTAATGACTAAACAGAATACAGGTGCGGTGGAAAGCGACCGGCAAAAAAAACCGATTGCCTTGCAAAAAATCTATCTCAAAGACTGTTCGTTCGAGTCGCCAAATTCCCCGGCGGTATTTACCGAGCAATGGAGCCCGACTGTTCAGCTAAACATGCAGTCGAGCAGCTCGCTGGTCGGGGAAAACACTCATGAAGTCGTCTTGCGTACCACGCTGGAAGCCAAGCTGGGCGACAAGACTGCGTTGCTGGTAGAAGTTGTGCAGGCGGGTATATTTGAGATCCGGACCGAATCGGAGGAAGAGCTGAAATCTTGGCTCGCCGTCCGTTGCCCGGAGATACTTTACCCTTATAGTCGGCAGGTAATATCCGATCTTGCGACCCAGGGAGGGTTTCCGCAGCTGCTGCTGCAGCCAATGAATTTCGAAGAGCTCTTCGCACGGACCGATGCCGCCAAGACGGCTGTCAATTAAAGGCGGACAGCAGAATAAAAGAAAAACCCGACAAAACGATCAGCGTGCTCGGCGCAGGGTCCTGGGGCACTGCGTTGGCCATTCAGTTCGCACGCAAGGGCCGGCCGGTTTTGCTTTGGGGTAGGGACAGTAAACAACTTGGGAAGCTGAAACGCGACCGGCGAAATCAAAAGTATTTACCGGACGCAGAATTCCCGCCATCGCTGCAGATCGAAAACGTCTTGGCTGGTGCCGTCAAAATGGCCGACGATCTCTTGCTGGTCGTGCCCAGTCACGGCTTCCGCGCATTGCTGACAACGCTGAAACCGCTGCTCAAAGATGGCCACCGAATATCATGGGCCACCAAGGGGTTTGAACTGGATACTGGTAAACTCCCGCACCAGGTGGCCGGTGAAATACTGAACAACCAATACCCACTCGCTGTCCTGTCGGGGCCAACGTTTGCCGCGGAAGTCGGATCCGGTCTGCCGACAGCGATGACGGTAGCGTCAAACGATGACGATTTCGCGCGCGAACTGGCCGAGGAGATATCCGATGACACTTTTCGCGCTTATACATCTGACGACGTGATCGGCGTAGAAGTCGGTGGCGCCGTAAAGAACGTTCTGGCGATCGGCGCCGGTGTCTCGGATGGTCTCGGTTATGGATCCAATACAAGAATCGCGTTGATTACACGCGGCCTGGTTGAGCTGCGCAGGCTGGGACAGGCGCTGGGTGCGAAACCGGAGACATTTATGGGTCTGGCGGGAATGGGTGACCTGGTCCTGACCTGTACCGACAACCAGTCCCGGAACCGGCGAATGGGTCTGGCACTCGCGGCAGGCAAAACCCCGGACGCAGCGGCAAAAGAGATTGGCCAGGTGGTCGAGGGCGTGCTTGCGGCCAGGGCAGTTCACCAGGTCTCAATGCAACACCAAGTGGAAATGCCGATCTGCGAACAGGTTTACCGGATACTTTATCAGGGCGCCGCGCCCGAATCGGCGGTACGCGCCTTGATGACCCGGCAATTGAAAAGTGAAGGCGACCCGACGCAGGACGCATGAATTTCGGCCGCGGCGCTTTTCCGCCCGCGACTATTCCCATTATCGTCCACCTTCGAATCCCAGCTGCCGCCAGGCCTCGAACACAACGACCGCAGCGGCATTAGCAAGGTTGAGGCTGCGATTGTCAGGCCTCAGGGGGATCCTGAGTCTGCGTTCGACCGGAACCGAATCGATCAGGCTTTCCGGCAGGCCACGGGTTTCCGGCCCAAAAAGAAACGCGTCGCCTGCTCGAAATGCAGGCGAATCGTATGGCGTCGGCGCCTTGGTGGAGAGCGCAAACAACCGTGGCGTACCAATCTGATCCAAACAATCCGGCAAGGAATCATACTGTTTTACGCTGGCAAATTCGTGATAATCCAGCCCGGCGCGGCGCAGCCTGGGTTCATCCAGTTCAAACGGCATGGGTTTGACCAGGTGCAGTTGTGCGCCGGTGTTAGCACACAGGCGTATAATGTTGCCGGTATTCGGCGGGATTTCCGGCTGATACAAAATCAAGTGAAACATACGCGTCTTGACGGGTAAGGAACGATAGGGATTGTATGACAGGTGATCAAAACAGGCGACCGGCCAGTCTGGCGACGAAATTTTGTGGTCTGAAGCTGAACACACCGATAGTTTTACTGTCCGGCTGTGTCGGTTTTGGCGAGGAATACACTCGCGTCGCGGGTTTTTCCAATCTCGACGCCGGCGCCGTTGTTCTCAAGGGGACAACCCCGGAACCGCGGCTGGGCAATCCGCCACACCGCGTTTACGAAACGTCGATGGGTATGCTCAACGCGATTGGATTGCAAAATCCCGGCATGGACGTTGTCGTTGACGAGATTTTGCCGACGCTCGACTTTTCAGAAACACGTTTTATTGCCAACGTGTGTGGATCGACGATCGAAGACTATGCAGAAGTCACCCGCCGATTTGATGATTCGCCGATTGACGCAATTGAGATCAATATATCCTGCCCGAATATCAGGGAAGGCGGCGTCGCATTTGGCAACATACCGGAAATGTCTGCCCGGGTCGTCGAGGCATGTCGCAGGGTGACTAACAAGCCGATCATTACCAAGCTGTCGCCAAACCAAACCGATATCCGGGAAAACGCCAGGGTTTGTATCGAAGCAGGCAGCGACGCGCTGGCCGTCATCAATACGCTGACGGCCATGGCCATCGATGCGGAAACGAGACAGCCGATCATTGGTAACATTCAGGGCGGGCTGTCCGGGCCGGCCATCAAGCCAATCGCCCTTCTGAAAGTTCATCAGGTGTACGAAGTCGCCGGGCCACAGGGTATTCCAATCATCGGGCAGGGCGGGATTACGACTGCCGCCGACGCACTTGAATTCATCATCGCTGGCGCAAGCACCGTCGGCGTCGGTACTGCCCTGTTTTATGACCCGCTGGTCTGCCGGAAAATTAACGACGGAATCGCCGATTATCTTCAACGCCACAAACTTTCGCTGGAAAGACTGGTCGGCAGTATGACGCATGGACCTAACATCATGGACAGTGCCGCCGCCGGCTAGCAGCCTGCTGAATATCCTCGGCTGATTGTTGTTTGCTTATCGTACCCGTATCGTGCCGGCTGGCAGTCTATTGAAAAAGTCTCAGGCGAGTGCGAGATAAGGCGAGAATCGACGAGACGCCGCTCTCGCCCGTCCCTGGGCTCCGGGCATTTGGGCGTCCTACCCGGCAGCGCAGTGTACACGCCAGTACATGAGCATTTCGAGACGATCCTTAACGCCGTATCGTGCCGGCTGAGGGTTTTTCAACCGCTAATATTTTCGAGCGCCGAGCTTCAACTCTTTTATCCGCCGAGTCAGGGTATTACGCCCCCAGCCCAGCATCTTGGCAGCTTCGCCTCGTCTGCCCCCCGCCTTGGCCAGCGCTTCGTGGATGAGGATTCGCTCCACTTCCGGAATCGCGATTTCCATCAATGGCTTGTTTCCGGTCAGCAGTTGTTTTCTCGCCCAGTCCGCCAGTGCGCTTTGCCATTGCTCGTCGCGTGAACCACGTTCGCCGCCGCCCAGCTCAGCCGGAATATCGCTGGCACGAATCTCGTTGCCGGGCGCCGCGACAGTCAACAGCCGGCATGCATTGATCAACTGTCGGACATTCCCCGGCCATTCATTCTTTTGCAGCAATTCGCGCGCCCTCGCGCTGATTTTTTTCGGCGGCACGCTTAGCTCGGCCGCAGTTTCCCGCAGGTAATGACCGATCAGCTCAGGAATATCTTCCCGGCGTTCGCTCAGCGCCGGTACCCGGATGTGAATGACGTTGAGGCGGTGAAACAGGTCCTCACGGAAAATCCCTTGCTCCACCCGCCGCACGAGATCTTTGTTCGTGGCCGCCAACACCCGAACGTCGACTCTTAACGGCTGTTTTCCGCCAACCCGATAGAATTCGCCTTGCTCAAGAACCCGGAGTAGCCGGGTCTGCAGTGCCGTCGACATATCGCCGATTTCATCCAGAAATAATGTGCCGCCATCGGCTTGCTCAAATCGGCCCTGGTGGCGCTCGGTCGCACCGGTAAATGCCCCCTTTTCGTGGCCGAACAACTCCGACTCCATGAGTTCGGCTGGAATCGCCGCGGTATTGAGTGCGACAAACGCGTTGGGGCCTCTTGGCGAATGCCGGTGTAAGGCGCGCGCCACCAGTTCTTTTCCGGTTCCCGACTGACCGGTGATCAAAACGGTCATGCTCGATCGCGCCAGCCGGCCAATCGCACGAAAAACCTCCTGCATCGCCGGTGCTTTTCCGATCAGTTCAGGCATTCCGGCCCGCAGGATTTCATCTTCCGGCTGATCGTCTGTTTCCGCCGCCGCCCGGTGAACCAGTGCGATGGCCTCGTCGACATCGAATGGCTTGGGCAAATATTCAAAAGCGCCACCACCATAGGCGGTCACCGCACTGTCCAGATCGCTGTGCGCGGTGGTCACGATAACCGGCAGTTCTGGTCGATCGCGCCCCAGGATTTCCAGCAAATCCAGACCGGTTATTCCGGGCATCCGAATATCGGTCAGCAGAACGTCCGGCTGATCCCCGTTGCAATCATCCTGTTTGTTTAGCGCTTCGAGCAATGTGTCGCCGTCAACAAACGCTCGAACATCCATCCCCGCCTCGGCACAGGCTTTTTCAAGAACCCAGCGGATCGACGGGTCGTCATCTGCGAGCCAGACTTTAAGCGTCCCGCTCATAGCGAAATTTTGTCCCGGGTAAACTGATCCGGCACTTGCGGCTGCCTTTCTTTAGCGGCGTCATGCTCCTCATCGCAAATCGGGAGCAGCATCTGGAAAACCGTGTGGCCCGGACGGCTTTCGAATTCGATAAGACCGTCGTGTCTGTGGACCAGATCCTGCGCCAGCGACAACCCAAGCCCGCTGCCGTCGCCGCCACTGACCAGCGGGTAAAAAATCTGCTCGCTGATTTCCGGCGCGACACCACCGCCATCGTCTTCCGTTTCAATACACGCCACCAGCCGGTGACAGTTCGAACCGATCGTAAAGCGGGTCAGAACACGCGTACGGAAAATAATGGTGCCATTTTGCCCAACTGCTTGCAGCGCATTGCGGCCAATATTCAGCAGGGCTTGAACGATCTGATCACGATCGAGCATCATGGCCGGCAGGCTCGGATCATAATCCCGTTCCAGGGTGATTCCCGGTCCTCCTTGCGCACCGAGCAACCGGATGACATGCTCCAGCAATTCGTGAATAATAAGCAGCGATTTTTGCGGCGCCCGTCCCGGTCCCAGCAAGGTATCCACGAGCGCAGCCAGACGATCGGCCTCGCTGATAATCACGCCGGTATATTCCTTCATATCGGCATCTGTCAGGCGTCGCTCAAGTAGTTGCGCGGCTCCACGCAGACCCCCGAGCGGGTTTTTGATCTCGTGTGCGAGTTGTCGAATCATGGTCCGGCTGACACCATGTTGATCCAGCAGCGCATTCTCCCTGGATATTTTCTCCCTGCGCGTGACATCTACGAGCTCCATCAGCAGTCCGCCGCCATTATCCAGTTGAACCGGCACGGCGCTGCAGTCGATCTGCAGCGAATCGGGCTGGCCCGGCGCCGGCACCAGGCTGACGCCGTTAATGGCGTGGGGTTGCTGGGTACGAAGAACGCGCTCGGCAAGATCGCCCAGTTCCGGACAGCGGGAAAACAGGTCCGAGTCGTGGTGGCCCCGCCCCTGATGGCCGCAAGCCAGAATTTGTTGCGCGGCGGGATTCAGAAACATCGCCTGACCCAGTCGGCCAAGCAGCAAGACCCCGGTGCTCAAACCTTCCAGGATGAGTTGCGACTTTGCGTTCATAAAATGCTGTCCGTCAAAGGATCCGCTTCAAGATGCCGATATTCCGGCGACATTGTACAGATTCTTATTTTATGCTGGTTTGATGAACATGGAAGGTGATCATTTGGCTTTGCAGGATATCCCCGCCGGACCTGTTGCTGATGACAGCGCGAACCGTGTGCGTGCCACGTGGGACTTCATTCAAGACATAACTGAGCCGCCGACTGCCCGGAGCGGACATATTTTGGCCGTCATAGAACAGTGTAACCGTATCGCCGGTGCGCAGGACCGGCGAAACATCGAGGACAACATTCACCACGCCGCCAACGTTCCACAGAACCTGATCCGGTGTCGGCGCGATAATAGTCAACGAGTTGTAAATGTCGGCATCGTTTCTGAGCGCATCGGCTAACGCGCTTGGCGCACTCTTGTACAACGGTGAAGGTTCGTACCCCTGGGCAAGGCTGACCTCGATAGCGATCGCTCCTAGTTGCGGAGTGTCGGAATAATGCACGACGCCGTCGTCATCGAACCAACGATACATCGTGACCGCCGATAGCGAACCGGAAAACAACACCAGTAGTAACAATATTTTGCGCATGGACCTATATTAGCGCGCAAACCTGAACGTAACCAAAAAAAGGCGCCCGCTGGACGCTTTTTTTGCCCTTATTCGACATAAGTCGGTCGAACTACCGCATTATGGTCTTCGGGACTGATTCAAAGGCTGTAATAAAGCTCGAACTCGACCGGGTGAGTCGTCATCCGTACCTGCGTAACATCTTCCGCTTTGAGTCCGATATAGGCGCCGATCAGGTCGTTGGAAAATACACCACCGGCGGTCAGAAATTTCCGGTCCTGATCGAGCGCTGCCAGCGCCTGATCCAGCGAGTAACAAACTTCGGCGATATTGCCCTCTTCCTCTGGCGGCAGGTCGTAGAGGTTCTTGTCCATCGCTTCCCCAGGATGAATTTTATTCTGGATGCCGTCGAGTCCCGCCATCAGCATCGCGGCAAAGGCCAGGTAGGGGTTAGCCATAGAATCCGGAAATCTGACTTCGATTCGCCGCCCCTTGGGGTTGCTGACAAATGGGATGCGAATCGAAGCCGAGCGATTACGCGCCGAGTAGGCCAGTTTTACCGGCGCCTCGAATCCGGGGACTAGTCTTTTGTAACTGTTGGTCGATGGATTAGTGAACGCGTTCAATGCCCGAGCGTGCTTGATAATGCCGCCGATATAAAACAGCGCGGTTTCCGACAGCCCGCCATAACCGTCGCCTGTGAAGAGGTTGTTTCCCTCCTTGGCCAGAGACTGGTGAACATGCATGCCATTACCATTGTCGCCGACTACCGGCTTCGGCATGAAGGTCGCGGTCTTGCCATAGGTATGAGCGACGTTCATAACCGCGTATTTCATGATTTGCACCTCGTCCGATTTCTTGACCAGGGTGTTGAATTTCACGCCGATTTCGCACTGACCGGCGGTAGCCACTTCATGATGATGAACTTCAGTTTCGACGCCCATGTCCTCCATCGCCAGGCACATCGCCGACCGCAGATCCTGCAGGGAGTCGACGGGGGGTACCGGGAAATACCCGCCCTTGATGCCGGGACGGTGCCCGAAATTGCCGTCCTGATAAGCCTTTTCCGAATTCCAGCCCGCTTCGCTGGAGTCGATCTTGTAAAACGTTCCGCTCATCTGCACGCCCCAGCGCACATCGTCGAAAACGAAAAACTCATTTTCCGGACCGAAAAAGGCCTGGTCCGCAATACCCGTCGATTTCAGATACGCCTCTGCGCGCTTCGCCAGCGAGCGTGGGTCCCGCTCATAGCCTTGCATCGTGTTGGGTTCGACGACATCACACCGGAGATTGATCGTGGCGTCCTCGCAAAATACATCCAGGACCGCCGTTTCGACATCAGGCATCAGGATCATGTCGGACTCGTTGATGCCCTTCCAGCCGTCGATCGAGGAACCATCAAACATTTTCCCGTCTTCGAAAAAATCTTCGTTAACTGCGCTGGCTGGGAGGGTGACATGTTGTTCCTTGCCGCGGGTGTCGGTAAACCTAAGATCCACAAACCTGATTTCGTTTTCTTCAATCATTCCCAGTACGTCGGCGGCGCTCATTTTTCTCCTCCCTGGTTTGTAGTGCCCCGGTGGGGCGCATAGAGTGATTCATTAGCCAATGCGAAAAGCGTGCCAACTCGGGCGACCGTAATCCTTCTCTTTCCGTGACCCTTGTAGTCGAAATGCACCCGGGTGGTGCATCTCCGACGATTTCTGCACCATGATGAAACGTCGCGTTCCAGGCGGCGGTGCACAAGCACCGGGCCAACCGCTATACTTTCTCGCTGCGACCGCTTACCGGAACCAAAATGAGCGAGCAAGCCAGCGGGCAGCCGCCCCGGACTTTTCAGGATCTGATCCTCGCCCTGCAACAATACTGGGCGGCGCAGGGCTGCGTGTTGCTGCAACCGTATGACAAGGAAATGGGTGCGGGCACTTTTCACACCGCCACTTTTTTGCGTTCTATCGGCCCAGAACCCTGGAGTGCCGCCTACGTGCAACCGAGCCGCAGGCCCGGCGACGGGCGTTACGGTGACAACCCGATTCGGCTGCAGCATTACTACCAGTTTCAGGTGGTTATCAAGCCTTCGCCGGACGATATTCAGGATCTATACCTGGACTCTTTGATAGCGCTGGGCATCGACCCGCTGGTGCACGATATCCGCTTTGTCGAGGACAATTGGGAATCGCCCACGCTAGGCGCCTGGGGTCTGGGCTGGGAGGTATGGCTCAATGGCATGGAGGTCACTCAGTTCACCTATTTCCAGCAGGTTGGCGGACTCGATTGCCGACCGGTCACCGGGGAAATAACTTACGGGCTCGAACGTATCGCCATGTATTTACAGGACGTGGACAGCGTTTTCGACCTGGTCTGGGCCGACGGACCCATGGGCCGCGTCACTTATGGCGATGTGTTTCACCAGAATGAAGTCGAAATGTCGAATTACAACTTCGAACATGCGGACACGGCGGTTTTCTCCCGCCGTTTCGACGAGAACGAATCGGCTTGCAATCGACTGCTGGAGGCGAATCTGCCGTTACCCGCCTATGAACAGGTTCTGGAAGCCTCCCATCACTTTAATCTGCTGGACGCGCGCAAGGCCATATCCGTCACGGAGCGACAGCAATATATTCTTCGCGTCAGGGCGCTCGCGCGCGCGGTCGCCAAAACCTATTACGACAGCCGGGAGGCCTTGGGATTTCCGCTGCTGACTGCGGGAATGCCGGGTTCGCCCACACAACATGCAACGGACACTGATGATGGCTGACAAGCAGGATTTTCTGGTCGAAATCGGAACCGAGGAGCTGCCGCCAAAGGCGCTGCACGGCCTGTCACTGGCTTTCGCAAAAAACCTGGAGCTGGCGCTGGCAGATGCCGGCCTGTCTCACGCAGCGGTCCGCCCTTTTGCCAGCCCGAGACGACTGGCAATACGGGTCGACGCATTACAACTTCGCCAGCCGGATCGGGAAGTCGAGCACCGCGGCCCACCGCTCAAAGTAGCCTACGACGACGATGGCAATCCTACGCGTGCAGCAACGTCTTTTGCCAAAAAATGCGGTGCCCCGCTTGAGAAAATTGAGCAGGAAAATTCGGGCAAAGACCCGCGACTGATTTGGCGCGGTGTCCAGAAGGGGCGGACCGCGGCTGAAATGCTGCCGGATATGGTGCAACTGAGCCTTGATCAGCTACCGATACC
The DNA here is from genome assembly GCA_964568075.1 of uncultured Gammaproteobacteria bacterium. Taxonomy (GTDB): domain Bacteria; phylum Pseudomonadota; class Gammaproteobacteria; order Steroidobacterales; family MnTg04; genus MnTg04. Next base: position 62,586 of record CAZMOM010000004.1, read on the forward strand.
CAGACGCATGCGTTGGGGCAGTGGCGAGGCGGAATTCGTCCGGCCTGTTCACTGGGTCCTGCTCAAACTGGGCAAGGATGTACTGGACGCAACAATTTTCGGTGTTCGCGCGGGCCGCACCAGCCGTGGCCACCGCTTCATGGCCCCTGGCGAAATTAGCATTGGCAAGCCCGGTCAATACGAGTCTCTGCTGGAGAAAAAGGGCAAAGTGATTGTCGATTTCTCGCGCCGAATGGACATCATTCGCAAACAGGTTGGCGCGCTGGCTACCGAAATCGGTGGCCGACAGCAACTGGACGAAGCGTTGCTTGAAGAGGTTGCAGCGCTGGTCGAATGGCCAAAAGCGCTGGCCGCCCGGTTTCCGGACGCATTTCTGGACCTGCCTCCGGAAGTACTGATCGCAACTTTGCAGGATCACCAGCGCTATTTCCCGGTGTTTGCCAGCGGCGACAGCGGCAAACTCCTCGCGGCTTTTATTACCGTAGCAAACCTGGACAGCCAGGACCCGGCAACGATTATCGCCGGTAACGAGCGGGTCGTGCAGGCGCGACTGAGCGATTCCCTGTTTTTTTGGCAGCAGGATACTAAAGCAAAACTTGAGGATCGGGTTGATTCGCTGAAGAACGTGATTTTTCAGCGCGATTTAGGCTCTGTTCACGACAAATCAACCAGGACAGGTGCGCTGGCCGCCGATATCGCTAAAACGTTGGGCGGCGATGTCCGCCTGGCTTCCCGGGCCGCGATGCTCGCCAAATGTGATCTGCTGACCCTGATGGTGGGGGAGTTTCCCGAATTGCAGGGCATCATGGGGCGTTACTACGCGCTCAACGACGGTTTGCCGAAGGAACTGGCCACTGCGTTGGCGGAGCAATATCAACCTAGGTTCGCCGGCGATGACCTCCCTGAAACAATCACCGGGCGATCACTCGCGATCGCAGAAAAGATCGACACCATTTGTGGCATCTTCGCCGCAGGACAAAAACCGAGCGGTAACAAGGATCCTTTCGCGCTGAGAAGAAATGCCCTGGGCTGCCTGCGAATTCTGATCGAGCGCGATTGTGACCTTGATTTACGCGAACTCATCAAATCGTCGCTGCGCCGGCAACCGGTGAGTACCGATGATGGGCTGGGACAGGAAATTTATGACTTCATGATGGACAGGCTAAAAGCCTACTACCAGTCCGACCCCGATGCGGGAATCAGTCCCGACATGTTCGATGCCGTGCTGGCCCGCAAACCGGGTGCCCCGCTGGATTTTCACAGGCGCCTGCTCGCCGTCCGGTCATTTCAAAAACTGGACGCCGCCGAATCGCTGGCCGCCGCCAACAAGCGCATCGCCAATATTCTACGCAAGAACGAAGACGAACTGCCGGAAGAAGCGAGCCGGGCGCTGCTTCGAGAACCCGCGGAGGTGGACCTGTTTGAGCGGCTGCAGGATATGTCGAAACGACTGGAGCCTCTTCATCGTGAGCACCGTTACCAGGACTCGCTGGAAAAACTCGCAGAGCTCAGAGTACCGATCGATACTTTTTTCGACAATGTCTTGGTCATGGATGAGGACGCCGATCTCAGAGGCAACCGCCTGGCTCTGCTAGGCCAGTTACGTGACCTGTTTTTGCACACCGCCGACCTGTCGCGGTTGCAAACCTGAGACATGTCGACTCCGCTGGCTATCCTCGACCGTGACGGAGTGATTAATTTCGACTCCGACGAATTCGTCAGAAGTCCCGATGAATGGCTGCCGATCCCCGGCAGCTTGGAAGCGATTGCGCGTCTGCATCAGGCCGGCTGGCGGGTGGTCGTCGCAAGCAATCAGTCAGGCGTCGGGCGGGGGCTGTTTAGCGAGGAAATTCTCGAAGCCATTCACCGGCGCATGGAACAGGCCGTCGAAGCGGCCGGAGGCCGCTTCGACGGCATCTTTTATTGCCCTCACCATCCCGATGCAGGTTGTAAGTGCCGCAAGCCGCTGCCTGGTCTGCTCGAGGCCATCGCTGCCCACTTTGATATGTCGCTGGATGGCGTACCGGTAATCGGCGACAGCGAGCGGGATATTGACGCCGCCTTGGCGGCCGGCGCCGATCCGGTTCTTGTCCTGACCGGCAACGGCGAAAAAACCAAAGCGACACTGACGCCGGGCCAAAAGATTCCTGTTTACGCCGATCTGTCCGCTGCGGTAGATGCCTTGCTGGCCAAAATGGGCTGAAGAGAATGCAAAACCTTCGCTCCCTGTTTTTCACTATGTACCTGTTTGTCACGGTCTTCCCTGCCTGTTTGCTAATCGCACTGGCCGGTGTGTTGCCGTACCGGTACCGCATTGCCATCGCGGTTGCCTGGGCGAATAGCGTCTTGTGGATGCTGAAGGCGACTTGCCGCCTGGACTACGTCGTCGAGGACCTGGAAAACCTGCCAGACGAACCCGGCGTTATCATGATCAAGCATTCCTCAGCCTGGGAAGCCATCGCCCAGTTTTGTATTTTCAAAAATCAAACCTGGGTGATTAAACGTGAGTTGATGTGGGCACCGTTCATCGGCTGGGCCTTGATGGTGGTAAAGCCGATTCCGGTCGACCGCGGTGGCGGCCATACCGCAGTCGAGCAAGTGATTGCAAAAGGATCACAACGCATTCGGGATGGCCTGGGCGTGATGGTTTTTCCGGAGGGCACGCGGATGGCCCCCGGCCAGACCCGCCCCTACGGTTTGAGTGGCGCCCTGCTTGCACAGGCAGTCGATCGCCCGATTACACCGGTCGCTCACAACGCCGGTGATTTCTGGGTACGCCGTGGGTTTCTAAAAAAACCCGGTACAATCAGGATGGTCGTCGGTCCACCCATCGAAGTGGCGGGCAAGGATCCGGCCGCTCTCAGCCAGGAGGTACAGGCCTGGATCGAAGGAAAACTGCGCGAAATCAGCAGCAATTATTCAACTTGATGCAATAGTCTGCTGCGCATTTTTTGCGCAGCTCGCTCCACCTTGTAACGGGCGCCATGACAAAGCATCAAATATCCAGATTGGAAACGCGCAATGCATTGCGCTCAATAAACTCTCGACGGGGTTCGACCTGGTCGCCCATCAGCGTCGTAAACAGTTCGTCGGCGGAGATCGCATCTTCGATGCGCACCTGCGTCAGCCGGCGGTTATCGGGATCGATGGTCGTTTCCCAAAGCTGATCCGGATTCATTTCACCGAGACCTTTGTAGCGTTGGATGCTGATTCCTTTCTTGGCCTGTTCGAGAAACCATTGCATCGCCTGTTTGAAACTTGAAATCTGTTGTTGCTGTTCGCCGCGACTGGCATACGCACCTTCGCCGATCAGCCCGGTCAGATCAGCAGCGAGTTCTGTGATACGCCGGTACTCGGCGGACTTGAAAAACTCCTTGTGAATATGTCGGGTCGTCATTACGCCGTGATGGGTCCGGTTGACGGTAATCTGGTGATCGTCATCGTCTTTCGTTTCGACCAGCAGCAGTTCATAGGCAGCCTCGCTGCTGGCATTGACCCGGACGCTCAATTTCTCCAACCAGGATTCCATAACCTTTTGATTATTAAGCGTTTTCTCATCTATCTGCGATTGATGTAAAAGCTGCTCCAACAGCGTCTGATCATAACGCCGCGCCAATCGGCGGTTGATCGCGGTAACCTCGACGTATTTTCTCGCCAGGGTCTCCAGTTGCGGCCCCTTGATCGGCGGTGCATCGGCGCTGACATACAAGCTCGCTTTCTCGAGAGCCATGGCAATCAGGCGAGCATTCAGTTCGTTATCGTCCTTGACGTAATGCTCCTGCTTGCCCTTTTTGAGTTTATACAGCGGTGGCTGAGCGATATATATATGACCCCGTTCGATGAGTTCTGGCATCTGACGGTAAAAAAACGTCAGCAGCAATGTGCGGATATGCGAGCCGTCTACGTCGGCATCGGTCATGATAATAATTTTGTGATAGCGAAGCTTTTCGATATTGAATTCGTCGCGCCCGATTCCGCAACCCAACGCGGTAATCAATGTGCCAATTTCGACCGAAGAAAGCATTTTGTCGAAACGAGCTTTTTCGACATTCAATATTTTTCCCTTGAGCGGCAAAATTGCCTGTGTCCGCCGGTCGCGGCCCTGTTTTGCCGACCCACCGGCCGAATCACCCTCGACGAGGAATATCTCGGACAAGGTCGGATCCTTTTCCTGGCAGTCGGCCAGCTTACCTGGCAGCCCGGCGACGTCCAGCACCCCTTTTCGCCGGGTCATCTCCCTGGCTCTTCTGGCAGCATCGCGGGCCCGGGCGGCATCGATAATCTTGCCGGCTATCGACTTGGCTTGTTGCGGGTTTTCCTGAAGAAAGTCATCCAACGCTTCGGCCATAACCGACTCGACGATGCCCTTAACCTCGGATGACACCAGTTTGTCCTTGGTCTGTGCGGAAAATTTCGGATCCGGGACCTTGACCGACAGGACAGCTGCCAGCCCTTCGCGGGCATCGTCTCCGCTCGTATTGACCTTCTCTTTTCGCCCGACAGGCAATTGATCTATGTAATGGTTGAGCGTCCGGGTCAGCGCGCTTCGGAAACCGGCAAGGTGCGTACCGCCATCGCGCTGTGGGATGTTGTTGGTGAAGCAGAGCGTGTTCTCCTGGTAGGAATCGTTCCACTGCAAGGCGATTTCAACAGTGACGCCGGCGCGTTCGCCCTGAAAATACAGGATACTCTCGTGTATCGGTGTCTTGTTTTTGTTCAGGTGTCTGACAAAGGCCTTGATGCCGCCCTTGAACTCGAACAGATCGCGCAGTTCTTCGCGCTCATCAACCAACTCGATACAGACACCGGAATTCAGGAAAGACAGTTCGCGGAGACGTCGGGCCAGAATGTCGTACTTGAATTCGATATTGGTGAAAATCTTACCGCTGGGCTTAAAGCGCAAAGTTGTCCCGGTGAGTTCGGTCGCTTCCATGACTCTCAGCGGCGCAACCGGCTCACCCATTTTATATTCCTGCCGGTAAACATGACCGTCACGGCGAATTTCCAGTTCCAGATGCTCCGACAGCGCATTGACAACGGAAACGCCGACCCCATGCAAGCCACCGGAAACTTTGTAGGAATTGTCGTCAAACTTTCCGCCGGCGTGCAACACCGTCATGATGACTTCTGTCGCTGAGCGCCCTTCTTCGGAATGCTGATCAACTGGAATGCCCCGTCCATCGTCCGAGACGGTGACAGATTCATCCGCATGGATCGTCGTCTTGATATGGGTGCAATGACCGGCCAGGGCCTCGTCGATAGAATTATCGACGACCTCGAAAACCATGTGGTGCAGGCCGGTACCATCATCGGTGTCACCAATAAACATACCGGGTCGTTTCCGGACCGCTTCGAGGCCCTTCAAAACCTTGATATTAGTGGAGTCGTAATTGTTGTCTTTTGTCATCGCCTGTATCCGGACCTAAACCAAAGCATTATACCATTTCTGACACTTTTCCCTGTTCCACGTGAAACCTTCGCGCTGTACCCGAAAGTCCCGCCAACCGTGGGGCCAGGGACGTTATCAGCAACTGTGAACCCTGCTTTTCGATGGCCGAAAGAAAGCGCTCCAGATGGACTCCGTCCAGCTCGGCAGCAGGGTCGTCAACCAATAAAATCCGTTCGCCGGATATTTTCATTGCCAATACATCCAGCTGTCCCAGTACCATGGCGCTGGCCAGCAATTTTTGTTGACCCCGCGACACTCGGTTTCTGACGCCTTTTCCTGCGAGGCGAATTACCAGGTCAGCTCGATGCGGTCCTACCTGGGTGGCCTGATGCTGGCGATCTCTCTCCCAGGAGTTGTCCAGAGCCTCTTCGAATTCGTGACTCCTGCCCCAGCCAGATTGAATTTCCAGTTTCAATTCTGTGCCGAGCAATTCAGCGGCATATTTTTGGGCCGCCGGTTCCAGAGCCTTTATCTGCCTGGCCCTGGCGTTATGTATTAACGTGCCCGATTCAACGAGCTCTCTATCCCAAGGCGTGATCGTTTGCCTGGCGGCTTTTTGTCTGAGGGCTGCATTTCTCTGTCTCAGCGCTCTCTGGTAGCGGCGCCACGTTTTCAGAAAGGATGGTTCCACGTGAAACACCCCCCAATCCAAAAATCGGCGTCTTCGCGACGGCCCCTCCTCTATTAACTTATGAATGTCCGGATCGATGACCTGTACCGGTAAGGCCTGAGCCAGATCCGCCAGGCTGTTAACCGGTTCTCCGCCAATCCGGGCTTCAGTCTGCCTCCGGGAACATCGAACCCCCAGCGATGTTTCACGTGAAACAGACCGTATTTTCCCGCTGACTGCACATTCACTGGTCCCATCCTGAATCAATTGATCCAGGTAACCTGTCCGAAAAGAACGCGCACGACTTAGAAAAAAAACCGCTTCGAGCAAGCTCGTCTTACCCGAAGCGTTCGGTCCACTGATCAGATTCAGTGTTGGATCCAGATCCAGCCCGGCTTCACTCAAGCACCTGAACCCCTGGATTTTTATCGATTCCAGGGCCATGCCTTGTCTTACAACCGCATCGGCATAACCACATACTTGCAGTTTTCAGACCCAGGACCGGTAATCACACAACTGCTGTTCGAGTCACTCAGGGACACATCAACCTGTTCGCCATCGACCGCGCCCAACGCATCCAGCAAGTAATTAACGTTAAAACCGATCTCGATGTCTTCTCCTGCGTATGTCACGGCCACTTCTTCCTCTGCTTCCTCGTGCTCAGGGTTGTGCGCAAGAATACGGACGGTGTCACCTTTGATCTCCAACCGGACTCCCCGATATTTCTCGTTCGAAAGGATCGCCGCCCGATTAAGTGCTTGTTTCAATATATCCCGATCACCGGTCATCGGGCTGTTTTCGATCGATGGGATAACCCGCCCGTAATCGGGAAAACGGCCATCAATTAGTTTCGAGGTGAAACGAATATTGCCAATCTCTGCGCGCACATGATTACTTCCAATAGCCAGATTCATATCACCTTCGCCGCCTAGCATGCGCTGCAATTCCAGCACGCCTTTTCGCGGGACGATAACCTGATGCTCTCCTTTGCATGCTTTTTTCAACGCAACTTCACAAAGAGCCAAGCGGTGGCCGTCTGTCGCAACAGCCTTGAGAACTTTACCCCCCGCCTCGAGCAACAAACCGTTGAGATAATAACGAACATCTTGCTGAGCCATCGCGAACTGAGTTTTTTCAAGTAATCGCTGCGCATTACTCTGACTGATCGTCAGGGCCGCCTGCGCATTAATATCATCGACGACCGGGAACTCGGCTGCGGGCAGTGTAGAGAGCGTGAAACGGCTATGGCCCGATCGGATCATCAGCCGGTCACCGTCCAGCGTAATATCGATTTTGGCAGCTTCCGGAAGAGCACGAAAAATATCCAACAGCTTTCGGCCAGGCACGGTTATTTCCCCATCCTGATCCACTTTCAGTTTCGTGCTGGCAACCAATTCAACTTCCAGGTCGGTCGCCGTTATCGAAAGCTGGTTCTTTCTGGCCACCAGTAATACGTTGGTCAGAATTGGCATGGTCTGTCGTCTTTCCACAACACCGATTACTGCTTGTAATGGTTCGAGGAAAACTTCTCTTTGCGCACTAAGCTTCATTAGCTCACCTTAAAAATAAATAGATAGATATAGTTTACTGTTATTATTAGTCCCCCACCTGATCTGTGGGAAACTTATAAAACCTTTAATTTTCAATAAGTTATAGCCGTCAGCGTTGTGCGTAGCCGGTGGTTATCCCAGATTATTTTCTGTGCGTGGATTGTGGATAAGCCAACAAATGAGTTCCATCCACAAATTACCCACATCAACTGCTCATAGTCCTTAACAGGTTTTGGTAATCTTCACTGACCCGGTTGTCCGACTCACGTAATTCCTTAATTTTTCGACAAGCATGCAATACGGTCGTGTGGTCACGCCCGCCGAACTGATCCCCGATTTCAGGCAGGCTGTGACTCGTCAATTCCTTGGTAAGGCTCATCGCGACCTGTCTCGGTCGGGCTATAGAACGGCTGCGTCTTTTCGACAACATATCCGCAACACGAATTTTATAATACTCGGCAACAGCCTTCTGTATATTTTCGATCGTTACCAGCTTATCCTGCACCGCAAGTAAATCGCGTAACGCGTCCCTGGCAAATTCCAACGTGATTGGCCTGCCCGTAAACCTAGAGTTCGCAGCGACCCTGCGCAACGCGCCCTCGAGTTCACGAACATTGGACCGAATTCGGCTGGCGATAAAAAATGCCACTTCCTCTGGAAGATCAACATGCTCCTGTGCCGCTTTGCTCATCAGAATCGCGACGCTGGTCTCAAGCTCCGGTGGCTCAATCGCTACCGTCAGCCCCCAACCGAACCTTGATTTCAATCGCTCTTCGAGACCGTTGACTTCCTTCGGATAACGGTCACAAGTCATAATAACCTGCTGCTGTCCTTCGAGCAGTGCATTGAAAGTGTGAAAAAATTCCTCTTGCGAACGTTCCTTGCCGGCAAAAAATTGTATGTCATCGATGAGCAGAGTGTTCAGGGAACGATAGGCGAGTTTGAACTGATTGATCCGGTTGTGCTGCAACGCTTTGACCATATCGCTGACAAACCTCTCCGAATGAACATACGCTACGCGTCCACCCGGGTTATTGGTGACGACGGCGTTTCCGATGGCGTGCATAAGATGGGTTTTGCCGAGGCCGACGCCGCCATATATCAGCAATGGGTTATAGGCGCGTCCGGGATTTTCCGCGACCTGCATTGCCGCTGCTTTGGCCAACTGGTTACTCTTACCCTCGACGAATTTTTCGAATGTATAGTCGACATTCAGGCGGCTGCCGAGGAGTGGCTGAACCCTGACCGGTGGCGGAGCATAATCGATCGACGAGGATTGACTTTCATGATGGTCCTGGTGCACGCGGCTGCCAACCGAAAGCACGATCTGCGGGCAATTTTCCGGCCGGTCATTACCGACGATATCGTGGATTTTCTCCAGGAAATGCGTGTTAACCCAATCCACAACAAACCGGTTGGGCGCCAGCAATTGCAACACGCCATTTTCCTCAACGGCCTGTAGCGGCCTGATCCAGGTATTGAACTGCTGCTCGGGCAAGTCGAGTTCGAGTTTCTGCACGCAGCTGTTCCACAGGGGCGAAAGCAATGGTCTTCCTTTTTCTTGCTTTAAAAAATTTTCTGCGGGAAAGCGTTCCAGTCTATACTGCTTTTCTGGAGTTATCCACAGGCCGCTGCAGGCCAAAAATAGCGTCGTTTCGCTTGACACCTAACGAGGCCATCCGTACAGTGGCCGCCTTCCGTCCAGGCTCCAGGCTCGGGCAAAACCATTAGTCTTGAAGAGCGACCTCCAGGCCCGAGGACATCATGAAACGCACATTCCAACCCAGCAACGTCAAGCGTAAAAGAACCCATGGATTCCGCGCCCGGATGGCGACGAAAGCCGGACGGCTGGTGCTCAAAAGGCGACGCGCCAAAGGCCGCGTCAGACTGGCCCCATAAACGATTATCAGAATATCGCTTGCCGATAACCGCCAGCAACAAAGACACCTCATTCCGGCGCAATCTAAGATTGATCAGGACGGCTGATTTCTCCATTGTTTTCAAAAACGGAGATCGGTCCAGTGACGCCTTGTTTACCGTATTGGGCCGGAACAACCAGTTAGGCTACGCGAGACTTGGCATGGCTATCTCGGTCAAAGCGGCTGGCAATGCAGTCAGGAGAAATCGATTGAAGCGGTCTGTCAGGGAATCCTTTCATCTGGTTCACGCGACCTTACCCGCCATCGATTTTGTGGTCATGGCAAAACCTGCTGCGGCCGGGACTGAGCGGAGTAAACTAACGCAGAGCCTCGACAGGCATTGGCAAAAGGTAAGTAAAAAATGCGCCGTGTAATGCTGTTTCTAATCGATTTGTATCGCTGGCTGATTAGCCCACTGCTGGGAAGCAACTGCCGCTACTATCCGACCTGCTCGCATTACGCGCAGGATGCGATCGCCAGACACGGGGTGATACAGGGTGGCTGGCTGGCAGCATGCAGAATCGGGCGTTGTCACCCATGGAGCGCTGGCGGCTACGACCCGGTGCCGGAAAAAAATCGCCAGATAATCGACAGCAATGGATAATCAGCGTTTTATTCTCTGGGTCACCCTCGGGTTCTTGCTCTGGCTGACTTATCAGGCCTGGCAACTCGACTACGGTCAGCCAGCGCTGCCGCTGGCGGATCTGCAGGAAGAAACCGATACCGAAACGGATAGCGGTATGTTCGATTCTTTGCCTGAAATATCGGACATTGGTGCTGATACAGCAAAGCCAGATTCCGTGCAGACCGGCGCGATAAGCATCGACGCAGAACTTTTGACCGAGGCCAAGGCGCCTCCGGTACTGCGGGTCAGCACCGACGTCATGGATCTCGAAATCGGGCTCCGGGGGGGCGATATTCGCCAGGCGATATTAAAGGCTTATCCGGTCGCCAAGGATATGCCAGACAGGAAAGTAACCTTGCTGTCCGCCAGCCGGTCTGATGTTTACCAGCTGCAGGCCGGTGTGCGCACGACCACGGGGGCAAGTGCACCGGATTTCCAGGCGTGGTTTACGAGCGACCGGGCAGCGTACGAACTTGCCGAGGGCGCGGACGAATTACAGGTTGAACTGCACTGGAATGATGGGCAGGGCATAAGCGCAGTCAAGCAGTACACCTTTCGTCGTGGAGAATACGGCATCCAGGTTAAAACCACGGTCACCAATGGTGGCGAGGCGGGCTGGACCGGCGCGGATTATCTGCGAATCCGCCGGAACAACAAAAAACCGGAACGTTCGATGTTCAATGTCGATACTTTTTCTTTCCAGGGGCCGGTTTTTTACGACGGCGAAAAATACGACAAGCTCAAGTCGGACGATATGGTCGACGAGACGATCGACGGCACCTACCGTAGCGGCTGGCTTGCATCGATACAGCATCATTTTCTGACGGCGGTGGTACCGCCCGCCGGCCAGGACTACGTTTATCGCAGCAGCGTCAGGCAGAACGTCGACGAATTGTTGGCACAGGGAGCTGGCAAGCGGATTCAGGCGGGCCAAAGTCATGTGTTCGAGGGCAGGCTGTTTGTCGGCCCCAAGTTGCAGGATCAGCTTGAAGAGACCGCATCCGGTCTCAGGCTGACAGTCGATTATGGCTGGCTGACGATTGTTTCCCAGCCGTTGTACTGGCTTCTGAATAAAGTGCATGGCGTGGTCAAAAACTGGGGCTGGGCAATCATTATCGTGACGCTGCTGTTGAAGTTGTTGTTCTATAAGCTGACCGAGGCCAGTGGTAAGTCAATGGCGAAGATGCGCAAACTGCAGCCGCGCATCAAGCTGCTCCAGGAGCGGTACAAGGATGACCGCGAATCGCTAAGTAAACACATGATGGAATTGTACAAGCGCGAGAAAGTTAACCCGGTCGCAGGTTGTTTGCCGATGCTAGTACAGATACCGGTCTTTCTGGCTTTTTACTGGGTGTTGCTCGAAAGCGTGGAAATGCGCCAGGCGCCGTTTATTCTCTGGATCACCGATCTGTCGTCGCGCGATCCCTATTTTGTTTTGCCGGTGCTGATGGGTGCCGCGATGTTCGGCCAGTTCAAATTGAATCCGGCACCGCCGGATCCGGTACAGGCCAAAGTCTTCATGCTCATGCCGTTGGTGATGACCGGTATGATGGCTTTCTTCCCGTCCGGGCTGGTGCTTTACTGGTTTAGCAACACCTTGTTATCGATAGCCCAGCAATGGCGAATCAACAAGGCGGTCGAGGCTTCCGGTTAGTCTGCCTGTCAGCAGGGCGATGGCCGCCAGTGTGCCAACTTTTATCAGCACAAAGTTGCTTCGAAATACCGCACCCTGTTTCTTGGCATTCTTGCGCCCGTTTCCCTGATGTCAGGCAGACTAGACGAGCCTTCAGTGTGCTTTCAATGCTGGTCGTCGTCTAAACTGACGTTATGACTCTGCACGCGAACGACACCATCGCCGCCATCGCCACACCACCAGGTGTGGGCGGGGTCGGTATTTTGCGTTTGTCCGGCAGCGACGCATTGCGAATTGGCGAACAAATCTGTGGCGATCTGCCGCCGCCTCGTGCGGCAGGCTTCCGCGAATTCAGAAATGCGGCGAGACAGATCCTGGACCAGGGCCTGGTGTTGTATTTTCCCGGCCCGGCGTCCTTTAGCGGAGAAGATGTCATCGAATTGCATGGCCATGGCGGAACAGTGGTTATGGATTCCTTGTTAAAAGCTGTGCTTGAGCTCGGCGCGAGGCAGGCAGATCCAGGCGAATTCACGCTACGAGCATTCCTGAACGACAAACTCGATCTGGCCCAGGCGGAAGCGGTCGCCGACTTGATTGAAAGCGGATCGGCCGAGGCGGCAAGGGCTGCGCTGCGTTCTTTAAAAGGCGAATTTTCGTCACGAGTACACGAATTGGTCGAGGCCGTGGTGTATCTGCGCACCTGGGTCGAAGCGGCAATAGACTTTCCCGAAGAGGAAGTTGACTTCCTGGCGGATGAATCGATCCTTCAGCGAGTCGATGAATTGCTGGAAAAATTCGGCGAGCTCGAACAAGCGGCAAAACAGGGCGTCCTGCTTAGCGACGGCATGCATCTGGTCATCGCCGGCAGACCGAATGTGGGGAAATCCAGCCTGCTCAATCGCCTCGCCGGATACGACGCCGCAATCGTCAGCGAAATACCCGGCACCACCCGTGACCTGTTACGCGAAAACATCACGATCGACGGCATGCCCGTTCATATTGTCGATACCGCGGGCATACGGGCACGAGGCAACGTTATCGAACGGGAAGGTATGCGGCGCGCCAGGGCCGAATTGGAAATCGCCGATCATGCCTTGTTGCTCGTCGACCACGAAAAGAAAATCGGCAATAGTGAATTGCATGCCGAGCTACCGGCCGGACTGAACGTTACGATCGTCCGCAACAAAATTGATCTTCGGAAACAATCGGCGCGATCAGAGAAAAGGAACGGCAGAACCGAAATTCATTTATCCGCGCTGACCGGTGATGGCATCGAGCTATTGCGCAAACATTTAAAAGAAGCGGCGGGCTTCAGCGGAACAACCGGGAGTCTGAGCGCAAGGCGCCGGCACGTCGACGCTTTGTCTACGGCGCACGACTATGTCCGTAAGGCAAAAAGCCAGTTAGTGGACAACCGCGCGGGCGAATTGATGGCCGAAGAGCTGCGCGAGGCGCAGCAAAGCCTGAATGAGATAACCGGCGAATTCACCAGCGACGACCTGCTCGGAAAAATCTTTTCCAGCTTCTGTATCGGGAAATAATTTCTTGTCCAGCGATGTCCGATATAGGCCAGAATAGTCGAGTATTCAGCGTGACACCAACCAGTTAGTGGCCTATAAGGTCCTACTACTTCCTGCCACATCCAGCTAAAATTGTTCCCAAGGGTGTTCCCTATTGCATCAGGTATCGTTATGATCATGGGAACAAATTAGTGAGGTTGGGAACAGATGGCACTTACAGACACCCAATTACGATCGTTGAGACCGCGGGAGAAGCCCTACAGTCGATCAGATGGCAGCGGGCTGCTCATTGAGGTAATGCCGGGCGGGAAGCGCGTATGGAGGCTGAGATACAGGCTGGCAGGAAGGCAAGAAAAAGCGACCCTAGGCGAATACCCGATTTTTTCACTGTCCCAGGCTAGGCAATGGCTTGCGGATTGTCGGGTCATGATCGAGCAAGGGGAATCACCCATGCGGGCCAAACGAGCCGCCAAGGAGCAGGCCAATGGTTCGGATACGGTAGAGGCATTTGCTGAGCGTTGGTTTGTTGAAGTGGTCTGCCAAAACGTAAAAAATCCTCGCAACATTCGCCGGGTTCTTGATAAAGACGTATTGCCGGTCATCGGTCAAAAAAAGCTTGGGGAAGTCACCGCGCTTGACGTGCTAGGGATTACGGATCGAATCAAGGCTCGTGGGTCAGACCAAATGGCTCTGACCACGCGAAATATCATCAAGCGACTTTACGCCTACGCCATTGCACGACATTTGGTGGAGTTGAATCCGGGTGCAGCAGTTGAGGCGCGCTATATAGCAACAGCTAAATCACGCGACGTAGCCCTTAACCCCGACGAAATTGGGAAATTACTGCGGGTGATCTATACATCTTCCATGCGCAGAGCAAATAAACTTGCCCTGCATTTGTTGATTCTTTGCATGGTCAGAAAGTCGGAGTTGATCGACGCACAGTGGTCTGAAATTGACTTTGACAAGGCCGAGTGGCGTATTCCCAGCGAACGAACGAAAATGGGCAGGCCCCATGTCGTTTTTTTGTCGCAACAATCCCTCGAAATGTTTGAAGAGTTGAATGCGCTATCTAGCGGTTCGGTGTATGTACTGCCAAGCCGGGGCAGTCTCCAAAGGCCAATCGCAAAGACTACGCTCAACGCCACGATCCGGACACTGGACATCGATATTCGAGATTTTGTAATCCATGATTTCAGGCGGACAGCGTCAACACAATTGCACGAGGCAGGATTCAATTCCGATTGGATTGAGAAAGCGCTCGCACACGAACAAAAGGGTGTTAGAGGCGTGTATAACAAAGCAGAGTACGCAGATGACAGGCGTAAAATGCTGCAGTGGTGGGCCGATTTCGTAGACAGTCAAATTGAAGACGGACGAACTGTAACCATAGGAAGGTTCGGCAAGGATTTTAGAGCCGAATCTGCGAAATAAGCCAGGGCTAGGTTCGCTACCGAAGAGCCGGATACCTTCACCGGCCTGCCCAGGCTTTCTTTGAAGGGCGCCAGAAGGAGCGCTGACGCACAATGGCAGAAAAAGACGGAAGACAAGATCCTGTTTCAAGCGATGAATCGTTCTGGTATGAACATTCAGCCTTGTCTAAATGGCTTCGTTACGACACATGGACATGGCAACTCGGCCTTCCATTGATTTGTAACATTGATATGGAAAACTCTGGGCGTTCGGACGCATGGGGTGGCCTCATGCTTAGTGACCCTGAAGAGGTAGAAATTTTCGATATAAGTTTCGCTCTCGTCGCTCTATTATCGGAAGACCCAGTCTATCAACTACCGCCCATCAAGGAACCGAACAACTCTGATCTTGGTGATTACGTGCAGCGTCTGGCAGCGCTCAAAAAAGAATTGGGCCGAGACAACGTGGAAATTAATTCCGATGATGTTTTAGTACGAATGTCAAGACGCCACCGTGCTCTTATAGAACTACGCCAAGCCCACGACATTTTCATGACTAATCCGGACCACGGCGCAACAGATACATTTAAACCAGCATATTTTTTGATCTGGGCAGCGTCAAAAGGAATTGATATTCCGTGGCTTGATTGGGCGAAAGAACAGAATCTTGTAGATTTATCGGACACCGTTGTCAGCCGCGCAGACTTAGGCACCGTTGTGAATCGCTCAGACGTCGGCACCAGAGAGCGAAATACGTTGCTTGTTGTTATTGCGGCGCTTTGCGAAGAATGCGGCATTGATCCAGAACAAAGAGCAATCACGAAAAAGGTAGTTGGTCTGACGGAAAAAATAGGCGCGCCCGTAAGTGGTGACACAATTCATAAAATTCTAAAAAGCCTTGCATCGGCTGTTGACTCCCGCACAAAAACTAATTAGGAAAACAAAAACCTAGTTAGCCCTAGACACTTGTCGTCTATGGTTTGCTGGTCATGTTATTGACGCTTATGGAGTGCAAAAACATGACCTGCAAAACTATTTGGCGACTTCCCGTCGTCATGGCCCACACCGGACTATCGCGGTCTTTTATCTATTCGAAAATATCTCTGGGCGAGTTTCCACCACCAATAAAATTGGGTCCCCGTGCCGTTGGTTGGGATTCTGCGAGCGTGGAGGAGTTTATCCAATCAAGAATTGACGCCTCACGAAAGGGAGGCGCGGAATGATTGTTTTGATTGACTCAGACAATAGAATAAAAGGGACGAAACGCGCTTGGGAGCTGCAAAAACGGAGAACACATAAAGGCGGACAAACTTGGGAAACCTATCGATGGTTCAATTCGTTCGGCAGCGCGCTGGAGGACGCCGTACACAGCGAGATCAGAACGCACCCGGCCGCTAGCTTGTCTGAGGCCATCAAAGCCGTATCCGTCATTGTCCAACGCTATGAGCAGTTGATTCCATCCGAGTACCGGATCGGCAAATGACGGATCAGGAAGATCAATACTCCGACGATGCCGAAGAGCCAGGTGAGCAGGACGAAGGCGGTGGGATTATCGATGGTGTCTGTATTGTGGTTCCTGACGGCGAATATCAGCTTCGGTACGAATTCTATGAGACAGGCTTGTACTATAATTCTCCCAAAGTGTGCGTGCATTTTAAGATAGATGCATCAGACCTGTATGCTGGTCTGCCAGTATGTCGTTTCTACAACGTCAAAAAACTGACAGGACCACGCCGCAAATATGGCAAGTATATCGCGCCCCCTCGCGGTGCCCTTGCACGCGAGTACAAGCGACTTGTCGGAGGGCCGAATCGCACGGATCGCATCTCCTTTCAGGCATTGAAAGGTAAGTGCATCCTTGCGCGCTTGGAGACAGTTACAAGGGCGTACAATCGGACGGCGCTTGCACCTGATGACCAATACAGCAAGGTTGCGGTACTCATCAGGATAATTGACGAAGACTGGGACGCCTGATTCTTGCCAAACAGATCTCGTGAAACCCAAGCTACGATTAGCGTTGAGCCATACTTAAGTAGGGGGGGTTAGGTCAGGGGAGGTTAGGCAAGGTGAGGTCGGGATAGGTCGAGGTAGGTCAGGTGAGGTCAGGTATATTAATGGGTAGCCGTCAGGACATAACAGGCGGTGTTAGATGGCGAACAGCAACAGTCAATGCAAAGCGAACATGAACTGGCCTTTTGCACCAACGACTATGCATGATGGCTCAGACTTGCTGCGACGGACAGTGTTAGGTTCGATCAACACTCAATGACCGCTTCCATCAAAAGCGGTCGGTCAGTTGGCTCGCCAGATGCTGCTGTCACAGGCAGAAAACGGCCAGGAGCGGCCAGTGCAGCGATTTATTATGAAACGCCAACCTCCAATCCTGATCGCTGAATATACTCATCCAAAGTCTCCAGCGTGTCGTGAATTTTTGCGAAGTGGTAATCATTCTTCGAAACTACCGATGTGCCTGGCTTTGGGGGTGGAATTGACGCACGGCCGCCGTCTACGGATACGAGAATTTTTCTATCAATGAATGCGCCGTCATAGTGCAACTCGTACCAATATCCGATGGCTTTTTTGTCAGGATGGCAATTCGCCCATTTGTCAACGAAGTTCTCGTTCTGTATTCCGTCATCCAAGAATTTCGCTCTGAACCGAAGACGCGGATCTTCCTTGAGAAAGTACTCGCTGCTCCAATTCTTTGTTATGCCACGCCAATCCAATTTTGGATCAGTCGTTGGAACGAAGTTGAGCAGTTCCTCGAACGTCATGTACCTGACGGGCTTCCTATCCGGCAAAAAATACTCTGCGATTGAAGGGCTAGCCATGAGTAGTGAACTCATCATTCCAAGCGTAAATGCTACAGGCTCAATTTCGTAGCCGGCCATCCAGATGACGCCAGCTATGAGGGCGAGTAGGAACATAACGCCACCGACGACACGCAGCGCATGACTATTGGTCTTGATCCACAAAAAGACCGTCTTAGCTCGTCTAGCCAATGTTTTTGAGAGATTCATAACGATAGTTCTTGTGCAAGAGTGGAGGATAACATCACAATCAGGCGGGTTATCTCGAATGGCTGCTATGGGTTGTGATCTCAATCGGTCGACGCAACACTTTAACTAAAACGCAGAAGATGGCGTGAATGCTGGTGAATCAAAGGAGACATCAAGGTTTCACGGCGGCAGAGAAAGCGGAATGGTGGGACCGCTGGAAGCGAGCAGGGGCGCTGAATTCGATTGGGCGAGCGTTAGGCGAACCCTCATCGTCTGTTTATCACCAGCTGGCCCCGCACGAGGGGATCGAAACCCCATCAGAGAGGATTAACGCAAGTGTTGCATCGCCCGGTTGAATCCGCAGTCGTTTCCGGCCGTTCAGAACTCTAGCACCTCAACCGCCGCTCCCAAGGACAATGTGTTCGTTGAGCGCTTGTGGAAAACCATCAAATATGAAGAGATCTATCTCCATGCCTACAACTCAGTCTCTGAAGTAAAAAGCGGACTATCCAGATATCTTAACTTTTACAATCAACGCCGGCCGCACAAGGCCAATGGACGTGTGCCGCCGGATTATCGATACTACGAGTTGTTGCCACGATCGGCAGCGGCATAAACTAGCGGAGCATCACTTATAGAACACCGAAATCGTGTCCGAAAAACCGGGACCACTTCTGTCGGCTGCCACAGTTACGCGCTATTGCCGCCCTTCGGGCGCGTATAGGGTGGCGACAACGGCGCATCATAGGTGAGTGGCTGTAACCAACGCCAAGCCGCATTAGCTGGCTGCACTACAAACAGAGATAGCCCAAGACCTCGTTGAACACGGCCACATGCGCGCTGCTGAGAGTCGTGAAGGAGTATCACTTTGCTATGAGCAATGACTCAGCACGCCCCTTTGGGGCGCACTTTTTGACCCTCAACCGGAACGTTGGGGTTGTGCTGGCCATATCGAATGGAAACCTTGTATCGAACCCGTGAACAACGGGGAGAGTTGCTCGGAAATGGGCTCTAACGAGTTGCCTGATCGACCTGATGAACTGATTCGATGAATTTGTCAAAGCCGATAGTCGGGTAATCGTTGTACGGTGCACTTCCTACCAACATAATCGCCGACTCGTCACCAAGCATTAAGACACACGTAAACGTGTTTCCCAAAGAGGCCAGTGCGCCCCTGCACGTTCCCACGTAACCAAATTCTGTCTTCTCAACCTGAAACAGTGTATCGGTAACACCAGATCTCTTGGCATGCTGCCTCAGCTCGTCAAGAATGTCCTGTTCATCAAGGTTAGATGCAATCGCATTTGTGTTTGAACAGACGGTAGATTCGGCTCGCAGTCCGGCTTTGCCGTCTAGAAGCGAAAGGATGGCATCAAACGTCACACAATTGTCATGCTCCGCGGAGTAGGATTGTCTGATAACCGGCTTGCTCGGAAACTCCACCGAGAATTGGCTGCCTTTAGGGCTGAAAAGGAACTCATCTGCTATCGCCAAACTGGAAAAAGAGCCGAAGCTTGCCGAAATCAGAGCCCATATAATTGCCTTTGTCGCCACCATTATTAGATTTCTTAGTTCTTACGTTCCTTCATCGCCCGCCGAGGATGCGCGCTCCTCAATTAGCTGCTTCACCCTCGATTCCAGATAGATCGCCTTAGCCCTCTCCTTATCGCCACCAGCCTGTGCGAATGCTTTGGCCCAAATTCCTTGTTTCATGTTTTGATTTTCGATTTCGTTCCAGGCCAACGCGAATAGTTCTTCATGGCGTTCGTCCGAGGGTCGCTCCCTTTCCTTGACCTTATCTTTTGGAGTCTGGTCCTGGTTCACCCCAAAAAGAGACATGGCAATTGCCACGCCTAACACAGCCGCAACCGTCGGTGTGATCAGAATTACAGTTGGATGCCAGTCGTAGAAGCCTTGTCCCAACAGAAAGCCCGGTACAGTGACAAAAATCCAAGTGCTGAAAAACCCAAGGAAATGTCCGGCTGCAGGCAACGTTTCCTTCCGCAATTGCCTGAATAGAAGAAAAACAATCGGATAGAACAGCAATACGTACACCACGTTGCTACCTGCGACAATCAGCGCTCTCTCTGTTGCGGACAATTATTGACCTCCCCCTTTATTTGGCTGCCGTGATGCCAACTAACTGATGCGCTCGATTAAAGTATGCGTTATGCACCTTATGAACTCATTTCAAATTCGACTTTGTGTTGCTTGCGTGGTCACCCGCTCTGCAGACTATAGTCCGTAGACTATAGGTCTCGCAAGGCTGAATCTCCCTCGTAAATGGGGGGTGCATGACGCTAGTAAAGGCATTCGGTCAGGTCTTGAGAGAAACCCGCAAGGACAGAGGAATTTCTCAAGAAGTGCTGGCGTTGAATTGTGGTTTGGACAGAACGTTCATTTCGTTACTTGAGCGTGGTCAGCGGCAACCGGCGATGTCTAGTATCTTCGCGATTGCTGAAGCGCTCGGAACTACGCCATCCAGAATGCTTGCGAATGTTGAAAGGCTCACCAAATGAGCTTGTCCCCTGCCTTATAGATAGTGTCCGATCTGATCGAGTTCGATACGCCGCTTCTGTTTGGTGTGGTCATTCCTTTGATCAGAAAGCGATGGCCCGGATAGGCATAAAACGGTCAAAAGCGGTCATCTGTTCATGGCAGACAGGCGTACCTGGACGACCGCTTTACCCCCGAAAGCGGCCATTGGGGTGGTAGAGTCTTGAACGGCCGCTAATGACCCTTTGCGGTCGTTCGCAATATAACCGACAGATCGGAATGTTATTCTCCTATCTTGGACACGAATTGTAGTTGGGCGGCATGACCGGCGTACCGCCGACGAACGTGAATGACCGACAAAAAAAACTAAAGCCGCTCGCCGAACAAGTTCTCATCGGCGAGATCGTGACCCAGTCCAAGTTCGCCGCGAACGCCGCCGATCAGCTTGCCGAGTCCTCAGACCCGATCGAAGTGTGGAGTTCGATTCAATCGATTTTGGTTGCCGCTGCCAATGTGTCGAAGATCCTCTGGCCAACGAGAAAGCCGTACAAGGAGCGGGGGAAGCAGCTGCGGGGTCTGATCGGTGTCGATGACCACGATCTGCTCTCTGATCGCACGTTCCGAAATCACTTCGAACACTACGACGAGCGGATCGAAGACTGGTTCGACGGGAATGACTCGGCTGTCTACATGGACCAGAGAATCGATCCGCTTGAACGAAGCCCATGCAGTCTGCCGCGCCTATTCCACCGCAGCTACAACCCTGTCAGTCAGGTCTTGAGCTTCCGAGACGAATCGATTGACCTCGCGGCTGTTCTTGCTGCGCTTGCAGAGATTCGAGAGAAGTGCCGATCCTTGGCCCTGCCGTAAGCGGTCACGCCGCCTAACAAGGCGCTGCATTTGCCGCCCATTTTGGACCAATCAGAACGGCCGCTGTTGGCCGTTAGCGGTCATTCATATTTCTGATTGTGATGATCTTTGAACGTCCGCTTTCGGGAAAAGCAGACGTTCGCCATGCACCGCCAATTTCTGCACAGTTAGCTGTATATCTCAGGCTGAATTGACCCCATAAGCCAGCCATCCTCAGGCCGTGCTCACCGAAATCTACATTGAGGCCCCGCTGGCTGACGAGGGGCTGGCCGATCAGGTTTGGGAAGCGTGGTTTGCGAGTGAAGCCGACGATCAAACCGCCTGTATAGCCTGGTTTCTGATTGCTGAATATGTATTTCTGACGAAAGCAGACGATTCGGACTGAGGACGTATTGGCACGGACTAGGTACGGGGGCATTGGCAATAAGGTGCACCCAGTGTCACAACGCTCGGCGAAGCCAGAACATTAATGCATAACCAGTTAGGGTTGAACGGCGAGGAATTTCTGGATCCGCAACCATTTGCTCTGGTCGTGCCAACTAGCCTCGAGACCGTCTGCGAACAACTGCTCACTTCCCTTTATGACCCTGCTGGCGCTAATCAGCAGACGAATACCCCAGAATTTATCCGTCGACTTCGCTTAGTGGCGGACCCACGACTTGATGCAGACAGTACCGTCAAGTGGTACCTGACCGCGAACCCTAATACTTTCAACTGGGTGAAAAGACTTTATCTGGATGGACAAGTGGAACCGTTCGTTGAGGAGAAGGCAGCCTGGCAAGCTGATCAGTTGGAGATCAAATGCCGCCACGACGTCGCGGTCCATCCTTTCCTATTCCAGGGCGCTGTTCAGAATCCAGGAGTATAGGGTCGCGTACTCAGTAAGCCGCTGTGCAGCTTGCACCAATACGTGCAAGTGACTGTTCTATAAGGCGCCGGGTCCTTCCGACAGTTTAAGTACACACGGGGCTACGACAATCGTTTCTTGCGTGTGTTTTAAAACTGAAACAGCCATTTCCGTTTCCGCAGGGTCGCAATCATTGCCCGCGTGATACATGATCTGAATTTGAGCAACAGGTGGAGCAGTTTTCTGCGGCGTTTCCGATCAGCCTTTCGCACGAAGTACCGGAGGCTTCGATACGATTTGATGCTCCGAGCAGCAACAGACCGCGCGCGGAGAAACTTGATTGGCCGTGCGCCATTACGTTTGCTGGTCGACAACTCTGTCCTTGCTCACGGCCGAATCTTCAGTTCATATTGGTTCGACACGAGGCCAGCGCAGTGGGGCCTACAAGCGATTAATACTGGGCACACTGGGCCGAATCTCACTTATTCGCCTGAGGCCGATCAACGCATTTGCAGTCAGCTTCGGTATCTACCCGGTATTGCCTATCTCGCTAAGCGCGACCTGATTTCGTTATTGACGTCGTTTGAGCTTAAAAATGAACAAATGCATCAGCCAGCGGGACGATTCTCTGAGTACGGGTATTTCGATCACAACTTGTTCAGTGACACGCGAATGGCCTGCATCGACTGTCACGAAGTAGACACGTTTGACTGGAGGGAAAAGCCCCAAGATCGATTACGCCGGTGCACAGACCAGCCTTTCCGAGGCATCGTCGATCTGGTTGGCGAGAAGAACAATGTCGATGCGTGGCACATTCATACAGCTGAAACACATGCTCTAGACTATTTTCTACACATCGACTTTTCACTAGCGGAGGAAGTCAGAAAGAACCGAACCAAGCTACCAATCGTGGACCTCAAAACCGATATCGCCTTACCATCGGAACTGGCAGACATAATTGGAATTGATCCGATCGATATCCGCTTGGTTCCACCGATGCCCTGCGACTGACCGGAGCGGTCAGTAGCGCGGGCTGATACACTGGCAATATTGTCCGCTCATTACGTATTAGACCGCTCAAACGGGCACGGAGAGAACGGTAACGCACATCTTCATCTCGCACGCCAAGGCGAATGCCCCTCTAGCAAAAGCACTCGCCGAAGCGTTAGAAAGTCTCGGCAAGAAGACCTTCTTGTCGTCTCGCGCAGGCGACTTACGAGCAGACGAAGACTGGCTGAGCGGTATCGAGGACGCCCTCCAGCAAAGCAGCGCGTACATCATTCTTTTAACGCCGGAGAGCACGCTCCGCCCTTGGGTCAATTTTGAGGCTGGGGCCGCATGGTTCTCCAAAAAGCAACTTATCTTTGTTCGAGTTCAGGCTCTCTCACACGACAATATTCCTTTACCGGTTTCGTCACGGCAGGTCTATGCGCTCGACGTCGAAGACGAACTTGAAGCGATACTGGACATCTTGGACCTACCCAAGGATGCAGCCCATGGATTCATGGCCCGGTTTACTGAAGAAGCCGCTTATCCGGTACCAGTTGGTGAGAATGAAGTCGCGTGGGAGGGCGTACAATTCGAAGGTGTGTATTACGCTTGGGCTGGTTCCCTAGTCGATCTTGAGGACCGAGCATCTGTGGTACCTCCGGCGGGTTTGCTCCAAGAGATAGAAAGACGAGGGATTCATTCGCGCTGGGGCAACCAAGATCGCCTCGCTCACCATGTCGAAAGGGGCCTAGCGCAGGTCTTTGCGACAGATCGTGACACTTGGCGGCGCCCGGTCATAGATAGAGGACGTTCACTGTTAGTAGGACCCTGATTATGGTGGGCAGTGGCAAATCTAAGGTAGTCGCGAAGTTCTCAAGGATTGGTTTTGACAACTTCCATTTGCAGATTCTTGACCCACATGTTGCCGTTGCTACTGACCACAACCTTCGTAGCTGGGCCACTGTCAAAAGCCAATGTTGCCAAGTGGTAGAGAGTCAACGATAGATCCTGCAAATCGTCATCATCTTCCAGACTCGAGATCGACAGACCGATGTCTCGCGCTTTGTCACGATTTATTCGACGGCCATGACTGCCGTGAGTATCGCCGCTGAAAAATTCTGCGATCGTACTAGCCTTTTTCTCAGCGTTATCTTCGCCGTGAAACATGTGTTCTTGTAACCAACCGGCTACCATATCCTGGCCGTAAACCAGAGCTCTGCGTGCCTCTTGGAGCAATGCAGGCCCGAATTTCTGTAGCATCGGAGCCCACGCATGTGCCATATCAGTATTGTCGGCTATATCTTCTTTAGCCTCATCGAATTGAGCGACAATCGAGTGTGCAGAGTAAGGCCGGCCGTCAAAAATAAGCTGCGGATCCGTTGGGCCAAGCTGACTCTGGTTTCCCATTATTACGTTTTGGCAGCCGAGCGCGATCATCGTTCCCGCGGACATCGCGTAAGTTGGTATGAGCGCGTCGATGCTAGGAAATTTGCTCCACAGGTAGTCGACGATCGTTTCAGCAGACTCTGCCAACCCCCCTGGTGTGTGCAATAACAGGAGCAAGCCCTTATCGAAATCCAGTCCATGGACCCCTGTCATAAATCCATTGATATCCTCATTGTTTATGGACACCATTAACCCTGGCACGTGTGGCTTCTGAAGAAATGCTGAGGAATAGAAGATTACGTTTTTGCCGGTATGCTTGGCGAGGTCCGATACCACTTGATTGAGGTGTGAGGCTATTTTCGGGCCGCGGTCCCCGGGCTTAACTTTTTGGAGCTCGTTATTGAGATCAGACCACGTCGGCATTTATTACTAACCCGATGGGGTTATTCCAGGAATAGACAGGTCTTTCTTCGTCTGATTCGACGCTTATTTCCGCCAACTTGACGTACGTTTCATATTGCTCTTGTGCCGTTTGGAGAAGTTGAAGTATCTCGGCGTCGCTAAGTTTTGGGCTCGCAGTGCTCATATTCTCCCCCTTCGGCGAAGAAGTATCTCACAAACCATACTAATGATAAATGCGGTCTTCCGTGATCTACCCCGCATTTGTTCAGTCGGTTCATGAAAGGCTTGTAGCACCATTGCAGTAGAATCAAAGGGTTGCGCCCACGAGCGCAGGCGTACACGATCCGATTCCCGTAGACGATGTCCACTGTCCGACATGGACAGTGAGTTAGTCGGACCGTCCCTAGCCAAAAGTCGTTTCTCAGCCCAG
Source organism: uncultured Gammaproteobacteria bacterium (assembly GCA_964568075.1). Taxonomy (GTDB): domain Bacteria; phylum Pseudomonadota; class Gammaproteobacteria; order Steroidobacterales; family MnTg04; genus MnTg04. The sequence continues at coordinate 87,724 of CAZMOM010000004.1, forward strand.
CTCGAGTGCCAGCTTGGAAATCCGTCAATTACGCCATAAACGGAGCTCGGAATAAACCGGAAAATTGCCGGAAAAAAGTGAGAAGCGGAGAGGTCGTCCGCTAACTCATTGATGATTATGGTACTCCCTAGGGGATTCGAACCCCTGTTACCGCCGTGAGAGGGCGGCGAAACGACCAGCGACTACCGAGTGCACCCCCCCTGTGTCACAGACCATGTGGCCTGTGAGGAGGGACTGGCGCGCCCGGAGAGATTCGAACTCCCGAGCGCTTGGCTCGAAGCCAGGTTTCCAAATCAGCAAAGTAGACGGGTTACAGGAATAGCTCCCCAAAAATATTTCCAATTGGTACAAACAAAAATCGTTCGCCGGTGATCGCCAAAAAAAATTAATTTCTTATGGCCCCGCCAAAATCGTGTTGCAGCCGCCGCAGGGGCGCGCGTGTTGGAGGTATGGAAATGAGGCCCCGGCCCCAACTGAATCCTTGGCCGACTAGGGGGGCGTCGCCTTTTGGTCACCCGGACGCGCGATTAAGCCGTCGTGTGCGATGTGATCGAAAGCCGTTGCGTTGAGTATTGCAACATCCATAAATGCTGCAGTAGATCAGCGCGCCACTGGATTCCGGCCAAAAGGCTAAAGTACTGCGCCGGCGCCAAAAACGTTCCCATGCGGCACAATGGTAAGGATGCGTGTGGCTTAAAAACAGAGCGTTAGGACATTTCTGCAATTTCTGTATTGGGAAAATAGCTTCTTGTCCAGCGATGTCCAGGAAAGGCCAGAATAGTCAGGTATTCAGGTTAAAAACAGTTAGTGAAACCGCTACGCGAGGTAGCGGAGGCTGGTGGTATCAAACTTAGCGTGGAGTTCACAGCAGACCAGTCGGACCGTTACGCTAGGCGCCGGTACGCTTTGGTTCGAAACGTGTCATGCATCTAACCTCGCCGTGCACGGTTGTAATCGTCTTTTATTTATCACTTGGTCGATTCCGGCCACTCGATTTCATACGGTATCGCACCAATGTGAGTTTCGTAAGCGCGAAGGGTCCAGACCGATATGCTGTCTTTCTCTCGGTGGACAAGAATTCTTTTGCGTGGGTTGTCTCCGTACGGGGTCGCCAGTTCTTTTAGTAGCCCAGCACAGCTCACTCGCCACTGACCGCTGTGGTCGGCGACTCGAGCTTGGTAAATTTGTTGACGTAGATCATATATTTCAGGCCTTACTGTATCCGGATTTTCAGACTCATTTAGCACATCTTGAGGCCATACCGACCAGCCTTCTGGCGAAAGGCTTGAGTCCCATAGATACCATGCCTCCAGGCCTAAGGACGGTGGAACAAGAACGCGGCGTTTCCAGTTTAGAGGCACAAACGCGGGATTCATCTGATTCGCAAACCATACAGGCTGAGTACCACTTCGCAGCGAAAAGCGGTAGTTTTTGCCTATGGTAAGAAACGTGGCATTTTTAGGTATATTAATTTTCATGTAATTCGAAGAATAGCGTTAATTTATTGTTTTTTCACGGCTTTAAGTGGACTTCTGTGGATGATTCTAGATCTTGTTTGTGGCATAATACGGGGGCACAATATCTTGGGGTAAATGGTTGATCCACCCGCCGGCGCAATTGCGAAAAATGAATCCAGGTCTTTCCAACACTTGGATGCCGGTCGGAAAATAGGGACCACGGTGGAAAGAAATTTGATGGCCTTTATACGCAGCAGCTTTCTGCATCTACCCGGAATTGGTGCTAAGCGTGACGCACAGCTGCGAGCTAGGGGCGCAAACGATTGGCAAGACCTGCTGCGGCTTACACCAAGTCAGCTTGACCTTTATGGAAAGGAAAATGGGCCTCTCCATCACGCTATTGAGGAATCTGAGCTGGCGCTGGAGCGGAAAGATATTCGCTATTTTGCAGACCGATTGCCGAGGCGGGAATGGTATCGGCTAGCAATGACGTTCCCTGAGCGTTGCGTGTTCCTCGATATTGAAACAACTGGACTGAGCCGATTCTACGACAATGTCACGATCATAGGATGGTCCCAGGGTCAAACGTACACTGTGTTGCTTGAATCGGACGGGATTGAGCCGCTGCAGGAACAGCTCGCTGTTGGCCCATTGCTGGTGACCTTCAACGGTTCTCTGTTCGACTTGCCATTCTTAAAGGCAAGATACGACCTGGATTTTTCAACTATTACCCATCTTGACCTGAGATTTCTTGCCAGGCGTGTTGGACTAAGCGGCGGACAGAAAGCCATCGAGCAGGAAATAGGCGTCACGCGAAATAACAGTCTCAAAGAGGTGGGTGGCGCACAGGCCGTAGAACTATGGTTTGACTACAAGGAGGGTAGTCAAGCCGCGCTGGAGAAGCTAATTAGATACAACCATGCTGATGTCGAAGGCATGAAAGACATTCTTGAAATAACTCTGGAAAGGCTGGGCTGCAAAAAAGGTGGACGCATCCCTTCCGTCAAACGAAGCCAGGTCGTCTTTCAGAATGGTACGAATCAGGGAATCGAGATAAGATCATATACGGGAATGAAGGGCCCAAGGTTGAGTTTCAATTCACTCGCTAAGCGATCGCGGCGCCTAGTTAAGATGCGCGTCGTGGGTATCGATCTAACCGGTAGCGAAAAAAGAAAATCTGGTTGGGCCGTTGTAGAGGGCAAAAACTTGCGGACCGACCTCTTGTCCACTGATCAGGAAATCCTAGATCGAACCATTGCATCTAAGCCCGCTTTGGTCTCGATCGATTCTCCGCTATCACTTCCTGCAGGGCGCATTGAGGTATCTGATAGCGATCCAGGTCGGGACACTTTCGGGATCATGCGCCAGGCCGAACGACAATTGAAAAGAAGGGGAATCAACGTCTATCCAGCCCTGTTACCTAGTATGCAAAAGCTCACGGAGCGAGGGATTCGGCTTGCTTGTGCACTGCGGTCAGAAGGGATTTCTGTGATTGAGAGCTACCCTGGCGCAGCGCAGGACATACTCGGCATTCCCCGAAAGAAGACTAGCCTTCGGCATTTGCGGCTCGGGCTAAGTCGTTTTGGGTATAAGATTGATGGTGCTATGGACGCCTTGTCACATGACGAACTGGATGCGGCGACGTCAGCATTGGTAGGCCAGTTTCTGTTAGTGGGTTACTTTGAGTTGTTAGGAAGTGGGGAAGAAGACTTCTTGGTGGTTCCAACGATCGAAGTTGATTCTATTTTTGGTGATGCCGAACTTGTGATCGGAATAAGCGGCCCCGTGGCAGCTGGTAAGACTACGGTGGCCCAAATGCTAGCCTCGCAAGGTTTCGAGTATTGTCGATTCAGCCAAATCTTAGCCGACAAACTTATGAGCGACGGGCAATCGCAAAATAGACAGGCACTACAGGATCTCGGTTCGAGCTTGCACGACAGCCTCTTCGGTCAGAGATGGCTTCAGAATGAATTGGCCAATCGCGTGAAGAGCAAGAAGAAGATTGTTATAGACGGGCTACGACACCCGGAGGATCACGCATTCCTCACCGAACGGTGGGGGATTCCGGTGGTGCACCTCCGGATCGACGCCACGATGAAGGTTAGAAAGTCGCGCTTTCTTAAGAGAGAGAGCGCCGAACCGGCAGAATTCCTGCGGGCGGAACAGCACGCTGCGGAGGCGAATGTAAGTCGGCTAAAAAAACTCGCTGGAGGATTCATAATAAACAATGGGACGCTCGCTGATTTAGAAAACAGGTTGCAGTTACTATTGGAGGACTTGGGCAAATGCCAATAACGGTAGTCGTCGGCGGACAGTTCGGGTCCGAGGGGAAAGGCAAGATCGCCCATTGGCTAGCCAAAAAGCAGGATGCACGAATCGCCGTGCGAGTCGGCGGAGCCAATTCTGGCCACACAGCATATTCTGACACTCACAAGTACGTCTTAAGGCAGCTGCCAACACCGGTGTTGCATCAAGGTACGATTGCTGTGATTCCCGCGGGCGCATACATAAATCTTGAGGTACTGCTTGCGGAGATATCGAAACTCTGTCTGGACTCGAGTCGAGTATGGATTCATCCTGAAGCCGTAATAGTTGACGACTCGTTCTGTCGAGATGAAAGCCGATTGGGGTTAATCGAAAAGATCGGCTCCACCGGCCAGGGTGTAGGCGCAGCTGTCGCGGCGCGTGCATTGAGGGACCCTCGTATCGTATTTGCCCGTGATGTACCTGCCCTTGGCAGCTATGTCCGCGTCGATCTCCCACACTTACTGGATCGAGCCCTACGTTGTGGCGAAAGAATCTTGCTCGAGGGAACTCAGGGTTTTGGGTTGTCATTGCTACATAGCGAGCACTATCCGTTTTGTACGAGTAGGGACACAACGGCAGCGGGCGTGCTGGCAGAAAGCGGGTTGAGCCCCATGGATGTTGACTGCATTGCTTTGGTGGTTCGTGCCTTCCCTATTCGCGTTGCTGGGCATTCCGGACCGCTACCCTTGGAAACAGACTGGGGAGAAGTGAAGCGGCAGTGCGGAGCCAATGTTCCGATCATTGAACGAACGACAGTGACGGACAATATCAGGCGAGTCGGTTTCTTTGATGCGAACATTGTGGAGCGGGCCATTGTTGCCAATCGTCCTACGATTGTTTGTCTTAATCACGCCGACTATTTTGATTATTCCATTCACGATCAAACACATATCAGCTTGATGGCGGCCAGTCGAGTATGGAATATCGAGCAGAAGCTCAAAACCACAATTAATTGCGCTGGAACGGGCCCTAATATGCTAGTGGAAAGACCATCACTAGGTTGGAATTCGTTGAAAGCCACCAAAGCGGCTTGAGGTTGGCTGCAAAATGAGCGATTCCTCCGTCAAGGCAGACTGGGAAAAATGGTATAGCACGGACCCGCTGCCCGATATTGAGGGGTCCTTGCTTAATTCCCATCACATTCATCAGTACGCCTCCGAATATGGCTGCCTGGTCAGCAATTACCAAGAGAGTAATCGCAAATCCGCGTCTTACGAGATTAAGCTCTATGGAGAGCTTCATTACTGGGAGGAAGAATACAAAGAGAAAAAGCATACGACAAAGAGATTTACCAAAGAGCTTAAAAATAAAGGGGAACTAGTCGAGTTACCGATGAATTCCATCGCCTTCGTTTGCCTCAAAGACGAATTCCGGTTACCGCAATACATTGCAGCTAGGTTTAACCTCCATATTAGGCACGTACATCAGGGCCTGTTGCTGGGCACGGGGCCACTTGTTGACCCTGGATTCAAAGGCGCACTTCTTGTACCTCTTCATAACCTAACGAACAACGATTACACACTTCGAGTTGGCGATGGGTTTATCTGGGTAGAGTTCACCAAAGTATCGAGGCACTGGCGATGGGGGCACAAAGTCCCAGCCGAAAGTTCAGATCATTTCAAGGAGTTTAACGACCAAAAAATCGGTCGCAGTACTGACGATTACTTTAAAAATGCCAGAATTTTGGACTGCGGAGTCGTTAGTTCCATCGGGTCTGTTCTTGGACAATCTCGACAGGCCGCTATTGGCGCAGAACATAGCGTGACAATTTTGAGAAATTGGGGAATACTCGCAGCTGTCGCTATAGTGATTGGAATAGCAGCATTGACCGTCAGCATGCTAAGTTTGATTTATTCAGTAAATCAGAACGTTGCGGCGACGGTTGAAGACTGCTGCTATGAGGGGGAATCCGGTCCGCACGCTGGAATACCATCGGAACAGGCCCCGGCCGTTGAACCTAGCCCTATAGAGGCAGTCTCTGAGGGATCGCCTGAAGCTTTGGTGGAACACGAGGATGCGGTTCCAGATGCTGATATACGCTCTCAAGAAGACGCCGAAAATTTGAAAGAGTGATGCCACAATATGAGGTTGGTGGAAATCGCGGGCGGCATTGCGTCTGGCAAAACGACTCTACTTGACGCCCTTACTACCGTTGGGGCACATCCAGTCCACGAAAATCATACCCTAAATCCGTACTGGCATGATTTTTACTCGGAACCAGATGTATATTCGTTCGAAACGGAAATCAGCTTCCTGCTTCAGCACTACCACTTTGCCAAGAAGGCGCGGTTGGTGGATACCGTCGTCGTATTGGACCATTCATTCGAATTGGATCTTGCGTACGCCAATGTAGGATTGGTCGGAAAGAAACGCGAGCTCTTTGCGGCAATATACAACGAGGTGCGCATGGAACTCGGTCCACCGGTAGTATTGATATGGCTACGGTGTACTCCTGAAGAAGAAAGTCGCCGAATCCAAGCTAGAAATAGAGAGGTGGAGAAGAACATCGGCTTGCAGTTCTTGACGGACCTCAATGACAATCTTGAATCAACGATTCGCTCTTTGGAAAAGCGGGGCGTAGCAACGTCTGTGTTAGAACTGGACGCGGAGGAGACAGATTTGCGGTCCCCCGGCCCGTGGTTGACGTCCCTTGCGTCGAAACTCGGGATCGGGAGCCAAAAGTGATCGAGCGGCGATTCGTCAGATCCAGCCTACGATGTAAAAAATGGTCCTTTACGCAGTTTTAGGTCGAAATAAAACATCTTACTTTTGTTTTGGGAGCAGCGTGCCAACAATGCACCTGCAAAAAGGCTAGTGTGCTGGTTTGAGTAAAAAACGTTCCCAAAATTGTTCCCATGTGGCTGCCTGGAGAGGGTGGGTGCACCTAGTAACAGGGCGTCTGGCCATTTTTCCAGTTTCTGTATCGGGAAATAATCCGGGAAGCAATCGTCAGATCTTTTGAACCTTTGAAATCGAGAGTAATCTTAAGAGGACATCCCGTGTTTCCTGATCATGCGACTTCAAAATATATTTCTCTTGCTGGCATATTTACCGGTCGTCCTTTCCGGTTGCGCCACGACTGTAGTTACCGATCAAACCAGTGCCGAGCAACGCGAATGGCTGCTCAGTGGCGAAGCGCTTGAGGGAGTCAGCGCGAACGCGGTAGTTCTTCCGGACGATGATGTTCTATCGATGACGGACGACATGATTCGATTTGTGATCGAAGCGACCGAGGGGAGCAAGACGGAAAGCGGCAAGATCAAAGCTTTGCTTGGAGCACTGGTTGATTCGGACGGCAGGTTGTTTATCCTCGAACCGACGGCAACATTCACGGCCGCGGAGACATTCGAACGAGGCAGGGCGAATTGTCTTTCATTTGCCGGCATGATGATTGTCATGCTGCGCCACCTTGGAATTCAGGCTGATTTTAACGAAGTGGATGTGCCGCAGATCTGGGACATGCGAAACCGGAATACGATGGTCCTGTACAAGCACATCAACGTAGTGATCGATCCGCGACCAGGGCGTAAGCAGATTGCCGACCTGAACCTGGCTGAATATGACTCCAGTTATCGGCAAAGAGTTATTTCTGACCGGCTGGCGGTTGCGCAGTACTACAACAACCGGGCGATGGCGTATTTTTTTGAAGATACAATAATCGATGCTTTCAGATACCTGGCGAAAGCGATCTCCCTCGAACCAGACGTGTCATATCTTTGGGCCAATCTCGGCACCCTATACCGCCGCACCGGAAATCTGCGAGCGGCGGAATTGTCATACCGGACGGCGATGCTCAGTGACCCGACTGATCTGATCGCGATAAGCAATTCGGCGCGGTTATATGAAATTCTGGACCGGCAGGATCTGGCGCAAGAACTGAACCGAAAGGCAGATTATTTTCGCAGCCGCAATCCGTATTACCGTTACCGGCAAGGCATGAACGCGTTTTTGAATCAGGATTTCGAAGGCGCGATGGACCACACGAAGGCCGCGATCAGGATATACCCGAGAGAACATCGATTTCATTTCCTTCTCGGTACGATATATCAGAAGGTCGGTAATGAGAGAAAGGCTGAATCCAGCATGCGAAAGGCAATCGAAATGAGTACCGACGCCGAGCAGAGCGCCAGGTATCGAAGCAAAATGAGTCGTCTGTTGTCGTCCCGCTGATCAGGCGGTGAAAACACGCCCGCAAAGATGCAGTTTTGTTGGCATGGATTCTTAGCTCGCCGGCCTTTCGTACTGCGCCAGCCGCTTCCGGTAAAGTAACAGCACTGCCGGTCCAAAAGCCAGCAGCATGACCGCGATACCGGTGACGATACCCCAGCCGGAAAATATCGGCGCTGAGCATTCATCCTTGTATCGAATATACACGTGGCAGGGGACTGCAACCAGCAGTTCCAGTACGCTGCCGGCGAGCAGGCGGGAAACCATTTTGTGAACCAGCGACTCATCGTCATTAACAAAGCGATTGAATGCCAGGCCCCAGGCAATCCAGGCCGGTATCCAGGAAAAGATCAGCAAAGAGGTTCCGACATCCGAATCAATGAGCTGAAATTCCCAGGCGGTGTCGATTGCGAAGGCGAGCGACATCAGCGCACCGGCGGTCAACAGGCCGGTGGCCAGCGCCGTGGCCCAGACGATTCGTTTCAGACTGGATCGTGGTATCGGTCGCCGAAAGGAGCGATCAACGGAAACGAAAAAACCTGCCTGCGAAAGCAGCAGACCCAATACTGGAAGAATCATCGAGCCGATGCCCAGCAGATTTTCAAAAGAGCCCCAGCCCCAGTCGAAATCCTCGAATTGAAAAACCCAGGTGACGGAGTCCCCGGCAAGAATTGACCACAGTGGTATGAAAAGCAGATACAAAAGAAACAAATAAACCGCGGATACCAGGATTCCCCAACGGCGCATGACGGATTCTCCTTGGCCTGGTCGGACTGACAACGAAGTGTAGTCAATCCAGGCGAGGATGGGTGAGCAGCCGATAAGATCGCGGTATAGCGCTTCTGTGAACTCAACCGCGGTCGGCGAGCACGGTTTCGGAATGAGTATCCTTCCCCTGCGGGCCGTCGAAGCGTGGCTCGGCGTGCACTTTGTTTCGACCTGCGGATTTTGCTACGTACAAGGCCTCGTCCGCGCGTCGGATGGTCTCCTTGATGTCTTCATTTGCCCGGTACTGAGACACGCCGACCGAAACGGTGACCTTAATATTATCAACGAATTTTCTTTCAGCTGTCAGTTCACGGATGCGCTCCGCGCAGTTGACGGCGCCCGGCAGGCCGGTTGCCGGCAGCAGAACGATAAATTCCTCGCCACCGTAACGACCCATCGGATGTCCACGGCGGCGAACCTGATCCATCGTCCGCAGCACGCTACTCGCCCGTAAGGTAAATTCCGCGAGGACCTGGTCGCCGGCCAGGTGCCCGAAGCGGTCGTTGACGCGCTTGAAATGGTCGAGGTCGAAGATGCAGATCGAAAAAGTTTGGTTCTTGTCATCGGCGCGGATTTTTTCCTGATCGAGGCTGCCCATGATGAAACGGCGACTGTACGCTCTCGTCAGGTCGTCTCTGTCCGCCTGATAGGTCACGCTCTCGACGGAGCGCCTCAGGTCACGATTTTGTTGGCGCAGCGTCTGCTTGAGGCGGCCAACGTAATTACCGAAATAGGCGCACCAGATGACCATGACCGACAGGACTGCAAAGTGTAACGATTCGCGGGTACGTTCTGCCTGACCAGCATCGAATACACCTTCGGACGCCAAAAGGAAGCCGTAACCGGCCAGCGCAAAAAGTGCCAGGAAGACAAGTTCGCCTCTGCTCAACTGGAACATGCCAAACAGCATCGTCATGACATAGACCATCAGCATCAGGTCGCGAGCCGGAGGTGAAAAATACATCAACGCCAGGATCCAGCACATGGCGACCATGCATTGAAAAAGCGTCAGCGACGGATCCGTGAATAACTTGTTCAGGCCCGAACGAATCACAACGAAGACGACAGAATTGCTAATCACGATACCGCCCACCATCAGCAGCATTGGATGAATCGGCAGCGACAAATCATTCTCGATCGGCAGAACGCCACCGAAATATCCGGCGAGGCCCAAGGCGATCCACAGGCCATACGATATTACCGCCATAAAAAAACGGCGCAGGCGAAGAGCCTGCTTTTCGTCATTCGTCGGTATGATCGATATATCCACGCACCAATCCCTGGACCAGCGTATGCCGCACAGCATCAGGGAAAACGCGTTTCAAAAACGTGAGCAAGTTCGCACTCACGGCAAACAAAGGCTTATGTAAAATGACTTATATCAAAAACCCCGAATCTATTGGTCTTCAACCAGATGATGTTGGTCGGGCAGAGTGGCAAAACCGGGGTGAAAACAACGATGCGCTCAGCGCTTAGCCCAGGATACTTTCGCGCCGGTAAAAGCGGCCCGCGAGCCAGGTGAAAACAATACCGGCAAGCAGAGTGCTCGCTGCCGAGGCCAGGATCCATTCAGTCTTCAGCGCTTCGCCCTTCATCAGCGTCGTGATCAGCAGATGCTGGCTGAGACTGGGAACAGCCATTAACCCAAAACTGGGATCCAGCGAATAAATCGCCGCGAAAATAATCGGCAACGTAGGCACGAGCAGAACCGCCGTCAGATAGGTCTGTGCTTCTTTATAGCTGCGAGTAAACGACGCGACGAGCGTCATCAGGCCGGCGCCGAACAGGGTAAATGGCAGCATTACCGCGAACACGGACAGCGCGATCGCCGGCCCGAAATTCGCCTGCATGCCGAGTGCCTGGAGATCGATGAAATTAATGCTGATAGAAAACGCGGTTACGGTCAGCGCTAATGCCACCAGCATGAATGTGCAGGTTGCCGCGACCTTGCCAAGAATCAACTGGCCGGTGGGTACCGGCAGGGTCAGCAACGGTTCCAGTGAGCCACGCTCCCGTTCACCTGCCGTCGTGTCGATCGCCAGGTACATGCCGCCCATCAACATCGAAAATAATATGAAGTAGGTCATCATGCCGAGTACGATCAGCGCTCGTCCTACCGCTGTGGAAACATCGACTTCGTCAACGACCAGCGGATACAGGACCAGCGGGTTGATGCCGCGGGCCTGCAAGCGCATGGCGGCGAGTTGCTGACGGTAAACATCCAGCAGCGCTTTTACTTTGCGGGTATCATCGCGGTCGCTTCTGTTGGCGTTGTCGACCACCAGTTGCACCGGCGCGGCCCGGCCTGCGCGAATCTGTTCACCGAGCGATGCGGGGATGACCAGCACCATGCTTACATCGCCACGGCTGACCGCCTCGCGAGCGTCCGCCGGGCCGGGCACAACTTTGACGCCATTGCCACCGAGCCAGCTGATCAGTTCGGCGGCGTGTTCCTGCCCGCTGACAGGTAATTCAAGCAGCTCGTCGATATTGGAGGTCGCTTCGTTAAGCATGATATTGATCATGAAAACGAAAAGTATCGGGCCAAACAACGGGCCGAACATCAGTGACGAAAGCAGCGTGCGCCGGTCACGCAGATTGTCCAGTACCTCTTTTACCCATACGGTCGTCAGCAGCGTCATCGCGCATTCTCCAACCCGACGAGATCAACAAATGCGGACTCCAGGTCATCAGCGCCGGTTCTGGCAAGAATTTTCTCCGGCGTGCCATCGGCGACGACCCGGCCATGGGCGATGATGACAATCTGGTCGGCCAGTGCGGCGACCTCCTGCATGATATGGCTGGATAGCAAGATGCAATGCCCCTGGTCTTTCAATTCCAGCAGCAACTTGCGTAGAGATCGCGTCGCCATCACGTCCAGGCCATTGGTGGGTTCATCCAGCAGAAGGTTTTTTGGCTGGTGTACGAGTGCGCGCGCTAGCGCGACTCGGGTTCGTTCACCCTGGGAAAACCCCTTGGCGTGCCGATCCGCGATAGGCCCCAGTTCCAAAACAGTGGTCAACTCGGAAACACGCTGTTCAAGCTCCGCTTTTTCCAGGCCGCTAAGCCGCCCGTAATAGCGGATGTTTTCCAACGCAGTCAGGTGCGGGTACAGACCGGCGCTATGCGGCAAAACACCGAGCCTGCGGCGTGCCGCTAGCAAATCGGCCTGGTTGTCAGCGCCGTCGATCAACGCCTGGCCGGCATCGGGTTTCAATACCGTGTAAAGCATGCGCAGGGTGGTTGATTTGCCCGCGCCGTTGGGTCCGAGCAGGGCCGTAATCTTCCCGTCTTCGGCATCGAAAGATACGTTGTCCACAGCGTGAATTTTGCCAAAAGATTTACTGAGTCCCTGTGCGCGTATCATGGCGACGGCCCGTTGAAATCGAGGAAAAAGCCAGTCGGTTTTGTGTTTTTCTTACAGGAATCGTCCAGCGCCAGCGGATCGGGATTGGCGATAAACTCGCCCAATAACTTCGGCATACAACCGGTGCTGATCTGCCCATGGCCTTGCCCAGTCAGCTCCACGTGCCGGGAATTGCTCAACGTTGCCATGGCCCGCTCGGCATAGGACGGCGGAGTCACCGGGTCCGCCTCGCCCGACAGCAGCAGGACTGGTATGTCGCTGACCACCGGGGTCTTGAAATCGTCGTCGATTACGCCGGCCGGCCAGACTTCGCAAATGGCGGTCATGCTATCCAGCATCACGGTGCCGAGGAATGTTTTTTCCAGTTCCGGCCGGTAGCTGTCCGGATCCCGGTAAAAGGGAACGTCTTCTGTGCAGACGATTGCGTTGTGCATACCCAGCGCCAGCGATGTGTTGATGCTGTCGGTGATCATCAGGGATTGCGCCAGCAAGGGGGCGGGGTTCCCGTTTACCGCTTCGTGCAGCAGCAGCGGTATCAATGCGACCGTAAGCGGCGAGTAATTGAGTAGGCGCAGAGCGATCGCCAATTGATTTCCGTCGAAGCGTGCTTCAGTAAGCTCACCAGTCAGCGGGTCGGGCAGGGTCAGATCAACAGGCTCTGCGGTCAGGTTATTGTTGAGCAGTTTCAGATCGGCCGCGGGGTCGGGAAATGCCTCGCGGCAGGCGGGGCTCGCAGCACAGCGGGCAAAACCCATATCGAGAGCTCTTTGTGCTGCGGTCGCGATGCCGGGGCCCAGCGCCATATCGGCCGGCACGACGCCGTCGATCACGACCGCACGCGTAGCTTGCGGGTAGCGCCTGAGATAATGCAGAGCGACTCGTGTGCCATACGAGCCACCAAGCAGGTTCAGTTGCTCGAAGCCGAGTACCTGCCTCACCTCATCCAGATCGCGAACCGCGACGCTGGTCGTGTAAAAACGGCTATCGGTATCCAGGTTATCAAGACACTCGCTGACAACCTTGCGCATCAACTCTTCGCTCCACTCCCGATCTTCAATTTCCTCTTGTTGCTCACAGTCCAGCCGGTTGGACATGCCGGTGCCGCGCTGATCGACCAGTAAGATCGGATGCTTATTGCGAACTCTCGAAAGCGCCGGCGCGATGCTGGTGTAGAAATCCTGCGCGGCCTGCCCCGGCCCACCCGCCAGCAATGCTAATGGCGCGCCGCCGGCTGTTTTATCAACCGCCGGTACCAGCGCGATGTGCAGGCGGATTTTCCTGCTGCCTGCGTCGTCGCGGTTCTCGGTTACCTCAACCCAGCCGCAGCGGGCCTCGATGCGCCGCAGACCGGATGGCGCTGTCAGGTTACAGTCTGCGAGATCCGCGGCAGAAACGATAGCCGGCGCATCTTCAGGCATATCGCTGGCGGCCTGGACAGCGGATACAGGCAGGACAAAAACCGTCCCGGCAACAAAAACCACGGGCATCCTGACCCATCGTATAAAACAGGGACAGCCCGAAAAAAATGAAAATGTAACCCGGCGGACGAGCGATCTGAAGTCAGACATCGGCACAAGTCTCTATCGCTTCGCAAGTTGTGTAAAGCGGTTTGCTGGTCTGAAAGCGTCTCCGGACATACAATGCGTCATTCGATACAGGCCAGTGATGTGATCAAGCACCCGGAAAAATTTGCTGTCATCGTCGTCGGCGGTGGTCATGCCGGCACCGAGGCGGCGCTCGCAGCGGCGCGCATGGGTGCGCGTACGCTTTTGTTAACGCAAAATATCGAGACCCTGGGTCAGATGAGTTGCAACCCGGCCATCGGCGGCATCGGCAAAGGTCATTTGACACGTGAAGTGGATGCGCTGGGTGGTGCGATGGCACATGCGGCAGACCTGGCCGGTATCCAGTTTCGCACCCTGAATGCCAGCAAGGGACCGGCAGTCCGCGCGACACGAGCACAGGCGGACCGGGTGCTGTACCGCCAGGCAATCCACGCCATCGTCGAAAACCAACCCGGGCTGAGCCTGTTTCAGCAGACAGTCGATGACCTGATCATCAGTGACGACAGCGTCCGCGGCGTCGTTACAGGGATGGGGCTCCGTTTTTCGGCGCCGACAGTCGTATTGACCGTCGGTACATTTCTCGGCGGCAAAATTCATGTCGGCGAGAGCCAGTACCGGGGAGGTCGCGCCGGAGACCCGCCATCGAATCGGCTGGCTTCGAGACTGCGTGAACTACCATTCCGGGTTGGCCGTCTCAAAACCGGCACGCCGCCGCGACTGGACGGGCGCAGCATTGATTTTAGCGAGCTGACCGAGCAACAAGGCGATGATCCGGCGCCGGTATTTTCTTTTTTGGGTCGGCGTGAAGAGCACCCGCCGCAGGTCAGCTGTCATATCACGGCGACGAACGAAAAGACCCACGATGTAATTCGCAAGGCGTTGCACCGTTCACCGATGTACAGCGGGGCGATCGATGGCGTCGGTCCAAGATATTGCCCGTCGATCGAAGACAAGATCGTACGTTTCGCCGATAAAGCGTCGCACCAGATTTTTGTCGAGCCCGAAGGGCTGAACACACACGAGGTTTATCCGAACGGAATCTCGACCAGTCTGCCGTTTGACGTGCAGCTGGATTTTCTCCGCAGTATTCGCGGGTTTGAAAATGTTCATGTTACACGGCCCGGGTACGCAATCGAGTACGATTATTTCGACCCGCGCGATTTGCGCGGCAGCCTGGAAACGAAATTCATTTCCGGCCTGTTTTTCGCCGGACAGATCAACGGCACCACCGGTTATGAAGAGGCCGCGGCGCAGGGAGTTCTCGCTGGCATCAACGCAGCCCTGAAAATTCGTGGTGACGCCGACTGGTGCCCGCAGCGGCACGAGGCTTATATCGGCGTGCTAGTTGACGACCTGATCACCCGGGGAACGACCGAACCATACCGCATGTTCACGAGCCGTGCCGAGCATCGCCTGCTGTTGCGCGAGGACAATGCAGATCTTCGCCTGACTCCCGCCGGTCGCGAGATTGGCGTCATCGACGACCGCCGCTGGATAATTTTCGAAGAGAAACGCACAGCCATTGAGGCAGAGAGCGAGCGTCTTGAGAAAATCGTCCTGCGGCCGACGGATATTCCGCAAGATGTCGCCGAGAGAATCGGCGGTGCACCGGCTCGTGATGTCCGGGCGATGGAATTGCTGCGGCGGCCGCAGGTCGATTACGCAATGCTGGCGTCGTTGCCGCGAGTGCATGAGCCGGACCACGATGATCCCTGGCTGTGGCAGCAGGTCACACAGCAGGTCGAGATTCAGGCCCGCTATTCGGGCTATATCGAGCGCCAGGAAGCCGAAATCAAAAGACTCGACCGGCAGGCTGGTGCCCGGCTGCCGGACGATCTGGAGTACTCGGAGATCAGCGGCTTGTCTGCGGAGGTCAGGCAGAAGCTGTCCGCTATTCGTCCGGCCACTGTTGGCCAGGCTGCGCGAATTTCCGGGGTTACGCCGGCCGCGTTGTCCCTGTTGCTTGTTCATTTGAAAAAGCGCAGCTACAAACGCTCGGCTTAATCTGCAGTCAACTATATACTTCCTGCGTGCCCACTGGACGGACACGGAAATGCGAAGAGCCACAATTCTGCTTGGACTGGCTTTACTGGTCTGGATAGGCTGGCGCCAAATCGACGATGCAACACCTGGTGGCGAGCGGCAGCTCGATGCACAGACCGGTGTGCTGCATCGGGGCAACGGACCTGAGCTCGAATCGATGGACCCCCAGATCGCCCGCAGTGACTCCTCGGGGGCAATACTCCGTGACCTGTTCGAAGGACTGACCCGTTTGAGTCCGGAAGGCCAGGTCATTCCAGGCGCTGCATCGGGCTGGGATGTCTCCGAGGATAGAAAAATCTATCTTTTCCACCTCCGACCGGAGGCGCGCTGGTCCAACAATGAACCGCTGACCGCAGACGATTTCGTATTCTCGATGCGCCGTCTGGTCGCTCCAGACACCGCTGCTGCCTTTGCATTTTTTCTCAATCCCGTCGTCAATGCAGCGGAAATAATCGCCGGGGACAAGGCGGCTGAAACTTTGGCCGTGAAGGCGATCAATGAGCACACACTGGAAATTACCCTCAATGCGCCGACCCCTTATCTGCCTGGCGTGCTGACGCACCCGGCGACTTTTCCGGTTCACCGCGCGTCGCTTGCCAAACACGGCCGCCGATTTACTCGTCCCGGAAACCTGATCTCAAACGGCGCCTATGTTTTGACAGAAGCGGTGACGGGCTCGCGCTATTCGATACGGAAAAACGGGTATTACTGGGACGCTGTCAACACCAGCATCGAACAAGTTGTTTACCATCAGATCGTCGATCAGAACGCGGAGCTGGCGAGATTCAGATCCGCGGAGCTGGACATTACTTATACTGTGCCAAACAACCAGTTTGTCCTGGCAAAGGAAAATTATCCGCAGCAACTCAAGGTCTCGCCGCAGCTGACGACCTATTATTACGGATTTAATCTTCGCAGACCGCCGTTTGCGGGCCAACCCGGCTTGAGGCGTGCGCTGTCCATGATTGTGGACCGGGATTTGCTGGCCAATAGCATACTGACTGCCGGTCAGTTACCGGCCAATGGCTGGGTGCCACCGGGTGTCGCGAACTACACCGCCGTGGAGCCGGAGTGGGCCTCGTGGACGATGGAGCAAAGGCTGGCAGAGGCACGGCGTCTTTATCACGAAGCCGGATATAGCGATGAACAACCGCTGGAAGTGGAAATTCGCTTCAACAGCGCGGACATCCATAGAAGCATTGCTGTTGCGATCTCCAGTATATGGCGGGATACACTGGGCGCCAGGGTGAGCCTGCTCAACGAAGAATTCCAGGTGTTGCTGCAGGATATGCGAAACGGCAACGCAGATGTGTTTCGCAGCAGCTGGGTTGCCGATTACGACGACGCCTACACTTTTCTGGAGGTGCTGCATACCGACGCGGCCGCCAATTTCACCGGTTATCACAACGAACAATACGATGCGCTGCTGGAACAAGCTGCGATGACGCCTGATGTCGATCAACGTAAAGCGACGTTGCGAAAAGCCGAGTCCATCATGCTCAAAGACCAGCCGCTGATGCCGATTTATTTCTACGTCAACAAACGAATGGTCAGTTCGCGGGTCGATGGTTGGAAAAACAACAGTCTGAACATCCACTATAGTCAGGATCTGTCGCTGCACTCTGCGGCTAAGTCGGATTGAGTCTGTGCTGGCATTTACGCTGAAGAGATTACTATCGGCGATTCCCACCTTGCTGCTGGTGATTGCGACCGCATTTTTTCTGATTCGGATCGCGCCCGGCGGCCCCTTTGACAGCGAGAGAAATCTTCCTGCCGATATCCGGGCCAATATCGAGCGCAGCTATCATCTGGACCAGCCATTGGTGCAGCAGTTCGGGAATTACCTGCAAGGAATCGTCAAAGGCGATTTTGGTCCGTCCTATCACTACCTTGACCGGGATGTCAGCGAACTGATTGCAGAAAGCTTTCCGGTTTCGCTGCAGTTAGGACTTGCGGCGCTGGCGTTGTCGCTGATGGTCGGTATAGGAGCCGGCACGCTGGCGGCCCTGCGCCACCATCGTCTTGCAGACCACGCGCTGATGGGGCTGGCGATGACCGGGATATCGATTCCGAATTTTGTTCTTGCGCCGTTGCTGGTTCTGATATTCGCCGTACATTTGCACTGGCTGCCGGCCGGAGGCTGGGGTGGCTTGTCCGGGATGGTTCTGCCGACCATAGCGCTGGCTTTGCCACAGGTCGCCTACATCGCCCGGCTGACCCGGGCCAGTCTGCTCGATGTCCTGGGCAGCGACTTTTTGCGTACCGCCAGGGCAAAGGGATTAACTGAAAGCCAGGCGGTCATGCGCCACGCGATGAAACCGACCTTGTTGCCGGTCGTGTCTTACCTCGGCCCGGCGACCGCGGCACTGCTGACCGGGTCGGTCGTGATCGAGCAGATTTTCCAGATACCCGGACTCGGCCGGTATTTTGTCACCGGCGCGCTGAATCGCGATTACACACTGGTTATGGGCGTCGTGATTTTCTACGGAACGCTGATCATCTTGATGAATCTGGTTGTGGATTTGCTTTACGCATGGCTGGATCCGCGGACCCGGCAATAAAGATGAGCGGACGAACGTCAACCACTGTTTCGGAGAGCGGGCGCAGCATGTGGCAGGATGCCGGCGACCGTCTGCGAGCGAATCGTATTGCTATGCTGAGCGGCAAAATAATGCTAGCGCTTCTCATTTTGGTACTTGTCGGTCCCTGGCTGAGTCCGCACGACTACGCAGAGATCGACCTGAACCTTGGCTCTACAGGCCCCAGCTTTACGACCGGACACTGGTTTGGAACCGACGCGCTGGGCCGTGACCTGCTGGCAAGGACACTGGCCGGCGGCAGGATTTCATTGATGGTCGGACTCGCCGCGACCGTCGTTTCACTATTTATCGGTGTTTTCTGGGGCGCCCTAGCAGGCTACGTCGGTGGCCGGACAGACGCGCTGATGATGCGCTTCGTCGATCTGCTGTACGCGATGCCATTTATGTTCTTTGTCATTTTGCTGATGGTGGTTTTCGGTAGAAATATTCTTTTGATTTTTGTCGCGATCGGCGCAATCAACTGGCTGGACATGGCGCGCATCGTGCGTGGCCAGACTATCAGTTTGCGCGAGCGCGAATTTATCCAGGCGGCTAGGCTGATGGGCGCCGGCCCGATCAGAATCATTTTTCGCCATGTGATACCCAATCTGCTCGGGGTCGTCGCCGTCTATGTCACGCTGACTATTCCACAGGTCATCCTTGTGGAGTCCTTCCTCAGCTACCTGGGACTCGGCGTGCAGGAACCGATGACATCCTGGGGTGTGCTGGTCAACCAGGGAGCGCTGGAAATGGAGACCGCGCCATGGTTGTTGATTTTTCCCGCGGTTTTTCTGGCCGGCACGTTGTTCTGTTTTAACTTCATTGGTGACGGATTGCGCGACGCACTCGACCCGAAATGCGGCGAGGCCAGACGGTGAGCCTGTTGCAGGTTTCAGGTTTGAATGTCAGTTATCCGGCCGGTGACGGGATGATCCGCGCCGTTCGCGATCTGAGCTTTGTTCTGGATGCGGGAGGGTCGCTCGGTATTGCCGGGGAGTCCGGTTCCGGCAAAAGCCAGACTGCGTTGGCCATCATGGGTCTGCTGCCGGGCAACGCCACAATTGAAGGCAGCGTCCGGCTTGATGACGAAGAATTGATCGGGCAATGCGAAGAGACGCTGTGCAAACTGCGTGGCAGCAAAATGGCGATGGTTTTTCAGGACCCGATGACAGCGTTGAATCCTTACATGAGCGTGGGGCGTCAAATTGGCGAAGTTCTGGAACTGCACCAGAAAATGAACGCAAAAACCGCCGCTGATCGGAGCTGCGAATTGTTACAGATGGTCGGCATAGAAAATGCGACTCGCCGGATCTCATCTTACCCACACGAATTTTCGGGTGGCCAGCGGCAGCGCGTTATGATCGCTATTGCCCTGGCGTGTCGTCCGCGACTGTTGATTGCCGACGAACCAACGACGGCGCTCGATGTAACCGTGCAGAAACAGATTCTGGAATTGCTTGGTTCACTGTGCGAGGAACTGGGGACCGGGTTGCTATTGATCAGCCACGACCTGGCCGTACTTTCCGGCCTGTGCGGAAATTTAATAATCATGTATGCGGGCATGACGATGGAGTCCGGAAGGACCCGTTCGGTTTTGTCCCGCGCCAGGCATCCTTATACCAGAGCTTTACTGGAAACCCTGGCGGGGCTGCATGGCGACGAGGGAAGATTGCCCGTGATACCCGGTGAACCACCGGATTTTCTGCACCCTCCGAACGGCTGCCCGTTTCACCCGCGTTGCAGACATGCCTTCGAGCCCTGTGACAAAGTTGATCCGTCTTACAGGTTTTCTTCCGATAGCGATGAGGCGACGGCCGGATACGCAGCATGTCACCTGGAACAGCGCCTGTGAGCGAAATAATTCTCAAAGCAGAGAATATCAGCGTTACTTATCGCGGGCCGGGCAAGACCCTCCGGGCGCTGGATCGAGTTGGCTTCGAGCTTGCGCGAGGAGAGACGCTTGCCGTGGTGGGAGAGTCCGGCTCTGGAAAATCGACACTGGCGCGCGTCTGTGCCGGGCTCCTGGTACCTGATTCGGGTACGGTTGAATTGCTCGGCCGGCGACTGGAAACAACCCGAAGCCGTGATTTTAAGTGGCAATCACAGCATCTGCAGATGGTATTCCAGGACCCGCTTTCTTCGCTGAATCCGCGCCAGACGATCGGCGACTCGATCGCCGAGCCCTTTGGACCGGGACAACTCTCGACGGATCTTTATCCACGGGTCGCCGCGCTCGCCGAACAGGTCGGCTTACGCCGGGAATACCTTGTCCGTTATCCACATGAACTATCGGGCGGACAATGCCAGCGCGTCGCCATCGCGAGAGCGTTGGCCATTCAGCCGGAGGTATTGATCTGCGATGAACCGGTCAGTGCTCTGGATATATCGGTCCGGGCGCAGGTCATCAACCTGCTGCTCGATCTGCAGCAGCAAATGGATCTTTGCATCTTGTTTATCGCCCATGACCTTGGCCTGGTACGCAGAATCGCCAGCCGCCTGATCGTCATGCAAAAAGGGCGAGTGGTTGAGCGTGGCCCGGCGCAGCAAATCCTCTCGCGTCCGCAGCATCGATACACGCAGGATCTGCTGGCCGCAGAACCGGTGCTGATTACAGCCTGAAGCCTCCCCGCCGTTTTTGCTATTGCGGGACCATCGGGATTGGCATCGGCAAACCATTGACGGTCAACAAGCCACCGCCATATTCAGCCGACAGCACCAGGCGCTCACCTTCTTCGATCAACATGCCCGATTGCAGCAACGCGTCCAATTGCTGTTGCATGAGCGGATTGCTCCGAGCGATATGTTCGTACAAAGACCTGTCAAGACGCAGGGTCGATTTGGCGGACAAGGACAGCATCGCGTTCATCGCAGCGGCTTCCCCGTTGAGTCGGCTTTCCGGGATATCGATATCCAGCGCAAAGACCAGGTCGCCCTGTTCGGTGCGAACCTCAAGATCAGATATTGAGAGACCCAGACCTTTTGCCAGTAAAGTCATACCGTATTGCTGTAATTCGAACGTCAGCACCGCCGCGGTGTCTTCACCAGCCAGATTTCCATTGGCAAGGAATTGTTGAATCTGCCCGAGGGTAGCCGCGTCCAAATCTCGGGCAGACATTTCGAGATTCAGGGATGTGTTCTGCATTTCACTGAAGTCCAAATCGGCGATGTCCAAATTCACTTCGGCGAAATACCTATCCTCCTCCAGCCTGACGTCACTCGAAACGGACATTCCCGTGATGGCCACTCTTTCCTGACCGTTCGAGCCCTTACCGGATACTATAATCTCCGCCAGATCGACTGATGAGCCGCCGACCCATATTCCGAAATCTGTGTAGTCGGCAGAGCTGTACAAACGAATTTCGCCCAAGCGGATAAACCCATCGGGGGCTTCGATACTCAAGGGACTTATCGATCCTTCGGACTCGATATGCGTGACGCCCGCATCGTACCGTATGTCAATTTGCGCGCCGTCCCATGTAAAGCTGGCCGCATTTCTTTCGTCTTCTTCGCCGAATTTCTGCGATACCTGGTCGAAGATGAAGCGCAGCGAGCTATCGCCATTAAACGCGATGTGGTGATAAATACCTCCGGGCAAAACGAAGGGATCTTTGCCGTCAGCGGCGAAGGTGACCGTCGTGCGAGTGATGACCGCGCCGAAACTCAGAGCAGGCATGTGCGGATCGCCGGTACCCATGATAAGCGGTCCATGCAAAATCTCGGTATCCAGGAATATGCCGCTGTGCTGATCGCTCACGGAGCCGTCTTCGCCGATCTGGAAATCCGTGAAGACCAGCTCCTGGCGAGTTTTCGAGGAAAACCAACCACGGTCATAGCTGACCTCTTCAAATTCAAGGCCCGGCAGTTTTTCCTCCACCAATTCCAGCGAACTCCGATACTGCTTCGCGGCTATCGAGCCGGTCAATGCGGGGGAGATCATCGCCAGGACAACCAGCACGACCAGAACAATCAAAATACGGCGCATGATACGTTCCTAAACAGGGTATGTCCGGGATGCTAACACAGCAATCTGCGCGTCATACTTTGCCGGTACATGGTGAGCAACATGAGAGGTTTTTTTGATATCGAACTGGCGGGAATCGACGGAGGCGAGGACCTGGCCGGTGGGCTTCGTCTGCGGGCGATCCTGATAGTCATTGTAGCCAGCGCATGCGGATTTACGCCTCAATACGGCGGCGGCGACACTCGATGACGCCGGGTTTTTGCTCGATCTGCAGGCCGTCCTGTAGCGGTCAGCCACAGCAAAAAAGACGGTCAGTGGAAATTTTGCCACCGGACATCTAAGATTTCGCTACCTGCACAAGAGTGCAGTCCAACGGCCAAGCCGGACGGAGAACATAATCGTGATAAAGAAAAAGCTGATAGTGATGTTGGCAACCATGTTGCCTGTGGTCGCGCTGGCGGACGGTGATGCCAAAAATGGCCGGGCTCTGACAGACACCTGTCTCGGTTGTCATGCGATCCCGCATTACAAAACGACCTACCCGATGTACAAGGTTCCGAAACTGGGCGGGCAGAACGAGGCTTATATCGTTGCGGCGCTTAAGGCATATCGCGACGGTAACCGCCCGCACAAGACCATGCATGCACAGGCGGCTACGCTGAGCGACCAGGAAATGGCAGATGTGGCGGCATACTTCGCCAGCCGCTTCGCAGACTGAGGAGTGATCATAATGAGAAAAAGCATCGTTCAGCTCCTTTGCCTGGTGGCAGGAGTCATCTTCGGATCGGCAAACGTGTTGGCAGACGGCGACGTAGCCGCTGGCAAAGAAAAGTCTGTAGTCTGCGCCAGCTGTCACGGAGTCAGCGGCGAATCGGTTGCGCCGGATTACCCGGTTCTCGCCGGGCAGCATCAGGACTACCTGGAGCAGGCGCTGAAGGGATACCGTAGCGGTGAGAGGAATGACGCGATCATGGCGGCTTTTGTTGCCACGCTGACCGACGAAGATATTTCCGACCTGGCCGCTTATTACGCGGCACAGAAGGGATTGTTCACGTTGAGCCGCTGATTCGCCGGCGGATCGAAATACCAAGGCTGGCTACACGCGCCGGCTTTTTTATATGGGGAATAGCTGGCGACCATGAGCAAAACCAACGACAAATTCGAACCGGATATCATTGATCAGGGCGATGGCGTTTTCGCCATCGATACCGGTTATTTACGACCGCGTATGGATGCAAGCCACCTGATCGTGGCGCAGGGACGCGGTGCGTTTGTCGATACCGGCACCGCGTATTCCGTGCCCGCTTTGCTGGCGGCGCTGAAAGAACTCGCTCTGGATGTGGCAGACATCGATTATGTTCTGTTGACCCATATTCACCTGGACCATGCCGGCGGAGCCGGTCAATTAATGGCCGCATTGCCAAATGCAACCCTGGTGGTTCACCCGCGTGGCGCGCGGCACATGGCAAACCCGGAAAAACTGATTGCCGGCAGTATCGAGGTTTATGGCGAGGAACTTTACCGTGAGCTGTACGGTGAATTGTTGCCAATAGCCGAAGAGCGAATTCACGTTATCGAGGACGCAGAAAAACTGCGACTGGCCGATCGGGAATTGAAGTTTTTGCATACGCCGGGACACGCGCTGCATCATTACAGCATCGTTGACCGCGAGTCCGACGGCATATTCACGGGCGATAGTTTTGGCATTTCCTACCGCGAGTTCGATACAGCGGCCGGCGCCTTTATCATGCCAACGACGACGCCTGTCCATTTCGATCCTGAAGCCGCCCATGAGACGATCGATCGTCTGCTGAGTTACAAAACCAGACGAATGTTTCTCACCCACTACAGCGCCGTGTCTCCGCCGGATAAACTGGCTCGGGATCTGCATCAGGACCTGGACGCTTTCGTTCAATTTGCCCATCGACACGCGGCGAGCGACGACAGGCATGGGGATATAGTTGGCGATATGTATGATTATCTCGACAAGCGCCTGGATAGGCACGGATGCGCCCTGGAACAGAAAGAGCGGCATCGTCTGCTCGAGCCCGACGTAGAACTCAACACGCAAGGTCTCGAGTTCTGGATGGATCGGCACATGCGTTAATGAGGCCGCAGCATGGTCTCCCCGGCGGGCGGCCACACGGTCGATGCGATCAATGACAGGGGCAACATGAGCGTAGCGAGCGAATTAGGAAAATTTAAAGCGTTCCGAATTCACAAAAAGGACGGGCAGATTACAGCCAGACTCGAAACGCTGGACCTCGATGATCTCAGCGCCGGGGAGGTCGTAATCAAAGCCGCGTATTCGGGAATCAATTACAAGGACGCGCTGGCGGCGACCGGGACAGGAAAAATTTTGCGTACATTTCCATTGGTCGGCGGCATCGACGTTGCCGGAACGGTCTTTAGCAGTGACGACCCGCGTTACCAGCAAGGCGACCCGGTCGTGGTCACCGGCTGTGGTCTGGGCGAAGAATATGATGGCGGCTATGCGGAATACGTCCGGGTAAAGGGCGAGAGCGTTATTCCTCTGCCGAAAAGTCTCAGTGAAAAGCAAGCAATGATTCTGGGTACGGCGGGATTTACTGCGGCGCTTGCGATCACTCGCATGGAGCACAATGGCTTAACACCGGAGTCAGGGCCGGTTGTTGTCACCGGTGCGACCGGTGGCGTCGGTAGCCTCGCGATCGACATGCTTGCCGGATGTGGTTATTCGGTCACAGCCGTAACCGCTAAGGCGGACCGCCAGGATTATCTGCGCGAGTTGGGGGCCGTTACGATTTTATTGCGCGGTGAAATCGATTTCGGCCGACGGCCCTTGGAAAAGGCCTTGTGGGCTGGTGCTATCGATAATGTGGGTGGCGAAATGCTGACCTGGCTGACCCGGACGATGAACTGGTGGGGCAATATTGCCAGCATCGGCCTGGCGGGCAGCCATGAACTGCACACTACCGTCTTGCCGTTCATCCTTCGCGGCGTCAGCCTGCTTGGGATCAATTCGATGGCGACGCCACGCGAGCAGCGCCTGAAAATATGGAAGCGGCTGGCCGGCGACCTGCGTCCGGCTCATCTTGACCGGGTTTGCACCCGCGTCATCGCCTTCGGCGAGTTACCCGACGCCTTTACCGGTTACCTGGAAGGCACGATCACCGGCCGAACGGTCGTTGCAATCCAATAATTCAGTTGGAGTACCCACGTTTCTCGGGGCCGGACCCGCCAAAGACCGGTCTGGACAAGCCTGGCATTTGGGGATGGCCCCTTCGCTGCGCTAACATAGCCGCCCCTTTTCGCAGGTCCGCCGAATCATCGGGCGGCACAAGGAGATGGCGACAGCATGAGCACAGCGAATTCCGCGGGTGAGCGCTTCTGGCAGGCGATGGACGAAGAACAGCCGCTGCAGATTGTGGGCACCATCAACGCGTTTAGCGCGTTGCAGGCTGAAAGAGCCGGTTTTAAAGCGATCTACCTGTCGGGGGCCGGCGTAGCCAGCGCTTCCTTCGGTTTTCCCGATCTGGGAATCACCAGCCTTAACGACGTCTGTGAGGACGTTCGCAGAATCTGCGGAGTAGTGGAATTGCCATTACTGGTGGATGCCGATACCGGCTGGGGCCAGGCCTTTATGATTGCGCGCACGGCACACGACTTGTGCGTCGCGGGCGCGGCCGGCATGCACCTGGAAGATCAGATCGGCGCCAAACGTTGTGGCCACAGGCCGGGTAAAGAACTGGTCGCGGCCGATGAAATGGCGGACAGAATCAAGGCGGCGGTCGATGGCCGGGCCGACGAACGATTCGTTATCATGGCCCGTACCGACGCTTATGCGGTGGAGGGCCAGCGAGCTGCGATCGACCGAGCGATGCACTATGTTGAGGCAGGCGCCGATATGATTTTCGCCGAAGCGCTGACCGAGCTGGACGAATATCGCCAGTTCGCAGCGCAGGTCGGCGTGCCGGTTCTTGCCAACATCACCGAGTTTGGCAAGACGCCGCTGTTCACCCTGGACGAGCTGACCAGCGCCGATGTGCGGCTGGCGCTTTATCCGTTGTCTGCGTTCCGTGCCATGAGTAAAGCAGCGGAGCAGGTGTATGCAGCGCTAAGACAAAGTGGAACGCAAAAAAGCTGCACTGACATGATGCAGACGCGGGATGAATTGTATGCAGTCCTGCGTTATCACGAGTACGAGAAAAAATTGGATGAACTGTTCGCCTCCGGGAAAAAATAAAGCAGCGAGCACGTTGATTCAGATATGACCCCAAGTCCGGGTTAAGAATATTGATGGAGAAAGTTGATGAACGATAAGACGAAAGGTGGAGGCCTGGCCGACATAGTCGCTGGCGAAACGGCCATTGCCACCGTAGGCAAGGAAGGCGCCGGGCTGACCTACCGCGGATATGACATCGAGGACATGGCGAAAAACGCTACCTTCGATGAAGTAGCCTACCTTTTACATCATGGCGATCTGCCGAACCGCAGCCAGCTCGACACCTACCTGGGCAAACTCAAAAGCATGAGGGGCTTGCCGAAGCTGCTAAAGGACGTTTTGGAGAACACGCCGGCAGATTCCCACCCGATGGACGTATTGCGTACCGGTTGCTCGGTGCTGGGAAACCTCGAGCCCGAAGGAGATTTCTCCAATCAGGTTGACGTCGCCGACCGCTTGCTCGGCTGTTTCCCGTCGATGCTGATGTACTGGCACCGCTATCACACTGATGGTGTGCGCATCGACACAGAAACCGATGACAATTCGGTCGCCGGCCATTTTCTGCACTTGTTGCACGGTAAGCCGCCCAGTGATTTCCACCGCCGGGTGCTGGATATCTCCCTGATGCTGTATGCGGAACACGAGTTTAATGCTTCGACTTTTACCGCACGAGTTATCGCCGCGACGCTGTCCGATTTCCACTCGGCTGTAACCGGTGCGATTGGCGCTTTGCGCGGGCCGCTGCACGGCGGGGCCAACGAAGCCGCGATGGCATTGATCGAACGCTTCGCGAACGCGGGGGAGGCTACCAAGGGGATCCACCAGGCACTCGCACAGAAAGAGAAAATCATGGGCTTTGGCCACCGTGTCTATACCACTTCGGACCCGCGTAACGTGGTGATCAAGGAACTCTCGCGACAATTGTCGGAGGAAGTTGGCGATACGCATCTGTTTGCCGTGTCCGAGGCGATCGACAAGGTGATGTGGGACGAGAAGAAACTGTTCCCCAATGCAGATTTTTACTCGGCGACGGCCTACCACTTCATGGGTATCCCGACGCCGCTGTTCACACCAATCTTTGTGTGCTCGCGTATCACCGGCTGGTCCGCCCATATCATGGAGCAACGCGCGGACAACCGGCTGATTCGCCCGGCTGCGGATTACATTGGTCCAGGTCTGCGCGAGTGGGTGCCCGTCGAAGCGCGTGATTGAGTCTTGACCCGCATATTTCACCAAGGCGTTGGCCGCCGGGGGTAAGCTGCGGAATATTCAGGTATTTTTGGGTATCGGTACGTTGATGGCTAATTACATATTGTACGCCGGCGTCCACCTATCGCGGCCCTGGCTGGTTCTCGGGCGGCTGAGCTTGGTCTTCACTCAACCCATAGCTACCGTTATGGGTTTCGCTCCAGACCTGCCCTCAGCCGCCCGAGCCCTCACCCAGAATCCGCGATCCGTGGTGAAATATGCGGGTTAACAGGCCGGGCTCGCTGCCCGGCCGTCTTCAGGAGCAATAATGTCTTCCAGTGATATCCGTTCGGCCAAACGGCCGGAGCCCGATCTGTTGTTAACGAAAATCGCGGACTATGTCTGTGCTTACCAGATCGACAGTGAATTGGCCTACGACACAGCGCGTTATTGCCTGATGGACACCCTGGCCTGCGGTTTCCAGGCCTTGTCATACCCGGCCTGCACCAAGTTGCTCGGGCCCATCGTCCCCGGCGCCACGCTGCCCGGCGGCGCACGCGTGCCCGCTACCAGTTTCGAGCTGGAGCCGGTCATGGCGGCGTTCAATATCGGTTCGCTGATCCGCTGGCTGGACTTCAATGACACCTGGCTGGCCGCCGAATGGGGACATCCGTCGGACAACCTGGGTGGCATCCTGGCCACCGCCGATTACCTGAGCCGGCAGGCCGAAGCAAATGGCAAAGATCCCCTGACCGTCCATGACGTGCTGACCGCGATGATCAAGGCGCACGAAATCCAGGGCGTACTCGCGCTGGAGAACAGCTACAACCGGGTCGGTCTCGATCATGTGTTGCTCGTACGGGCAGCAACCACCGCGGTCGTGGCCCGTATGTTGGGCGGCGATCGCGACACCGTTATCAACGCGGTCTCCAACGCCTGGATCGACGGCGGTGCGCTGCGAACATACCGGCACGCACCGAACACCGGATCGAGAAAAAGCTGGGCGGCCGGCGATGCGACCAGCCGCGGCGTGCGGCTGGCATTGATGGCGATGACCGGCGAGATGGGCTACCCATCGGCACTGAGCACGCCAGGCTGGGGCTATTACGATGTGCTGTTCAAGGGAAACGAATTCAGCCTGCCACAGGAATTTGGCAGCTATGTCATGGAAAATATTCTGTTCAAGGTTTCTTTCCCCGCCGAGTTTCATGGGCAAACCGCGGTTGAATGCGCGATGACTCTGCACCAGCAGGTTAAAGACCGTCTCGACGAGATCGAGAAGATCGTCATTGAAACTCAGGAAGCCAGCATCCGCATCATCGATAAAACCGGCCCGCTCGATAATCCGGCGGATCGCGATCATTGCATTCAGTACATGGTGGCCATTCCGCTGATTTTTGGCCGCCTCGTTGCCGCCGACTATGAAGACGATATGGCTGCCGATCCGCGCGTCGATACTGTGCGGGGGAGAATGGAGGTCGTCGAGAACAAGGATTTCACGACGTCGTATTTCGATCCCGAGCGGCGTTATATTGGCAACGCTTTGCAGGTCTTCTTCAAAGACGGCAGCAAGACAGAGCGGATCGAAGTGGAGTACCCGATCGGTCACCGCAAGAGAAGGGATGAAAGTATTCCTGCGTTGGTGGCCAAGTTCGAGCGCTCAGCAGCGGAACAACTCGACGGCGGTCAGTGCAAAGCACTGAACAGCCTGTTTGGTGACCCACGACGATTGTCGAGAACTGCGGTTTCCGACTTCATGGCGATGATGGTCAAGGCCTGAAGAGGGATTACCGGGTTGCGACGTGTAGCGACCGCTTCTGCGACTGCACCGCGACGATCTTTTTTTACCCGGGGAGAAGAGAAGTGATAAAAGTTATCCATCGTGTTCTGGCGGCTATCGGCGCATTCGTGGTCGTGGCGGTCATTACCGTATGGGGGTTTTCGCACTGGCAGAATTCAGGTCGGGCCAACGCGAGCGATAGCCAGTCATACGCCGGCGAAGACGCGGCGCCGGAATTTCCATCCGGTATGGACTGGCTGAATACCGGGGGGCGCGAGTTGAGCATCGAGCAGTTGCGCGGCAAGGCTATCCTGCTCGATTTCTGGACTTACGGATGTGTCAACTGCCTGCATATAATTCCGGACCTCAAGCGACTCGAAAAAAAATATGCCGAAGAACTGGTCGTTATCGGCGTTCACTCGGGAAAATTCGAGCGTGAATCGACAACCGCCGGGATCCGGCGTTTCGTTCAGCGCTACGAGATCATCCACCCGGTTGTTAACGACGGCAAATATCGAATCTGGAACGATTTCGATGTGCGCGCCTGGCCGACGCTCGTCGTGATCGATCCGGCGGGCAAGCTCGTAGGCAGTGTGTCCGGCGAAGGTCATTATCAATTGCTCGACACGATTATTGGCAGTCTGGTCAACGAATTTGAAATCGACAGGTCTTCTTTGAACCTGGTAGCCGAAGCACGGCCGACCGGCGTGCTCAGTTTCCCGGGCAAGGTGTTGGCGGACCCGGACGGCAGCCGGTTGTTTATCGCCGATACGGGGCACCATCGTCTGATCATCACCGATCTGGCCGGTGAGGTTCAGGCGGTGATCGGTAGCGGTACGGCGGGCTTTGCAGACGGCAGTTTCGCCGATGCGCAGTTTCGCCTCCCGCAGGGCATGACCCTGCTGGACCAAAACACGCTGCTGTTGGCGGATACCGAAAATCATGCGCTACGCCAGATCGATCTTGAATCGGAGACGGTGTCGACGATTGCCGGCAATGGGCAACAGGCTTATCTTTTTGAAGATGAAGCCGGCGCCGAAAGCATGCTCAATTCTCCATGGGACCTGCTGAATGTGGACGGCACTATTTTCGTTGCGATGGCGGGACAACACCAGATCTGGAGCCTCGACCCGGACAGCGGCCGCCTGAAGGCATTCGCCGGATCGCGGCGCGAACAACTGAAGGATGGGAAGCTGCTCTCGGCAGGCCTCAATCAACCCAGCGGGCTGGCAAGCGACGGCGACAACCTCTACATCGCGGACAGCGAGGCCAGCGCGATTCGAAAGGCCGACCTCGACCCCGATGGCAGGCTGATTACGCTGATTGGCACCGGGCTTTTCGATTTTGGTGATGTGGACGGCCGCGGGCGCAGGGTGAAATTGCAACACCCGCTGGGCGTCGCCTGGCATGACGATATGCTCTACATCGCCGATACCTACAACAGCAAAATCAAACGTCTGGACCCGGATAGCCTTAAGGTGAAAAGCCTGACGCCCGGCGCGCCGACTCTGGACGAGCCGGGCGGCCTGAGTATTGCGGCCGGGAAGATCTATATCCCTGATACCAACAATCACCGTGTTCGAATTCTCGACCTGGCGACGCAGAAACTGGTGGATTTTTCACTGAGAGATCCCAAAAAGCTGTTGTCGGGAAGTGAATGACGCTGGTGGGAAAATTGCGCCGCGGCCTGGATCAACTGGATATGCAGTTGCCGGCCGACGACGAGTCAAAGCTGATCGCGTTCCTGGAATTACTAAATCACTGGAATCGCAGTTTTAACCTGACGGCAATACGCGAACCCGGGCAGATGGTCGCGGCTCATTTGCTCGACAGTCTCATTATTCGGCCATGGCTTGTCGGCAGCCGGGTACTCGATGTCGGCTCAGGCGCGGGACTGCCGGGTATCCCCCTGGCGATCGCTGAACCTGAACGGTTTTTCGTTTTACTGGACAGCACCGCGAATCGCTGCCGTTTCCTGACTCAAGCCTGCCTCGAACTCGATCTGAAAAACGTACAGGTAGAAAACCATCGCGTTGAGGATTATCTTGTGTCGCCAGACCAGGCGCCCTCATACACAACAATTACCGCGCGGGCATTTTCCAGTCTGGACAAATTTGTCGCGTCGGCCGGCCGGTTGCTGGCCGCCGACGGCAGATTGTTGGCGATGAAGGGCAGGCTGCAGCATGATGAGATGAAAGCGTTGCCAGCGGGCTGGCAAATCGAAAGTATTGAAAATCTGGTCGTTCCGGGACTGTCTGCGGATCGACACCTGCTGATCGTGACGCGGCAGTAAGAACAAGGAATCAGGAATTCTGATGGCAAGAATTATCGCGATAGCGAATCAGAAAGGCGGCGTGGGCAAGACCACGACCGCGGTGAATCTTGCCGCCTCGCTTGGCGCAACCCGGCGCCGGGTTCTGCTGGTGGACGTCGACCCGCAGGGCAACGCAACGATGGGTTCGGGCGTCGACAAGTACAGGCTGGAGGCTGGGACCTATGAAGTCCTGCTCGGCGAATGCGCGGCGAAGGATGCGCTGCTGACGCTCGCAGAAGCCCGCTTCGATCTGCTGCCCGGTAATGAGGATCTGACCGCCGCGGAGGTCAAATTGCTCAACGAGTTCGGCCGCGAGCTGAAGTTACGCAAGGTTCTGGAACCGATTGCCGACGATTACGATTACGTTATTATTGACTGTCCACCATCGCTCAACATGCTGACAGTTAACGCGCTGACGGCGGCGAACAGTGTCCTGATACCGATGCAGTGCGAATATTACGCGCTGGAGGGACTGACCAGCCTGGTCGGCACGATCGAGCAGATTCGTGAAACCGTAAATCCCACGTTGCGCATCGAGGGTGTGCTGCGCTGCATGTTCGATCCGCGAAACAACCTTGCCAACGATGTTTCGGCCCAGTTGATCCTGCATTTCAAGGACAAGGTATTTCGCACCGTGATCCCCCGCAATATAAGGCTGGCGGAGGCGCCGAGCTTCGGCATACCGGTGCTTTATCATGACAAGCATTCGCGTGGCGCGATGGCGTATTTGGCGCTGGCCGGGGAAATTATCCGGCGGCGGGAAAGGCGTCTGGCGATGGCGAATACGGCCTTGCAGCCCGTTGAAAAGTCCTCGGCCGGCACAATACGGCGTTAAGAATCGGTTCAAAATGCTTATGTACTGGCGTGTACACTGCGCTGCCGGGGCAGGACACCCAAATGCCGCGGAGCCCAGGGACGGGCGAGAGCGGCGCCGGGCAGGACACCCAAATGCCGCGGAGCCCAGGGACGGGCGAGAGCGGCGTCTCGCCGATTCTTGCCTTGTCTCGCGCTCGCCTGAGGACTTTTCAACAGGCTGCTAGATGTGATTATCTTGTTTACAATTGAGAAAACCGGAAGGGAATGACTTGATGTCGGCAAAACGGAGAGGTCTCGGGCGCGGTCTTGATGTGCTGTTGAGCGGCGCCGCGCCAGCGGGTGGTGATGGTGAGAACCTGCGATTGCTGCCGATCGACCTGGTAAAGCCCGGACGATTCCAGCCGCGTCAGGACATGCGCGAGGACACATTGAAGGAACTGGCCGATTCGATTCGCGCGCAGGGCGTGGTGCAGCCGATCGTGGTCCGGCCGCTGGGCGATGGCGAGCAGTTTGAAATTATCGCAGGCGAGCGCCGCTGGCGTGCGGCACAAATGGCCGGGCTACAGGAAATCGCTTCCGTCGTGCGGCAGATTCCGGACCACGCCGCCATCGCATTGGCGCTGATCGAGAATATCCAGCGCGAAGACCTGAATCCGCTGGAGGAGGCGGGTGCGCTGGACCGACTGATTCGCGAATTCGACATGACGCACCAGCAAGCCGCCGAGGCTGTCGGTCGCTCGAGAGCGGCAGTCAGTAACCTGCTGCGGTTGCTCGAGCTTGGCGCGAAGCTTCGCAAGTTGCTGGAATGTCGAGCGCTGGACATGGGACATGCCAGGGCTTTGCTGGGATTACCGACGCAGCGCCAACAAACCGAGGTCGGCGTGCTGGTCGCGAAAAAAGGCTTGTCGGTGCGCGAAACCGAGGCACTGGTTCGGAGCCTGTTGAGCGGAGGTAAAAAAGAGCACAAGGCGGTCCGCAAGAACCCTGACATCGCGCGCCTGGAAAAAGAGCTGGGTGAAAAACTCGGTGCGAAGGTCAGTCTCAGCCATGGTGCCAAAGGCAAGGGCAAACTGGTCATCAGCTACAACAGCCTCGACGAACTCGAAGGTATTCTCGGACACATTAAATAATCCCTATTTTGTTGCCAGTCTAAAAGACCACCACTATAATAGTGCGGCTTTGGGCCACCCCCTGGGCTAAAGGCGGGCGGATGACTTTTCAGGGGGAAAACAGGACGCCACATGCCGTATTGAAAGTCCATCGGTTGTGGCGTTTTTATGTACCCGGACAGTGTCCGGGGCGATGCCAGGGGATGGACCAGGGGAATTCGTGAGCGCCAATGCGCCGCCAGCGGGCGACACCGGGTTTAGCACTTTTCGCGAAGCGATTCGAGCGGTGCTCACGATACTCGCCGCCCAACTGGGAATGAGCGTGTTGCTGGCTGCGACTGGCGGTCTGGTTGCAGGAAAAACTGCAGCGCTTTCGGGCCTGACCGGCGGCATGATTTGCCTGCTGCCAAATACCTTTCTGGCTTTAAGGATTTTTGTGGCTGGTTATAAACGCGAGCCGAGGGCGCTGGTACGGGGTGTGTACGCAGCGGAGGCGGGAAAGCTGGCGATCACCGTGTTGCTTTTTGTCGCCGCGTTCACCCTGGTGAAACCGCTGGCCGCTGGCTGGCTGTTTACCGGATTTATCGCTACCCAGGGCGTGATGTGGGTGGCATTACGACTGGACAAGACGGGATTTAAGGCATCGGGAAAGATGCCTGAGCAAAGGGACAAGAATGGCGACTGAAGGCGACTCCGCCGGCGATTACATACAGCACCATCTGCAAAATCTACAGGTCTGCCGGGTCGAGGAGCAGTGGGTCTGGAACCATTGCGCGGGTAATTTCTGGACGCTGAATGTCGATTCGATGTTTTTCTCTGTGCTCTTGGGGGTGTTGTTCCTGCTCTCTTTTCGCCAGGTCGCGAAAAAAGCCAACTCGGGCGTGCCGTCCAGGTTCCAGGCGCTGGTCGAAGTGCTGGTCGAGTTTGTTGATGGCAGCGTACGCGATACGTTCCACGGCCAAAGCAAACTGATCGCACCGCTGGGCCTGACGATTTTCGTCTGGGTGTTCCTGATGAACGTGATGGACCTGATACCGGTCGACTGGTTGCCCGGGGTTGCTCGGCTCATCGGGGTGCCCTATCTCAAGGTCGTGCCGACCACCGACGTCAACATTACTTTTGCGATGTCGATTTCGGTTTTCGTGCTGATCGTCTACTACAGCATCAAGATCAAGGGCGTAAAGGGTTTCACCAAGGAACTGACGCTGCAGCCGTTCAATCACTGGGCCGCGATTCCCTTCAACCTGATCCTTGAGGGGATTTCGCTGATCGCCAAACCCATATCCCTGTCACTGCGGTTGTTTGGCAACCTCTACGCCGGCGAATTGATCTTTATTCTGATCGCGCTGTTGGGCTGGTATCAGCTACCGCTGCATTTTATGTGGGCGGTGTTCCATATCCTTATAATCGTGCTCCAGGCCTTTATATTTATGATGTTGACCATAGTTTATCTAAGCCTGGCACAAGAAGAGCACTGATCCATTGAGTCGCTATTTTTTAGTTCTTGAAACAGATTTTGTAAGCAGGAGAAATTAATGGAAACCGTAATTGGCTTGACCGCGATCGCCGTCGCAATCCTGATCGGTATGGGCGCCCTGGGCGTAGGTATTGGCATGGGTCTGCTGGGGGGCCGCTTCCTCGAAGGCGCCGCACGCCAGCCCGAGCTGGTGCCGATGCTGCAGGTAAAAATGTTTATCGTGGTCGCATTGCTCGATGCAGTGGCCATGATCGGCGTCGGCATCGGGCTGTATTTCGCCTTTGCCAACCCGTTTATCGGCCAGTTACAGAAGGCACTCGGCGGTTAATCGGCGTAGCGTTAATCAGTTACATCAGTCCAAGACAGGAGATATCAGGTGGATATCAATGCGACCATTATTGGCCAGACCATAGCCATGATCGTTTTCGTGTGGTTTTGCATGAAGTTTATCTGGCCACCGATCATGCAGGCGCTGGAGGAGCGGCAACAGAATGTTGCCGACGGAATGGCGGCTGCGGACAAGGCGCAGCAGGACCTGGCGGCGGCGGCGGAAAAATCTGCAGCTATTATCGAAGACGCCCGTGCGCGGGCGCTCGAGATCGTGGATCAGGCTCAGCAACGGGCCAATCAGGTGATGGCCGATGCGAAGAGCGACGCGGTCGTCGCAGGCAAACGGTTGGTCGAAGCGGCGCGCTCCGAAATCGAACAGGAATCCAACAAGGCCAGAGACGGTCTTCGCGGCGAGATCGCAAACATTGCCGTCGCGGGCGCCGCCAGGTTACTGGGCCGTGAAGTGGACAAGAAAACGCATGCCGATTTGCTCGACAAGCTGGTGGCCGAACTCTAGGGGTCTGACCTCGGGAGCTTGTTATGGCTGAAAAAATCACGGTCGCACGTCCCTATGCCAAAGCGGTGTTTACGCTCGCCTGCGAGCAGAACAAGCTCGCGCAGTGGTCTGCGACCCTGGGCATGGCCGCAACCGTGGTCGGTGACCGGCAGGTTACCGGATTGCTCACGGACCCGCGGGTGACCAGCACAGAACTGGCGGATCTGATCATCGGCCTGTGCGCGGACCAGGCCGATAAGCTGGCCGCTAATTTTATCCGGGTGCTGGCTCAGTACCGCCGGCTGGATGTGTTGCCAGAAATCGTCAGCCTGTTTGCGGCGCTGCGAGCCGAATATGAAAACTCGGTGGATGTATCGCTGATTTCATCTGCGCCTGTGGGTAAGGCTCATCGGGACAAGATCGCCAGCGCGCTGAAAAAACGGCTGGGCCGCGATGTTCGCCTGCATTGTGAGATTGACGAAAGTCTTATTGGTGGTGCAGTGATACGCGCCAGGGATTTGGTTATTGATGGCTCGTTAAGCGGTCGCCTTGCGCGGCTGGCAACCGAGCTGACACATTAAGAGGTTTGTTTTATGTCTATCAAGGCATCTGAGATCAGCAACCTGATCAAGGAAAAAATCGAGAATTTTCAGGCCGGCGCGGAAGCCCGTGACGAAGGTACTGTGGTCACCGTGACCGACGGTATCGTTCGCATTCACGGACTGTCCAATGCCCGCTACGGTGAAATGCTCGAGTTTCCGGGCGAAACCTTTGGCATCGCCCTGAATCTGGAACAGGATTCGGTCGGTGCCGTGGTACTCGGTAGTTACCGGCACATCACCGAAGGCGATACCGTCAAGACGACCGGCCGTATCCTCGAAGTGCCCGTCGGCGAGTCTCTGCTCGGCCGCGTGGTTAACTCGCTGGGACAGCCAGTCGATGGCAAGGGGGCTATCGACAGCAAGCGCTCCGAGCCAATCGAAAAAGTCGCGCCGGGCGTGATCTGGAGGCAATCGGTAAAGCAGCCGGTGCAGACCGGATTGAAGTCGATCGACTCGATGGTACCGATCGGCCGTGGGCAGCGCGAGCTGATCATCGGCGATCGCCAGACCGGCAAGACCGCGCTCGCGATCGATACGATCATCAATCAGAAAGGCTCCGGCATTAAATGTATTTACGTGGCGATCGGACAGAAGAACTCGTCCATCGCCGGCGTCGTGCACAAACTCGAAGAGCATGGCGCAATGGCGCACACGATCGTCGTGGCCGCGCCGGCAGCCGAATCGGCGGCGATGCAGTACATCGCCCCGTATGCCGGTTGCGCAATGGGCGAATACTTTCGCGACCGTGGCGAAGATGCGCTGATCATCTATGATGATCTGACCAAGCAAGCCTGGGCTTATCGTCAGGTTTCGCTGTTGCTACGCCGTCCGCCAGGACGCGAAGCCTATCCGGGTGACGTCTTTTACCTCCATTCGCGTTTGCTGGAGCGCGCCGCAAGAGTCAACGCCGAGTTCGTCGAAAAAGCGACCGCTGGCGAGGTCAAGGGTCAGACCGGCTCGCTGACCGCGTTGCCGATCATCGAAACTCAGGCCGGTGACGTGTCGGCGTTCGTCCCGACCAACGTGATTTCCATTACCGACGGCCAGATCTTCCTGGAAAGTGATTTGTTCAACGCCGGCATCCGGCCGGCCATTAACGCCGGTCTTTCTGTTTCTCGCGTCGGTGGCGCGGCGCAGACCACGATCATCAAAAAACTCGGTGGCGGCGTGCGACTGGCGCTTGCGCAGTATCGTGAATTGGCCGCGTTCGCCCAGTTTGCATCGGATCTCGATGAAACGACCCGGAAACAGCTTGAACGTGGTCAGCGGGTTACCGAGCTGATGAAACAGAAACAATATTCGCCGCTGACGGTCGCCGACATGGCGGTTTCGCTGTATGCGGTCAACGAAGGATTTATCGACGAAGTCGATGTGAAGAAAGTGGTGGATTACGAAGCTGCGTTGCATGCGTTCGTTCGTGCCAACCATGCAGAGCTGATGGATACCATCAACTCCACCGGCGACTACGACGACGAGATCGCGAACGGCCTGCGCAAGGCGATCGAAGACTTCAAGGCGAACGGCGCTTACTAAGCGGAGTATCAAATGTCGAGCGCGAAAGAAATTCGCACCAAGATCAAGAGTATCAGGAACACTCAGAAGATCACCAAGGCGATGGAGATGGTCGCGGCAAGCAAGATGCGCAAGGCGCAGGATCGCATGGCGGCGGCACGTCCTTACGCCGAGCGGATTCGTACGGTAATCGGTCACCTGACCCAGGCCAACCCCGATTACAAGCACCCCTTCCTGGTTACGCGGGAAGTCAGGCGGGTCGGCTATATTATTATTTCGACGGACCGCGGGCTCTGTGGTGGCCTGAATGCCAGTATGTTCAAGGCGGCGATCAACCACATGGGTGACTGGCAGGATAAGGGTGTCGATCTCGAACTGAGTTTTATCGGCGCCAAGGGCGTGTCTTTTTTCCGGCGTTTTGGTGCGAAAATGGTCTCGCAGGTAACCCATCTCGGTGATACACCGCACATGTCGGATCTGATCGGCGCGGTCAAGGTGATGCTCGACAGTTATACCGAGGGAACCATCGATCGTCTTTTTTTGGTTCATGGCGTGTTTGTCAATACGATGAGCCAGAAGCCGACGGTGACGACGCTGTTGCCCGTGGAGCCGGTGGACGCCGCCGAACTACAGGATCACTGGGATTATATTTATGAGCCCGATGCACGCGAGTTGCTTGAGGGCGTCCTGATGCGTTACATCGAATCGCAGGTTTATCGCGGCGCGCTGGACAATCTGGCTTGCGAGCAGGCGTCCAGGATGGTGGCGATGAAGTCCGCGACCGACAACGCGGGCGACATTATCGACGACCTGCAATTAATTTATAACAAGGCACGGCAGGCTTCGATCACGCAGGAAATTTCAGAAATCGTCGGCGGCGCGGCGGCAGTTTAGCCGGTCACCGGAAGTATGGAAGAGTTGAGGAATACGGCATGAGTATTGGCAAGACGGTGCAAATCATTGGCGCGGTGGTCGACGTGGAGTTTCCCCGGGACGCGATTCCAAAAGTCTATGACGCGCTTCTCCTGGGAGAGACGGATCTGACGCTCGAGGTTCAGCAGCAGCTCGGTGACGGCATTGTACGCGCGATCGCGATGGGTTCCAGTGAAGGCCTCAAACGCGGGATGGAGGTGACGAACACCGGCGGTCCAATTTCGGTTCCGGTCGGTGAAGCGACGCTGGGTCGGGTCATGGACGTATTGGGAAGGCCGATTGATGAAGCAGGGCCGATCGACACCGATGTCCGTCTGCCGATTCACCGTGATCCGCCGAGCTATGAGGAGCAGGCCATTTCGGTGGAAATCCTGGAAACCGGTATCAAGGTCATTGACCTGATCATGCCTATCGCCAAGGGCGGAAAAATCGGCCTGTTCGGTGGCGCCGGTGTCGGCAAGACCGTAGCCCTGATGGAGCTGATTCGCAACATCGCCCACGAGCACAGCGGTTATTCGGTGTTTGCCGGTGTTGGTGAGCGCACACGAGAGGGTAACGACTTTTACTATGAGATGAAGGATGCGGATGTTCTGAGTAAGGTATCGCTGG
The DNA here is from genome assembly GCA_964568075.1 of uncultured Gammaproteobacteria bacterium. Taxonomy (GTDB): domain Bacteria; phylum Pseudomonadota; class Gammaproteobacteria; order Steroidobacterales; family MnTg04; genus MnTg04. The sequence goes on from CAZMOM010000004.1 coordinate 127,308, forward strand.
TCTATGGCCAGATGAACGAGCCGCCGGGTAACCGCCTTCGTGTCGCCCTGACCGGTCTGACCATCGCCGAGAATTTCCGCGACGAAGGCCGCGACGTGCTGATGTTCATCGATAACATTTATCGGTACACGCTGGCCGGAACCGAAGTTTCCGCGCTGCTCGGCCGTATGCCCTCTGCCGTGGGCTACCAGCCGACGCTGGCCGAGGAAATGGGCGTGCTGCAGGAGCGTATTACTTCGACCAAGGACGGTTCGATCACGTCCTTCCAGGCCATTTATGTTCCCGCCGATGACCTGACCGACCCGTCGCCGGCAACGACATTCGCTCATCTCGACGCGACGCTGGTGCTTTCCCGCCAGATCGCCGAGCTGGGCATTTACCCGGCGGTGGATCCGCTGGACTCGACATCGCGCCTGCTCGATCCCAACGTTGTTAGTCAGGAACATTATGATACTGCGCGTGCGGTGCAAAGTGTCCTGCAGCGCTACACGGAGTTACAGGACATCATCGCAATCCTGGGCATGGACGAGCTGTCCGAAGAGGACAAGCTCAGCGTCACCAGGGCTCGTAAAATTCAGCGCTTCCTGTCGCAGCCGTTCTTCGTCGCAGAAACTTTTACCGGCGCCGAAGGAAAATATGTGCCGCTGGTTGAAACCGTTCGTGGCTTCAAGGGTATTATCAACGGCGAATACGACGACCTTCCCGAGCAGGCTTTTTATATGGTCGGCGGCGTCGACGAAGCCGTGGAAAACGCCAAGAAACTGCAGTAAGGCAGATATGATCGAGACATGAACAAGATTGAAGTCAACATCGTCAGTGCGGAAGGAGAGATATTCTCCGGTTTTGCGAGCATGGTCTTCGCGCCGGCGCAAATGGGCGAGATCGGTATTGCGCCGCGTCATGCGCCCTTGCTGACGGGCCTGAAGCCCGGCGAGGTCCGTGTGCAGACCCCGGACGGCGAGGAGCACTTCTTTTATGTATCCGGCGGTAGCATTGAAGTACAGCCCCACCTGGTGACGATTCTCGCGGATACTGCCCTGCGCGCCCGTGACATCGATGAAGCCGCTGCGCTGGAAGCTAAACAGCGAGCCGAGGAAGCGCTGTCCACTCAGGAAGGCGAATTCGATATCGCGCATGCGCGAGCCGAGCTCGCCCAGATCCAGGCGCAGCTCAAATCGCTGGCAAGATTGCGAAAATCCGCTAAACGATAAGCTTGTTCTAAGAATAATGGTTGGAGGCGCTGGGGACAGCGCCTTTTTCATAAGCGCCGTCCCTTGTCGGCACGACGCGCCTGCTATAGACGGCACTATTATCGCTCGCCGGATTCAGGGACATTTAGCCCAAACATTTAACCGGAAAAGCGTTAACGGGGTCACTGTTTTTATCCTCTCACAAGTCTACATTCGGTAACGGTTCGCATCCGAAACGGATGCACAACTCGCATGCAATCAGACGGGAGAGAGTTATGAAACAGTTTGGCGGTTTGTTGTTTATGTTCGGGGCCGGCTCCATTGTGCTTGGGTTCGTCGGTTATGAATTCAGCCTGCTGATGTGGATCGATAATTGGGGCACGGCAGTAGGGTGGGCGATTCGTGCGGCGATAATCGTGGCTGGCGGCGCATTGTGGATGCTTGCCAAGAGTAAAAAAGTCGCGCAATCCGAAACACCACCCGAGTCACACCCGGCGCACAGCCCGATGGATAGCTCAGGTAGCGAGACCATGTAACATCCTGGATTCAAAGAGCCGATAAGGCTGGAATCTTTGATGAGTAAAAAGCGCTGGCAACAGCGCTTTTTTTATTGCCGCAGATTACCCCGCCGCATAGTTGCAAATGGCGCAGCCGTTAATTTTTTCGATGATTTCCCGCGGGCTCGACCCTTTCTTCTGTGTGTGATTCAATTGATCGGATGTATTCGCCGACCGGCTGGAGGTTTCTTGGCTAATTCGTTATCAACCCGTGAACCCCGCAAGTTGCCAGCGATCTCATTGATCGCGCTTACGTTTTTTTCTGGATTAATGATTCTTCATTGGGCCGCGGTTGACAGCGAGCCCATCGATACGCAGCCGGACAGCGATCCCTATTTGCTGGTACTCGGCATTGCGCAGGATGGCGGCACTCCCCAGGCCGGCACCAGGGAGCATCCGGGTTGGACAGACCAGAAATTCCGGCGAAGGGTCGTCAGTCTCGCCGTGGTCGATCCGGTTACTGATGAAAGATGGTTGTTCGAGGCGACTCCCGATTTTCGGGAACAGCTGCAGCGCCTCGACCAGCTGGCACCGGTCAGGGATCAGCCGGGCATCGCAGGCATATTTCTGTCTCACGCTCATATAGGCCACTACACGGGCCTGATGTTTCTCGGGCACGAGTCGATGGGCGCCGAGGGTATACCGGTTTATGTCATGCCGAGAATGGCGGAGTTTCTGAGGAACAACGGCCCGTGGAGTCAGCTGGTTCGCTATCAGAACATCGTGATCCGAACGCTGAACGACGACGCACCGGTGCGACTCAATGAACGATTGACAGTTGCACCTTTCCTGGTGCCGCACCGGCAGGAATATTCGGAGGTCGTCGGTTTTCATATCCAGGGCCCAAATCGTTCAGTGCTGTTTATTCCGGACATCGACAGCTGGGAGGCGTGGGACGAAATGGGCGTGCACATTGAAGACATGATCGCTGCAGTCGATGTCGCTTATCTCGACGGAACATTTTTCGCTAACGGTGAAATTCCCGGGCGCGACATGTCGGGATTTCCGCATCCTTTTATCTCACATAGCATGCAACGGTTCGAAAACCTCGAAGGCAAGGAAAAGGCAAAAATTCGTTTTATTCATCTGAATCACAGTAACTCAGCCTTGTGGCCGGACAGCGATGCTCGTGCAAGCGTAATCGGCAATGGATTTCAGGTGGCCGAAGAAGGCGAGCGCGTTGATTTTTGAGACGGAGATTGTTGGTTGACATGAATTGGATGCCCTACATCTTTTGCGTGGTCGGCAGCATGATTTGCTTTCTTAACCTTTATACATCCTTTGTCCGGCAATACTGGATAAGGTGGCGACACGATATTCCGTTTGACCAGCAACAGCACGTTTCCGGCGCGCCGCTATTCGGGTCGTTGCTCGCGGTGGCCGGGGCGTTCGCTCTACCTGACAATTCAGGACTGTTTACCCCGGTACTGCTGATTGCCTTTTTCGATACCGGTGGCCTGCATGTTTTTGCCGCGGTAATGATTTATCAGAAATTAAAGGGCCAGTAAATGACGGCAGCTGCGCCAAGGCGCATCGTGTATTGGAAGTGGGCCAGCGATGTTGGTTTGAAGGAGTGCCCGGTACGGTAGTTGTTATATGCTGCGATATCGAAAGCTGTGAATTATGGTCGCGGGATTGTAGAAGAAAGAGCGGATTTGGATCCTGCGCTGCCGGCATCTGATCCGAGTCCGTCATCCAGATAACAGTGAACCTGTCGACAGCGCATAGTTGAAAAAAAGGCAGTTCGACGAATACCAATAAAAAACTATTGGAGAGAACATGACTGATACAGGCAGACCGCGATTCCGGTTTCCGCACCCGATGGTTCTTCTTTTTGGGGTCATCCTGCTGGCAGCACTGATGAGTTACCTGGTGCCCGCAGGACAATTCGACCGTCAGGTTGATGAGGCGACCGGGCGTACCGTCGTCGTCGCCGGAACCTATCATGAAGTTGAACAAAGCCCGGTGAACCTGTTCGCTGCGATTGTGGCGATACCCAGAGGATTGATCGCCGCTGCCGATGTGATTTTTCTGATCTTTCTGATCGGCGGCGCCTTTACCGTACTCGACGAAACCGGGACATTGCGCCGCGCGGTCTCCTCGCTGGTAAAGCATACCGGGGGCAGTCACATGGTGATTCCGATCGTGTCGCTGTTTTTCGCGATCGGTGGTGTGGTCGAAAACATGCAGGAGGAGATAATCGCCCTGGTGCCGGTACTGCTTATTCTGACCCGCCGGGTTGGCTATCGACCGGCCGTGGCCGTATCGATGAGCCTCGGAGCGGCGATGGTCGGGTCCGCGTTCAGCCCGATTAATCCCTTCCAGGTGCAGATCGCGCAGAAGCTGGCTGAGTTACCCCTTGGCTCGGGAGGTATTTTTCGACTCGTTTTTCTCGTCATGGCGCTCGCCCTCTGGATTGGCCTCACGATGCGCTATGCAGAAAGAACCCGGGTAGCCGTTCAGGCGACGGAGGACGCGGCCGGGCAGTCAATGAGCAACGGCGATGGCCTGAACCTGGGGATTGTCGCTGCAACCTTTGCAGCTGTCGTTTGGGGGATGACATCTCAGGACTGGGGATTCAACGAGCTTTCCGCAGCATTTCTCATTATGGGTATGGTCATCGGGATAGTTGGCGGCCTGGGTATATCGGGGACGGCCGACGCCTTTGTGAAGGGGTTTCGCTCGATGGCTTACGCCGCCGTTCTGGTTGGTTTTGCCCGAACGGTATTCGTGGTGCTGCAGGACGGACAGATCGTAGATACGATGATCAATGCGATGTTCAGCCCACTGCAGGAGCTTCCGCTGCTCGTATCGGCCTTCGGCATGATGGTCGCGCAAACCGCGATTCACGTTCCAGTCTCAAGCGTCAGCGGGCAAGCGGTTCTCACGATGCCCGTGCTGGTTCCGTTATCGGACTTGCTGGGGATGTCGCGGCAGGTAACGGTGCTCGCTTACCAGTATGGTGCCGGCTTGTGCGACCTGATCACGCCAACAAATGGTGCCTTGATGGCCATTCTCAGCATCGCCGGACTGACTCTTGCGGACTGGCTCAGGTTTATGTTGCGGATGTACCTGGGTCTTTTCGCTATCGGGCTGTTGTCCATTGGCGTGGCCATCGCTATCGGGCTGTAGACCCACACAGGGGAAACCCGGGAGTTGTGCATGATTCAACGGCTTTTCGTTTACGGCACACTTGCTCCCGGCCAACCCAACGAACACGTGCTGAAAGACATAAAAGGCGCCTGGGAACCAGCTTCGGTAAGAGGGCGGCTGTATCCGGTCGGCTGGGGAGCTGACTACGGCTACCCGGCGATTGTGCTTGACGACACTGCGGACGAGGTGGCTGGGTTGATATTTAATTCCAGCCATCTCGAAGGACATTGGCAGATGCTGGACGATTTCGAAGGGGATGGATATCGACGCGTACTGACGACCGCAAGAAAGGATAGCGGGTCGATTGTTGAAGTCTATATTTATGAACTGGAGAACGAATAATAATCGAGCGGTGCGGCGGGCCGGGGTGCATGATAATGCGCACTATGAGTGCGGTACATAACAACGGTGATCTCGTGGGTAAAATCCATCACGAAAATTTAGATTTATATTCTGGGATTAGAACACGGTTCAGGAGTTCAATTAACAAGAGCAGTAGTCATCATGACCGAAGTCATCCTGAAAAGATTTGCAGAGCCCGACGAAGTCACTCTTTTTGCAAAGGGCAGGTTCGAGACCGTCACGCTCGGCGGAATGACCATCGGCCGGGCGACATACGAGCCCGGCTGGAAGTGGTCGGTCGATGTCGGCCCCGGTATTGGCGAGCCGTACTGCACCGTCGAGCATGTCGGAATGGTCATCTCGGGAACCGCAACCGCCGCATTTGCCGATGGCAGGGCAACGGAATTGAAAGCGGGTGATGTTTTTTACGTGCCGGCCGAACCACACGACAGTTGGGTCGTTGGCGACGAACCCTATGTTTCGCTCCATTTTTTGGGGGCAGCGAAATACGCAAAGTAGATTCGCCGGGAGCATCGATGACTGATATCGCTGGCGGGACGGCCTACCGGATCGAGACCGAGCGCTTGCTGATCCGGTGCTGGTCTCCGCAAGATGCACCGCTATTACGGGCAGCTCTTGATGAGTCCGATCAGCATCTGCGGCCATGGATCCCATGGATGAAGGATGAACCCAAATCGTTGAATGAGACGGTTTCGTGGTTGCAGACAAAGCGAGCCAACTTCGACTTAAGGAAAGATTTCTGGTACGCGATCTTTGATGCAACCGGTGACACGCTGCTTGGTGAAATCGGCCTGATGACGCGCGCGGGTCCTGGCGCCCGGGAAATTGGCTACTGGATCAGCAAATCGAGTGAAGGCCAGGGCTATACGTCGGAGGCAACCGCGGCCATGATCAAGGTGGCGTTTGAAATCGACAATGTCTCCCGCATCGAAATATATTGTGCGCCTGAGAATGAACCCAGTGTCGCGATCCCCAGGAAGTTGGGTTTTCTCCACGAGGCCACGCTCGCCAGCCGGTATACGGATAGCGAAGGAGACGTCCACGACACGATGGTCTGGACTTTGTTTGCTGCGGCTTATTCCGGGTCGAGTGCCAAAAAGATCGTTCTTGCGGCATTTGATTGTCTTGGGCAAAAAATTCTTTGAGCCGTCCGGGAAGAAAACCCTCGTCTGCAAGCGTATTATAGTGGGCTTTCGGAGCCCCAATATGGAGTGTTCGCATGAGTGTTGACAGCCTCGCGGCCTACGATGTGCCGGAACGGGTCAAATCCTATGACGCCGATATGGATGTTATGCACCCGCTTCGCCACGAAATGATCGAAGTGGTTCTGGAGACTTTGCCCTTCGCAGCGGACAGCGAACTAAGGGTCATGGATCTGGGCGCCGGCACCGGGATTTTTTCTGCGCGAGTGCTCGAACGATTTGCGAATGCCAGCGTTCTTGCCGTTGACGGAGCGGCCGCGATGGTCGACCTGGCAACCGGCCGTATGGGGCCGCTGGCGGACCGGATGGAATGGGTGACAGCCGACTTTAGAAAGTTACCGGCGGAAACCGTCGAGCCCGGCAGTTACGATCTCTTTATTTCCTCCTACGCACTTCATCATCTGAATGCGGACGAAAAATCGGCACTGCTGCGAACAATATTTTCCGCGCTCAAGCCCGGGGGATGGTTGTTTAATGCTGATATCGTCGTCGCCGAGAGCGAGGTGATGGAGCAGCGCTTCCAGCAACTCAGGATTGAAGGCGTTACCTCCCGGGCGGCGGAGGGAGACAAACGATTTTCCAATGCCGAAACCACTCGTACCTACCTGACGGAAATGGAAATTGCGGAAAACGATCAGCCGCAGACGGCCGCCATGGATTTGGCGATTATTCGCGAGGCGGGATTCGCCAGCGCCGAGATTCTGTGGAAAAAATTCCGGGAAGTCGTGATTGGTGGATCAAAATAGAACACGCTGGTGATGTCGGAAACCACGAGCGCGTTATCAATCGCAGTCATTGGTGACAGATCTTATTAAAAAACTTCAGATAAAAGACGGTATGCATGGAGCGGTGTTTGAATTACCGCTCGAAGTCGATCTGGGGGTACCGGACAGCACGCGGAGCGACCCGGATTTTTGCGATAGCGTTCGTCAGCCGTTCCGTCAATGTTAAGCGTCTGATTGAACCCGGGACGGACACCCTGAAAGAGGACGGCATTCTTTGGTTTTGCTACCCGAAGAAAAGTACGGGCATAAAAACAGATATCAGTCGCGATCTGGGCTGGGAACCGTTATGGGCGATGGGCTATCAGGGAGTCCGGCAGATTTCCATAGATTCGGTCTGGTCGGCGCTGCGTTTTCGAGAAAAGAGATTCGTCCACAAGTCGAAATGAGCATCAAATGACGTAGTTGGCAATCTGTTGGCACCGGTCAAAATGGGGGATACCTAAATGACTACCGAGCTTAACTACCTGACCTGGATAACGGCATTGACCGCGTTTATGTGGATGCCCTATATCCTCAATTCGATCAAGGTACGCGGATTGCTGAACACGGTCAGCTATCCCGAGTTTCCTCAGCCTTTGGCATCCTGGGCCACGCGAATGAAAGCCGCGCATACGAATGCAGTGGAAAATCTGGCTGTCTTCGCGACGCTCGTTCTGATCGCTCATGTTGCCAGTATCAGCAACGAGGCGACGGTAACCGCCTGCGCCGTATATTTCTGGGCAAGATTGTTTCATTTCATTATTTACAGCATGCGTATCCCGTGGCTGAGGACTTTTTCCTTTGTTGCGGGTTTTGGCGCCCAGGTAACGCTGGCCTGGCAAATTCTTTCCTGATTTGAAATGAACCGGATTACAGATTCCAACCGGGCGTCGGACCAGGTTTCGGTGAACTGTTTTGCGTTACGAGTGGGCAACCAGACGGGCCGGAGCTTTTCTTGAAAACAAACGACGTCGTGCTAATTGGAATCTGCTCGGATGATAATTCGTCGTTCATGAAAGGGTCGGCTGAGGCGCCGGCAAAAATTCGCGAGGTGCTTCATAACGGCTCGGCCAACCTTGTATCGGAAATGGGCTGCGACCTGCACGAAAATTCCCGATTCGTCGATCTGGGCGATCGCGAAATAGAATCCGGCCCCGACGCTTTTATGAAAATCGAGCAATATATAGCCGAAATTCTCGATAGCGGCGCGTTGCCACTGAGTCTGGGCGGCGATCATGCGATCACCTATCCGATCATGCGGGCGGTTCACGCCAGGCACGGACCGGTCGGTATTTTGCATTTCGATGCGCATCCGGATCTGTATGACGAATATGGAGGGAATCGTCTCTCTCATGCCTGTCCGTTCGCCCGGATCATGGAAAACGGTTTGGCTTCCCGCCTGGTGCAGGTCGGGATCAGGACACTGAACGGGCATCAGAGAGAGCAGGCCGAACGGTTTGGCGTAGAGGTCCACGAGATGAGGAATTTTGACTCATCGTCGTTTGCCCCTGACTTCGATGGCCCGGTTTACCTGACCATAGATTTGGACGTCTTTGACCCGGCTTATGCTCCGGGCGTGTCGCATCACGAGCCGGGGGGGTTGTCCGTCAGAGACGTGATCGGCATTATTCATCGCATGCGGGGAGCGGTCATCGGGGCCGATATCGTCGAATACAACCCAGGGCGTGATATCAATGACATAACTGCAACAGTAGCCGCAAAGCTATTAAAGGAAGTTGGCGGCAGGATGATCGCCGACAGCGACCAGGTTTCTTGCCGCTGAACCCAGAGGATAAACATCATGCATCGCAGTCGACTGGCCGGATTCATTATTGATTGCGACACCGAGGACCTGGACGAGGCTGCAGAGTTTTGGAGCAAGGCGCTCGGTTATCCGCTGTCGCGCAGCGACGATCCAGCTGAAAAAGACTATGTCATGCTGGTTACACCGGCCGACGAGGTTCATATCGAGGTGCAAAAAGTCAGTCACTCGAGTCGTCTGCACCTGGATATCGAAACCGACGATATTGAGGCTGAAGTTGCGCGGCTTGAAAAACTCGGCGCGAAGCGCGTTGCCAAAATAAGGCGCTGGTGCGTCATGGAAGCGCCGACCGGTCAGCGCTTTTGCGTGGTTAATGCGACTCGCCGTGATTTCAAATCCGCAGCCAGCACCTGGGACGACTGACAACAAATCATCCTGCGTCAGCCCTCACCCAGAATCCATGATTCCTGGTGAAATACGCTGGCTGACGTTCCAATTTTCTACGGGCTGCAGGCAAGGTATGATTACGAACTCGTGTTGAATGGACTCATATGCCACTGAATATCGTCATACTCGCCGCCGGACAAGGCACCCGTATGAAATCGGATCTGCCCAAGGTTTTGCAGCCATTGGCGGGCCGGCCGATGCTGGAACATGTATTGGAGCGATGCTCTGGTCTGGGTGCCGGGTCAGTGCGCGTTGTCTATGGGTATGGCGGAGACCTGGTGCCGCAGGCCTTGGCCGACTGGCCGGTCGAGTGGATTTTGCAGGAGCAACAACTGGGCACGGGCCATGCGGTTGGCCAGGCGATGCCGGGTATTGCCGATAAAGGCCTGGTCCTGGTCCTGTACGGAGATGTTCCGCTGATCAGGGAAAGCACCCTTGACGAATTGCTGGAAAAAGCGGGCTCCGGATCGCTGGCCTTACTCAGCGTCATTCTAACCGACCCGACCGGGTATGGCCGGGTCATCAGAAACGATCGGGGCCAGGTGCAAAAAATTGTCGAGCAAAAGGAAGCCAGGGAGACGGAATTAAAGGTGTGCGAGGTTAATACTGGCATACTGGCTTGCCCGGCCGAACGCCTCAGGGACTGGCTGGGTAAACTGGGCAACGACAACTCGCAGGGCGAATATTATCTGACCGACGTCATCGCGATGGCGGTGGCGGATCAATACCCGGTAGACGTACTGATCGCTCCGGGCGAAATCGAGGTAATGGGTGTGAATGACAAACGACAACTGGCGGAAATGGAGTCGGCGAATCGTGCTGAAAAGGCTGCCGGCCTGATGCGCGCTGGCGTGACCCTGCTTGACCCGGCGCGGGTGGATGTGCGTGGAAAACTGAGCTGTGGCCGTGATGTGGTCATCGACATCAATGCAATTTTCGAAGGCGACGTAGAACTGGGCGATGGCGTTCACATCGGCCCAAATGTCATCGTTCGGAACTCAAAGCTTGGTGCGGGCTGCACAGTGCATGCGAATACCGTCATCGAAGATGCAGAGATCGGCAAGTTCTGCGAACTGGGCCCATTTGCCAGGGTCCGCCCTGGGACAGTTCTCGAAGCGACGGTGAAGCTGGGTAACTTCGTCGAAGTCAAGAAAAGTCATATCGGCAAAGGCAGCAAGGTGAATCACCTTAGCTATATCGGCGACACCGAGATCGGCGAGCGCGTGAACATCGGCGCAGGATTGATTACCTGCAATTACGATGGCGCCAACAAATTCAAGACGACCATAGAGGACGATGTGTTCATCGGCTCCGGCGTCGAGCTGGTTGCACCGGTAACCGTGGAGAAAGGGGCGACTATCGGTGCTGGCTCCACGATCAGCGAGAGCGCCCCGGCGAATGAGTTGACGGTGGCGCGCAGCAGACAGACGACAGTCGAAGGCTGGAAAAACCCACGGAAGAAAGCTAAGGAATAGCGAGGAAGCGTATGTGCGGCATCGTTGGAGCAATCGCTGAGAGAAACGTCGTTCCCATCCTGATGGAAGGGCTGCGCCGGCTGGAGTACCGCGGCTACGATTCGGCCGGGATAGCGGTTGTCGATGAAAATAAGAAAATGCGCCGCCTGCGTCGGGTAGGCAAGGTTCAGGCCCTGCAGGGCGGGCTCGAAAAAAATCCGATGCAGGGTTCCATCGGAATTTCACATACGCGCTGGGCAACCCACGGCGAACCGAACGAGGTCAACGCGCACCCGCAGAGTTCGGGCGATCACTTATCGATTGTTCACAACGGCATTATCGAAAACTACCTGTCTTTAAAACAGGAGTTGCTCGACGCCGGCTATGAATTCGTATCGGAGACCGATACCGAGGTTGTTGCCCATCGCATCGATTTTCATCTGCAGAAGAATAACGATCTGCTTTCCGCGGTTCGCGCGACGGTTGCCGAACTGGTTGGCGCATACGCCCTGGTCATCGTCAGCAGCAAGTTTCCGGATCGCCTGATTGCCGCCCGTTGTGGCACGCCGGTTGTGCTCGGCCTGGGGAGCGGTGAAAACTATGTGGCTTCCGATGTGGCCGCGCTCCTGCCGGTAACGCGCCGCTTCATATTTCTCGAGGACGGCGATGTCGCCGAAATCACCGGCGCATCGGTGAAGGTTCTCGACAATGAAGGAAACGATCCGGACCGGCCGGTGCAGGAGAGCCAGCTCAGCGCGGACTCCATGGACAAAGGACAGTATCGCCACTTCATGCTCAAGGAGATCCACGAGCAACCAGAGGCCGTGGCCAACACGCTGGCGGAGCGAGTCGCCGGCGGCCATCTGCTGGAACAGGCTTTTGGCCACAAGGCGCAGGAAGTATTCAGCAAGACCCGGGCGGTGCACATCATCGCCTGTGGCACCAGTTATCATGCCGGCCTGGTGGCCCGCTACCAGATCGAGCAGATATGCCGCTTGCCATGCAGCGTCGATATCGCCAGCGAATATCGCTATCGCGATGCGGTCGTTGCAGATAACACATTGTTCGTATCGATCTCACAATCGGGGGAAACGCTGGATACGCTGGAAGCCTTGCGGGCGGCGAAGAAAAAAGGCTACCTGGCCCACCTCGCCATTTGTAACGTGGCCGAGAGTTCCCTGATCCGCGAGTCCGACCTGGTGTTGATGACGCGGGCCGGGCCGGAGATCGGTGTGGCATCCACCAAGGCCTTTACGACGCAACTGACGGCACTTGCACTATTGGCTATCGCGCTGGGCCGCAGTGGAGCGCTCGATGCCGACGCCGAGCAACAACTGGTCGGGCAACTGACCCAGCTTCCCGACCTGCTAAAACAGACTCTCAAACTCGAAGGGGAAATCAAGCAACTGGCCAAGAGATTTGCCGACAAGCACCACGCGCTTTTTCTCGGCCGCGGCGTACAGCACCCGATCGCGATGGAAGGAGCGCTCAAGCTCAAGGAGATTTCCTATATTCACGCGGAGGCCTATCCCGCCGGCGAGCTCAAACACGGGCCACTCGCTCTGGTGGATGACGACATGCCGGTTGTTACGGTTGCGCCAAACAACGAGTTGCTGGAAAAACTGAAATCGAACCTGCAGGAAGTTCGTGCCCGCGGCGGCGAGTTATTTGTCTTTGCCGATCCCGATGCCGGTTTCAAATCAGAACCCGGTGTTACGGTGCTGACGATGCCCGCGCATGTCGATGAGATACAGGCGCCCGTTGTCTATACTTTGCCGCTGCAACTGCTGTCCTATCATGCGGCCGTATTGAAAGGCACCGATATCGACCAGCCACGCAACCTGGCGAAGTCGGTTACCGTGGAGTGATTCGAGTCGGTAAGACCCGATTCCCAGGTAGTGCCGACACGACTGACCGTGTGGATATAAACCCTGCGCTTCTGACACAGCATTTAACGGTGTTATATTGCTCCATCTTTAGAATTAACTGTTAGGTGGTGCAAAGACTGTGCGCAAGATTCTGGTCGCAATAATTCTTTCAGTCCCGTTCTTAATATCTGCGTCTGGCGAGGAACTAGACAAGTGGGAAGCTGCCGATCGGGAAACCGTACGACTTCCGCCTAGCGATTTTCCGAACCTGCCAAAAAGCGTGAGAAACGATCTCGACGCACGGGGTTGTACGATTCCACAGGTATATTGCTGCAACCGCCAGCCGCACAATGTAATTAGCGGGCACTTCAAGAAATCCGGTCAGGTTGATTGGGCGGTCCTTTGTTCAATCGACCGCCAGTCAACTCTACTCGTCTATTGGGGCGGATCTGCTGAGACCGTTTCGGAGCTATCAACTTCGGCCGACCAGCACTGGTTGCAGGGTATCGGCGGCGACAACGTTGGATTCGACCACGGTATCTCAACCGTTGATGCAAAGTACATAACGGTTCATGCTCGCTCGTACGGTGGCGAAGTACCGGCGGTACTCGATCATGAAGGGATCGATGACGGGTACATGGGAAAGGCTTCCATCGTCCGTTACTGGTTTGAAGGCGAGTGGCTTATATTGCGGGGAGCGGATTGATCACAACACCACCTAACCAGGCGCTGAACTTGACACCAAGCATCTGTCACGCAGCTTGCATACGCAACCTACGCGCCAGATACTTGGCGCAAGTTAGCTAAACGTTAGGTGGCATAGTCGACATTGTGCCGTTCCCGTGTCCGCTTCCGACCCAAAGCGAACCTTCGACATTCAATGTCACGATTGCCTAAGTTATAAAAAGTACGAGTTAACGAACAATCCGACATGGAACCTAAATACATCGCAAGAATACTATTACTAATTGTTTTCGCGACGATTCTAATCGGCTGTGAACGACGTCCAGAGATAATCTTGGATCGAATGCTTCAAGCGGAAAATCTTGAGGAATTTAATAGGTACGCAGAACGGGCTCGAGCACTTGAACAAGATGGCATTCCCTTATTATTGGCAGTACTCGAGGACAGTCTGACGACCCGCTACAGCCTGCTTAGTTACGGTAAGACAAATACCTGCCTTATGCATCTGCACGAACTGGCATCTGAGGGGATTTACACGGTTGAGGAAGTTCCGACGTTGCTTCGGGTGATCAACGAGCAGATCGCGATTATGGATACGCTCGTCACGGCGGAGATTCTTGAAATGATTACCGGAGTTGATGTTGGTTATGATGAGGAGTTCGCTACTAGCTACGCGCCCAGCGATAATGCAAAGCGAGAAAGAATGATTACCGATTGGGAACGCTGGTATGAAGCAGCGTCAAAATAGCTCAATGGTCTCGCGATATGCCATCTAACCAGGCGCTGCACTGGCCGCCTTTCCGTATCTGTCACGCCGCTTGCATACGCAATAGCCGCGCCAGATACTGGGCGCAAGTGAGCTAAACGTTAGAAGGCGCAAGCACATGCCAATAGAATTCGACAATGTAGATCACTGCGAGGACTTTATTCGTCTCAACGAGCAATGGATCTCTGAGCACTTCTCAATCGAGGAGTCCGATCGCAAGTTGGCCGCCAATCCATTTAGGATCGTCTCCGACGGAGGTCATATCATAAGCCTGGTTGAGAATGGTTGTGTCATTGGTGTATGCGCACTGTTCAAGATCAGTGAGGATCGCTATGAACTCGCGCGAATGGCCGTAGAGCCCAGCGAGAGAGGCAAGGGTTACGGCGAGGCACTGATCACCGCGGCCCTCAGTCGTGCGCGCGACAAAGGAGCCTCAAACATATACCTCAACTCAAATACGGTGCTTGCTCCTGCTATCGCTCTTTATCGCAAGCATGGGTTTAAAACAGTGTCGGAAGGACCTCATGCGGAGTACGCTCGCTGCAACATCGTGATGGAATTGCGCTGGAAGTGACGCTCCAAAAGACGGCGAGCGCGGGAGTGGCGCCTTCTAACAATACTTTCAACACGGACGCACAACACGCTGCGCGTGTTGTGCGCCGGTTAACGTGAACGTTAGATGGCGAGTCGCCAGCGTCCGCAGGTACTTGGGAGCACAATAATGTTTGCCGAATCGCTCAAAGTTCGGATATTGCTTTTTGCCACAGTAATCGCTGCCCCAACTTGGGCGCAGGAAATACCGCCTGACATATTTTCAATTCGGCCCAATGATCTGACCTGGCAAGAAAGTACTGTTGGCTGGGACAAGGCTGAGCTTTACGGTGACATGACCAGTAGCGAATATTCTGTGGTTCGGTTACGAATGCCGCCGAATTGGGAGGCGCCTGTACACAAGCATGTTCGGACGAAGCTTGAAGTGGTGAGAGTATTGAAGGGAATCCTATTCCTTGCATTCGGTGAAGATTCAAATCGGGAATCCGCAGTGGAGTATGGTCCTGAGTCCTTCATTGTCTATGCGGAGGGTACCTCAGTTCGAATGTTTACCGGCGATGAAGAAGTGTTGGTCGAAATCACTCATCTACCGCGCGCTGAATGACTCGTCGGGATTGCACGCGTGGGTAATCGCCATCTAACCAGTCGCTGCACTTGCCCCTGGCTATCTATCACCCCTCTTGCATACGCAACAGCCGCGCCAGATACTGGGCGCAAGTGAGCTAAACGTTAGGTGGCTTCATGCAGGTCGTTAGATTGCTCATGAAACTGATATTTGGAACATTTGCAGCAGCACTAGTCGCGGTTGTCTTGTTGGTCTATATCGCTAAACCGGAGGTACCTGAAGTAAGCGGTATACCGGACTATGATGCTGGGGCCGGCTGTCTCCGTGAAATCCCAAGACAATACGATCCAGAATTTTTCACTTTTAAAGGATGGGTCAAGGCTTTGTACGCTTACCACGCTGACAAGTGGGGGATAGAAATGAGCCCAGGACTACTCAGCTACTACAAGAGATACTTTCAGTTGCAACTGGATGTAGATTGTTACGTCCGGTCGGCTAATGATACAGGCCTCAATTTAACGCTGTCGCCAACGGAATTTAAAGCAGTTTATAACGCGATTGCAGAGAACCATGGACTTGAAAGAATTCGCTGATACGCAATCTAACCATTACCTCCAGCCGGCCGCCTCCGTCGCTGGCGCTCCTCCGGCATCGGCTGAGGCAAGCCGTTAGGCGTCAGTTAAGGATGTGGTCATGACCATTCGCGGTAGCTGCCTTTGTGGCGGCGTTCAATACGAGATTCTTGGCAAGCTACATGACGCCGGGAATTGCCACTGTTCGATGTGCCGTCGAACGCACGGTGCTGCGTTCGGTACCTATGCGCGTGTTGATGCAGACGAGTTCCGGTGGCTGTCTGGCGAGGATCTCATTACCGCTTACGAATCCTCGCCTGGCGGTCATCGCTGTTTTTGTCGTCAATGCGGCTCGCCTTTGGGGGCTGTGGCGGAAGGTGGAAAATTGAGTTGGGTTACGCTGGGCACTGTTACAGGTGATCCGGGGTTGCGTCCCGAAACCCATATTTTCGTGGGCTCGAAAGCGCCCTGGTATGAGATAACAGACCATCTCCCCCAATTTGATGAATGGCCACCGGGCTTCGGACCTGAATCATTCTGATCTGCCGCCCAACAAATCGCGGAACTTGCCGCCGGGCAGCATCTGTCACAGTTCTTGCAGGATTATTGATATTTGCATTCGTAACAACCGTACCAGATACTTGGCGCAAGTAAGCTTAGACGTTAGGCGCCAACGAGACGACGATGCGAACTTCTGAGAAATGGGACCAAATGACCGACGCCGATTGGACTTCATTCGCGGCCTCTTGGTTAGAAGAACTTCACAGTCCTATCGAACCAACTGATTCTGATATCGGCCAATCGGTAGTTTTTATGAACTTTACGGCAACCCCAGCGCAACAGTGGAAATTCATTGTTGCAGCAGTTGCATGCGCCAAGTCCGATGAGGAACTTGGGCATCTCGCCGTGGGGCCAATGGAGCATTTGCTCGGGCACCACGGAGAGAAAATTATCGCCCAAGTTGAGGATCGCTCAAAAAGTGATTCTGCTTTTGCGAGGATGTTGACGGGAGTGTGGAAATATATGATTTCTGATGAAGTATGGAAGCGCATCCAGGCCATTCAGGCCGGCGTCAAAGACCCTTTGGACCCCCCGGTTGGTAATGACGCAAGTGGTGCCTGACAAGGCGCTGCACTGGCCGCCGGTCATGATTGTCGCGGGTCTTGCATTTAGAGCAACACAAGCGCCAATCACCGGCGCCAGTGGGCTAAGACGTAGGCAGCCCGGAGTGGTTCATCCATGAGTCAAGATATTGGAATCGTAGCAATCTACGCAGCTCTCAATGGCTTGCTAATTCTCGGGCTCTCATACAACGTCGGACGGCATCGCGCACGAACTGATTCGTTAACGCCGGGAGCCATGGGGGACGAGATACTGATTCGTGCTATTCGAGCTCATGGCAATGCAACCGAGTACATTCCACTGGCAATCGTTATGCTGCTCATTCTGGCGCTGCTGTCAGCCCCTTCCTCTCTGATCCACGGCCTCGGCGCTGGATTCACTTTCGGACGATTGGCTCAGGCTTTTGGTATAACTCGTACTAAACACCCGAACGCGATCCGATTCACTGGCAACCTATGCACTGGCTTGGTTTACCTCATCGGTTCAATCGCATGCATCTACTACGGAGTGGCTTAGTGGCCACACGGCTGCCTAACCACTCGCTCCAGCGGAGCAAGCGAAGCGTCACGCATTTTTCTTTCGCAAAAGTCGCGCCTTTTCACTGCGCCGCTGAGCTCAAACGTTATATGTAATACAGCAGGAGAGGTGCCGAAATGGCGTCTGATTTAGATTTTGTCGAATTCGTAGTCGATCAAATGGAAAATGCCGGTGTTATTGCGTACAGAAAAATGTTTGGAGAATATGCGGTTTATTGTGAAGGCAAAGTCGTAGCGCTTATATGCGATAATCAGTTATTTATTAAACCGACGAAAGCTGGTAAATCCTATATTGGTAATGTAGTAGAGGCGCCTCCCTATCCCGGAGCCAAACCGTCCTTTCTCATAGAGGAGCAAATCGAAGACAAAGATTGGATTAGCAACTTGGTGAGACTGACGGAAAGAGAGCTCCCGGAGCCCAAACCGAAGAAAAAACCGAAGCGCAAACGTGGAAAAAACACATAGCAAGTCATTCAAGTACGCAGCCTGGCGGCTGGCGGACGCCTGCAGCGCAGGCGCCGCTTAATTCAAGCGTTATGTGGCCGTTTTTTCTGGATTCTGAGGCGCTCCAAGAAATATAGCGCATCGGCATTTAATCGGGTCCGCCCTCTTTTTGTGCATCGCTTTCTTTTTTTTCTCCGGGCCCCGATGAGACAGACAAACTGGATTTCAGTTTGACGATCACGAGCAATAAAAAGGTAATGGCCCAAAAGAAAAGATAAAGCCAACCACCTTTACCAACAAAAACATTACTGACAAAAATTACAATAAGTATCAAACTGAGAACGAGCAACAGATACTGTATAACACTGGCTGTCCTGCTTTGAACCAGCAACGCACCACAATTGGAACATTCGTGGCCTTTCACCGCGTTCAAAAAAATTCGATGCAGCAACGGCAACCGAAAACCGCACGAAGGACATCTTGATCGATAACTATTTTCCGATAAACTCATTCGCCGCACTCATCCTCACAATCGTTCCCCGCAGCAAGTATTCTGGCTGCGATAGCTCCGGCGATACCGCCTGTCGCGCCACCAACAGCACCGGTCACAGGGTCAGTACCGATGGCGCCGCCTAACGCCCCGCTCACTGCGGCTGCTGTAGCGCCATCACCCAGAAGATCGCCTGCGACGGCACCAACCGCCGCACCTGCAGCAGAGCGCGCTTTACCGCCAGGACCAGAATTCGTTGCAACAGCCGCCATTCCTACTCCACCTGCAGCACCAACTTGCTGAATGACTATTGCCGACGCCATACCAACGCCCGCTCCCCGAACCGCGCCAGCCAGTCCCAATGCAATAGCTCCAGGGATTCCTCCTACCACAGCACCGGTAATTGCTCCCGACACCAAACCGCCGAAGCCTCCGCCAATGCTCGCTGCAATCGCATTAATCTGGACTTGTGTTAAACAATACAGTCCATAAGGGTCGAAATAAACAATGGGACTGTTTTTGGCGTATACAAAAAGATTGATAGCAGCTGATTGACCTAACGGGTCGGTAGACACGTATCGACCAGTTCCTGGATCATAAAAACGAAAGTAGTTGTAATGCAACCCGGACTCGGCATCGAAATACTGACCCGGAAACCTCAGGTTGAGTGTGACATTTGATCCATCTCCATCCGGATCGCCATCAGCGGCGACCCCCCCAAACCCATCACCATCCCATCGCCAGACGATTTTCCCCGTATCATCGGTGCCACTGCGCACGGTCGCCAGGTGGTCGCTGTGCAAATAAGTCAACCTCTCCTCGGTCGTCGTCGTGACCTTGCCCTTGCCATTGCCATTGCCATTGCCATTGCCCTTGCCATTGCCATTGCCATTGCCCTTGCCCTTGCCATTGCCATTGCCATTGCCCTTGCCATTCCTTGTTGTCGTCGTGACCGGGCCGATTTGCGCTACCGGCCTGTTGCCAAGCCACAGATAGCTGGTCTCCGCCACTCCGCCGTCGGTAGTCTCGAGAATCAGATTGCCGCCAAGATCATAGTGATAGATCGTGGATCTCCCGTTCGCAATTTTTTTCACCCGCTGACCGAGCGCATTGTAGGTGTACACGCCAACTTCTGTAATCGTCGTCTTTGGCTTACCCCTGTACTTGGTCGTGACAGCGGCTGACACAGACTGCAGGCGTCCGGAATCGTTGTAGGCCAGGTCCATCCCGCGCAAGGATGTGGTGTTGCCGGCGGCATCGAGAACCACGCTCTCACCGGCGATGGCGGTGAGCCGGTTCGAGAGGCTCAGGTAGTCATACGTACCACTGCTATCGCTGGTTCGATTGCCGTTGGCATCATAGGTAAATGCATCTCCGGCATAATTTCCCTGGTCGGTCTCCAGTCGATTCAGCGCATCATAGGTAAACGACTGGTTCATGGCCGGATCGACAAGGTCTGTAATGCCCAGGATGTTCCCGACCGGGTCCAGGCCGTACGACTTATCCAGCAAGCCATTCATGGTGATACCGGTTACCCGGTACGCCTGATCATAGGCATAATCCATCGACACGCCGTTGGCGTAGGTCATGGATGTGACTGGCCCAAATGGCTCATAGGCCGCGTTGCTAATAATCGCTGTCGTAACGCTGTCGACCGAGGTGTTGACCTGGGTCAGCTGTCCGGCGGCATCCCTGACATAGCTGACAATACGCCCGTCCGGGTAGGTTATATCGGTGATATTGCCGGCACCGTCATACAGATAGCTGGTCGTATAACTGACGCCGTCGATGACTTTCACATCGCTTACGACGTCACCAAATGTGTTGTAGCCATAGGATGTTATGCCGCTTTGATCCGCGATCGCTGCTAATCTTGCAATGCCACTCGTTCCCGTGTCGAACGTATAGGTGACATTTTCGCTGGCGTCGGGATACTGTGTCTTCGTTACGCGATTCAGCACATCGTAACTGTAGGTGGTCGTGACGCCTCTGGCATCTGTCACGCCGACCACATTGCCTGCGATGTCGTGCGTGTAGAATATTTGTCCTCGATCGGGGCTGCTTTCTGACAACAGGTTGCCCAGGTCGTCATACTCGTAGGTTGTCAGGGCACCGTTTGGCGCATGAACGCTGGTGAGATTATCGGTGACGTCGTAGCCATAGACGGTTGACCCAGACAAAGCATCGAGTGTGTCGGTCAATCGATTGAGAGGATCGTAGTTGTTCGTCGTCGCGTTCAGGTTGGCATCGGTCTCTGAATCCAGATTACCGAGCGCATCAAACAACAGGTCCGTAATGGAACTGCCATTGTTGATCGTATCGATGTTGTCCCAGATGTCATAAGTTTTCGTCAGCGTCCGCTTGAGCACATTGCTCGCGTCGTAAATCTTCTCCTCTGCCTGATTGCCTTTGAGGTCGTAGGTGTAATCAATGTGATTGCCTAGCTCGTCGGTTACGGACAACAGGTTATGCGCCGCGTCGTAGGTATATGTCAGCGTTACACCAGCAGGCGACGTGTTGGTCTTAAGCTGCCCGGCGTTGTCGTAAGTCATCAACATCGTGCGTGCCGTACCACCGCTCGGCGACTGGCTGATGGTGGTCACCCGTCCCCTCAGATCGTAAATATAGGTAGTGACGAGGCCATTCGGATCGGTTGACTGCGTCAACCGACCTGCTGCGTCATAACTGTCATAAGTGGTGACGTGGCCCAATGCGTTGGTAACCGACAGCAGTTGACCGCATTCGGCGCCTGTCGCGCAATTGTAATAAGAAAATTTAGTTGTGTCGGAATCGTCCGTACGCGGACCGTCGACCGATGTAATCTGACCATTGGTGTTGTACCGAAACGATATGCTTCGGCTCACGGCCGTGCCGTCTGGCCGATAACCATCGATCGTCACACTCTCGGGTAACTGCGCCGCGTTATAGGCCGTGATGACTTGCCGATCGTTGCCGGTGAATACGCTCGGCGATGTCACCTGCGCCAGGCGGCTCGTGTGGTTGTCGAGATACAGATAGCTCGTCAGCCTTTCTTCGGCCGTACCCACGGCTTCTGTTTTGCTGATCTTATGGTAGGTGTCGTAGGTGTAGCTGGTCTGAACGCCACGTTCATTGGTGGTACTGAGAATTCGCCGTCTTTGGTCGCCGAAGGGATGAGCGTAAGCAATGCTTGTTGACTGCCCGCCAAATGCTGTGCCATTGACCCGTTTCGCCCAGCTAGTATCCGTGGTGAAAGAATAGGTCTTGATGTTCCCGGCGGCGTCAGTAACCAGCGTGTCGCCATTCGCTTCGTAGCTCAACGTGAGTCGTTCGTAACCACCCACATGTTCGGTCGAAATCGCACGACCGACCAGGTCGTACGCAAACATCGCAAATCGATCGCCATTTTCATCCGTAATCCCCGTCAGGTGGTTGGCGTATTTGATGTCCTCGTAGTGGTAGGTACGGACACTGCCGTCTTCGTGAGCGACGGTCGTAAGATTATTTCTCGAGTCATAGGCGTACTGGATAAGCTGTCCGTCCGGTGTTTGCACGCTTTCCAGGCGACCCAGGAAAAAGCCACTGGAATCGTAGTTAAACTTCAGCTGATGCCCGAACGGCCCGGTGACCGTATCGACCTGACCGGTGTTGTAGGTAATGGTCGTCGAACGACCCGCTTCGTCAACCAGCTCAACCAGCGCACCGGTTGCGTCATAGATTTCTCTCGCTCCGGTCTTTTGGTAAACGACGAACTGATCAGCCTCTTTCTTGATGATCAGATCAACATTTTCATAAGCGATATAGGTATCGGTTGCGGAGTATCTCAGCGTATCCTGATGACCATCCCCGCGGATCAGTCCACTGGGATTTCCGCCATAAACAGTGATCCTGGCCTGGTAGTTATGCCGCCAGCCCACGCCGAGACCGGTCGATTTTTCTGAATTAAATGAATGATAAGTCCGTTCCAGCGATGGACCCGGACCCGTGTAATCCGATTCTTTCTGTAATTTGTCTCCGGAACCAACATCGCAGGGATTACCGACAGAGCACGATTGAATCAGCGGCCGACCGGTTACTTTTCCGATATCGGGAAGAAAGCAATGAGGAATTGCCAGCCTGGACCAAAAAGGAGACTCGCATGCTATCGGGCGCCGTCTCGACCCACCGTCGTATGCTGCCATCGGAATGCAAGTTTCCAACGTACTGGACCATCCCCAGGTATCAACGTCGTAGTTACGATCCTGGTCCTCGACAATTTCGTACCACCAGCCATCCCATGGCGTATACCAATCTCCATCCGGCGTAACTGCCACAGGACTGCCAGCACAGTTGGCAGGCAACTGACTTTCATATTTCACTTTCAGAAACGAAACATACTCTGCCTCGGTCGCATACAACTCGACATCAAAAAAATGCGTACTGTATTCCCACACTCCTATAACGGGATCTTTGGGCTCCGCGACAAATTTAAACCAAACGTGCTGGTCCGTGGTAATCCTGTCTACACCCGTTTCCTCGGTCAGGTATTCACCGTTATTGGTTACAACTTCCATTCTTGCGACGGCTTCGGCCTTGCTTTGAAAGGTCAAGAATTCTGTATCATTCGCCGCCTTCCATTCCCAGGGCTCATAGGCCGACACCTGATAGGAGACAATCAAGCTAAGAATTAAGGCAATCAACAACATCGACATTTTTTCTGGCGCAGGTAACTTCATAATGAAACAGCTCCGGACAATTCGTTTAGTACTGCCAATGGCTCGCATTCTTTAGTGAAAAACGCCGAGCAAGCATTGGCGACATGGTCCGCAGCATGTTTTCAGGTTCAGTACGTTCTTGCGAGATTCGAATCCGAACAGATCGATCAGAAATTCGATTAGCTGCTGATAAAGCAACCTACAGGTTGAAAATAGGTGCTGGTGTTAGGTTATGAAGATATTAATTGATTGGTTTTTGCTTGAATTCGAAATTGTATGTTTTTAAAACCTGGCGAATCGCAGATTCAGGTCGACAGAACTGGCTCGACTTTTTCGGCGTCCCTGCCATACCCAATATCTGCTTCTGACAACCTTGGGATCGTGCTTTGGTGAAGTTGCATTTACCAGCCGGAAAACTGGCTCAAATAAGTAAATAACTTAACACCGGCACCATTTTCAAACTCGGCACCGTTGTCAAACTCACCATGTCAAACGCGTTGTCGGGCCCGTGAATGGCCATCCGCGTTGCTGCGCGTAGAATTTCAAGTCCACGATTCGATCGCCCCCGGACGGATGCGTCGAAAAATAAGTAACGAGGTCGGGAATGCCGTAATCATCACGGATCATTCGGTCAAAGAACCCCCAGGATTCATTCACATGACCGTATTCTGCATACACGATTTCGAGTCCGAAACTGTCGGCATCGGATTCCTGCTCCCGGCTAAATCTACGCATGGTCAAATCGGCAATGCTGATGCCAAAACTCCCACCTCCTTCATTGCTGCTCAACGCAGCGAACAAAATACCCAGAGCGATCCCCCGGCCAAGCTGGCGAATATGATCGCGATTTCGAAAGTGCCCGAACTCGTGACCCAACACAAATGCGAGCTCATTCTCCGTTTCGACGCGATCCAACAACGCCGTCGTAACGATAATCAGTCCACCGGGAAGCGCCATCGCATTGGGCACTTCCGATTCACTGACTTCGAGACGAAACGTGTACGGTGAATCCGGCCAATGACGTGCCAAACGCTCGACCAATGCGCGTGTTTGGCTGTCCCGGTCATCATCGGCTTTTATCGAAATGAGATCGTCCGGTGTCCAGGTTGAAAAGAATTTTGCCTCCGTCTCGGTGGACACGAACGTCAAGACCAGGTCAACAAAAAAGACCACCGCCAGTACGATGACCACGAAAATTGCCGACAGACCTAAAACCAGTGTGCCCGCTTCGGTAAGCGGATGCACGTCGCTGACATTAATGCCTTCGCGTGGCTTCTTTGGTATGAATTTCACTGCAACTTGCGGACCCGCAGTTACGTCAGTGTAACGGCGGTGCCGAACGCAAGCATTTCAACTCCTGCCGTGCCCTGACCGTCCTTGCGGGCACTGGCCAGTCGCGACGTTTCGAGACGCACATTGACAACCGCATCATAGCCACGAGCTTTCGCGTCTTCGATCATCCGCAGCACAGCCTCACGGCGTGCCCGATCCAGGAGCGGTTCGTACGTTTTCACCCGTCCTCCGATGATGCCGCGCAAGCCGGCAATGATGCGTTTGAAATAATCCAATGACACCACCACACTACCAGTCACCAGTTCAGCGGACCCAACACGCCAATCGGACGGTAACGTAGCAAACGTTATGACTGGAAAACCGTGCATCTTCTCTTCCCGGGCACGTATTTCCTTGTAGTGCTTTTTCTCAATGGCGTTGCCTATAAAATAGGCAGCGATCAGCACGAGCAGCGGGATGCCAAAATTCACGATCAAGTCAAAATAATCTGTCATGAAGGTGCTCCTAGGCGACGCGCACGGCGGTTCCGTACGCGAACAATTCGGCTGCACCTTGAGCAACTGAACTCGTTGCATAGCGCACATTTATGACCGCGTTTGCACCCATGGATTGCGCTTGCGCGACCATACGTTCAGTCGCCTCACGCCGGGATTCTTGCAACAGCTCCGTGTAACCTTTTAGCTCGCCACCTACGATGTTTTTGAAACCAGCCATGATGTCCCGACCGATGTGTTTGGCCCGCACAGTATTGCCTGTGACTAGCCCATAAAATTCGGCGATCTGTTTGCCGGGGACGGTCTCCGTGTTGCTCAAAATAATAGGGTATCTGCTTTCGGGGCTCATAAGTGCTCCTTTCGATCACGGAAATGAATCATGTACCGCGTCAATTCTACCACTGCTCAAAGAGACCCGGAAGTTGGTACGGGTCGTTAAGTTAGTAAGTTATTGATTTTTCGGCGGTGTCCGTCCTGTATCTCTTTTACCGTCAACTCGATAACTGGTTCAAACAACTAAATAACTTAATGACCGGCACGATATTCTCGCTAGGGCATTTGTTGGTGTACAACGATATACGCTAGTGCGAGCAGGAAAACCGTATAGACGCTTATTCCTGTCCAGCTTTGCCACCTCACAGTTTTCCGGCAGGTCGATGCAGCGACCGCAAGCGCGACTGGCGGAACCAGCCCTACAAACGGATATCCCGGTGCAGCTGCGAGATATAGTGATATCGGTATGATCAAGATAACACCAACCCAGACCAAGTATGGTTTTCTCAACCAGGCACCAGCCGTCGCGAGCAACAGAGCGCTCACAGGGCTTGGCCAACCCACAAGAATTCCGATCGTATCCATGCTATTTGGAATTAAGTTGGTACCGGTTATTAAGCCTTGACGCAGGGATCTTCATCGTCACTATGCCAGGTCAGGTTATGAGGTTCAAAATCGTCTTCCAATGTTGGCTTCACTATTTGAAAGTATGGAGAGATGTCGAAGTCCCTCGGCGCAAAAAGACTGTGATGACGAATATGGAGAAATTCTTTGTAGCAATCCTGGCATGCGGGGTTTTTCGATTTCTCGACAACGCTTTCGGGGAGAATTGGATAGCGTATTGATTGATATGCCTGCGCGATCAGCGAAGAGCATATTGCTCTAGTCGGGTCGCCGCTGCCCAAGGCTAAAAGACGTCGTTTCCACCGGGCCGGTGCCGGTGGCCTCTGAACGAGAAAACGTGCCAAGTCGAAAATATGTTTCAAATCGTACCGGTGCCCGATCCTGGACAACGCATATTCTACGACCGCATCGATCTCCTTGGGTCTGAGCCCCACCGGGCGACATATTCGAGTGTGCAAGTTCCAGTACGCGCTTAGAGGCCTCAAATGAACTCCGTCGAGTACATCCGCCTCCAGCAGTTCGCCGCTTCCCGATGTGGAATCCTGCGAGCCCCGCCCGTCTGCAACATACAGCGCCGCGTGAGACCACGTTGACTGAGTCAGATATTTGATCGCTGTGCTGAAACGGCTCGACCCTTCAACGAGAAGCACATCACCCTTATGCAATGCTGCTGAAAGTAGCTCAGGCGTACAGGTAGCGACCCGGGTCTCGCGTTTACCCGGTCGATTGAGGTAATGAGCCAGTCGACGACCAATCGGTTCCAACAACGACATAGAAAATCTCCTGCCTGGGTTTATCGTATTCATTCATTGACATGATCCTGGCGCTTTTGGTTCCACTAACGCGGGTGAAGATCGTCGACTTTCAGCCGGCAATGCTGGTCCTGCGGTCGATCATCCGCTGCAGCGATTTGTATTGGCTCACTCCCTCCTGCCTTGAGCTGTTCAATATTCTTGCGCATTGCCGGGGACAGCGGTGCTACTACGTGAAAATGGTAGCAAATTATCACTCATTTCAATCCAAGAATACCAAGCAAGAATGAGGTGCCGGCAGTTTTTCTCTTCGCCTGGACCAAACCCGTTGCGGCTATCCACAATTGCGCCTTCCCAATCGCAGACAGACAATAAAGGTGGATTCTTAAGGGACCACGCCGCTGCCGGTAATCCGCTGCGAACTCGGCCGTTGCTCTGGTTCAAATAGCCAGTCAATTGGCAGGAGCTTGAAAATGAAAACGATGCTGATTCACACTCCCCGAATGCAGATTTTGCTGGCTGCGCTGATTCTGGCAGCAAGCCAGAGCGCCTGCACCACAATCCGGTCCGGAGCGCATTATGACGAGACGGCAGACTTCAGCAGCTACCAGTCGTTTGGCTGGATCGCCGACGATCCCCTGATTCTGGGTGACGGTGAACGATCTTCGATCAGCCCGCTGACCCAAAGCTATATCGTCCGGGCAATTGCCACTGAGCTGGAGAACAAGGGTTATGTATTCGCCGATTCGCCGGATGGGGCTGACTTCATCGTGTCTTATACGGTGGGCACGCGGGAGAAGATCGATTCCCGCTCATACCCGGTCATGTATCACGGATACTGGGGATGGCATTTGTATGGACGTCTTTATGCCGCCCAGGAAGTGCACCACCGGTCTTATACCGAGGGCACGTTGGGTATCGATATATTTTGACGGAAAATCCAAACAGCCGGTCTGGCACGGCTGGGCCAGCAAGACGGTAACCACTACCGACCGGCAGAATCCGTCTCCGGTCATCAAGGTAGCCGTCGCGCAGATATTCGAGGAGTTCCCGCCAACGAATTAATACCCCGCTGCATGCCCGTCCTTTCTGGATTCGGACGCTCCGATGTAGGTGCCGTTTTCCTCGTCACGCAGGATCGCCTGGTAGCCACCGAAGCCATCCACAGACGACGTTATCTTGTGACCTCTTTCAATAAGATCCTGGACGACCTGATTGGCGAATCCTGACTCCAGGACAAGCACGCCACCGTCGTGCATTTTCTCGCCGGTCGGCTGGCTGCTTTTTTCATGACGAAGTCTGGGTGCGTCACCGGCTTCCTGCAGATTCATGCCGAAGTCGATCAGGTTAACGAGAATCTGCACATGCGCCTGCGGCTGCATCCCGCCACCCATGACGCCGAAACTCAGCCAGGGCTTGCCGTCTTTGGTGACAAATGCCGGGATGATCGTTTGGAAGGGGCGTTTACCAGGCTCAAAGCTGTTGGCGTGTCCTTCTTCGAGGCTGAACAGTTCGCCGCGGTCCTGCAGGTTGAATCCGAGGCCGGGCGGCACCATGCCCGAACCCATGCCGCGATAATTGCTCTGGATCAGCGATACCATGTTGCCGTCTTTGTCGGCCGTGGTCAGGTAGATCGTATCGCCGTTTTCGAGCTTCGGGTCTCCGGGCGGGTAGGTCTGTGCGGCTTTGTTCATGGAGATAAGTTTTCTGCGCCGGTCTGCGTATTCTTTGGATATCAGGTTCGCCACCGGCACATCGGCAAAATCCGGGTCGGCATAGAATTTCGCCCGGTCTTCGAAGGCTACTTTTTTGGCTTCGGTCAAAACGTGGAGGTAGTCGGCGCTGCCGAATTCCATCGATGCAAGATCATAGGCTTCGAGAATATTGAGCATCTGTAACGCCGCGATGCCCTGTCCGTTCGGCGGCAATTCCCAGACGTCGTAACCTCGGTAGCTGGTCGAGACCGGCTCGACCCATTCGGAGGTGTGAGTCGCCAGATCCTCATAGCTGAGAAACCCGCCGTTGGCCCGAACATGATCGGCGATGACATGCGCCATCTCGCCTTTGTAAAAAACATCCCGACCGCCTTCGGCAATTTTTTCCAGGGTGTTGGCGAGCCGCGGGTTTTTGAATATCTCGCCCTTGGCCGGCGCCCGCCCGTTGGGCATGTATGTTTCGCGGAACGCCGGGAAACCACCCAGGATCGGCTCATATCTTTTCCACAACCCGGCGATGTACTGGCTGACCGGGAAGCCCTCGCGGGCATAGTCGATCGCGGGTCTGAGTATTTCGCTCATGGGCTTCGAACCGAAGCGCTGGTGCATTTCGAACCAGCCGTCAACGGCGCCGGGTACGCTGACCGGCAGCGCGCCTCGTTGCGGGATGGACTCATGGCCGTTATCGATAAACCATTGGCGGGTCAGGGCGCGTGGCGATCGCCCGCTGGCGTTCAGGCCATACAGTTTCTTCGATTTGGCGTCCCAGATGATCGCGAACAGATCCCCGCCGATGCCGCTACCGGTGGGCTCCATCAGGCCCAATGCCGCGTTGGCGGCAATGGCCGCGTCGATCGCGTTGCCACCGGACTTGAGCATATCGATGGCGATCTGTGTAACCAATGGCTGGCTGGTCGCCGCCATTCCGTGGGTCGCGATGACCTCGGAGCGGCTGGCGAATTTTTCGCCACTGATCCGGTCGTACCCGGTTGCGACTGGCGTCACCATCAGGGCCATTACCGTGGCCCGCAAGATTATCCGCGAAATACCCATCGTGCTCTCCGCTTCTCAAACGCGTGATTGCCGATTGTCCCACAGAATCGAAATGGCCAGCAGGGTTGTTATACACTGGTTTCTTTTGCGGAGACCGAGCGATGAACCCACTGGCGACGCACTACCCGGCGCATCTTGAGCGAATCAAGGAACTGACCGCGCAGGCGCTGGCGGCGACCGGGTATGACAGTCTGCTGATCGCCGGGGGCGGACAAAAAGTCGTTTTTCTCGATGACCACAACTATCCGTTCAAGGTCTGTCCGCAACTTAAATGGTGGGCGCCGGTCACCGACAACCCGAACTGCTGGCTCTTTTTCCGCCCGGGTGAGAAACCGCTGTTTCTCTTTTTCCGCCCGATCGACTACTGGCATGACGCGGCCGTCGCGCCGACCGATTACTGGGTCAATCATTTCGATCTGAAACTGATCGGCGGCCCGGACGAAGTTCGCGATCTGTTGCCGAAAGACCTGTCGACAACGGCTTTTATCGGCGAGGACGCGGAATTCGTGGACGGATGGGGCCTGTCTGCCGTTAATCCGCAGCCGCTGATCGATCATCTCGATCACCATCGCGCCGCGAAATCCGAACTTGAACTCGCCTGCATGCGTGAGGCATCGGCGCTGGGTTGCCTGGGCCACCGGGCGGCCGAGCAGGCATTTCGGGACGGTGCGACCGAATTCGAGATCCACCTGGCTTACCTGAAAGCCACCGGCCACATGGAGCATCAGCTCCCGTACGGCAATATCATCGCCCTGAACAGTCATGGCGCGGTCCTACACTACCAGGCGCTGGAACGGGACAACCCGGCCGAGCGATTGTCATTCCTGATCGATGCCGGCGCGCAATTCAATGGTTATGCATCCGACATCACCCGGACTTACGCGGCGGACGATGGCGATTTTCAAAATATGGTCGCGGCCATGGACCAGACCCAACTGGAGATCTGCTCGCGGGTAAAACCCGGCCTGGATTACCGGGATCTCCATGTCGAGGCGCATCTATTGTTGGCGCAAATACTGGTCGATTTCGATGTGATCAAGGTCAGTGCGGTAGAAGCGGTGGACTGCGGCCTGAGCGGTGCATTCTTCCCCCACGGGCTGGGTCACCTGATCGGTCTGCACGTACATGACAACGGCGGTTTTTCAGCCGGCAGCGGCGGCGGCAGTATCGCCCCGCCCGATGGTCACCCGTTCCTGCGACTGACGCGGGTGGTCGAGGAAAACTGGGTCATGACCATCGAGCCAGGGCTCTATTTTATCGAGCAGCTACTGGAACCGCTTCGAGATGGCAGTGACTCCGGCAAGGTCAACTGGTCCGCGATCGATAAATTCAGCCCCTATGGCGGCATCCGCGTCGAGGACAATGTCCGCGCAACCGACGGTTCATGCGAAAACCTGACGCGGGACGCGTTTGCGGCGGCCTGATCTTCGCGGTAAATCCACGCGCCTGCTAACGTCGCGACGATCATTTCGATCAGCCCGGTCAGGGACCACAACGCGAGCAGGCGATCCGGGAACAGGCCGAACATGTGGTAGCCGATCAGGCTGGGCAGATAACCGCCGAGAAACAGCATGACCGCGACCACTACCGCGGTCCGCGGTCCCGCGCCGAACCGGGTGCGGCTGGGCGGCGTAGAAATAAATGGACACCAGACCGACCAGCAGGCTGACCAGTATCGACAGCACGAAAACCTCGGTGGACATATCCATCGAAATGCCGATCGCGTCCAGCGACGCCTGCATGTCTTCCATGTAAAACATGCCGGCGATACCTTCGAGAATCCAGATCACCAGTCCTGCCGCAAGCCCGCCGATCAGCCAGCGTTGTAAATTGATCCCGCGCATATTCTTTCTCCCAGTCCGGTTTTCTTGTTGCAAAAAACAAGTTTAGATCAATTGCGGAATTCGGCCACAAAAAAACCGCGTACATGACGCGGTTCTTTCGGTGCGGCTGACAGACTCTCGGGTCTGCCTGGCCTTATTGATACAATCGCTTAGTCGCTGGCGGCGGGCGCCTCTTCAACCAGTTTGACGACCGCCATCGGCGCGGCGTCACCCGGGCGCAGACCGGCTTTGAGGATACGCAGGTACCCACCCGGACGACTCTTGTAACGCGGACCGATTTCGGTGAATAACTTACCCACGATTTCCTTGTCGCGCAGGCGATCGAAAGCGCGGCGGCGCTGGGCGACACCATCACTCTTGGCCATCGTGATCAGCGGCTCTACGACGCGGCGCAGCTCCTTCGCTTTTGGCACGGTGGTACGAATGGTCTCATGCCGCAGCAACGACACAGCCATATTCTTGAACATGGCTTTGCGGTGGGAGCTGTTACGCCCTAGTCTGCGGCCGGATTTACGATGATGCATGTTTTCTATTCCAGTTCAGAAAAAGATCAGGTCCAAAGAGATCAGGCGATGGCCTGCTCTTCCTCGGGTTGCAAGCTGGCCGGTGGCCAGTTTTCCAGCCGCATGCCCAGCGAAAGTTCATGACTGAGCAAGACTTCCTTGATTTCCGTCAGCGATTTCTTGCCCAGGTTCGGCGTGCGCAGCAATTCGACTTCGGTGCGCAGTACCAGGTCGCCGATATAATTGATGCTTTCGGCCTTCAGGCAGTTCGCCGAGCGAACCGTCAACTCAAGATCGTCGACCGGGCGCAACAGGATCGGATCGATCTGTGACTCAGCCAGCTTGGCCGCGGTATCGTCATGACCTTCAAGGTCAACAAATACCGATAGCTGATCCTTGAGGATACTGCCGGCGCGGCGAATGGCTTCCTCCGGATCGATCGTGCCGTTGGTCTCGATTTCAATAATCAGCTTGTCCAGATCGGTACGCTGTTCGACCCGAGCCGCCTCGACGCCGTAGGTCACACGATGAACCGGACTAAATGAAGCATCCAGCTGCAAGGTGCCGATCGCGCGCGTAGGCTCGTCGAAGCTGACCCGCTGCTTGGCTGGAAGATAGCCACGCCCGCGCTGAATTTTCAGCATCATGCGCAACTCGCCACCCTTGGTCAGATTGGCTATGACCAGGTCCGGGTTCACGACTTCGATGTCGTGATCGACTTGAATGTCGCCAGCCGTTATTGGTCCCGGCCCTTTCTTGACCAGGTGCAGCGTCGCCTCTTCACGCGTATGCATACGCAGCGCGACCTGCTTCAGGTTGAGAAGGACATCGACGATGTCCTCCTGCACGCCTTCGATGCTGGTGTACTCATGGAGTACGCCCTCGATCTCGGCCTCGACGATGGCGCAGCCGGGCATCGAAGACAAAAGGATTCGACGCAGGGCGTTGCCCAGGGTGTGACCAAAACCACGTTCGAACGGCTCGATGACCACTCGCGCCTGGTTCTCCTTTTGGGACATCAGTTTGACGACCCGCGGTTTCAGAAATTCTGTGGTGCTATCCAGCATGGGTAAATAACCTCTGGTTTACTTGGAGTACAGCTCT
>CAZMOM010000005.1:0-17093 GCA_964568075.1 uncultured Gammaproteobacteria bacterium
ACAGTATCGCTTCCTGGAACAACTGCAGGAGCATCTCGTTGAGTCGACTCAATTGCATGACCATCCGGTAGTAGCGCTGCATAAATTGCTCGACGGCCAGGATCTGTGGCCCATCGCTGTAGCCGAACTGCCGGGCGAGTTGAACCTGGTGATCGAACAACAGCCGGTCTTCGCGGCGACCGGTCAAAACGTGCAGGGCGAATCTCACTCTCCACAGGTACGCCTGACCGGCTCTGAGCTGCCGGTGTTCGCTGGCTGTCAGGAACCCCAGAGTAACCAGCTGGTGCAGATCTTCGACCATGAAATGTCTTTTTGCGACCCAGCCGACCATCTGAATATCCCGCAGTCCGCCGGGTCCACTTTTGACATTGGGCTCCAGGTTGTACGCGGTGTCGTAAAAGCGGTGATGTCGCGCTTCCTGCTCGGCCAGTTTTGCCGCAAAAAAATCCTTGGACGGCCAGACACCGGCAGGCCCCGTCGCTCTTCGCATTTCCTCGAACAACCCTTTGCGGCCGTAAAGCAGGCGCGATTCCATCAACGCTGTCGCGACGGTAATGTCCTCCCGCGCTACGTCGACGCACTGGTCGATCGTGCGAACGCTGTGGCCGGGTTCCAGGCCGATGTCCCACAAGAACGCCAGAAAATTCTGCAGGGCGCCAGCGGCGCTGTCCGGATCGGTCGGGGAAAGAATCAGCAAATCGATATCGGATGCGGGGTGTAATTCACCGCGGCCATAGCCGCCAACTGCAACCAGCGCGAATTGGCTGCCCTGGTCGACAAGATGCTGGTTCCATGCCGAGATAACCAATGTGTCCACCAGCTTTGCGCGATCATTGACCAGTGTGGTCACTCGCTCGCCGTCAGCAAACCGCCGGGCCAGTTCACGGCTCCCGTCCCGCAGCGCGTTGCGGGAGCTTTCCCCGTGGGTTTTGCTGGCCGCCAGGCGGGAGGACAGACCGGACAGGAACGGCCATTCGCGCCCGGTTTTTTCGCGACCGGGAGCGCCAACACTTTCAGTCGAAGGGCTCACCGGCTGCTGCCGTCACTATCCCGAGTCATGATTTCATAACCATCCGCGGTGACCAGCACAGTGTGCTCCCATTGCGCGGACAAAGAGTGGTCCTTGGTAACGACGGTCCAGCCGTCGGGCAGAAGTTTGACCTGCCGATTGCCGGCGTTGACCATCGGTTCAACGGTAATGGTCATGCCCTCGCACAATTCCAGCCCGGTGCCGGGTTTCCCGTAGTGCAATACCTGCGGGTCCTCGTGAAATTCCCGGCCGATACCATGGCCGCAGTATTCTCTCACCACGGAGCAGCCATTTTTTTCGACATGCTGCTGGATAATGTATCCGATATCGCCCAGCTGCACGCCGGGGCGGATCTGCTCGATGCCCAGATACATCGCGTCGTGAGCGACCCGGCTAACTCGCTGACCCAGAACGCCAACCCGGCCGACCATAAACATCCGACTGGTATCGCCATGGAATCCGTCTTTGATCACGGTGACGTCGATATTGGTGATGTCGCCTTTTTTTAGTATTTTCTCACCCGGAATTCCGTGGCAGACCACATGGTTGACTGAGGTGCAGACTGATTTCGGGAAGCCGCGGTAGTTGAGCGGCGCTGGCGTCGCTTTTTGCTGGTCGACGATATACTCGTGGCACAGTCGGTCGAGCTCGCCGGTGGTAACGCCGGGCACGACGTGCTCTCCAATCATGTCCAATACAGCGGATGCAAGCCGTCCTGCCACCCGCATTTTTTCCTGCTCGGCGGGCGATTTTATGATTACCGTCATGATCTTTCGAGGGACTCCGTGAAAGGCCGGTTGCGGGTTCTTTTCGCCAACTGGTCTTATTATGTTGATCGGCCTTAAATTACTGCGCTGACAGGATTGTTGCAGCAGGCAGTTTATGGTATAAAGCGCGCGCTTTTTTAGCAAATACTGAGGAAGCTCTGGTCTGTTCATGAGCGCAGTAGATTGTGATCTAAAATGTTCAGGTTCAAGGCGCGAAGCGCACGTAATAGCTGGCTATTGCGAAGATTTGCAACACCGAAGCTGGATATTTTGGCCGCAAGATACGAGAGCATGAACAGAGCAGAGCTTCCCTAATCCACACATGTATCGACACGTGCGCCTGGGTGCCCGAATGGGTTGTCGCATGGGATACATGGAGGCCTAACCCGAGGAGACAACATGGCTAACGTATCCATGCGCCAGATGCTGGAAGCAGGCGTGCATTTCGGTCATCAGACCCGCTTCTGGAACCCAAAAATGGCTCCCTTTATTTTTGGGGAACGCAACAAAATTCACATAATCAACCTCGAACGCACTTTGCCCCTGTTTCAAGAGGCTGCCAAGTTCGTTAAAAATACGGTTGCTAATCGCGGTACGGTGCTGTTTGTCGGCACCAAGCGGTCTGCGCGTGAAGCGATAAAGACGGAAGCGGAACGCTGCGGTATGCCGCATGTCAATCATCGCTGGCTGGGCGGTATGCTGACCAATTTCAAAACCATCAAGGCGTCAATCCGGCGACTCGAAGAACTCGAGGCGATGGAGGAAAGCGGTGTCTTTGAGGGGCTGACCAAGAAAGAGGTGATCGGATTGCGGCGGGAGATGGACAAACTGTTCCGCAGCTTGGGTGGCATCAAGAAAATGAACGGCTTGCCCGATGCTATGTTCGTCGTCGACGTTGGTCACGAAAACATTGCGGTTCGGGAAGCGGTCAAGCTGGGTATCCCGGTGATCGCAATCGTGGATACCAACTGTTCCCCGGATGGCGTGGATTACGTAATCCCGGGCAATGATGACGCGATGCGAGCGATCCAGTTGTACGCTAATGGTGTGTCCGAAGCGGTATTGGACGGTAAGGCGTCGATGCCGGAAATCAACCTGGGCGACGACGAATTTGTCGAACTTGATAAAGAAGGCAAGCCACGCAAGAGAACTGCGGCAAAAAGACAGGCCCGCAAGAAAGCGGCAAAAATAGTCGCGATAAAGATCGACGATAAGCCCAAAGTCGCGGGGGGTGCGGCTGCGGCGAAGATCGCCGGGACAGCATCCGCCGAAAGTGAGAAAACTCCGCTGGAGGCCGTGGTTCAGGACATGCGTGCCAAAAGCCAGGTTGCCGGGACGGATGCCGTGGAGCAGAAAGTCGAGCAGAAAGTCGAGCAGAAAGTCGAGCAGAAGGTCGAGCAGAAGGTCGAGCAGGAGGCCGAGCAGGAGGCCGGAGCAACCGAGGAATCAGCGAAGGAAGAACCTGCGCCCGGAGAATCGATAAAAGACAAGCCGGTTCAGGAGAAACCCGTAGAAGAAATGGCCGAATCCAAGCCGGCGGCCGAAAAAGCGACTGCGAAGAAGCCCGCGATCAAAAAAGTTATGGCAAAAAAGGCCCCGGCAAAGAAGGCTGCGGCAACAAAGACCCCGGCGAAGAAAGCTGCGACAACAAAGACCCCGGTGAAGAAAGCTGCGGCGAAAAAGGCTCCCGCGAAGAAAGCTGCAAGCAATAAGACCGCTGCCAAAAAAACCGTGAGCAAGAAAACTGCTGCCAGCAAGAAAAAACCGGCGGCCGGGGAGGGCGCCGACAAATCCTGACAGGTGGGTTTCGGGTAGCGGTAGAGTTGAACAGGATCTGTAACGCGGGCTGCTGTTGTGCAGCCCGCGCTTTTTTCAATGAGGTAAACGGTAATGACTGTTACTGCTGCGCAGGTTAAGGAATTACGCGAACGTACCGGCGCGGGCATGATGGAGTGCAAAAAGGCGTTGGTCGAAACGGGCGGGGATATTGAAGCTGCGGTCGAGGCGATGCGCAAAAGCGGGCTCGCCAGGGCTGATAAGAAAGCGGGCCGGATCGCTGCGGAAGGAGCGATCGTCGTGCGTTATTCCGCGGATAAAAAACTGGCCGTTATTCTCGAAGTGAATTGCGAAACTGATTTCGTTGCCGGTAGGGACGATTTTCGCAATTTCGCCAACGCCGTGGCCACCGCGGTCCTGGCCGATCGGCCCGATAACATGGAGTCGATGCAAGCTCTCGCGATTGATGGACAAAGCGTAGAGGAGGTCCGTCGCAGCCTGGTTGTCAGGATCGGCGAAAATATCCAGTTGCGCAGGTTCGAGTTAATTGAATCAGCCGGCGTTCTGACATCCTACCTGCACGGCAACCGCATCGGCGTCGTTGTCAGTGCCGAGGGTGGTGATACGGATCTTGCGCGGGATGTCGCGATGCACGTGGCCGCGCTCAATCCCCTGTGCGTGACCGAGGATGATGTCTCCGAGGAAAAGCTGACCAAGGAACGCGAAATCCTGGTCGAGCAGGCGAAAACCGAGGGCAAGCCTGACGAGATCGTCGAGCGTATGGTGGAGGGGCGGATGAGGAAATTTCTGGCTGAAATTACCCTGACCGGCCAGCCCTTCGTCAAGGATCCGGAGCTGACGGTCGGCGCGCTGCTGGCGCAGAACAAGGCCCGAATTGTCCGCTTCGTCCGCTTTGAGGTGGGCGAGGGCATTGAAAAGCCCGTCGAGAACTTCGCCGCCGAAGTGATGGCACAGATCAAAGACGACGACTAAGCCAGCAGCCCTAAAATCAGGTAATATCGGGAACCCCGCGAGAGCGGGGTTCTTTGTATCCATAAAATGTTGAAAAAAAGAGGCTTTATGGGAGATTCCGCACCGGTTTACAGGCGAATTCTGCTAAAACTCAGCGGCGAGGCCCTGATGGGCGACCTTGAGTATGGTGTCGATCCGGTGGTCATTCGCCGCATCGCAGCAGAGATTGGCGAAGTCACGAAACTGGATATTCAGATCGGCGTTGTCATCGGCGGGGGCAATATTTTTCGCGGCGCCGGCCTGGCGCGAGCAGGCATGGATCGGGTGACCGGGGACCAGATGGGGATGCTGGGGACGGTGATCAACAGTCTTGCCCTCCAGGATGCCCTGGAGGGCGTCGGCTGTTTTGCGCGGGTAATGTCTGCATTACAAATCAACGAAGTCTGCGAGGATTACATCCGACGCAGGGCGATCCGCCACCTCGAAAAAGGGCGGGTCACGATATTCGCTGCCGGTACCGGTAATCCTTTCTTCACCACCGATACCGCTGCCAGTTTGCGTGCCATCGAAATCGGCGCGGATTTATTGCTCAAGGCGACAAAAGTAGACGGTGTTTATTCGTCGGACCCGATCAAGGATCCGGCCGCCAGGCGCTACACACAATTAAGTTATGACCAGGTGCTGCATGACAAGCTTCAGGTTATGGACGCGACCGCAATCGTCATGTGCAGAGACAACAATTTGCCGCTGCGGGTATTCAATCTGACGACGGAGGGCAACTTGCTGCGGATACTGAAAGGTGAGCCGTTGGGCACCATGGTTTACAACGGCCTGGAGCAGATGCAGGAGGCGGTCAATGATTAAAGACATCGAAAAAAGCGCATCGACGCGCATGGATAAAAGTATCGACGCTTTTATTCAGGAGCTGAAAAAACTCAGGACCGGGCGGGCCCATACCAGTCTGTTAGAGCACATAACCGTAGAGTACTACGGCGCGCAGGTCCCGCTGAATCAGGTCGCCAATATTACCGTCGAAGATTCACGAACCCTGATGGTGACACCCTGGGAAAAACCGATGATCCAGGTTGTGGAAAAGGCGATCATGACTTCCGACCTGGGACTGAACCCGGCAACTGCGGGAACGGTTATTCGGGTTCCGTTACCCGCGTTAACCGAGGAAAGAAGAAAGGACATGATTCGAATTGTCCGGCATGAGGCGGAGAACGCAAGGGTAGCGGTACGTAATATTCGCCGCGACGCCCTGCATGATGTCAAGGAACTGCTAAAAGAAAAGATGATCACCGAAGATGAAGATCACCACGCGCACGATGAAGTGCAGAAGCTGACCGATGATCATGTCGCCAGAATCGACAAAATTCTGGCTGATAAAGAATCTGAAATGCTGGAGGTGTAGGAGTATCGAGTTCCCGGGCTTTATTTCCTGCCCGGTTGCGGTATCTCAGCTCAGCACAATGGCGGATCAAGCGGAAAAACCTGACCAGCAACATAAGCCGAGGTCTGCGTGCCATGTCGCTGTCATCATGGATGGCAATGGGCGCTGGGCGAAACAAAAAAAGTTGCCGAGGCATGCCGGCCACACGGCAGGTGTCACCGCGGCCCGAAGAGCCGTTGAGGCTTGCGCCAAGCTGGGGGTGACGACGCTGACTCTTTTCGCTTTCAGCA
This sequence comes from uncultured Gammaproteobacteria bacterium, assembly GCA_964568075.1. Classification (GTDB taxonomy): domain Bacteria; phylum Pseudomonadota; class Gammaproteobacteria; order Steroidobacterales; family MnTg04; genus MnTg04. Next base: position 6,229 of record CAZMOM010000005.1, read on the forward strand.
GCGAAAACTGGAATCGTCCGCTCGGAGAAGTGCGCAAGTTGATGACTTTGTTTGTGGAGTCGCTTAACAAACAAGTACCGGAATTGAACAAGCAGGGCGTCAGGCTGAGGATTATCGGCGATCGCAAACTGCTGCCCGACGAGTTGGTGGGAAAAATCGAGGAATCCGAAAAACTGACCCGGCACAATTCGCGTCTCAACCTGGTGATCGCGGTGGCGTATGGCGGACGTTGGGATATCGTTCACGCCTGCAGGGGACTGGCGAGCCGGGTCGCCAGCGGAGAACTGACGCCCGAGGATATCGGGGAAGAGGAGCTGGCCGAACAATTACAGTTAGCCGGCATTGGAGATCCTGATTTGTTTATTCGCACGGGCGGAGAATCGCGGATCAGCAACTTTTTACTGTGGAACCTGGCTTATGCGGAGCTGTATTTCACCGATGTGCTGTGGCCTGATTTCGATCAGGGGGAACTTGAGCGGGCGCTGGATAGTTATCGGGGCAGGGAGAGACGTTTTGGCAAAACGGCCGAACAGTTGAGTGAAGGGCATGCTTAAGCACAGGGTGATTACGGCTTTGTCTTTACTGGCAGCGCTGGCGATTGTGGTGTTGGTGTTGCCCCCGATCGCAACACTGCTTGTACTGACCGGCGTCATCAGTCTGGGTATCTGGGAGTGGAGCCAGTTTCTCGGGGCGGGTTCTGTGTTGTGGCGCTTGTTGTACGTTGTCGGCGTATTGGTACTGATGTTTGCCGCCTGGCTTTTTAGTTATCAGCCTGACTCGTTGCAACTGTTATTACAGATTACGCTGGCCTGGTGGGGGGTGGCTTTTGTCTGGGTCATGCGCTTTCCGACTCCGCTCCCGCGTCTGGCCGCCATCATCACGGGTGTGATGGTCCTGGTACCGCCATGGTTGTCCCTGAGCCGATTGCTGGTCGAAGAGGGTGGGCTGATTTGGGTTGGCTTTATCCTGATTCTGATCTGGGCCACTGATGTCGGGGCATTTTGTGCCGGCAAAATGTGGGGCCGAATCAAGCTGATCCCGAAAGTCAGCCCCGGAAAGACCTGGGAAGGCGTCTTTGGTGGCATGCTGCTGGCGCTGGTGGTGGCGTTCGCCGGGGCCGAATTGTTGCAGCAGCCCCGACTGCCATTTGTTTTTTTGTGTCTGGCGGTGGCGGCAGTTTCGATCGTTGGTGATCTGACCGTCAGTATGTTCAAGAGGCACTGGAATCTGAAAGACAGCGGGCGATTGCTCCCGGGACACGGCGGCGTACTCGACCGGATCGACAGCATTTGTTCCGCCGTCCCGGTATTTGTGCTCGGAATAGGCTGGCAGGGCGTTATCTGATGAAAGGGATCAGTATCCTGGGCTCGACCGGCAGCGTGGGATGCAGCACGCTCGATGTCATATCGCGTAACCAGGATTCTTTTCATGTGGTCGCTCTGACCGCGAAAAGCAACCACCAGCGCCTGTTTGAGCAATGCCTTCGCTTTAAGCCCGATTTTGCCGTGTTACAGGATTCGGAGCCGGAGTCCATTTTGCGCAAAGAGCTGCAAAAAGCAGGGCTCAGGACGAAGCTACTGAGCGGATCCGACGGGCTGGTCGAGGTAGCTGAAAACTCTGCGGCAGACTTTGTAATGGCGTCCATCGTCGGGGCTGCCGGTCTGTTGCCAACGATTGCGGCGGCTCGCGCCGGCAAGAGGGTGCTGCTGGCGAACAAGGAATCATTGGTTCTTGCCGGGCATTTACTGATGCAGGCCGTAGCGGACAACGATGCGATACTGATCCCGATCGACAGCGAGCACAACGCCATATACCAGTGTTTGCCTGACCCGCAGAGCGGACCATCCCGGGAAGGTGTGCGCAAATTGTGGTTGACAGCATCGGGCGGTCCGTTTTTGAATACGCCGGTTTGCGATCTGGAACAAGTGACGCCGGAGCAGGCCTGTGCACACCCTAACTGGGACATGGGGGAAAAGATTTCTGTCGATTCGGCCACAATGATGAACAAGGGGCTGGAGTTGATCGAAGCGTGTCACCTGTTCGGCATGCGGCCTGATGATGTTGAAATCCTGATTCATCCGCAAAGTATCGTTCACTCGCTGGTCGAGTATTGCGATGGTTCGGTACTTGCACAATTGGGTAATCCGGATATGAGGACTCCCATAGCCCATGCACTGGCGTGGCCGGAGCGCATGGAATCGGGGGTCGGCTCTCTGGATCTGGTAAAAGTTGGCGCGCTGGAGTTTCGAACGCCTGACACCGAACGTTTTCCGTGCCTGACGCTGGCGAGGGTGGCGGCCAACCAGGGCGGAACGGCTCCGGCGGTGCTGAACGCAGCCAACGAGGTGGCGGTACAAGCATTTTTGGATCGACGATTGCCGTTCACCGAGATTGCAAAAGTTATCAATAAAACGATGGAATGTCACACAACAGAGGTTGTCGAATCCCTGGAGACCGTTATTAAAGCGGACCAGTGGGCGCGCGACGCGGCGGGTGAGGAAATCGATAAGATGTGTTTAGCCTGATGGGCCAGTTTCTGATGTCAATATTTGCTTTTATTGTAGCGATCAGCGTGCTTGTCGCGGTGCACGAATTCGGTCATTTCTGGGTGGCCAGGCGACTCGGATTCAAAGTGCTGAAATTTTCGATTGGTTTCGGCAAACCGCTATGGGTAAAAAAAGGCCGTGACGATACACTATTCATGATTTCCGCGATACCGCTTGGCGGATACGTCAAAATGCTGGACGAGCGCGAGGGACCCGTTGCGCCGGAGGAGCTTCATCGCTGCTACAATCGGCAATCGGTTGGCAAACGGCTGGCGGTGTTATCCGCGGGACCAGCGTTCAACTTCTTGTTCGCTGTCGTGGCGTATTGGCTGCTGTTTATGGTCGGTATCGGCGGATTGAAGCCGGTCGTAGGCGAAGTAACAGCCGATTCTCCTGCGGCGATCGCCGGTTTGGAACGTGGCGATCAGATCATTTCAATAGCGGGTCAGAAAATCACGATCTGGGAACAGATCCCGCTGCGGCTGATTGAGGTGCTGCTCGATTCGGGCGAGATACCTGTTGGTGTCATCGACGGTGACGGCGTGCAGCGCGATTTATCGATTGACGTTCGCGGCCGCGAGAGCGAACTGACCGATCCGGCATTACTAATGAGTGGGCTGGGGTTCAATCGCTGGTTTCCCACCATCCCACCATTGCTCGACGAAATCAGTGCCGGCGGCGCTGCCGAGCGTGCGGGGCTCAGATCAGGAGACCTGATTCTTTCAGCCGAAGGTCAGTTTTTCGATGAGTGGCGCGCCTGGGTGGATTTTGTCCGGGCAAGGCCGGGCGAGACGATAAATCTTCAATTGGAGCGCGATGGCCAACGCGTGGGTCTGCAAATGACAATTGGGCGCAGCGATGGCGAGCAGGGTGAAATCGGCCGCATCGGTGCATCGGTTCGTGTGCCACCTGGCGATCTCTATCAGGATATGCGCACTGTGGAGCGCTATCCTTTTTTTACTGCGTTTGTCCGTGGAGCGCAAAAGACCTGGGATACTTCGGTGCTGACAATACGCCTGCTTGGACGTATGGTTGTCGGCCAGATTTCCGCGCAGAATATTGCCGGGCCGATCAGTATTGCCGCCTACGCGGGAGCGGCAGCCAGTCTTGGTCTGGACGAGTTTCTCGGCCTGTTGGCAATACTCAGTATCAGCCTGGGAATCATCAACCTTTTGCCGATTCCCTTGCTCGATGGCGGGCAGATGGTGTACGTAGCGGCGGAAGGCATCAGAGGTAAGCCCTTGCCGCCGAGAGTGCAGTTGCTGGGGCAGCAAATAGGCATTGCCATGCTGATCATGATTATGGGGCTGGCTTTTTATAACGACATCAATAGATGGCTTGGTTAAGGGTCGGGGATCAGATGCCGACAAAGACAGGGATGTTGCTGGCGCTGATTTTTGTTTTGGTGGTCAGCGTCGACGCGCAGGAGAGCGGTTTTCTGGTCCGCGATATGCGCGTTGTGGGCAACCAGCGAATCTCGGACGGAACGGTTTTTAACTATTTACCGATCAATGTCGGTGATGTTCTGGATCGGCAACGTATCCAGGAAGCTTTGCGAACTCTCTATGAAACAACATTTTTCGACGATGTGGAATTGCGCGCCGATGGCGGAGTATTGCTGATCATCGTCAAGGAAAGACCGTCGATCGATAGTTTTAGCATCTCCGGAAACAAGAGCATCAAGACCGAAGCCATGGAAGGCGAACTTCGCCGGATCGGCCTGGCGGAAGGCAAGACATTTGATCGCTCGGTGCTCGAGGGCGTTTCCAACGCGATTACCGAGCAATATTTTAGTGAGGGAAAATACAGTGCGTCGGTCAAGACAACAGTTTCTAATGTCGGCAACAACCAAGTGCGGCTTGGCATCGAGATCGTCGAAGGTGAGCGCGCAGTCATTCGCCAGATCAATATCGTTGGCAACGAGAAGTATTCCGACGAAGAACTGCTCAAGGGAATGTCCCTGAAAGAGCCTCACCTGACCTGCTTTCTCAAGAGCGACTGTCGTTACTCGAAAGAAACGTTGCTTGGCGATCTCGAGGCGATCAGTTCGCACTATATGGACCGCGGCCATCTGAACTTTGAGGTCACTTCTACACAGGTTGCGATTTCTCCCGACCGTAAGGACATCTTTTTGACGATAAATATTGACGAGGGTGATCTCTATAGGGTGGCTGATGTCCAGCTGGCGGGCAAAACCATCCTGGCGCCGGAACTTTTGATGCCTTTAATTGCGGTGACACCCGGGGCCATCTTTTCGCAAAGGCTGATTACCCACAGTACTGACGTGATCGCTTATGCCCTCGGCGAACAGGGTTATGCGATGGCCAATATCGAGCCGATCCCGGCAGTTAACGAAGAGGAAAAGACTGTCAGCCTGACTTTCTACGTGGAGCCGGGTAACCGGGTCTATGTCAGGAGAGTTAATTTTCTTGGTACGCACAGCACCGATGACTATGTGTTCCGCCGGGAGATGCGGCAGATGGAACAGGCATGGCTTTCGAACTCCGGGATTGAGCGCTCGAAACAACGAATCCAGCGTTTGCCATTCGTGGAACGCGTAGAGATGGAGACCGTTCCGGTCCCAGGCGTAGCCGACATGGTGGATGTTGAGTACACAGTCAAGGAAGGCCTGCCCGGTTCCTTCGGCGGTGGTCTCGGCTTTTCCGATGCGCAAGGATTAATTGTCAACGGCAATTTTGTGCATACCAATTTCATGGGCACCGGGAATCGTATTTCGATGAATCTCGCCTCCGGTAGCTTTAGCAAGATATATAGCTTGTCGCATACGAATCCTTATGCAAGCCCGGACGGGATCAGCCGCACTTACTCGATCGGACTAAGGGATTTTACCCAGTTCACTTCAGGATCTTCGAGTTTCGATACAAAGACCACGAACGCGTCGATCGATTATGGGATTCCGATCAGCGAGTACCAGCAGTTTCGTATCGGATTTTCCGCGAGCGATGCAGAGTTGTCGTCGAACAATTTCCAGACAGCACAATCACAGGACTGGGTGCTAAATAACGGTAATTCAACGAGCTTTGTAGCTAGCGGCGTCACGTTCTTCCAGTCTGCTTTCAAGACCTATGAAATTCTGACCGGCTGGACTTTCGATTCACGTAATCGGTTTTTGTTCGCCGATCGGGGTTCTCGCAACCGGATCACCGTAAGTTACGCATTGCCACAAAGCGAAGTTCAGTACTGGTTTTTAAACTATGATTTGCAAAAATATATACCGATATCCGGGCAATGGATTATAAATATCAATGCAGATTTTGGTATTGGCCAAGCGCTCGGGGGCACGACTTCCATCCCGCCGTACCGAAATTTCTTCGCCGGGGGGCCGGATACGGTCCGTGGCTACAAGGAGAACAGGCTGGGACCGAAAGATACGTTTGGAAATCCGTATGGCGGTAATTTAAAGGTTACCGGTCAGTTCGAATTGCTGGTGCCAATGCCAGAATCAATGAAGGGATCTGCGCGAGCCAGTGTTTTCTTCGACTTTGGTAATGTATTCTCCACCGGAGGCGTGGATTTCTTTGACCGCTTAGGCGACCCGATAGAATATAATCTGGATGTCGATCAACTCAAATATTCGGCTGGAATAGCCGTACAATGGCTGGCGCCGCTCGGGCTCTTCAAGTTCAGTTATGCCATCCCGCTGAATCCAGAGGAAGAGACATTCAGGTTTTACGGTGATCAGACCGAGCGCTTACAGTTTTCTATTGGTTCTGCTTTTTAGGGTGTATTAATGAAAAAAATGACTTTGTATAAATGTAGTTGGCTGTTACTGGGCTCGCTTCTGGCGTCTTTCTCTCTTTCGGCGCAGGAAGTGAAGATAGGCTTCGTCAATATACCCCGATTATTGCAACAGGCTCCGCAGGCCAAGCAGATTCGCCAGCAGTTACGGGATGAGTTCTCGCCGCGCGACCGCCAGATTAAGGCCGAGCAGCAGACTCTCCAGGGCCTGGCAGAACGGCTGGAAAGAGATGGCGCCTTGATGGGGGATCAGGAGCGCAGAAGTCTTGAAAGTGATCTGAACCAGGGCGGCCGCGACTTAAAACGCAGGCGGGATGAATTTTTGGAGGATTATAACTTCCGGGAAAATGAAGAGGTGGCAATTTTGCAGAGAACGGTGTTGACGCAGGTGCAGGCGCATGCCAGCTCGGGTGGATTTGACCTGATCATGGGTCAGCCCGGAATCCTGTATGCCAGCGAAACGGTAGATATCACCGATGAAGTACTGGCAGCACTGGAAGCGAGTTTTCAGGCTTCCGATTCGGGACAATAGGGATAAAACATAAGGAATCACTGATGACCACGACGCTGGGGGAGCTCGCGGTCAAATTCGGATGTACCGTGCAGGGCAATCCCGATGTTTCGGTCAGCCGAGTCGGGACGTTGCTCAACGCCGGTGCAGGAACTGTCAGTTTTCTGGCCAACCCGTCTTACCGTAAGCACCTGGCGGCAACCAAAGCTGCGGCGGTTATTCTGTCACAGGATGACGCCTCGCTGTGTCCGGTTGACTGCCTGATTTCAGATAATCCATATGCGACGTACGCGCAGATCGCCACCTTCTTGTTTCCACAATCAATGGCTGTGCCTGGTATCCATTCCAGCGCAAGCGTGGACGAGAGCGCGGAGATCGCTGATGAAGTTTGCATCGGCCCGAACGCATATGTCGGTGCCAACGCGAAGTTGGGGCGCGGCGTATTTGTCGGTCCCGGTTGCGTCGTCGAGGATGGCTGCGAGCTGGGTCCTCATACCCGGCTCGTGGCGAACGTAACATTGGGTCCGCGTACGCGAACCGGCGAGCGCTGCCTGCTGCATCCCGGCGCGGTACTGGGCGCAGATGGGTTTGGTATCGCGAAGCTGGGCGAGGAATGGATCAAGGTTCCGCAGCTGGGTGGCGTTTTGTTGGGCAATGATGTTGAAGTGGGTGCCAACACGACGATTGATCGTGGAGCGATCGAGGACACGATTATCGAAGATGGCGTCAAGCTGGATAACCAGATTCAGGTGGGCCACAACGTCAGAATCGGCGCGCATACGGTAATCGCTGGTTGCACCGCGATCGCCGGCAGCGCAACGATTGGCAAGCGTTGCATGATCGGCGGCGCCGCCGGCATTGTCGGACACATTGAACTGGCCGATGATGTCGTTATTACTGCATTTACATTTGTCAGTCATTCGTTGCGCAAGGCCGGGACCTTTTCCGGTTCCGTACCGGTTGAGGAGGCTCCTGCATGGCGTAAAAATACGGCACGCCTGCGACACCTGGATGAACTGGCGAGAAAAGTGCGTGCCCTGGAGAAAAGACTGGGTAAAGATCGGCAAGTTTCGGCAGGAAAAAAAAGGAAGTGAAGAATCATGGTGAGTGAAATGATCATGAACATAGACGAAATTATGCGGCTGTTGCCGCACAGATATCCCTTTTTGCTGGTCGACCGGGTCACTGCATGCGAGCCAGGCAAGTCGTTGCATGCCTATAAAAATGTCACCATCAATGACCCATTTTTTATGGGTCACTTTCCGGTCAAACCGATCATGCCCGGCGTAATGATTATCGAGGCGCTCGCCCAGGCGGCAGGGTTGCTCGCATTTGTCACGAACGAGAACGATCCTGAGGAAGGCGATATTTTTTATTTTATTGGAATCGATAAGGCCCGGTTTCGTAAGCCGGTGGTGCCAGGCGATCGACTGGATTTGAAAATTGAACTGACAAGAACGCTCAAAAAGATACGGAAATTTTCGGCTGAGGCCGAAGTGGCCGGCAAGATCGTGGCCAGCGCAGAGCTCATGTGCGCGGCGGGAAAGGTCTGACGGTGATTCATAAAACTGCAATCGTTTCATCGTCTGCCAAGTTGGCAGACGATATTGAAATAAGCCCCTATGTCGTCATCGAAGGTGACGTGGAAATCGGATCGGGAACGACCGTGGGCTCACATACCGTTATCAAGGGTGAGACCCGGATCGGGAAAAACAATCACATACACCAGTTCGCGTCGATCGGCGACGATCCGCAGGACAAAAAGTATGGCGGTGAAGCCACACGGCTTGAAATCGGTGACGGCAACACGATTCGAGAGTTCTGCACGATCAATCGCGGAACGGCCCAGGAACAGGGACTGACGGAAATCGGTGATGACAACTGGTTGATGGCCTATGTGCATATCGCGCATGACTGCGCGATCGGTAATCACACGATATTCGCCAATTGTGCGATGCTCGCCGGACATGTCAGCGTCGGAGATTATGCGATTTTCGGCGGGTTCACAGGAGCGCACCAGTTCTGCCGTATCGGCGAGCACAGTTTTATGGGGATGTACAGCGTCATCGCCAAGGATATTCCTGCCTATCTCATCGTTTCAGGAAACCCGGCGCAACCACGCGGTATAAATAATGAAGGACTCAAAAGACGTGGCTTCGATAAAGAACAGCTAAAACATCTGCGCGAGGCGTACCGCCTGATTTACCGTAGCGGAGAAAAACTTTCCGTTGCCATCGACGAGCTGGAAAATCGTCTGCCGCAGCAGCCGGTTCTTGGATTGTTACTCGAATCTTTGAAAGCCAGCACGCGCGGCGTCGTCCGCTGATAACGGGGACGGTGATGGATCTGCAACCCGGCATAAAAATAGGCCTGGTGGCCGGTGAGGCGTCCGGTGACATCCTCGGCGGTGGTTTATTAAGAGCCATTAAGAAAATTTCGCCTGGTTATCAAGCGGTCGGCGTGGCGGGTGACCGGATGGTCGCTGCCGGCTGTCAGCCTCTAATCCATTGCAGCGAGCTGGCTGTTATGGGGCTGGTCGAGGTACTGAGTCATCTCCCGCGTTTACTAAAACTGAGGAAACACGTCGCCAGGCAAATTTCCGACTGGCGTCCGGACGTGTTTGTCGGTATCGATGCGCCGGCATTCAACCTGGGTCTGGAGGCCGGGTTCCGCAGGCAGGGCATTCCCACGGTTCAGTACGTCAGTCCAGCGATCTGGGCATGGCGCAGCGGACGGGTCAAAAAAATAACGCGCAGTGCGGATCTTGTTCTTTGCCTGCTGCCATTCGAAAAACAGTTTTATGATGATCATGACATTCAGGCAGAATTCGTTGGCCACCCGCTCGCTGAGGAAATAGCGGCGGAAGCGGATCCATCTCGTGCGCGGCAGAAACTGGGTTTGCCGGCGGCGGGCGAGTATCTGGCGCTTCTGCCCGGAAGCCGCACCGGCGAAGTCAGCCGGCTGGCCGGCGATTTCGCATCGGCTGTCGCCTGGCTGAATCAGCGCCGGCCGGCGCTGCGTTATATTGCCGCGATGGCGTCGCCGGATATCGAAGGTATTTTTTCAGCGGCGATCAAGCAAACGGCTCCAGGGGCAGACGTCAGGTTGTATCAGGGTCATTCGCGAACCGTAATGGCCGCATCGGATGCGGTCCTGCTGGCATCGGGTACCGCCGCGCTCGAGGCGGCGCTGCTCGGTCGGCCGATGGTCGTGACCTACCGCCTGGCAAGGGTCAGCCGCTGGCTGCTGAGCTGGCCCGGGCTGCTCAGGACGGAAAAATTCTCGTTACCCAATCTGATTTCGGGCGAAGACTTGGTGCCGGAAATCTTCCAGGGCGAGATCAGCCCTGAATCGCTGGGTCAGGCTGTGCTGAATCAACTCGACGATCATCAGCGCCGCACGTATCTGCAGCAGAAATTTGCCGACATTCATCGATTACTGAAAAGAAATGCATCGCAGCGTGCCGCAGAGGCTGTGCTGGCGCTTGCGTCGCGGGGCCGTCAGTCACGGAGTTCGACCGGTGGTGCTTGAAGTTGTTACCCGTTCGGCGGGACTGGTCGCGGGCATCGATGAGGCGGGGCGTGGCCCGCTGGCCGGGCCGGTGGTTGCGGCCGCGGTGATACTGGACTCGTCGCGACCCATCGGCGGGCTGAAAGATTCAAAAAAACTGACGGCCCGCCAGCGGCAGGCGCTGGCGGTCGGCATCAGGCGGCGCGCGCTGAGCTTTGCGGTCGGCTGGGCCGACCCCGCCGAAATCGATCGCCTGAATATCCTGCGTGCGACATTATTGGCCATGCGGCGGGCAGTCCTGGGGCTGGGCGTGGTTCCCGCGCATTTACAGATAGACGGAAATCGGTGTCCGGATTTTTCCGGTACCGGCGTGAACTGCACCCAGGAGGCGATAGTGGGGGGGGATGATCTGATTGCAGCGATCAGTGCGGCATCCATCCTCGCCAAAGTTACGCGCGACGAATACATGGCCGAACAACACCGATACTATCCGGAGTACAATTTTGTCAGGCACAAGGGCTATCCGACTGCCGAGCACC
>CAZMOM010000005.1:17103-17751 GCA_964568075.1 uncultured Gammaproteobacteria bacterium
CCGTGATGCGTTGCAGCGTTATGGTGCCTGCCCCTTACACCGGGTTTCGTTTGCACCGGTTCGCTCGGTTGTCGAACGGTCGAATTTCCATGCCGGCAATATGACGGTCAGCCTGTAAAAATGCCCACGATGAAAGACAGTTTCGTACACCTGCATTTACACACAGAATATTCGCTGTCCGACAGTGTGGTACGAATCAAAAACCTGATGGCGACCCTGGCGGAGCAAGGCGCGCCCGCGGTCGCACTGACCGATCAGAGTAATCTTTTTGCCATGCTCAAGTTTTACCGGGCGGCGCATGCCTGTGGCATCAAGCCGATCATTGGTGTGGACGCATGGCTGCTTGACCCGGATGAACCCGTTCGGCCGAGCCGGCTGACGCTGCTTTGTCAGAACCTGGACGGCTATCGAAACCTGTCGCGCCTGGTGACCCGAAGCTACCTTGAAGGCCAGTATCGGGGCGTTCCAATGCTGGATCGACAATGGCTGAGCGGCACAAGCTGCGCAGGGATGATCGCGCTGTCGGGCGCCGTCGATGGAGATATCAGCAGAGCCTTGCTGGCTGGCCATACCGATCTTGCCGATCGGCGCCTGGGAAGCTGGCGACAGGTGTTTGGCGATCGCTTTTATCTGGAGATAACAAGGACG
>CAZMOM010000005.1:17761-48760 GCA_964568075.1 uncultured Gammaproteobacteria bacterium
CGGCGAGGAAGACTATATTCAGCAAGCGGTTCAGCTCGCGTCCGAACAATCGGTGCCCATACTCGCTACTAACGACGTACGATTTATCAGCACCGAGGAATTTGGCGCCCACGAGGCCAGGGTTTGTATTCACGATGGTCGTACGCTGGCCGATACCAGCCGCCCCCGTCGCTATAGCGATCAGCAGTTTTTGCGTAGCGCTGCGGAGATGCAGGAGCTTTTTGCCGATCTGCCGGAGGCTCTGGAAAACACGATCGAGGTCGCGAGGCGGTGTAACCTGGAACTGCGTCTTGGCGAAAGCGTGTTGCCGGAGTTTCCTGTACCGCAAGGGCAAACGACCGAAGGATATCTGCATGACGAGGCGGTCAGCGGTCTTTGCCGGAGGCTGGGGCTGGAAAAGAAACGGCAACTGCCGGATCAGTATCTGCAACGCCTCGAGCACGAACTCGATGTCATTTGCGAAACGGGGTTTCCCGGCTATTTCCTGATCGTCGCCGATTTTATCCGCTGGTCCCGGGACAACGACATCCCGGTTGGGCCGGGCCGCGGTTCCGGTGCGGGCAGCCTGGTTGCATATGCGCTGAGGATCACGGATCTGGATCCGATTACCCACGAATTGTTGTTTGAGCGGTTTCTGAATCCTGAGCGTGTGTCGATGCCGGATTTCGATATCGATTTTTGCATGGAAGGCCGGGACCGTGTTATCGAATATGTGGCCGAACGTTATGGCCGGGAAAAAGTTTCCCAGATCATCACCTACGGAACCATGGCCGCCAAGGCCGTGGTGCGGGACGTCGGGCGGGTTCTGGGCCATCCCTATGGATTCGTCGATCGCATCGCCAAGCTGATTCCATTCGAATTGGGAATCACGCTGGACAAAGCGCTGGAGCAGGAAGATGAACTACACCGTCTTTACACGGACGACGATGAAGTCCGCGGGCTGATAAATCTTGCCCGCCAGCTTGAAGGCCTGGTGCGCAACGCCGGGAAACATGCGGGGGGCGTCGTCATCGCACCGCGGGCATTGACCGATTATGCGCCCTTGTATTGTGAAGAGGGTGGCGAGAATGTCGTTACCCAATTCGATAAAGACGACGTCGAGGCCTGTGGCCTCGTCAAGTTCGATTTTCTCGGACTACGCACGCTGACGATCATTGACTGGGCGGTCGATATCATCAATCGGCAGCGGCGTGAGGCCGGCGAAACTCCGCTGGATTTTGCGAATATTGAAATGGACGACCCGGCGACTTTCGAACTGTTAAAACGCTGCCAGACGGTAGCCGTTTTCCAGCTTGAGTCGCGCGGCATGAAGGACCTGATCAAACGGCTGCAACCCGACAATTTTGGTGAAATCGTTGCGCTGGTTGCGTTGTTCAGACCCGGCCCTCTCCAATCCGGCATGGTCGATGATTTTATCAACCGCAAGCACAGCGTCGAGCAGGTAAAAATCGATTATTTTCATCCCGATTTAAAGCCCATACTCGAACCGACTTTTGGTGTCATTTTGTACCAGGAACAGGTCATGCAGATCGCGCAGGTCCTGGCGGGTTACAGTCTGGGCGAAGCAGATCTGCTCCGTCGCGCGATGGGCAAGAAAAAGCCAGAGGAAATGGCCAAACAGAGAGCCATCTTTCTAAAAGGTGCCGGTGAAAGGGGCGTCAAGACTGAACTGGCGACGTATATTTTTGACCTGATGGAAAAGTTTGCAGGGTATGGATTTAACAAATCCCATTCGGCCGCCTACGCCGTGCTGTCCTACCGTACCGCCTGGTTAAAAACCCATTACCCGGCTTCTTTTTTGGCGGCCGCGTTATCGGCGGACATGCACACGACCGACAGGATCGTGATACTGATCGACGAGTGCGCCGCGATGGACATCGAAGTGGCTGTCCCTGACATCAACCAGTCTGAGTTCTCTTTTATCGTCTCCGGGGCCCGTAGCATCCGCTATGGACTCGGCGCGATAAAAGGGGTTGGGCGCAGCGCAATCGAAGGCCTGATTGCGGAACGCGCCAGGAACGGCGCGTTCGGTAGTCTGGTGGACTTGTGTCAGCGCGTCGAATTGCAAAAACTCAACCGCAAGGTCATGGAAGCGTTAATCCGGTCCGGTGCGATGGACAGCATCGGTGTCGGCCGGGCGGCGCTGATGGCCAGACTGCCGGCGGCGATGCGACTTGCGGATCAGAATGCCAGGGCCAGTGAAGCGGGACAGGACGATATGTTCGGATTTGGGGGCCGCAGCCGGGAGGCCGCACAGATTCCCGACCCGCGACCTGACCCGCCCGAGTGGAGCGAGAAGGAAAGACTGGAAAACGAGTTCGATACGCTGGGCCTGTACCTGACCGGGCATCCGCTGACGCGTTACGAAAGAGATTTGCCGCAGCTCACCGGCGGCCGGATCGCCAATCTGGGAAACGGGGAGCCGCCTGGAGGCAACGGTTCGAATGAATTCAGGAGTATTCGCGATGTCACCGTGGCGGGCGTGGTATTGAAGATAGCGAAGCGCGGAAACAGGCTGATTTTGCAGCTTGATGACCGCAGCGGACGCGTCGAAGTGACCTTGTTCGATGATGCTTATCAGCGATTCCGGCACCTTTTGACGGTCAAGGCAATACTCGTGGTTCACGGTGGCCTGCGGTTCGATGACTTCAGTAATGACTGGCAGATTCGGGCAAAAACCATCCAGGACATTGACGAAGCCAGGGAACAGATGGCGAGAAAACTGATCATCGAATGGCAGGGCCAACAAGACGGTGAACAGTTTGTCGAGGATTTGAAAGGTACCTTGCGGCCTCATCTTGATGGCCGGTGTGGCGTCTGGGTACGCTACACCGGCGGTAATGCCAAGGCTCTTCTGGCCTTGGGTGATGACTGGCAGGTTCGGCCGTCCCGTGAACTGCTGGATAAGCTGGACAAGCTGGTGGGTGGCGATCACCTGAAACTGGTATACCCGCCACCGCTCGAATCCCAATAATTGAAAATCGAAATCGGTTTGTCCGGCGGGCTTGTACGGGCCGCGGACTATCGGTAGTGTTGGCATTCACGCCGGCGGTACAAAGCATGGATCTGAAATTTCTCGATTTCGAGCAACCTATTGCCGAACTTGAGGCGAAAATCGAAGAACTTCGCCACATTGGCAATGATGCGGATCTGAATATCAGCAAAGAAATCGGCCGCCTTCAGGACAAGAGCCGTGCACTGACCAAATCGATATTTTCGGATTTAAGCGCCTGGCAGGTGACGCAGCTCGCGCGACATCCCCAGCGCCCTTACACCAACGATTATCTGGCCAAAATATTCACCGATTTTCAGGAATTGCATGGCGACCGGATGTACGGGGACGATCTGGCTATCGTTGGCGGCGTGGCACGCCTGGACGGGCAGTCGGTTATGGTGATCGGCCACCAAAAGGGACGGGATACCCGGCAGCGGGTACGCCGGAATTACGGCATGCCAAAACCGGAAGGCTATCGCAAGGCGCTGCGGCTGATGCGTTTGGCGGAGCGGTTTTCCATGCCGATCATCACTTTGATCGACACCCCCGGGGCTTATCCGGGTGTCGGCGCCGAGGAGCGCGGGCAAAGTGAGGCGATCGCCAGAAATCTTTACGAAATGCCCGGGTTGAAAACACCCATCCTGGCGGTTGTTATCGGCGAAGGCGGTTCGGGCGGAGCGTTGGCGATTGGCGTGTGTGATCGGTTGCTGATCCTCGAGTATGGTATTTACTCCGTAATCTCTCCTGAAGGATGTGCCTCCATTCTGTGGAAAAGTGCAGACAAGGCCGAACTGGCAGCGGAGGCGATGGGCGTGACGGCGGATCGGCTGGCGAAATTTGGGTTGGTAGACGAGATTATCCAGGAACCCCTGGGTGGGGCGCATCGCGACCCCGACGCGATGGTCGAGTCGCTGAAAAACGCGCTGCTGCACCACATCGATGAACTCAAGAGTCGCAATATGGAAGAGCTGCTTGATCAGCGCTATCGGCGCCTGATGAGTTTTGGCCGCTACAAGGGGGCAGATTAGCAGCGTGTTGAAAATTCCTCAGGCGAGTGCGAGACAAGGCAAGAATCGGCGAGACGCCGCTCTCGCCCTTCCCTGGGCTCCGCGGCATTTGGGCGTCCTGCCCGGCGCCGCTCTCGCCCTTCCCTGGGCTCCGCGGCATTTGGGCGTCCTGCCCGGCAGCGCAGTGTACACGCCAGTACATGAGCATTTTGAACCGATTCTTAACGCCGCATTGTGCCGGCTGAGGATTTTTCAATTGCTTGCTAGACAGTCGTGACCGTATCCGGGGAAAACCTGGCGGCGACCGTGCGTCGGGTGTTGACCGAACAATTTCCAGATTCAGAGCAACGGCAGTATTGCGTCTCGTTTAGCGGCGGGCTGGATTCAACAGTCCTCCTGTCGCTGATGTCGTCGTTGGTCGGCGAGTGGCCGAAGATGACGCTGCGCGCGATCCACGTCAACCACGGGCTTTACGCGGATGCCGACCGCTGGCAGGCGGCTGCGCAAAGCTTTGCCAACAAGCTCAAAGTCGGCTGTTCAGCCATTCGCCTGGAAAAACCACCGCGAGGCCCTGCCGGTATCGAGGCCGAGGCAAGGCGAGCACGCTACCAGGCATTGTCGAATAATTTGGAAAGCGGCGAAATACTCGTTTGCGCCCATCACCTCGATGATCAGCTTGAGACCTTTGTTTTGCAATTGATGCGTGGTTCAGGGCCAGCCGGTTTGGCGGCCATGCCGGTGCTTCGCGAATTAGGCCAGGGTTATCTTTTACGGCCACTGTTGTCGGTAAGCCGGGGTCAATTGTCCGCTTGGGCCGAACAAGAGGGGCTGACCTGGTGCGAAGACAGCAGTAACCAGAACGAGCAATTTTCGCGTAATTACCTGCGTCTCCGGGTCCTGCCCCTGCTTCGGGAAAGGTGGCCGGCGGCGGCGCGCAGCGCTTCCCGGAGCGCAGCGCTATGTGCGGAAGCGGACCAGTTGCTGGAACAACTCGCGCAACAGGACCTGGGAGATCTGCCGGACGCAGACTATCGCGGGTCCGTTCTGCCGCTAAAATGCCTGGAGCATCTGGATCCGGCTCGGGTGCGTAATGCCATGAGGCGCTGGATCAGGAGACAGGGATTTGTCGTTCCCGGTCACGCGCCGTTGCTGGAAATCGTCGATTGCATGATCCCGGCCAAGGCGGATGCGGAACCGAGGGTGACGTGGGATGGCGCCGAGCTCCGGCGCTACCGGGACGAGTTGTACCTGATGCGGCCACAGGACGACCCACCCAGCGCTGTCCTGCAATGGGACGCCATGGACGCGCTTCAGTTACCTGGCGGTCTGGGGCAGTTGCAGATATTGGATGCGCCGGACCCGCGTTCACCCGGTGGGATTTCGGCGAGTCTGCTGGAGAGGCCCCGCTGCGTCCGGTTCCGGGCCGGAGGCGAAAAATTTCATCCGGCGGGAGGCAAGAACAAGTCCTTGAAAAAATATCTGCAGGAGCGTGGAGTTCCGCCCTGGTTACGATCTCGTCTTCCGCTGGTGTTTATCGAAGATCGTCTTGCCTGGGTGCCCGGCATCGGGTGTACCGAACGGGTGTCGGCCGGGGCCGGCGAAAAAGCGAAAATTATCGTCTGGAATAGGGTTTCCTGAGAAATTCCCGATTGTCGCGGACGCTCGCTTCTGGTATTTTTTAATACCGAACATGTGTCTGGTTCGGGATCCTTCGAGAACAATCGCAGGTCCCGCTGGAGGGGTCCGAAAGGGGCTCCTGTTTTTTTTACTGTGGCGGATTTTTTTATGACCCGATTCGTTTTTGTCACCGGCGGCGTGGTTTCATCCCTGGGCAAAGGGATTGCTTCGGCGTCACTGGGCGCGATACTGGAAGCGCGTGGCCTGAAGATCAGCATGATGAAGCTGGATCCCTATATCAACGTCGATCCAGGCACCATGAGCCCGTTTCAGCATGGCGAGGTTTTCGTCACGCGGGATGGCACGGAAACCGATCTCGATCTTGGCCATTACGAGCGGTTTGTGCGCACGACGACGACCCGCGACAGCAACTTTACCACCGGCCAGATTTATGAATCCGTGATCGCCAAGGAACGGCGGGGCGATTACCTCGGTGCGACCGTTCAGGTGATTCCTCACATTACCGATGAGATCAAGAAAAGCGTTTTGCGCGGAGCGGGAGAGGCCGACGTCTGCATGGTCGAAATCGGCGGAACGGTTGGCGATATCGAGTCCTTGCCATTCATGGAGGCGATCCGTCAACTCGGCGTGGAACTGGGGCCGGAGCGAGTGCTGTATATGCATCTTACGCTCGTACCGTACATCGCGACAGCATCGGAGATGAAAACCAAGCCCACACAGCATTCGGTCAAGGAGCTGCGTTCTATCGGAATTCAGCCTGACGTGCTGTTATGCCGGGCCGACCGGCCAATAACGGCAGAACACAGGCGAAAAATTGCCCTGTTTACCAACGTCGCCGAACGTGCGGTTATTTCGGCGGTCGACGCAGACGATATTTACAAGATTCCGATGTTTCTACATGAAGAAGGGCTCGATGACATCGTCGTCGAAAAGCTCGCACTGGAAGCGGGCCCGGTCGATCTCAGCGAATGGCAGGCCGTTGTTGATGCCAAAGAAAACTTCGAAGCCGAAGTCGATGTCGCCATGGTTGGCAAATACGTGGATCTCAAGGATTCGTATATTTCGCTGAGCGAGGCGTTGACCCATGCGGGCATCAAGACGCGCACGCGGGTCAATATTCACTACGTCGAGGCACAGAGCCTGGATGACGGGAATGTGACGCAGCTGACGAATATGGACGCGATCCTGATCCCAGGCGGATTCGGGGAGCGCGGTGTTGAGGGAAAAATCATCGCGGCAAAATATGCCCGGGAAAATGGCATTCCCTATCTGGGCATTTGTCTGGGCCT
The DNA here is from genome assembly GCA_964568075.1 of uncultured Gammaproteobacteria bacterium. Taxonomy (GTDB): domain Bacteria; phylum Pseudomonadota; class Gammaproteobacteria; order Steroidobacterales; family MnTg04; genus MnTg04. The sequence continues at coordinate 24,691 of CAZMOM010000005.1, forward strand.
GCAGGTCGCGGTGATCGAGTTTGCCCGCCATGTCGCGTTACTCGAAAATGCGCACAGTTCAGAATTCGAGCCCAAAACACCACATCCGGTCATTGCGCTGATTACCGAGTGGCAGGATCGTGATGGCGAACGTGAGGAGAGAAACGAGGAATCGGATCTTGGCGGAACGATGCGGCTGGGCGCACAGAAATGCCGGTTAAAGGCCGGCACCCAATCGCAACTGATTTATGCCAGCGATACCATCATGGAGCGTCACCGCCACCGTTATGAATTTAATAACACCTATATGAAGCGCCTGGAGGATGCTGGCATGGTTTTCTCCGGTCTTTCCATCGATGGCCTGGTCGAGATGATTGAGATATCCGAGCATCCCTGGTTTGTTGCCTGTCAGTTTCATCCGGAATTTTCTTCAACACCACGCGATGGTCATCCATTATTTTCCGGTTTTATCAAGGCGGCACGGGGCTTCCATCTGGAGCAAATGCCAGAGGCCGTGCGCGCGTGAAGCTTTGTCATTTTACGGTGGGGATCGATCAGCCGCTATTTTTGATCGCAGGCCCCTGTGTCATCGAAAGTCTGGAACTCAATCTGGAAACGGCCGGCCGGCTGAAAGAACTGTGCGCTCGCCTGTCGCTGCCATTTATATTCAAGTCGTCATTCGATAAAGCGAACCGTTCCTCAGTCAGCAGCTTCAGGGGCCCGGGTCTGGAAGGCGGGCTCAAAATACTGGGTGAAATACGCGATCAGCTCAACATTCCTGTGCTGACGGATGTACACGAGGATACGCCGATGGATGAAGTCGCGTCGGTAGTGGATGTCCTGCAAACCCCTGCATTTTTATGCCGCCAGACCAATTTCATCGTCAACGCCGCCAGCCAGGGGAAACCGGTTAACATCAAGAAAGGACAGTATCTGTCCCCATGGGAAATGAAGAATGTCGTCGAAAAGGCGCGCTCGACCGGTAATGAACAAATCATGGTTTGCGAACGGGGATTCAGTTTTGGCTATAACAACCTGGTTTCGGATATGCGCTCGCTGGCGATCATGCGCAACACGCATTGCCCGGTCGTCTTTGACGCGACTCATTCAGTTCAGCTGCCCGGCGGCCGGGGCGATTCATCCGGCGGGCAGCGCGAATTCATCCCGGTGCTGGCGCGCGCCGCTGTCGCTGCCGGTATATCCGGTATTTTTATGGAAACCCATCCGCAACCGGAGCGGGCACTCAGTGACGGACCCAATGCCTGGCCACTGGAGCAGATGGAGTCGTTGCTCACGACACTTGTTCGATTGGATCAGCTGGTGAAGTCTGCCTCACTTGAGGAGCAGTCACTGATGCCGACCTGACGGCGCTCAAAACTTGCATTAACGATATTCAAGGAAGACTGATCAGTGAGCAAAATCGTTGAGATTCGCGGGCGAGAAGTCATCGATTCGCGGGGGAATCCTACAGTCGAGGCCGATATCCGCCTGACCGACGGCAGCGTGGGACGCGCGGCCGTGCCATCCGGCGCGTCGACCGGGGCGCGGGAGGCGGTCGAACTGAGAGACGGTGACCAGGCGCGATATCTTGGCAAGGGCGTGCTCAATGCCGTCGCCAACGTGAACGGCGAAATTGCCGGGGCGCTGATCGGCCAGGATGCCGCCAATCAGCAGCAGATCGACAGCAGTCTGTGTGAACTCGATGGAACGCCAAACAAGGCCCGTTTGGGGGCCAATGCGATCCTGGCGGTTTCACTGGCGGCTGCCAAAGCGACGGCCATCGGCAGAAATGAGTCGCTGTTCCGTTACCTGGGCGGAGACCAGGCCTGTGTTATGCCTGTGCCGATGATGAATATCATCAACGGTGGGGCGCATGCCAACAACAGTGTCGATATCCAGGAGTTCATGATCGTGCCGCTGGGCGCGCCGAGTTTTTCCGAGGCGCTGCGCTACGGAGTGGAAGTGTTTCACACGCTGAAATCGGTCCTGCAGCAGCGCGGGCTAAGTACTGCGGTAGGCGACGAGGGTGGCTTCGCTCCTGACCTGGTGTCCAATGAGGCGGCGCTGGAGATCATCATGCAGGCGATCGAAAAAGCCGGTTTCGAGTGCGGTAAGGATATCTCACTGGGTCTGGATTCGGCGAGTTCCGAATTTTTTGCTGATGGCATTTATACGCTGACGTCAGAAAACCGGCAATTTGATGCAGCCGAATTTTCCATTTATCTGGCGGACCTGGTTGCGCGTTACCCGATTATCAGTGTTGAGGACGGAATGGCCGAAAACGATTGGGACGGGTGGAAACAGCACAGTCAGGAACTTGGTAACAAAGTACAGTTGATCGGCGACGATATTTTTGTCACGAATACGGCGATGCTGGCCAGGGGTATCGAGCAGGGTATTGCCAACGGCATTCTGATCAAGCCCAACCAGATTGGCACGCTCAGTGAGACGCTGGCGGCGATCGACATGGCCGAAAAGGCGGGTTATGTATCGGTGATTTCTCACCGGTCCGGAGAAACCTCTGATGCAACCATTGCGGATATTGCGGTAGCGACACCGGCTACGCAGATCAAGACGGGCTCATTGTGTCGTTCTGATCGCATGGCGAAGTACAACCAGTTGCTACGAATCGAGGAAGAGCTTGGCGAAAAAGCAGAATATGCTGGCCGCCAGGCGTTCCGTTGCTGACGGACTGACGAAAAAAACCTGATGCGGTACCTGTTGGCGATCCTGCTTATTTTGTTTTTGTTGCTGCAATACCGGCTTTGGATCAGTGACGAAGGCATGGGGGAGGTCTGGCGACTTCGAAATCTGGTCGACCAGCAAACCGAGCGCAATATCGAACTTGAACGACGCAATGCCGCGCTGGAGGCGGAAGTCCGTGATCTGAGACAGGGTACGGATGCCGTCGAAGAGCGCGCACGCAGCGATCTCGGCATGATCCAAGAGCAAGAGACTTTTTATCAGATCGTTGTTGAAAAAAAAGATGACGCTGGTTCCGGTTCCGATACCCGACCGTCTGCTGAGAATGAGCCTGATGAGCGGCCATGAATAAAACCTGTTACTGGTTGATCGTGCCTGCGGCGGGAAAGGGTCGCCGCTTTGGCGGCGATTTACCCAAGCAATATCTCGAATTGTCCGGCCGGTCTGTGCTGGCACATTCCTTACAGACTTTCGCCGATTGGGGTGAACTGAGTGCTACGGTCATCGCGACAAATCCCGATGATGCGAATTTTTCGCGTGTGGCCAGCGACTTGCCATTACCGTACCGCGTGGTCAAAGGCGGAGCGGAGCGGATGTTCTCTGTGCTTAACGGCCTTGAGGCGCTGGCCGAAGAGGCAGGAGAACAGGACTGGGTTCTGGTACACGATGCAGTGCGGCCCTGCCTGCATCTCGACGACCTGAGGACGCTGGTCGGACGGGCAGCGGAAACCGGCAGCGGAGGTACGCTGGCGATCAAGGTGGCAGACACGTTAAAACGAGAAAATCCGGCGGCTGGAACGGGCCCGATAATTGTTGAGAAAACCGTGAATCGTGAAGGACTCTGGCAAGCGCTGACGCCGCAGATTTTTCCTTTTGGCTTGCTGCGCTCCGCTTTGCAAACAGCGGCCGGCAAGCGACAGGTTTTTGGTGACGAAGCGTCGGCGATGGAGCAGGCGGGTCATCAGGTCTTGCTCATTGAGGGCAGGCGGGACAACATCAAGATCACTCACGCGGAGGACCTGCCACTGGTGGCTGCGATAATCTCGACTCGGGGGGAGGATTAATGCGAATTGGTCATGGCTATGATTTGCATCGCCTGGACAAGAAAGGCACTGCCATAAGTATCAAACTGGCGGGTGTAGAAATTACGCATAATCAAAATGTTATGGCTCATTCTGATGGTGATGTCTTAATACATGCCCTGTGTGACGCATTGCTGGGTGCGATGGGTCAGGGCGACATCGGCCAGCATTTTTCCGACCAGGACCAGCACTGGCGCGACGCGGACAGCCGTCAATTTCTGCGCCTGATCAAGGAACTCATGGGTCATCTGGATTATCAACTGGCCAATGCCGATCTGACGCTGATCGCCGAGGCACCGCGGATCGGGCCGCACAGAAAGAAAATGTGTGAGTGCATCGCGAAGGATCTCGGTGTTGCAGTTGACCTGATCAATATCAAGGCGACAACCGAAGAAAGACTGGGGACCATAGGCCGCGGAGAAGCGCTGGCCGCGCATGCGGTGGTCTTGTTGTATAGAATTCCGCGTGCCGACTCCTGATTATTATTCGCTGCCGGATCTGTTGCCCCGGAGCGTCGACGTTCTTCGGCCGGCGGGCAAAATCAGGGTACTCCCCGGCGATTTCCAGGTGAGGGAAGAATTGTCATTCGTACCGAATGGCGATGGCCCGCATTGTTTCCTGCGCTTGAGGAAGATCGGCTGCAACAGCGCGTGGCTTGCCAGGCGACCGGCAGACATCGCCGGTTGTCCCGAGCGCGACATCGGGTTACGCCGGGCAAAAAGACCGGCATGCCATTACGGAGCAATGGTTCAGGGTCCCGTTATCGTCCCATGACTGGGCGTCCGGATTGCCTGCCGGCGTTGAATTGATAGAGCAGACGAGAAACCTGCGCAAGCTCAGGCGCGGAGCTCTGGCGGGTAACTATTTCCGGATTCGGGTCCGTGAACCGGATGGTCCTGTCGGGACCCTCGAATCCACGCTCACCCGCTTAGCGAGTCACGGCCTGGCTAAGGAAGCTCTGCTCTATTGATGAACTCGTATCTCGCGTCCCAAATATCCAGCTTCTGTGTTGCAAATCTTCGCAATAGCCAGCTATTACGTGCGCTTCGCGCCTTGAATCTGAACATTTTGCATCACAATCTACTTCGCCCATGAATAGATCAGAGCTCCCCTGATTATTTCGGTCGCAAAGATTCGGTCGTGAGGGCGCAAATTTGCGACGCGCGGTCGACTGGTTTTATCATGACCGCAAGCCCCGCAAGCCCCGCAAGCCCCGCAAGCGGAGCGGCAAATCATTTGCGTTATCGGCGCGCGCAGCTTGTTGTTCAATCGTCTGTTGGCCTGGCGGGTCGAAGCAGGAAACCGGAACTTGTTGCAGGACGGCGATCTGGCGCAATTCGATGGCAGCCGCAGCGTGTTTCCCGTTCATCGGCCCGATGAGGAAATTCGAAGGCGTCTGGCCGAGGGTGATATTCATCCCAGCGGACCGCTGTGGGGCAAAGGCGATCCGGATAGCGGTGGCGATACGGTCAGTATGGAAAGCCGCCTGGCTATCGAATATCCTGAGCTGACCAGCGGTCTCGCTGCGCGGGGGATGAAACAGGAAAGAAGAGCGTTGCGCGTAATTCCGAAATACTTGCGCTGGCAAGCCGGGGCCGATGAAATCACGCTGGAGTTTTTCTTGCCTCGTGGCGCCGATGCGACGGCTTTGCTGTGGGAATTAGTCGATTACACGGATATCCAGGCGCCGTTACAGACGCCACAGGAACTGGTATCGGGAGACGCATGTGCTTGAACGAATTAATCACGGTGATATACGGGAAATCCGGTTTGCCAGGCCCCCGGTCAATGCCATTGATCCGGAAATGATGTTGGCGATAAACCAGGCCTTGGTGGATGCGCAGGAAGCCGGCGTCGAGGGCGTAGTGATCTCAGGTCAGCCCGGGATGTTTTCTGCGGGACTGGATGTCCCATCCTTGCTGCCGCTGGATCGCGAAGCTGTCACGAAATTCTGGCTGAGTTTTTTCCGGGTTTTGGAAACCCTGGCGCGGTTCCCGGTTCCGGTCGTCGCCGCGATGACCGGGCACAGCCCGGCGGGTGGAACAGTTATCTCCATATTCTGCGACCGGCGGATCGCTGCCGACGGCGAATATCGTATTGGACTGAACGAGGTCCAGGTCGGACTGATGTTGCCAAAGCCGATTTTCGACGCATATCGACTGCTTCTGGGTCAGCGTGAGGCAGAACGCCTTGCCGTGATCGGCGCCCTGATCTTGCCGGACGAAGCGTTATCCGTGGGCCTGGTCGATGAGATTTGCGAGCTGGATCAGGTTGTGGAAAAAGCCATTGAAATGTTGCGCCACATGCTCAGTCTGCCCAGGCAAGCAATGCTCAACACTCGAAAAATGGCACGTCAGCCATTAATGTCGATGTTCGATCATTTCAGCGACGTCGTCGTGGAGAACATCACAGACGGGTGGTTTAGCGAAGAAACGCAGACCACGCTGACAAGCCTCTTCGAATCACCGAAAAAGAAATAACGTGGTTTGGCCCACATATTTCACCAAGGCCGTAGCCGCCGGGGTTTTTAGCGGGCCACGAGCAGAACGTAAACGGCGCCGCTACCGCCGTCGGCCGGCAAAGCCGAGCAATAAGCTGCGACTTCAGCGCGCTGCCGCAGGTAACTGCCGACCATGGGTTTGATAACCGGTCCGCCGGGACCCGATCCTCTGCCCTTGCCATGGACGACAAGAACGCAGCGCGTGCGGCGCCGGAGACTTTCATCGATGAATTCTTCCAGCAGAAGTCTCGCCTGCTCCGCTGTCAGGCCATGCAGATCGCAATGACTTCCGAACGAATATTGTCCCCGCCGCAATTTTCGCAGCACTTGTCGCGAGAGGGTGGGGCTGGCGTACACCATCTCCTCGCCGGTCTGGATTTCGCCAGGATACGGTGGTCCATCGAGGCTTTGCTCGAGAACCTTCTGTTCATCACGACGGGTGAATTTCGCGGTTGCCTTCGGTTTGGGTTCGTTGAATTCGATCCGCGAATTCTTGATCCGGCGAACCCCTTGCATTGCCTGGCGGAACTCTGATTTTTTATCTTTCGATTCACTCATGGTCATCGCTTCATTTCCACGCGTAAACCGCGCGAGCTTGTTTTCGGATGTGGCGCAAAAATAGCGGCCGGAGACCGTTATAGTTGGGTCGCCTGGTTTCCAGTATAGTAAGCAGCCCATGGCAAAGACCATAGGCGATCGGCGCCTGGGGCATATATCCGCAAAGGGAAGCGCCGTTTGAAAATTCTTCTCAGTAATGACGATGGCTATCTAGCGCCGGGTCTGCGTAGCCTCGCCGCCGCGATCGACGATCTGGCCGAAGTCACGATTGTTGCTCCGGACCGTAATCGCAGCGGCGCCAGCAATTCGCTGACGCTGGATATGCCATTGCGGGTTCATCAGGCCGAACCCAATGTATTTTATGTCGAAGGGACACCAACCGATTGCGTACACCTGGCGATAACCGGGTTGCTGGAAACCGAGCCCGACATGGTGATCTCCGGCATCAATGACGGGCCGAATCTGGGCGACGACGTTTTGTATTCCGGAACCGTGGCCGCCGCAATGGAAGGAAGATTCCTGGGTCTGCCCACGCTCGCGTTGTCGCTTGTTGGCCGGGACAAGAAGATGTTTGAGACAGCGGCGCAGGTTGCCCGCGAAATACTCAAAAGATTGATCGATGATCCGTTGCCTGCCGACACCATACTCAACATCAATGTCCCCGATGTGCCTCATGCGCGACTCGGGAAAAAAGTTGCAACTCGTCTTGGGCACAGGCACAGGGCTGAACCCGTGGTCCGCAGTCTCGATCCGAAGGGCAGGCAAATTTACTGGGTTGGTCCGCCCGGACTGGAACAGGATGCAGGACCAGGAACGGATTTCTACGCCATCGCACAGGGCCAGGTTTCGATCACGCCATTACAGGTCGATTTGACGCGGCACACGGATCTGGAAAATCTGAATCGCTGGATAGGCGACGCCTGGTGAGTAAGCGGAACCAGAGCGGTATCGGCATGACGTCTGCACGAACGCGCGACCGTCTAGTCGAGCGACTGCAGGCAGAGGGCATCACCAGTCCGGAGGTGCTGGAACGAATTCGCAATGTCCCGCGGCATTTGTTCGTCGATGAAGCGTTGGCGAGCAGGGCATACGAGGATACAGCACTGCCCATCGGTCATGGGCAAACGATTTCCCAGCCATATGTCGTCGCCCGAATGACCGAAGCCCTGTTAGAGCAGGGGCCGGTCAAGAAACTGCTGGAAGTCGGCACCGGTTGCGGTTACCAGACTGCCGTTGTGGCCCCGTTGGTTGGCTATGTTTTCGGTATCGAAAGAATTACGGCCTTGTTGCAGAAAGCGAGACAGACGCTTTTCGAGATTGGTATCAAGAACGCCCGGTTCAGGCATGGAGATGGCTGGCAGGGTTGGCAGGAAGAGGCGCCTTTCGATGGCATCCTGGTCGCCGCCGCGCCCGAAACAGTACCCCAGGCCTTGTTCGAGCAACTGGCCGATGGCGGCCGGTTGATTATCCCGGTCGGTGGCCGCAACGGACAGGAACTGCTGCGTTTCACCAGGCAAAAAAACGGAAAAATCTTGCGCGAAGTGCTGGGCCTGGTGAGCTTTGTTCCGTTGCTGGAAGGAAAACTCCAGTGAAAATATTCGGCCGGGTTTATGAGCGTGTTCTGATCTGGTCCCGTCACCGGCATGCGCCCTGGTATCTCGCGGGCCTGAGTTTTTCCGAGTCATCTTTTTTCCCTGTTCCACCCGATGTAATGCTGGCGCCGATGAGTCTGGCCAGCCCCCATAAGGCGATGCGATTCGCGCTGATTACGTCAGCGGCGTCGGTGATAGGGGGGCTTGCAGGCTATGCCATCGGTTTTTTCGCGATCGACCTGGCGGAACCGTTGCTAAGAGATATGGGTTACTGGGATGGTTACCAGACGGTCAATCGATGGTTTGTACGCTGGGGATTCTGGGCGGTATTACTGGCCGGCTTTTCGCCCATCCCCTACAAACTGTTCACCATCGCTGCCGGTTCCATGGGCATGCCGGTGCCCGCCTTTTTTCTGGCCTCGCTGGCCGGGCGCAGCACCCGTTTTTTTCTGGTCGCAGGCTTGATTCGCTGGGGGGGTGAATCGATGGAGAACAAACTGCGAAAGCACATCGATACCATTGGATGGATATGCGTAGCTCTGTTGATAGCGGCAATTCTGTACTTCCGAAGGTAAGGGACAGCCTGATCAGGCTCCTTTTCTGTTTGCTCGCTTTGGCCTGGCTTTCCGGGTGCGCGGGGGAACAGTGGCGGAACCGCCAGGCAGACACGTACTCGGTTCGTGCCGGCGACACCGTTTACGGCATCGCCTGGCGCTATGGTCTCGACTATCGCGAACTGGCCCGCTGGAACCGGCTCAGCGGCACTTACAACATTTATCCCGGTCAGGTCCTGGTGCTCAGGCCACGGCCTGGCACTGCGCGGATCAATCCGTCAGTGGTCAGCAAGCCGGCCACTGCTGCTGCAAAACCAGTCGTGCGGAAAAGGCCGCCTGCGAAGCCCGCCCCGGACTGGCAATGGCCGGTCAATGGCAAGATCATCTCGGCGTTCGGTTCGGATGGGGCGCACGGCAAGGGCATCGATATAGTCGGCAAGGCATTTACCCTGATACGGGCAACGGCGTCAGGCACCGTGGTCTACTCGGGCAGTGGACTTATCGGATATGGTCAGCTTATTATCATCAAACATAACAATACCTTTCTCAGCGCATACGGACATAACTCTGAATTGCTCGTTTCAGCGGGCGACAAAGTCAGCAAAGGACAGCAGATTGCTCGCATGGGAAAAGGCCCAGGCAAGCGCCCGATGTTGCACTTCGAGATCAGGATCGATGGAAAACCGGTTGATCCGATAAGATTTTTGCCAGCTCGATAGCCTCCGGTCGTTACGCGCATCGTCGTGTCGCCTGGTGAAAACTGGGACGAGAACACTTAGTGGCAACAAAAAGAATCAGCCCTGCGGCGATTTCACGCCGTGGCAAGACTGCGTTAACGACGGTATCCGGAGGCACTCCCTTGCCCACCGTCGGGGCGGTCAAAGCGAAAATAGCGAAAACGATACGCACCGGTTCGGCTGCGCAACGAAATAATTCGGCCAATCGTAATGATGCGACGAGCATCTACCTCAGTAAAATCGGATTTTCTCCGTTGCTTACCGCTGGCGAGGAAATCTATTTCGGCAGACGTGCCCGGCAAGGTGATGAGTCTGCCCGCAAGCGAATGATCGAAAGCAACCTTAGATTGGTAGTCAAAATATCGCGGCGCTATATCAATCGTGGCCTGCCACTACTGGACCTGATCGAAGAGGGCAATCTCGGGCTTATTCATGCCGTTGGCAAATATGACCCCGAACTTGGTTTTCGTTTTTCTACCTATGCAACCTGGTGGATACGGCAAACGATAGAGCGTGCCCTGATGAACCAGACTCGCACCATCCGGTTGCCGGTCCATATCGTAAAGGAGATCAACAGTTATCTGCGTTCCGCCTACCGGCTGACACAGAGTCTCGGTCGGGCACCGACTGTGGAAGAAATCGCGGAGGCGGTAGACAAGGATCCGACGGTGGTCGAGAGGGCGTTGAGGCTGAATGAAAATTTCTGTTCCTCGAGCGCTCGAACGGATGGCGGTGGCGAGAGGAGTCTTCTTGAAGCGATTCCCGATCTGTCAACTGACAGGGATCCATCTACCCGCGTGCAAAAGGAAAACATACACGATGTACTTGAGCACTGGCTGATATGTCTCAGTGATAAACAGCTCGCGGTTGTAGAACGGCGGTTCGGCTTGCATGGTTTTGAAAAAACGACGCTGGAAAGGGTGGGGGCGGAAATCGGCGTAACCCGGGAACGGGCCAGGCAGATTCAAATGGATGCGATCGCACGTCTCAGGCAGGCGATGGAGACCGACGGCATCAAAAGTGAATCGGTTTTTGATTAACGCATCAAGGCGACAGCCGCGGCTCGCCCTTCACAAACCAGCACATTATACGTACGGCAAGCGGCGCCATTGTCCATGATCTCGAATCCAATACCATTGTTGGCCAGATCGGCGATCAGTGGCGCCGGCGGCTGAATACGAGTTTCACCGGTTCCGAGCAACAGGATTTCCGGTTTGCAAGCCAGCGCAATCTCGAATTGCGCCAAATTCAATGTCTCGACCTGCACCGCGTCCCACGAGTGTGCCTGACCCGGTGTCACGATCAAGGGGCAATCGAAGATATCGTCTTTGATCCCTACCCGTCCTGATTCATAAGAACGGATCAGCAATGCCTGACCCGCGTTGTCACGAACAAAATTCATTTGCAAGAACTCAATGGACACTGTTCCCGACCATACCATGTGAAATATGATGGTGGTTGTTGTGCAGCCGGTTCGGATGCGATTCTACAGCAGCCGAATCAGGCTGTGGTGGTTTCTGTGGGTGACTGCTTAGTGAAAATTCGAGAAAGACAGGCGACCGTGCAAGATCAACTGCCAGGCGATTTACACCGGGTTCTGAGGCGAATTTTCCTGAACCGGGGAGTCGGTCATCCGCAACAGCTTGATCTGTCCCTGTCCGCAATGCTACCGGTCGGCGAACTCGGGAGCATTGATGACGCGGTGTCGCTCTTGCGTCATCACAAGGACAAGGGATCGTTGATACTGATCGTCGGTGATTTTGACGCCGATGGTGCAACTTCGACTGCATTGCTCATGAGAGGGCTGAAAAGGCTGGGGTTTCAGTCGCTGACCTATTTGCTGCCCGATCGTTTCCTGCTGGGTTACGGGCTGACACCGGAGATCGTGGATATCGCCGCCGGGCAAAGCCCGGGGCTGATCATCACGGTCGACAACGGTATATCGAGCATAGAGGGTGTAGCCAGGGCGCGCGGACACGGGATCGACGTGCTGGTCACCGATCATCATCTGCCTGGCGAACGCCTGCCGGACGCAAATATCATCCTCAATCCGAATCTCCCGGATGAATCATTCAGCGGCAAATCTCTGGCCGGCGTTGGTGTCGCTTTTTACCTGTTGGCATCCTGTGCGAAGGAAATTAATGGCGACAGCAAGGTGGCTGCCGATCTGCTGGATCTGGTCGCCCTGGGAACGGTGGCCGATGTGGTGCCGCTCGATCAAAATAACCGGATTATGGTGGACCAGGGCCTCAAACGAATCCGTGCCGGCCGCTGTTGCCCGGGAATCACCGCGTTGCTGGAAATCGCCGGTCGCGATCCAGCGAAAATCAGGGCTTCCGACCTGGGGTTTGCCGTCGGGCCGCGACTCAATGCGGCAGGCAGGCTGGATGACATGACGATCGGGGTCGAATGCCTGTTAACGGACCAAAACCGGGCAGCAGGAGATCTGGCCGTGACGCTGGATGGACTGAACCGGGAGCGCCGGTCGCTCGAAAAAAGAATGGAAGCGGAAGCGTTGGCTATCGTGAACCAACTGATTCCTGAACAGGCCGGCGATTTACCGTGGGGGTTGTGCCTGTACGACCCAGGCTGGCATCAAGGTGTCGTAGGTCTGGTTGCGTCCAGGGTCAGGGAGAAATTTAATCGCCCGGTCGTCGCGTTCGCGCCCGACAAAGCCAACGAGATAAAAGGCTCGGCGAGATCGGTTCCAGGCCTGCATGTTCGGGACGTGCTGGATGAAATTGCCACGCGAAACCCGGGGCTGCTGGGAAGATTTGGTGGTCATGCGATGGCCGCCGGCTTGAGCCTGGAACGGGACAGGTTCGAATTATTTTCGCAGGCCTTTGACGAAGTCGTCCGCCAGAAACTGGCGCCCGACGACCTGCAGGCATTCCATTTCACGGATGGCCATCTGGAAATTGACGAACTCAGCCTGGAGATGGCGACAATGCTTGCCGATGCGGGCCCGTGGGGCCAGGGCTTTCCGGAACCTCAGTTTGCAGGTGATTTCGATCTGTTGGAGCAGCGCGTCGTCGGTGACGTGCATTTACGCCTGAAGCTCAAAGATCTGAACGGCGGTCCCGCGCTTGCCGGAATCGCTTTCCGGCAATCCTTGCCGGAAAATACCGGCAAGCGCCTGCGGCTGGTTTACCGGCTCGAGGTAAATGAGTTTCGCGGACGACGGGACGCGCAGCTTAACGTGGTGCGAATGCAGGCGATTGAGTGAGCGTATGGTGCGTGCGTGCTAACATGCGCCGCTTTGAAAGCCGGAGACATGGCAGCGATCATGGAAACCAATTCAATCAGGGAAACGATTGCAGATCTCGAGAGCCGAAGCCGGGCTCTGAGGGGGTATCTTTGACTACGATGGCAAAGCGGACAGGCTGGAAGAAGTAAGCCGCGAACTGGAAAATCCCGAAATATGGAACGACAGGGATCGGGCGCAGGAACTCGGTCGGGAACGCGCACGCCTGCAGAAAATTGTCGATACTCTGGATGAGCTAAAGAGCGGTCTGCAGGATAATCTCGAATTGCTGGATATGGCGGTCGATGAAGACGACGAGGAAACCGTCTCTTCGATTACAGACGAATTGAACAGTCTGACGAAACGGCTGGAGTCGCTGGAGTTTCAGCGGATGTTTTCGGGCCGTATGGATGCCAGCAACGCGTTTGTCGATATACAGGCCGGGTCCGGTGGCACCGAGGCGCAGGACTGGGCAAATATGCTGCTGCGCATGTACTTGCGTTGGGGAGAGGCGCACGGATTCACCACAGAAATCATCGAATTGTCAGCCGGCGAGGTTGCGGGCATCAAGAGTGCAACGATCAGTTTTACCGGTGACCATGCTTTCGGTTGGCTGCGAACAGAGACGGGTGTACACAGGCTGGTTCGAAAGTCGCCGTTTGACTCAGGGAACCGGCGACACACGTCGTTCGCCGCGGTGTTTGTATCGCCCGAAGTCGATAAGGGCATTGAAATTGAGATTAACCCGGCGGATCTGAGAATTGATGTTTACCGGGCCAGCGGGGCAGGTGGTCAGCATGTCAACCGTACGGAGTCAGCCGTGAGAATAACGCACCTTCCATCCGGGGTCGTTGTTCAGTGCCAGAATGACCGGTCACAGCATAAAAATAAAGCCACCGCGATGAAGCAGCTCAAGGCAAAATTGTACGAATTGGAAATCCAGAAAAAGAAAGCTGAGGCGGAAATAGTCGAGGCGGGGAAATCGGATATTGGCTGGGGGAGTCAGATACGTTCTTATGTGCTCGACCAGTCGCGAATCAAAGACCTGAGAACAGCGGTGGAAACCGGCAATACACAGGCAGTGCTCGACGGTGATCTCGATATGTTTATCGAGGCCAGCCTCAAACAAGGGCTCTAACGGGAAGCATCACATATGACAGGCGATACCGAACACGAACTGATTGCCGAGCGCAGACGGAAGTTAAAAGCGCTGCGCGCGAAAGGTCCGGCCTACCCCAATGATTTCCGGCGCGATGCGCTCGCCGCGGAATTGCACGCGATGTACGACGAAAATGATAATGAAAAACTGCAAGAGGCCAATATCGAAGTGGCAGTTGCGGGCCGCATGATGGCCAAGCGGGTAATGGGGAAGGTGGCGTTCATAAAGCTCCAGGATCGCAGCGGTCAAATCCAGATTTTTCTTCAGCGCGACGAGCTGCCTGACGGTGTTTACCAGGACTTCAAATCCTGGGATCTCGGCGACATCGTCGCGACCCGAGGCGCCCTGTTCAGAACCAAGACCGGTGAACTTAGCGTCCGTGCAGGAGTTTGCCGGCTGCTCAGCAAATGCCTGCGACCGTTACCGGAGAAATTTCACGGACTGCGGGATCAGGAAACCCGCTATCGCCAGCGATATCTCGACCTGGTCATGAATCCGGAGTCGCGGCAGGTATTTAAAATGCGGACCAGGGTGATTACGCATATCCGGAGTTTTCTCGACAGCCTGGGTTTTATGGAAGTCGAGACACCGATGATGCAGACGATTCCCGGCGGAGCCGTAGCCCGGCCATTTGTCACGCATCACAATGCGCTCGATATGGATATGTATCTTCGTATTGCACCGGAGCTGTATCTCAAACGCCTGGTGGTTGGCGGCTTCGAACGCGTTTATGAAGTAAACCGTAATTTTCGCAACGAAGGACTTTCGACCCAGCACAACCCGGAATTTACGATGCTGGAACTTTATCAGGCCTACGCCGACTGGAAGGACATCATGGCGTTGACGGAAACGCTGATTCACAGTCTTGCCGATGCGTTGCTGGGCGAGGACGTAATCAGTTACCAGGGCGAGGCGATAGAGCTGGGCAGGCCATTTAAGAAAATCTCGCTCGAGCAGGCTGTTCTGGAACACAACCCGACGCTGGCAGAAAAAACCCGCGATCGCAAATCACTCGTCAAGCGCTGCGGCGAATTGGGTATCGAGGTCGATAAAAGTCACGGTCCAGGGAAACTGTTGTTTTGGGTATTCGAAAAAACCGTCGAAGACCATTTACGTCAGCCCACTTTCGTGATGTCTTACCCGGCCGAGGTTTCACCGCTTTCGCGAAGCAATGACGAGGATCCGTTTGTCACCGATCGTTTCGAGCTTTTTATCGCCGGCCGCGAGATAGCCAACGGTTTCTCAGAGCTTAATGATCCAGAGGAACAGGCGGAACGTTTCCGGGCGCAGGCGGAGTTGAAGGTTGCCGGCGACGACGAAGCGATGGTTTTTGACGATGACTATATTCGCGCGCTGGAAACCGGTATGCCGCCCGCCGGTGGGCTAGGCGTCGGAATCGACCGCCTGGTCATGTTGCTGACCGATTCCGCATCTATCCGCGATGTCCTGCTGTTTCCCCACATGCGGCCTGAAGGGCCGGGGCAAAAAGGCTGAACTATCCTGCCGGAACGCGATACGGCAATTCCAGCGATGTCAGGCTCGCACCATCACAATAAAGTTTCGCCTGTCTGTGTTCGAGACGGACGATGGCCAGGCATTCCCGGCGATCATCGCTGGTTCCTCCTGATTCCGTCACGGTCACGATATCGCCTGCCTTACGATCGTCAGCAAGACGAACTACGGATCCGGTGAGATCCCCCGCAACCGAAAAGCGGAACATTCGACGTTTTACTCTGCCCAGATTATGCGTCCGGGCAATGATCTCCTGGCCGACATAACAACCCTTGTCAAGGCTGATCGCGCCGATCAGGTCGAGATTCAGCATTTGCGCGGTAAATTTACCCATGGTGTTCGTCGTGATGCGCGGGATGCCCGATCGAATATCCTCCAGGTGCCAGAAGGACTGCGGTTGTTCCGGCAGCCCGTCAGCGATTCTCTGCCAGCCGGCGCTGGCGGGCGGTCCGATGACGAGTACCCTGTTACTGGCATAGCCGACCAGGCATAAGCCACCTGGCGAATGAGTCACTTTCCCGGTTCCCGGGACAGGCATGGGCGCTACCGCAGATTCCAGGTCTGCCCCATTGAGGCCGGCACACTCCAGCGGCGCCAGGCCGACTTCAATTTTGGCCCGCATAACATAGCGCGATAATCGTCGACTGATCACTCCTGCAATTTCCCGAGGCAGCGGTAACAGAAATGCATCGTCCCGAAGCAAAACCGGCGCCAGGGACAGTACCCTGCCATCGGGCTGGTGATAGGCATTCCACATGCAGATGCCGCTTTCCAGCCGATCCATGTTATTGCTCAACTGGCCCTGTAAAAAACTCCGGGCGTCGGCTCCGTCGACAGTGACGATCTGGTAACCAGGCAAACGGCAATACCAGGACTGAATCATTTTATTGCTCACTGACGGCGGGTCCTGTTTTTCTTTTGCAAGAACCATATCATGCCTGCACAGGTATTTTTTTGGGGTGAAAAAAAAGCGGCTTTCTGGCACACTGCCGCCATGTCGAGCGGGCCAAAAATAACTCGGGAACCCGGTTTTCCGGGCTCAGCAGGCCAGGAAAAAAACCTGCCGGTCACCGCTGCCAGCGAAGGGCGAAAAAAGAGCGAGACAGGTGACAGTCAGCAGCAGCGACCCAAAGAAATCGGTGGGCGTGACGGGCCTGAGCCGGTTCGCTATGGCGATTGGGAAAAGGCGGGGCGTTGTATCGATTTTTGATATTGTGCCAACAGAGATTTAAACAGAGGGTCAGACGGCGGTTTGTTCCCTGGCCATTTTTCACACCACAGGAATCAGTTGATGACTAATGACCACCGGCCACTGTCGCCGTTTCATCACTACAAACCCCAACTCACATCGGTTTTGTCCTTTGCTCATCGCCTGAGCGGCATCGCTTTGTCTGTTTCGGCGCTGGGGCTTGTCTGGTGGCTCATCTTACTGGCCGACGGGCCGGAAAGTCTGACTAGACTCGATTTTCTTTCTTCAGTTGTCGGTCAGCTGTTACTCGGACTGGTTTCGCTGGCGTTTTTTTATCATCTGTGTAATGGCGTCCGGCATTTGTTTTGGGACATGGGCATGGGATTCGAAATATCCCGCACCTACCTGAGCGGCTGGCTGGTTCTTGCGGCCACGCTCGTGATGTGGCTGATTTTCTGGGCATTTTGCAGCGGGCTGGTCGGTGGGCGGTTATGAGTATGCGCACACCGCTGGGCAGGGTCATGGGATTGGGTTCGGCGAAAGAGGGAACCCGTCACTGGTGGATGCAGCGAGTCACCGCTATTGCACTGATTGGGCTTGGGTTCTGGTTTATGGTGGCGTTGGTCAGTATCGGCGAAATGACCTACAGCGATACAGTGTCCTGGCTTTCAAGGCCTGCCAACGCGATTCTTCTGGCCTCTTTTTTGCTGGCGCTGCTCTATCACTCCAAACTCGGGATACAGATCGTTATTGAAGATTATGTCAGCGCGCCGGTGTTGAAAGTCAGCGGATTGTTGATCTCGGTCTTCGTTCATCTGTTCCTGGCGGTCGCCGGCGTGGTTTCCATTTTGCGAATCAGCAGCGGAGGGCTTTCGTGAGCGCCGATTACGAATTTATCGACCATCATTACGACGTCGTCGTTGTCGGGGCGGGCGGTGCCGGTCTCAGGGCGACCTTTGGGCTGGTCGAGCAAGGTCTTTCAACCGCTTGTATTACCAAGGTATTTCCGACCCGCAGTCACACGGTGGCAGCGCAGGGGGGCATCAGCGCCGCATTGGGAAATATGGGCGAAGACGACTGGCGCTGGCATATGTATGACACGGTCAAAGGCTCGGACTGGCTCGGTGACCAGGACGCCATCGAATACATGTGCAAGGAAGCGTCCGCTGCGGTGATCGAGCTCGAGCATTATGGTGTGCCCTTTTCCCGGACCGAGGACGGCCGCATTTATCAGCGTCCCTTTGGCGGGATGACCACGCATTTTGGCGAGGGAACTGCGCAACGAACCTGTGCTGCGGCTGACCGGACCGGTCACGCGATGTTGCATACGCTTTACCAGCAGTCACTAAAGCATGACGCCGATTTTTATATCGAATATTTCGCCATCGATCTGATCATGGAAGATGGAGAATGCCGGGGCGTCGTCGCATTGTGTCTTGACGATGGCACGCTCCACCGGTTTGTCGCACACGAGACTGTCCTGGCCACCGGCGGTTACGGACGGGCTTATTATTCCTGTACTTCCGCACATATTTGTACCGGCGATGGCGGCGGCATGGTGTTGAGAGCAGGCCTGCCGTTGCAGGATCTGGAATTCATCCAGTTTCATCCGACTGGCGTTTATGGCGCCGGCATGCTGATTACCGAAGGCGTGCGGGGGGAGGGCGGTTACCTGACCAACTCCGAGGGCGAACGCTTTATGGAACGGTACGCCCCCAACGCCAAGGATCTGGCGAGCCGCGACGTGGTGAGTCGATCGATGACGATCGAAATTCGAGAAGGCAGAGGCGTCGGTCCGGAAAAAGACCATATTTTTCTTCATCTCGAACACCTCGGCGCCGATGTCATCGAAGAACAGCTGCCGGGTATCGCCGCGAAAGTTTTCGCCGGCGTAGACGTGACTCGCGCGCCAATTCCCGTGTTACCGACCGTCCATTACAACATGGGCGGCATACCCACTAATGTGCACGGCGAAGTGGTCACCAGGACGGGGGAGGACGCGAACACGCCGGTACCGGGGCTGATGGCCGTCGGCGAAGCCGCCTGTGTATCGGTACATGGCGCGAATCGCCTCGGTTCGAATTCGTTGCTTGACCTGGTCGTATTCGGCCGCGCGGCTGCCCGGCGATGTGGCGAGAAGCTGGTTGCGGGCGCGCGGCACAGGTCTCTTGCAGGCGGGTCCTGCGCTGCAATCATTCAAAGACTGGATCGTCTCAGGCATGCCAATGGCAGTCTGCCGACCGCCGATATTCGTCTCCGCATGCAGAAAATCATGCAAAATCATGCGGCCGTGTTTCGTACCGGGGATTTACTGCAGGAAGGCATTGAAAAGCTGGGCCAGGTATTTTCGAGTTTTGCCGACGTCAGGGTGTTTGACCGGTCATTGATTTGGAACACGGATCTGGTTGAGACGATGGAGCTGGAAAACCTGTTGTTGCAGGCGAAGGCGGCGATCGTTTCCGCTGCAAATCGGGAAGAAAGCCGTGGCGCGCATGCGCGCGAGGATTTCCCGGACCGCAACGACGAGCACTGGATGAAACATACATTGTGCTGGGTTGACGGCGATGGTGACGTCCGCATCGATTACCGGCCCGTGCAACTGGAAACACTGACCGACGAAATCGAATCGATCCCGCCCAAGGCGAGAGTTTATTAACCAGGCAGAGGTCTGACAGGGAGAATGCATGGCTCAGTTCACGCTTCCAGCGAACTCGAAGATTGGCAAGGGTAAGACTTATCAGGCTCCGGACAATGCCGGAACGGTGCGTCGTTTTGTGGTTTACCGTTACGACCCGGACGGCGGGGAAAATCCCCGAATGGATACCTACGAAGTCGATATGGATCTGTGCGGGCCGATGGTTCTCGATGCGCTGATCAAGATCAAAAACGAGATCGATCCCACCTTGTCTTTCAGGCGGTCCTGCCGCGAGGGCATATGCGGCTCGTGTGCCATGAATGTTGATGGCACGAACGATCTGGCCTGTCTGCGCACCGTTGAAGATATCAAAGGTGACGTCAAGATATATCCGTTGCCGCATCTATCGGTGGTCAAGGATTTGATTCCGGACCTGACCAATTTCTACGCGCAGTATGCGTCGATCAAACCCTGGCTCCAAAGCCAGACGTCACCGCCGCCGGATCGCGAGCGACTGCAGTCAAAGGCTGATCAGGAGAAAATCGACGAGCCGTCAGCTTGTATTCTGTGTGCCTGCTGTTCCACCAGTTGCCCAAGCTACTGGTGGAACGAGGACCGGTATCTCGGTCCTGCGGTTCTGTTGCAGGCATATCGCTGGCTGGTTGACAGCAGGGACAATGCAGCTGGCGAGCGGCTCGATCAGCTGGAAGATCCCTTTCGCTTGTATCGATGCCATACGATCATGAACTGCACCAACACTTGCCCCAAGGGACTGAACCCTGCTCTGGCTATTGCCGAAATCAAGAAAATGATGATCGAACGGCAACATTGAATCGCATCTGCAGGTACCAGGGAAAATGAACGGCAAAGAGGATGCCCGTCTTCGATGGAGATGCCGGCGGGGCATGAAGGAACTGGATATTTTGCTCGAACGATTCCTCAAACACGACTTTGCCGCGCTGGATCGGCAGCAGAAGGCTGCTTTCTCAAGATTTCTGGCCCTGCAGGATCCGCAGCTGGCGGCTTATTTGCTCAAAGGAAAAGTGCCCGATGAAGCAGAGTTCAAACCGATCGTCGAGCAGATTCTCTCCTGTCCTCAGCATTGAACCAGGCACGAACTGGCAGATAAGCAGCTGGTTGTGGGGCGGTTATCTGCTGGCCGTATGCGGCCTGAGTTTTTGCGCTTTGCCGGCCGTCATGAGGTTGCTCGGGTGCATCGTGTTATCCGCCGGGGTTTTCCTTGAGTGGCAAGCATATGTTCGCCGCCGGGGGGCGCGCTACGTAAAAGCTGTGCGCTGGGAGAACAACCAGTGGTCACTTTGGTCGGCTGCGGGCGAGTGGGAACCGGCGCGGCTTGACGCCGGCAAATGCCGGTTTCTTTGGGGAATCAGCCTTTGCTGGAGCTCCGGGGGGCGGCCGAAACGGGCTGTGATTGTCGGCTCCGACCTGCTGGATCCGGAGATCAGACGGTTCAAGGTACGTCTTGCCCTGGAAAATATTGCGTAGCAACAAGTAAATCGCCAGACTAAGCGCATTCGCATGTGATGGGCATCTCAAATAACTGAAATTATGCTGTTTTCGCCAGAACTTTCGGTACTAAGCCGAGTCTATTTCACTGGTTGCCATGGCCAGCGCCGGCAAGCGAGGCGATTGCCATGAGCGAACGTCGTGCAGACCAGAAACTGGTCATCAAAGTGCAGCGGGGCGACAAGAAAGCGTTCGATGTGCTGGTGCTGAAATATCAGCACAAGGTGGTCAAATTGGTGATGCGCTACGTTCGGGATCCGTCGGAGGCGATGGACGTGACCCAGGAGGCTTTTTTAAAGGCATATCGGGCATTACCGGGTTTCAGGGGCGACAGCGCTTTTTACACCTGGCTTTACCGCATCGCCATCAATACCGCAAAGAACTATCTGGTTGCGGCGCGGCGCCGACCACTGGATTACGATCTGGATCTGCAGGATCCGGAGCAATACGACATGCGGGGTCGCCTCAGTGATGGCGATACGCCGGAAGGCATGGTGCTGAGCGATGAAATCAAGGACACGGTCAATCGCGCGATTCAGTTCCTGCCGGAAGACTTGCGTACGGCAATTATTCTTCGTGAACTCGAAGGCATGAGTTACGAGGAAATCGCAACAACGATGCAGTGCCCGGTAGGCACCGTGAGATCGAGGATATTTCGGGCCCGTGAGGCTATAGATAAAAAGATCAGGCCGTTACTGGACTGAGCGACAGATACAGACAAGGTATGAACATGAAAACGGAACGAAGCGATCAATTATCGGCTTATTTTGACGAGGAACTGGATCACCAGGAGGAATCATTGTTGCTGGCAAGATTGTGCCGGGATGAGGAATTCCGCAGCACCTTTTATCGGTATTCTCTGATCGGCAGCGCAATGCGCGACGGCGAGGAAATCCTGTTGGATACCGGCTTGGTGGACAATGTCGCCAGCGCCCTGGAAACGGAGGCGGAGCACAATACGCGGACAAGACAGCCCAGTCCCCGGGTCCTGACTGCGGCTGCTGGCCTGGCCGTTGCAGCCGCTGTTGCCGCGCTGGCCATTGTCAATTTACCAGGCACCGGTGTCGCCCCGGAGTCCGCTCGGCCTGCAGCGAGCGTTGCCGGACAACCCAGTTACACAGTGCCGCCCAATACGCTGGAGCCGGTGGAAAATACACGCGTATCGACACGCCTGACCGGTTACCTGATGAATCACAGTGAATTTTCGCCAGCACCGGTTCGCAGGAATGTGTTGTATGAGATTATCGGCCGGGAAGAAGCATCGGGTGATCCGAACAATGACGAACAGACGGTGGATTCGAGTGAGGAAATCGTGAGTCAATGAAAAACTGGCGGGCAAAAACATTATTGTTGTTGCTTGCCGTGGCTCCACTGTCGGCCTCGGCTGATAATGAGGTCCAGTGGCTGGATAGAATGAATCATGCGCTGAATACCCTGAATTACCAGGGTATATTTATTCGTTTTCGCGATGGCGATATTGATCCGATGAAAGTCATTCACCGGGTCGAGGACGGGCAGGCCACGGAAAGGATTGTTTCATTGGACGGAGAAGGCCGTGAGATCATTACGACCGGCGATGAGGTTGTTTGTATTTTTCCCGACACCCGTTCCATCTTTATTGAAAAAAGGTCCGGCCGCGAACCGTTGATGGGAGCAGTTCCGGCGCTTAACGCCGATGCGTTGAAACATTACGATCTGAGTACGAAGGCCAGCAAACGCGTACTCAACAGAGGCGTAACGGTGATCGATGTCAGCCCGAAAGATCGTTTTCGCTATGGCTACAGACTTTGGCTCGATGACGAGACCGGTCTGCCGCTGATCTCACAGGTTCGCGATGACTCGGGAAAAATCATCGAGCAAATGCGGTTCGCCAGCATTGAGTTTCCCGAGGAGATCCCGGAAGAGGCGGTCATGTCAGGAAACGATTTGACCGGATATCGTCGCGCCATAGAAGAAAAACAGTTGGAGGATCAGAATTTCGAGGGCGAACAAAGTTGGCATGCTGCCATTTTGCCTGATGGATTCACCTTGACTGTATACCGCATGGACACCCGCCCACAGGCGGAGCAGCGGCTCGTCCAGATGGTTTATAGCGATGGCCTGGCCTCAGTTTCGGTGTTTGTCGAAAAACCGGGTCCGGACGAAAATCCCCGATCGGGCTGGTCAAAAATGGGCGCGGCGAATGCTTATTCACTGTTGGTCGAAGATCACCTGGTCACCGCGGTTGGTGAAGTGCCGCCGATCACCGTTCGCGATATAGCAAGTTCAGTCGTGGCCGCTCCCCGGCCATAGAGAGATGATCAGGGAACGTGGGTGCGTAGTCCGGGTTGCGGACTCTTTTGCCTGGATCAGCTGCAAATCCCGAA
This sequence comes from uncultured Gammaproteobacteria bacterium, assembly GCA_964568075.1. Taxonomy (GTDB): domain Bacteria; phylum Pseudomonadota; class Gammaproteobacteria; order Steroidobacterales; family MnTg04; genus MnTg04. The sequence continues at coordinate 48,028 of CAZMOM010000005.1, forward strand.
CCGATTGTCAGCGTTGCGCCGAAGGCAAAGGGTGTGGTGGTGGAATGCTAAGCCGATTGCTCGGCGACCGGCTGTTCCAGTTACGCGTCCCGTTACGCCAAGGGGTCACGGTCGGTGACCAGGTGCAACTGGAGATATCCGAGACAGCGCTATTGAGCGCCGCCTGCCTCGTTTACCTTTTCCCCCTGCTGGCTTTGCTCAGCGGCGCCATCGTTGGTGATTTTCTGGGCGGAGACGGGCTCGCTTTGTTGTTTGGCGGCTTGATGCTCGCCGGCAGCTTTTTCATGTTGCATTTTTTTCGAGACAGAATATCCCATAGTGAGCGTTTCCAGGCGGTCATCGTCGAGACAGAAGCGCGTCCATGAGCAGCAAACTGGTTCTTTACACCCGCAGGGCCTGCCATCTTTGTGATGAAATGCTTGCCGCGCTGGAGCCGCTGTTAAAGCAATACCGGGCCAAGGTCAACGTTATCGATATCGATATCGATGGCGATTCGCGACTCGTCCGTACTTACGGAACGCGAATACCCGTTCTGATGTCGGCTGGCCAGGTATTGTGTGAGGCACGTCTGGAGTACGACCTCGTCGAAGAATTCCTTCGCAACCGCCAATAAGTTATTCGGATTGCACTTTTAATCGAGCGTCGGCCGTTGCCAGCGTTTATAATCCGGGCCGGTCGCCTTTTTTGGCATTTGGAGCGTCCTTGAGCATGGATTGCGAGCGCATCCGGAACT
>CAZMOM010000005.1:48770-51435 GCA_964568075.1 uncultured Gammaproteobacteria bacterium
GGAACTTTTCTATCATCGCGCATATAGATCACGGTAAATCCACCCTCGCAGATCGGTTTATCCAGATTTGCGGTGGCCTCGACGATCGTGAAATGGCCGACCAGGTTCTCGACTCCATGGACCTTGAGCGCGAGCGTGGAATTACGATCAAGGCACAGTCGGTATCTTTGAAGTATCGGGCCGAGGATGGCCAGGATTACCTGCTAAATATCATCGACACACCCGGGCATGTCGATTTTTCCTATGAGGTTTCGCGATCACTGGCAGCATGTGAAGGCGCTTTGCTGGTCGTTGATGCCGCGCAAGGCGTTGAAGCGCAAAGCGTTGCGAATTGTAATACCGCGATCGAGCAGGGGCTTGAAGTCATGCCCGTACTCAACAAAATGGATTTGCCATCCGCCGAACCGGAGCGTGTTATCCGGGAAATTGAGGAGATCATCGGTATCGAGGCTAGCGATGCCTTGAAAATCAGCGCCAAGACAGGCGAGGGAATTCACGAGGTTCTGGAGCGATTGTTGGTTAAAGTGCCACCGCCGGACGGAGACCCCGATGCGCCGCTGCAGGCACTGATTATCGATTCCTGGTTCGATAATTACGTGGGCGTGGTTTCATTGGTCAGGATCATGAATGGCGTATTACGAAAAAAAGACAAATTCAAGGTCATGTCCACCGGCAGATCCCACCAATTGGATCGCATCGGCCGGTTTACGCCAAAGATGTCCGACGCTGAGTCATTGGGGCCCGGGGAAGTCGGCTATGTAATTGCCGGGATCAAGGAAGTACACGGTGCGCCCGTTGGCGACACACTGACTCTTGAGAAAACCCCCTGTGCCAAACCGCTGAAAGGGTTTAAACAGGTACAACCACGCGTGTTCGCGGGGCTTTTCCCGGTTTCATCCGAAGATTATGAAAGTTTTCGCGATGCATTAGAAAAACTCAGTCTCAACGATGCCGCCTTGCGTTATGAGCCTGAGAATTCCGGCGCGCTTGGATTTGGATTTCGCTGTGGCTTCCTCGGCATGCTGCACATGGAGATTATTCAGGAAAGGCTGGAACGTGAGTACGACCTGAATTTGATTACGACCGCTCCGACAGTAATCTACGAAGTTCTGACCACCGCTGGCAAGACCCTGCATATAGACAATCCATCGAATCTGCCGGAGAGCAATCTCATCAGTGAGGTCCGTGAGCCGATTATTGAAGCCACGATTCTGGTCCCTCCCGATCATGTGGGAGCGGTAATAAAACTGTGTATCGAGAAACGAGGCGTTCAAAAACGACTGCAATACCTGGGCAATCAGGTGTCGCTCGTCTATGATCTGCCGCTGGCCGAAGTCGTGCTCGACTTTTTCGATCGCCTGAAGTCGGTAAGCCGCGGTTATGCGTCTTTTGACTATCATTTCGATCGATTTGCAGCAGCACCATTGGTCAAACTGGATCTCCAGATCAATAAGGAACGGGTCGACGCGTTGTCGGTCATCGTACATCGCGAAGCGGCCTACCGAAGAGGCCGGAAAGTGGTGGACAGGATGCGCGAATTGTTGCCGAGGCAAATGTTTGAGTTCTCCGTTCAGGCTTCAATTGGAAATAAAATCATAGCAAGCGCATCAATACGCGCGCTACGAAAGAACGTGACAGCAAAATGTTATGGAGGCGACATAACCCGCAAAAGAAAATTGCTGGAAAAACAAAAAGCGGGTAAGCGTCGAATGAAACAAATAGGTGCGGTGGAGATTCCGCAAGAGGCTTTTCTTGCAGTGTTGCAGGTGGAGAAAAAATAGCCAATACTTAACCGAAATTCGGACAGAGGTTCCTTCTATATGGTGTTTGATTTTGCTTTTCTTTTATTTATTGCCACAGTCATAACGGGCCTGGTCTGGCTTTTTGACATATTGGTATTGCGGCCGAAACGAAGAACCGCGGACACTGGGGCACAAGAGTCGGTCGTCGTGGAATACTCTCGTTCATTCTTTCCAATCATTCTTATCGTTCTGCTGGTCAGGTCATTTCTGTTCGAACCATTTCGTATTCCCTCTGATTCGATGATGCCGACATTGCTGGATGGCGATTTTATTTTTGTGAACAAGTACGCATACGGGTTACGCCTCCCGGTGTTAAACAGGAAAGTCGTTGAAATAAGCGCACCGACACGCGGCGATGTCGTCGTATTCAGATTGCCTTCAGATCCGGGCACGAACTACATCAAGCGGGTAGTGGGCCTGCCGGGCGACAGGATCGGCTATCGTGCCGACCGCCTGTATATTAATGGCGAACTGATACCCTCCAGTGCGCACGGTACGTACCGCGACTTTGGCTACCGGGCCAACCTGGCGATCGAAACTATCGGCGATCGCGAGCATGAGTTGCTTTTGTTGCCGCAAAGATATGGCAAGGAAGGCCAATGGCAGGTTCCTGACGGGCATTATTTTGTCATGGGCGACAACAGGGACAACAGCCGTGACAGCAGGTTTCCGGGAGTCGGCGCGATTCCAGAGTCGTTTTTGGTTGGGCGTGCGGTTAGGATTTGGATGAATTGGAATTTCCCGGATGACGGGCCGTTGTGGGAACGAATTGGCGAGAAAATTGAGTAATCGTTGGAATAGGAGCGAGTCATGCTGAACAGACAAAGGGGAATGACATTTCTCGGGGTTTTGATTATCGCAGT
>CAZMOM010000005.1:51445-79103 GCA_964568075.1 uncultured Gammaproteobacteria bacterium
TCGCAGTACTTGCCGGGTTGCTGATCTACGCAGGTATTCGCCTTACGCCGGTGTATCTCGAGTATATGAAAGTCGTATCGGCCCTTGAGGGAACGAAGAAGGAATTCGATGGTACGGCTGTCGAAGTTCCTCAATTAAGGCGATCTATACAAAAAAGATTCGACATCGAAGCGGTTACGATTATTCAAGTGCAAGACGTAAGATTGAGTAAAAGTGGAACTGGCGGATATATTTTGAGAGTCAGGTACGAGCATAGAGCTCCGTATATAGCGAATATCAATTTCATGGTAGATTTTAAAAAGTCGGTTGAGATTGTTCGGTGACAGAAACGGCGAATTTGCCGACGAAATGGTTAGCCAGGAAACTTCGGTACAAATTTTCCGATAAGGATTTGTTTCAGGCGGCCCTGACTCATCGCAGCGCCGGAAGCGAAAACAATGAACGACTGGAGTTTTTAGGCGACGCCATACTCGGATTCCTGGTGGCGAAGAATCTGTACAACGCATTTCCCGAGGTCAGCGAAGGCGCATTGACCAGACGACGCGCCGCATTAGTCTGTCGCGAATCCCTGTCGTTGGTTGCCATGGAAATAGGGCTTGGCGATCAAATAAGACTGGGTTCCGGTGAGTTGAAGTCTGGCGGCTATCGCCGCGACTCGATCCTGGCCGACAGTTTCGAAGCTCTTCTTGGTGCGATTTATCTCGATGGCGGTCTGCAGCCGGCGACAGAGATAATCGATCAGTTATTTGACCGGCGGATGCGGGAGCTTCCGGGTGTCGAACTCAAGGATCCGAAAACACGTCTGCAGGAATACCTGCAGTCTGCGGGCCATGACCTTCCAGCCTATGAAATTGTAGAGAAGCTTGGGGAGGCGCACAATCAGACCTTTAAAGTCACGGCCCGGGTGGAGGCGTTGAAGCTGACAGGCGAGGGTACGGGAAGTAGCCGGCGGCGGGCGGAACAAGGTGCCGCAGAAGATATTTTGAACAAGCTGGAAAATGACTAAGGAGTTTCGCTGCGGTTTTGTCGCTCTGCTCGGCCGCCCCAATGTCGGGAAATCGACTTTGGTCAATAAACTGGTCGGTCAAAAAGTCAGCATTGTAACGCCAAAAGCGCAGACGACGCGCCACCGGATACTTGGCGTCGTCAATTTTTCCGACGCGCAGATCGTTCTGGTCGATACGCCGGGTCTGCACCGCAGTGACCGAAGTCACCTGAATAAATTGATGAACCGGGCAGCGATAAGCAGCGTGGACGACGCAGATCTGGTGCTGTTTATGATTGAGGCGATGAGATGGACAGAACCGGATCAACGAGCGCTCGACGCGATAACCAGGCGCAGCGCAAAAGTGATTCTCGTGATTAACAAAATCGATCGACTGAAAGACAAAAGCAAACTGTTGCCGTTTATTTCATCGGTTAGCGAAAAAGCACAATTTGAAGCCGTTGTCCCACTGTCGGCGAGGAAAGATATCAACCTCGATATTCTATTGACGGAAATTCGGTCCCGACTTCCTGCGTCGCCGGCCATGTTCGGGAGCGATCAAAAAACGGATCGCACTCGCGATTTCCAGGTTGCGGAAATTATTCGCGAGAAACTGATGCTGATGTTGCAGGAAGAGGTGCCCTATGGGACGACGGTGCAACTGGAGCGATTCGAGCCGGGCGGGAAAGGCTATGTTATTTCCGCATTGATATGGGTAGCACGGGCGGGTCAGAAAAAAATTGTCATCGGCGCCAAAGGCAATATGCTGAAGAAAATAGGTGAGGCCGCACGTAAGGACCTGAAGCGCCTGCTCGGATCGCCGGTGCATCTGGAGCTGTGGGTCAAGGTCAAGAAAAAATGGGCGGACAACGAGATGACGCTCAAGAACATGGGGTATGAATAGTCGTGAAAGGTGAACGGCGCGGCCAACTCAATGCCGCGTTTGTACTTCATCAGAGACCGTATCGGGATACCAGTCGTATCGTCGATCTGTTGACGGCCGAGTATGGCCGGGTCGCACTGGTTGGCAGGGGCGTACGTTCACGGAAAGGTTCTCAGGCGGCTCTTTTGCAGCCTTTCAGGCCTTTGCTTGTGTCATGGTCGGGCCGCGGCGATATGAAAACGCTCAACGCGGTAGAGCCGTCCGGCGAGGCATATAAGCTGCAGGGCGCGGTTCTTTTCTGCGCTTACTATATGAACGAGTTGCTGCTGCGTCTGACGCAAAGACACGACCCTCATCCTGAACTTTTCGCAATATATCAATCGACTCTGGACAGTCTGAGCAACGGCGAAGAGCCATCGCGACCGTTAAGAATATTTGAAAAACGGTTGCTCGAGTATTTGGGCTACGGACTGAATCTGAGCACCGAAGACGGGAAGAATATCAGGGCGGAATCCAGTTATTTTTATCAGGTTGAACGCGGCCCGGTTCTGACCGTCGATGACGATCAGGGGAGCTACAGAGGCCGTTCCCTGTTAGCGCTGGCCAGCGAGGAATTGGCCGACGAAGACTGCCTGATTGACGCGCGGCGGCTCCTCCGTCAGACGCTGGACCATTACCTCGGGGATAAACCGCTGCACTCAAGACAGATCATGTATTCTATGCGTTCATGGTGAGGGCCAGGAAAAACAAGCGCCGCGGGATTCTTTTGGGCGTCAATATCGACCATGTGGCGACACTCCGCCAGGCGCGTGGTACCCGTTATCCGGACCCCGTTTATGCGGCCTTAATGGCGGAGCAGGCCGGTGCGGACAGCATCACACTGCACCTGAGAGAGGACAGGCGGCATATTCAGGACGAGGACCTGGACAATCTGAAAGGCGTATTGCAAACCCGAATGAATCTGGAAATGGCGGCGACTGCCGAGATGCTGCGCATAGCCGAACAGATCAGGCCCGCTGACTGCTGCCTGGTCCCCGAGCGTCGTGAAGAGTTAACGACGGAGGGTGGTCTCGATGTCGCTTCGCAAATCGACATCATTAAAGATGCGTGTTCGCGTCTGCATGACTGTGGCATTCGGGTGTCCTTGTTTATCGACCCGGATCCAAAGCAGATCGAAGCGGCGGTCGAAATCGGAGCCGACGTAATTGAGTTACATACAGGAACTTACGCGGACGCAGCGGAACAAGATCAGAAAACCGAATTGCAGCGCCTGACGAAATCCGCAACTCAGGCGAGCGAGCTGAATCTTGCGGTGCACGCGGGACACGGGCTGCATTACCACAATGTGGCCCCGGTCGCGGCCATTGCCGAAATGGCTGAGCTGAATATCGGCCATTCGATCATCGCCCGTGCCGTCTTCGACGGTCTCGGAACGGCGGTGTCGGAAATGAAACATCTATTGATGGAAGCTCGCCACGGATGATATTTGGAATCGGTACCGACCTGTTAAAGGCGGAGCGAGTTGCGGCAGTGTATCAACGGTTTGGTGACCGGTTTGTCGAACATTTATTGTTGCCGCAGGAAAAACTGCAGTATCGGAAGGTCGAGCAGAAGATCCGTTTTCTCGCTATGCGCTTTGCCGGCAAGGAAGCGGTGGTCAAGGCGATGGGGACTGGTTTTGCCAATGGTGTGTGGATTCGCGATATTGGAATTGTTCAGGACTCGCACGGCAAGCCCGAGATTATTTATTCGGATCGCGGGCTCGCCGTGTGCCGGCGGCTGGGCATCGGTAAAGGGTTCGTATCGCTGACCGATGAGGATGGCATGGTGCTGGCAATGGCCGTCCTGATGAAAGACCCGCCTCTTTCATGTTCCGGAGCAAACGATGCTTAACTGCCTGGTTTTCGATATCGAAACGGTACCGGATGTCGAGCTGGGTCGCCGCTTGTTCGATCTCGCCGGGTTGTCGGACGCCGACGTGGCGCAGGCCATGTTTCACCAGCAAGTGGAAAAGTCCGGACACGAGTTTCTGTCGTTGCACCAGCACCGGGTGGTCGCTATATCGGTCGTGCTGCGAAACCAGGCTGGATTCCGGGTCTGGAGTCTGGGGGAGCAGGATGCAAATGAAAAGGAAATCATCAGCCGCTTTTTCGATGGCATCGATCGCTACACACCGACCATCGTTTCGTGGAATGGCGGTGGTTTTGATCTGCCTGTGCTTCACTACAGGAGTCTGGTGCACGGTATCGTCGCCCCCAGATACTGGGAAACCGGCGATGACGATCAGAGTTTTCGCTGGAATAATTACCAAAGCCGGTTCCATTCGCGGCATACGGATCTGATGGACGTCATCAGCGGTTACCAGGTTCGTGGCCGTGCACCGCTGCAGGATATGGCGCTGATGCTGGGCTTCCCCGGCAAACTCGGGATGACTGGAGACAAGGTCTGGCCGTGTTTTCTCGATGGAGAGATCGCAAAGATTCGTCATTACTGCGAAACCGACGTACTCAATACCTATCTGATTTATCTGCAGTTCGAATTAATCCGCGGCCGGATCGATGCGACACAACTCGCCAAAGAGCAGGATTTGCTCAAGACGGAGCTTGCAGCCGGTGGCGAGGCTCATTTACAGGAATTTCTGGATGCCTGGGAAAAGGCTGGCGTGAGCCCATGAGTCGTGGCCTGGCGTCACGTCCACCGCAGACCGCCATCGTTGCGCGACTGAATAATAAAGGCCTTGGCGAGGTGAATATTCCCGGCCGCCAGGCCAGGATTCATCACGTCCTCGAAGGCGAGCAGATTGTTTTCAGGCGCCGCCGTCGTCGTCGCGGTTATGACGAGGCGGAACTGGTTGAATTGCTCGAGAGCTCCGCTCACCGGGTCGACCCGCGTTGTCCGCATTTTGGCAACTGCGGCGGCTGTTCGATGCAACATATCGATGCCGGCCATCAGGTGCGCCTGAAACAGGCGTGGTACCAGGAATTGCTGGGTGGATACCCGGGTCTCGCGCCGGGTCGCTGGCTGGCTCCACTGACCGGACCACAGTGGGGCTACCGCCGCCGCGCTCGACTCGGCGTGAAAAAAGTCGACGGGAAAGGGCGTGTGCTGGTCGGGTTTCGTGAAGTATTCAAGTCGTATGTTGCCGATATGGACGGATGCGAGATTCTCGCGGGGCGGGTCGGCCAACTGATTTCTCCGTTGTGTCGATTAATTGACGGCCTGTCGATAAATAATCGTTTGCCGCAGATCGAGGTTGCCGTGGCGGACAACGTGACGGCCCTGGTGCTGCGTGTCCTTGATGACCCGAGCGCAGATGATCTGGCGGCGCTGAGACGCTTCTCCAAACAGCACGACGTCAGGTTTTATCTTCAGCGAAAAGGTCTCGACAGCGTAAAACCGCTGCTCGATGATGCACCGCCTCTGCATTACCGGATTCCCACTTTTGAACTCGAGATGGAGTTTTCGCCGATCGATTTTATTCAGGTCAATGGTGCGTTGAACGAGAAAATGCTCATGCTGGCCATCGACTTGCTTGCTTTGGATCGTTCGGACCACTTACTGGATCTTTTCTGTGGCCTGGGAAATTTTAGTCTGGCGATTGCGCGCCACTGCGGTCGGGTGACAGGTGTGGACGGTGATGAAAAACTGATTGGGCAGGCGCGTGAAAACGCGAAGAGGAACAACATAAAAAACGCCCGCTTCTTGCAAGCCGATTTATTTCAACCCGGGGAAAACGATCAGTGGAGAGATGATCGCTACTCCTGTGTTCTGCTCGACCCGCCGCGCAGCGGCGCGAACGAGGCTCTTCGTTTGTTACCCGGCCTGGGCGCCAGGCGTATCGTCTATGTCTCATGCAACCCGGTTACCCTGGCCCGTGACAGCGCAAGCCTGGTGGAACTGGGCTATGATTTTGTGGCGACGGGCATTATGGATATGTTTCCTCAGACCAGGCACGCAGAGGCGATCGCCCTGTTTGAAAAGCGCGACTGAGTCGGAGGAATCGGAAATCGCTCATGGCTGTGGAGATCGAAAGAAAGTTTTTGTTGCGCCATGATGACTGGCGTAGCCAGGTGTCAGAATCAGCGTGTATTCGCCAGGAATATCTGGCACTGAACGACAATAATTCCGTCCGCGTCCGACTCGATGAAAACAACGCGACGATTAATCTCAAAAGTGCAACGGTCGGGCGACAGCGGCTGGAGTTCGAGTACTCGATTCCGGAACAGGATGGGAACGAAATACTCGATCGATTATGTCTTGCTCCCCTGATAGAAAAAACGCGCCATCGGGTCCCGCTGAGAAACTGCTGTGGGAGATCGATGAGTTTCATGGTGCCAACGAGGGGCTGATCGTCGCCGAGGTCGAACTGGGTGACCCGGATCAGCCGATTGAATTTGCGGACTGGATTGGCCGGGAAGTTACCGAGGAATTGCGTTATTACAATATGAGATTGGTCAGCCACCCATTCAGTCAATGGAATCCGGGGCAGAGAAAATGACGCTCGGACCACTGATGATTGACATCGAAGGCACGATTTTATCGCCCGGCGACCGGAAGCTGCTGCTGCACCCGCTGATAGGCGGCGTCATTCTGTTCACAAGAAATTACCGTCACCCGGATCAGTTATCTGCGCTCACCAGCGATATTCACGATTTGCGGAGCCCGCCACTACTCATTGCCGTTGATCAGGAAGGAGGCCGTGTGCAACGTTTTCGTGAGCATTTTACTGGTCTTCCCGCGATGCATCTGCTGGGCCGCCGTTCGGACATGGACCTGCAGGAGAGCAAAAATCTGGCCGCCGCCTGCGGCTGGCTGATGGCAGCGGAGCTCAGGACTTGTGGTGTAGATCTTTCCTTTGCTCCGGTTCTTGATTTGGACTGGGGCCTGTCGGAAGTTATCGGCGATCGTTCGTTTCACCGTGAGCCGTCCCGGGTTGCGGAACTGGCCGGTCAATATATCAAGGGAATGAAACGCGCCGGAATGGTGTCGGTGGGTAAGCACTGGCCCGGTCATGGCGCCGTCAGCGAGGATTCGCATCTTGCGCTGCCCAGGGACCGCCGCGAATACGGCGATATCCTTGCGGACATCGCCCCGTTTCAAAAACTGATCGGTGCGGGGCTGGCTGGTATTATGACCGCGCATATCGTGTACACGGATTTGGATCTGACGCCAGCTTCATTCTCGCGCTTCTGGATTGCCGATGAGCTAAGGGGGAAATTACAATTTCAGGGCGTCATATTTTCTGATGACCTGAGCATGCAAGGAGCCGCAGGTGTCGGAAATCTGGCCGAACGTGTAAGAACCGCGCTGGACGCCGGTGCGGACATGACCCTGATATGCAATGATCGCGACGGGGTGATGCAGGTTATCGATGAACTGAGCGCATACAACAATCCGGTTAGCGCGCTGCGTCTGACACGCTTGCATGGAACAGGCGGAATGACCCGCGAGGAGCTGATGCAAAGCGACGAGTGGATTGCAGCAGTCAAAGTGATAAGCGATATGCAGCATCAGCCGGGGCTCAATCTGGACGCGTGACGGGCCGCCAGAAACAGAAATCCGCCGTCACACAAAAACCAAGGAGACGGAATTTGAGTGCGCTGGGGATCATTGGTAGTTCAGCGATGACGGGTTTGAGGAATTTCGAGCAATCCCGGACCAGCAACGAGACGACGCCATACGGGAAGCCGTCTGCGCTTTTGATCCACGGCCGGCTTTTCGACCAGGCGGTTGTTTTTCTTTCACGCCATGGCGAACAACAAGCGATCCCTCCCCACCTGATCAACTACCGGGCCAATCTTTGGGCCTTGAAAAATGCGGGTATTGAAAAGCTTGTCGCTATCTACGCGGTTGGTGGAATCAGTGATGCCTGCGTCAGCGGTCAGCTGGTGATTCCATCTGACTTGATTGATTACACCAGCGGCAGAGATCACACTATTTTTGACGGCTCAGACCCGTCTCTGGATCATATCGAGTTCTCGCCGCCGTATGAGCCTGAGGTACGGCAGGAATTGCTTGACGCGGCAAAGAAGGCGGGGCTCGACGTTGTCGATGGCGGGGTTTACGGAGCGGTCCAGGGGCCGCGCCTGGAAACAACGGCCGAGGTCCGGCGTCTCGAGCGGGATGGCTGCGATATCATCGGCATGACCGGGATGCCGGAGGCCGCTCTAGCAAAGGAACTGGGTATTCGACTCGCCGCTTGTGCAATGATTGTCAATCAGGCTGCGGGAAAGGGCAGCGGTGGCATTCATGATGAGATCGCAGTGCATCGCGAGGCAGGATTGGCAAAGATTTACCGCTTACTGGAAAATTATTGCTGAGTCGATGGTCGGCTGGAATTTTTGGGGAGATACCGATGAAAAAGTTGACGGCCGATATGCTTAAATCCGTCATCGAAGCCAGTGCACAGGGCGTTATTGTTTTTTCTACCGCGGATCCCGGCTGGCCAGCGGTTTTTGTCAACGAAGAACTGGTGCAAATCACTGGCGTTCCAGCTGAAAAATGGTTCGAATCGGGGCTGGATATGTTGGTGCCGATTTTTCCCGAGTCAGATATCAGGGGGGAATGCGATCGCTCCATAGACAATGTTGCCACCGCTGACCTGCGGGCCATCGGGGTCAGACTCGATGGCAGTGGAGTGTATGTTGATCTTCATCTGAGCGCGATCACCGCGCGAGACAATAGCGTTTCCCACGTCGCGATTTTTCTTCGAGACCTGCATTCAGCCGAGCAGACGGAAGGTGTAAATGACGAGTCCGATCTTGAGGTGGCGATTCCGTCTGACCGGTTGACCGGATTGCCCCATCGACGTTATTTCGAACGAATACTGACCCGCGAGTGGGGAAGCTCAATTCGCGACAAAACTTCCCTCGCGCTTTTCTTGATTCGAATCGACGAGTTTCGTGAATACAGCAACACTTTTGGCAAGCAGGCTGGAGATACTTGTCTGCGTCAAATTGCCGGCGCGGTAAAAGCGGTCGCCAGGCGGTCGAGCGATCTTGCCGCCCGTTTCGAAAATGAAATTTTCGTCACGATAGCGCGCGATATGGATACGGATCAGTGTGAGCAGTTGGGGAAAAAAATTATCAGCCAGGTCAGCAGTCTCTGTATTCATCATCCACGTTCGTCGGTACACCGTTATGTCAGTGTGAGTATCGGTGCTGTCAGCGCGATACCGACCCAAGGGGCGTTTCCGCTGGAGGCGATTGAGGAAGCTCGTGAAGCGCTGGACGAGGCGCTTGCCCGGGGCGGCCGGGGAGTGCTATGCCGCCAGTTAAAAAAGTAGGCGCCGGCGCACGAGACGCTGACTACTGCTCGTCGCGTTGTGTGCGTTTCAATCCTGGTCCGGCTCCGGTTCCTCTACGGCGGTGACAACCGCGACCGCTCCAAAATAGGGATGGTCAAAGTAATGAAACTCCCCCCTGTGCATCAGCCGACTTTCGTTGATCGAATACGGAGTGGAGTTTTTCATTAAGCCGAACAGGCCTCCGTATAATGGAGTACCCCGCTTTTTGTCGTTTGGCAGCCAATTGATTTCCAATAACAGGTGCAGAAACCGGCTCATGCTAAGTGTTGCCGTGCCATCCAATACGCCCGCGTCATTTTCGATCGATCGCAGATTAAAAGATTTGCTTGCTTCAAGTGCAACACCATCCTGTTGCCAGGCCTGGTGCAATAGAATTTGAAAGTCTCGCGAGTTATCGATTCTGTCGATAATCCCGCGCATTTGCCACTGCTCTTCGTCAACGACGATCTGCGGCTGTTGGCGCGGGATTATTTCTGCATTTGTTTCCTCTGCATGGGTCAACGCCGGCGACAGGCCGCTGTCTTCGGCGTTTGTCTCGTTGCCGGGAACTTCGCCGGCCTCAGCTCGCAGTTTGTTGCCTGAATCCGAAATCGGGCTCGCGTACTCGTCAACATCCTGATCGCCAAGCAGCGATAAAAGCGCATCCAGTTCATTCAGCGATTTGCTCGACAACGGATCGTAAGGCGGCTCGAACTGCTCGTTTCCGGGTGTGGGGTATAGCTGTCGAAAGATCACCAGTTCGACCTGGAATCGTGGCGGAAACTCAATTTCCTCAAATTCCTGACCGACAGTCACCAGCGGCATGCACAATATCAAGCCCGCTGCATACAGAAGCGTAAAAACGGTGTTTTTGGTCTGCGAGATATTCATGGCAGGTATTATCCCCAAATTGGCCGTGAACCGATAGCCGAACCGAGGTTCGTCGGCGGGATGCAGGAAAACGTTTCCCGCCGTATGTCTCTAAATCGAATCAATCAGTTCCGACAGCAGGGATTCAACCACGCGAAACCGCGTCTCGTCATCGAGCATCTCGGCGGTGAATTTCAGCCGATCCTGCCCATCCAGGCGATATTGAGCAGGTGATTTCTGAATCAGGTCTATCAGTGTCAGAGGCTCTAGCGGCGTTTTGCTGTAAAACCAAAGGCTGCCGGATTTTGCACTGGCCTCGACCCGGCGAATACCCAGTTTCGCCGCCTGGTGTTTTATCCTGGTCAGGCGAAACAGTGACTTGACTTGCTCCGGTAGTAGTCCAAACCGATCGATCATTTCGACTTGCAATTCACGCAGTTCCTCAGCGCCGGCCGCGTTGGCTATCCGTTTATAAAGGATCAGCCGCAGGTGCACATCGGGAAGATAATCGTCAGGAATCAGGGCGGCCACGCGTAATTCAGCTTCACTGCGCCTGATATCTTCGTCACTCATGGCAACCGTGTCGCCGCTACGCAACGAATCAACGGCTTTCTTTAGCATATCCATATACAGCGAAAAACCCAGTTGATGGATCTGGCCGCTTTGCTCTTCGCCAAGCAATTCACCGGCCCCGCGGATCTCAAGATCGTGAGTGGCCAATGTAAAGCCCGCGCCGAGGTCTTCCAGTGACTCGATGGCTTCCAGTCTTTTCGCGGCATCGCCAGTCATCGCAGAAGGTGGTGGCGCGAGGAGGTAGGCATAAGCCCTGTGGTGAGAGCGCCCGACCCGGCCTCGCAACTGGTGCAACTGGGCCAGCCCGAATTTGTCTGCGCGGTTGATAACAATAGTATTTGCCGATGGCAGGTCAATGCCGCTTTCAATTATCGTCGTACACAAAAGGATATTGAATCGCTGATGGTAAAAGTCGAGCATAACCTGTTCGAGTTGGGTCTCGCGCATCCGGCCATGCCCAATTCGGATGCTCACATCGGGCATCAGTTTGGCCAGCCGTGCGGCCATGTTGTCGATGGTCCTGATTTCGTTGTGAACAAAAAACACCTGACCACCGCGGCGAATCTCTCGCACGCAGGCCTCTTTGATCAGACTATCGTTCCATTGACTGACGAAAGTCTTGATCGCGTGTCTCCCGGCAGGCGGCGTCGCGATCAGCGACATTTCACGCAGCGCACCCAGCGCCATATTCAAAGTACGGGGTATCGGCGTCGCAGTCAGTGTCAGTACGTCGACCTCCGCACGCAACGATTTCAAGCGCTCTTTGTGGCGCACGCCAAAGCGGTGCTCTTCATCGATGATTACGAGGCCGAGATGGTTGAATGCGATATCAGGCTGCAGCAAACGATGCGTGCCAATTACGACATCGATTCGACCTTCTGTCAGCCCCTTGACGATCTCTTTGGCGTGCGCGCCACGGCGGAAACGTGACAGCACTTCGACATTGATGGGCCAATCGGCGAACCGGTCGCAAAAAGTCTGATAGTGCTGTTGAGCCAACAAGGTGGTCGGTACCAGAATCACGACCTGACGACCAGCGCTGACAGCGGCAAACGTGGCACGCAACGCAACCTCGGTCTTGCCGAAGCCAACGTCACCGCAGACCACACGATCCATCGGCTTGCCATCCCGCAAATCGTCAAGAACCGACACGATGGCTTGCTCTTGATCAGCTGTCTCCTCAAAAGGAAACCCGGCAGAAAATGCGCGATAGTCTCTTTCGTCATACTGGCAGCGATGACCGCTGCGCGATTCCCGTTTGGCATAAAGCTCGAGGAGTTCCGCGGCGACATCGCGAATCCGTCGCCGGGCTTTCTTGCGTATCTTTTGCCATTGATCACTGCCCAGGCGGTGTAGCGGGGCGGTGTCCGGTGAGCCGCCGGTGTAGCGGCTGATCAGCTGCAGCGCATGTACCGGAACATACAACTTGTCGCCGCCGGCATACTCGAGCATCAGCATTTCCATCTTCGTCTGATCGACATCGCGCGTGACCAGCCCGAGATAGCGGCCAACACCATATGCCTCATGGACGACCGGAGATCCCTCCCTGAGATCTGTCAGGTCACGAATAATTTGTTCCGGTTCGCGAGCCGCGCGCCTCCTTCGTCGTGTCTGATTTGCCCGTTCACCAAAAAGCTGGTCTTCAGCGATCAGCGCGATTCGCGGCATATCCAGTTGCAGTCCTCGCTGGACGGGTGCGATCGTGACCGCAAGTTTCGCATCCGAGTCAGCAAACTCCTGCCAGTTCCCGCAGGTCGGCAGGTTAATCTGGTGACCGGCCAACAGCTCCCGGAGAGTTTCCCGGCGACCGGATGATTCGGCCGCAAACAGGATGCGGCCATCGAAGTCTTGCAGATATTTTTTTAGCGCTGCGGCTGGTTCTGCAGATCGCGGATCGAGCGTCAGGGGGGCAGGCTGACTACTTGCGTAATGATGTACGCCTTCTCTCTGATCGGGCCATTCGAATATTTGCCAGTCAACCCGCGGCATGTCCCGTAGCGATGAATTCAGTTCCTCCGGCTCACAGCAGATTTCCACCGGCTTCAGTAACGGTCTTTCCCGGTCATAGCGCCGCTGCTCGAATCGCTCGTTGACTTCGGACCAGGCATTATCCAGAAGCGCATCCAGATCCGCCGGTACGATAGCGAGCGTATTCGCAGGCAGATAATTGAGCAGCGAACTCATGTTCTCGTGAAACAAGGGCAGATAATATTCGGCGCCACCCGGGGCATTGCCTTGCGAAACTTCCTGGTAGATCGGGCTTTGGCTGGGGTCACCTTCGAAGCGCTCGCGAAAGCGACGGCGAAAATGGCGAATTCCGTTTTCATCAAGCGGGTATTCGCGTGCCGGCAACAGCCGTAAGCGATCGAGAACCCGCCCTGAGCGCTGCGTTTCCGGATCGAAACAACGTAATGTATCGATCTCGTCGTCGAGCAGATCGATCCGCAACGGCTCGCTGCCACCCATCGGAAAAAGATCGATCAGCGACCCGCGAATCGCGTACTCGCCATGCTCGAGGACCTGGGGCACGCGGCGATATCCGGCTGCAGAGAGGTCCGATTGAAATTTCTCGAGATCCAGGCGCTGGCCCTTTTGCAGCATCAATGACCGGCCGCGCACCCACTCGGGCGTGGGTAAGCGCTGAATCAGGGTGGCAATGGGCACCACAATAATACCGCGTTGAATCTGAGGCATCTGGTGGAGGGTGGCCAGACGATCGGAGACGATGTCCTGATGGGGTGAAAAAATGTCGTATGGCAGAGTTTCCCAGTCCGGAAACTGCCTGACCGGCAAATCAGGCGAAGCGAAAAAACGCAGTTCGTCACAAAGTCTGGCGGCATCGGCGGCGCCAGTGCAGACCACCAGCACCGGTTTTCGATAGTGCTTTGCCGCCATGCTGATGGCAAGCGCCGGTGCCGAGCCATACAAACGCCCCCAGCGGACATGTTTTTTGTCGCTGGAAGGGAGCGCCGGCGAAAAAATATCGCGGTATGGCGGTGTTTCGCTCACAACGATGCGTTCCAAACTAATGCTGGCAAAAAGAGCGGAGAATTATGACACAGCGCAAGGCGGCAAATGCCGCGGTGGCTAATCTTTGTCGCGAAATGGCCGGGCGAGGTCGGGATAGAGATCGATTCGCCGGTCACGAAAAAACGGCCAGATTCTTCGCAAATCATCGCGGCGCCCCAGATCGAGATCAGTTACCAGGACAGCGGTGGAGTCGCTGGCGGCCTGCGCCAGCATTTCTCCCTGCGGACCACAGGCGAAACTTGATCCCCAGAAATTTATCGCCGATCCGGACCCGTCGGCCGCCTGCTCGCGACCGGTACGGTTACAACACAGAACCGGCAATTGATTGGCAATCGCGTGCCCTCGCTGAACCGTGGTCCAGGCCTCGAGCTGACGTTTTTGTTCTGCATCGTCGTCGGCCGAATCCCAGCCGATCGCGGTCGGGTAAAGCAATAATTGCGCGCCGTCGAGCGCCATCATCCTGGCTGCCTCTGGATACCACTGATCCCAGCACACCAGTACACCGAGCCGGCCAACGGCCGTATCGATGGCGTGGATACCGAGGTCGCCTGGCGTGAAATAGAATTTTTCCGCATAGCCCGGATCGTCCGGGATGTGAGTTTTTCGATAGATACCGGCGACTTCCCCGTCAGGATTCAGAACAACAGCCGTGTTGTGATAAAGACCCGCCGCACGCCGCTCAAACACCGATCCGACGATGACGATATTCAACTCTCGTGCCGCTTCGGCCAGGACCGCAGTCGTCGCACCAGGCACCTCTTCGGCGAGTCCAAATGCGGCGTCATTTTCGGTCTGGCAGAAATAGGCAGTCGCATGCAGTTCCTGCAGCAAGACCAGTTGCGCACCGTCGGCTGCGGCGGTTTGCAGCCCATCGAGACTGCGACGCAGATTCTCGTTCCGGTCCTCGCTACACGCATGTTGCACGAATCCGGCGCGGAGCATTTGACCGGTACCCATCAATTGGTCTCCACTTTACTCATGATGCCATCGGGCAGTTGCATCGTCGCGCAGTGGAGTCCTCCGCCTTCGGCGCTCAATACGCGGCAATCGATCGTGATTGCCCGCCGATTCGGGAAAAGACCGGTGATGATTTCGCGTGCCGCTTCGTCCGCCTCAGACTGATATCCGGGAACGAATACAAACCGGTTCGTGATCAGGAAATTCGCATAGCTAACCGGTAGGCGCTCGCTTGTCGCGTTCGTGATCGTACCGGGAAATGGCAGGGCATACACATTGTAAGGCAGGCCATCCGGCCGGCATTGATTTTTCAGTTCCTGGCCCAGTGCGGTCAGCGCGGGACAATGCGGATCGTCTGGCTGCTCGCACGACTGATAGACGATGGCGCCGGGGCCAGTAAAACGGGCCAGCATGTCGACATGACCATCGGTCTGGTCACCCACTATTTCTCCATTCTGCAATATAATAATATTATTAATATCAAATAGATCAGCTAAGAAATTAATGTATTTTATAGATTTGTTTCCAGGCGTCGCTTGCTGGCGATCGAGCCAGCGCCGGGTGGTCATCAGCGTACCCGCGCCGTCGGTATCGATAGCGCCTCCTTCCAGGACGCGATCCATGCTCAGCATCGACGAATTGCCGAACGCGCCCAGGGCATGAATATTGGCATTGATCGCGTTGTCGCGGCCGGCCGGGTAACGCCCGCCCCAGCCATCGAATAAAAAATCAAGCATGACCGGCGGGCCATTGCCAGCCAGCGTAACCGGCCCGTGATCCCGTGCCCAGATATCATCGGCCGGCGACTCGGCGAACTCGAGATTGCCGGTAAAACCACCGTGGCTGGCAATTAAAGTGCCGACGCGCATATTCATGGCGTCGTTCTCAGTCACCAGGAGCACGCGTTGATGCCAGCTGGTCATCGCGGCGACCTGCGCAAGGCAGGTCTCGGCAGCGGCCAGTCGGTCGGCGTTGCGGGCGAAATCACCATCGCCGCGCGGCCAGGTCAGCATAATGGCCGATTGAAGTTCCCATTCGGCCGGGAGATGGCCGCGTACGCTCTCAGTCAAGGCACCGCTCCCAGGGGGAATATTGTGAGGCACACTGTCAGGCCAGCAGGTCTGGTGCACGGTGGGATATCAGGCAGATTTTTTCCCGACCGAATGAATAACGAGCCGGTATTCAAAATAAACGATGAAATCTGAATACTCCCAGCGGGTGATGGGTGGATTGCCGACCGGCTCCAAACGTCGTTCCGGTTCTCCATAGCGGGCTTCAACCTGCTCCATACTCAAGCCACCGCTCGGGCCGATTTCTGTGATCTGGGTGATCGGCTCATCAATAAAGACGGCGTCGGCCATTGCGGGGCCAGCTATGAATATGGCCAGCAATAATGCAGGAACAATAATCCGTCTGTTCATGGGGCTCTCCTCGAATCCATGCCGGCGAATATATCATCGTGGCAAAAGAAACAAAATGCGTTGAATATCATCAGTTTCCGCCGGAATATCATGAATTCGCCAATACTGGAGCAGGTGTCGGGCCAGCGGTCTGCCGCAAACTGTCCGGGTCAAGGAACGCCTGGTTCGCCGGCATGACTGCCAATAGTTATTCAGAGGCGCCCCAATTGTGATTTAATCGCGGCCCATGTTCCGCCCTTTGGAAATCTTTATCGGTCTGCGTTATCTGCGAACCAAGCGTCAGAACAGGTTCGTCTCTTTTATAACGCTCGCATCGGTGATCGGTGTGGCTTTGGGCGTTGCTGCGTTGATCGTCGTTCTGTCTGTCATGAACGGTTTCGAAAATGAATTGCGTAGCCGACTCTTATCGATGACGTCACACGGCACTGTTGAGGCTCCCCGCGGCGGGCTCCGTGATTGGCGGGAGATAACCCGCATCGCCGGAGAGCAACCTCGGGTCATTGGCGTCGCTCCATTTGTAAAGTTGCAGGGCATGCTGGCGAATGGGTCAAGAATGAGTGGCGTCGAGGTTCGCGGTATTGACCCGCTTCTTGAACAGGCCGTGAGTCAGGTTGGTAAATACATGATCGACGGCGACCTGGGTAGCCTTGCCGGCGACGATAACAACATGGTTCTTGGCCGCCTTTTGGCTCTGCGTCTGGGTGTTAGCGCCGGCGATCGGGTAACGCTGCTGGTCCCCCAGACGGGCGGCTCGGTAGCCGGGTTGAGCCCCCGCATGAGTCGTTTTATGGTCAGCGGCATTTTCGAGGTCGGTCTGCAGGAACACGACGGCACACTGGCGCTGATCAGTCTGCGGGATGGCGCTTCGCTGGCGGGCCTGGATGATGCGGTCAGCGGCGTACGCATTCAGTTCGACGATGTCTTCATCGCGCCGTCGGCGATCAAGGCGCTGGCCGGCAGGTTGGGCAAAGAAAAACCTGGTGAAACGTATCGTTACAGCGACTGGAGCATTGAAAATGCCAGTTATTTTCGTGCGATCCGAATCGAAAAAACGATGATGAGTATTATTTTGCTGCTCGTCGTTGCCGTTGCCGTTTTTAATATTGTCGCGACGCTGATGATGGTCGTAATCGACAAACGATCGGAAATCGCTATTCTCAGGACGCTGGGCATGGCACCGCATTCGGTGGTCAGAATCTTCATGATTCAGGGTGTCATCATCGGCTGGATCGGAACCATGGCCGGTATCGCGCTGGGAATTTACCTCGCCTTGAATGTCGGTACGATCGTACCGAGACTCGAGACCCTGTTTCGTTTCCAGGTCATGCCTGCGGATGTTTATTACATTACCCAATTGCCGTCGGAGCTGCATCGCAGCGATGTGCTAATGATAGCGCTGGCCGCTTTCGTATTGTCGGCGCTGGCGACGGTTTTTCCGTCGCGCCGGGCCGCCAGGGTCGAACCCGCGGAAGCGCTGCGTTATGACTGAGCGGTTCGAGAATTTTATCGGCATGCGCTACATCCGCGCGCACGGCGGCAACCGGTTCCTGTCCTTTATCTCGTTGATCTCCATGCTCGGGATCGGCCTGGGTGTCGCCGTGTTGATCGTCGTCCTGTCGGTAATGAACGGGTTTGAGGAAGAATTACGCAATCGAATTCTGTCCATGACCTCCCACGCGACGGTGACCGGTGGTGACGGCGGGCTGGGTGACTGGGAAAACGCGATAGCGAGGGTCACGGACGACCCGAGAATCAAGTCCGCAGCCCCTTTTGTGGAGGGCGAAGCGATGTTGGTTGCCGCTGAGCAGGTCAGCGGCGCGCTGGTTCGTGGGATATTACCGCAATGGGAACGGTCCGTTTCCAGCGTCGAGGATTTTGTACAGCAGGGCAGTCTTGCTGATCTGGCGCCAGGTGCCTACAACATGATTATGGGTAAAGATCTGGCAGAGTTTCTCGATCTGGCTGTCGGCGACAAGGTGATCATGGTGATATCGCGCGGCAATGTTACACCCGCCGGCGTGATGCCAAGAATGAGGCGTTTCAAAGTCAGCGGGATTTTTTCCGCCGGCATGTATGAATACGACCGCAATCAGGCGTTTGTTCACATGAGTGACGCCGCACGATTGTACCAGCTGGGCGACCAGGTCAGCGGAATACGCTTGAACATCGTTGATCCACTGATTGCGCCGGAAGTTGTCCGGGAAGTCGGAGCAAAGCTTGATGGCGCAATGTATATCTTCGACTGGACACGCAGCCACGCCAATTTTTTTCGTTCGATTCAGATTACCAAGTCGATGATGTTCGCCATACTGCTCCTGGTCATGGCGGTGGCCGCTTTCAATATCGTATCTACCCTGGTGATGGTTGTCAGAGACAAGCAGGCTGATATTTCGATATTGCGGACGATGGGCGCGCGGTCGCGCAGCGTGATGAAAATCTTTATGGTGCAAGGCACCCTGATCGGGGTACTCGGAACGCTGGGCGGACTCATTCTCGGTATTTTGGTTGCGACTAATCTCGAATCACTGATCCAGGGAGTCGAGGCCGTCCTGGATACGGATTTACTGGCTGCCGATGTGTATTACATTAGTGATCTGCCGGCGCGAGTTCGGATTCCGGACTTGCTGAAGATTTGCGGTACCGCGCTGGGCCTGTCATTTTTTTCCACTCTTTACCCGGCCTGGAAAGCAGCCAGGATACAGCCAGCCGAGGTTTTGCGATATGAGTAACGCTGCGCCAGCATCGAAGGAAAACACGCCGGTCCTGTGGTGTCAGGAACTGAGCAAGTATTTCCGGCAGGGCGACAAAACGCTAAAGGTTTTGCGCGGCGTTAATTTCCGCGTGGAAGCTGGCGAAACGGTAGCCATAATCGGCGTATCGGGCAGCGGCAAGACCACATTGCTGCAATTGCTGGGCGGTCTTGACCTGCCCACCTCGGGTGAGGTCCGAATAACCGGACGCAACATGACCGATCTGAACGATGCGGAAAAAGGCGAGTTGCGTAACACGGCTGTTGGATTTGTTTACCAGTTTCATCATTTACTGCCCGAGTTCAGCGCACTGGAAAACGTCGCGATGCCTTTGCTGATCAGACGAGAGACGGTGCGGAAAGCGCGCAGCGAAGCAACCCGTATTTTGCAGCGCGTCGGGTTGGGCGAAAGGCTGGATCATCGGCCGGGCGCCTTGTCCGGGGGTGAACGTCAGCGCGCCGCGGTGGCCAGGGCCCTGGTTACCCGGCCCAAAATGTTGCTGGCGGATGAGCCGACTGGAAATCTTGACGGTCGAACCGGCGACCGGGTCTTTTCGCTGCTGCTCGAGTTAAACGAGGAAATGGCAACCAGCCTGATCGTGGTTACGCATGACCTGAATATCGCCCGCCGAATGAGCCGCATCATGACACTCAAGGACGGGAAACTGTTTGCAGGGGCAGTAGAGTAGGGGCGGTGGAGAGTGACAGTCGACTTATGCGTAACGCGGCGATCACCGTGACTTGCTTCTTTTCTTCATCCGCAGTCTGACAGACCAGCGCCAGAACAAGTTAAGACCCAGGTAGCTCAGCGCGGCAACGAGTGTGCCCAGGCAAAGCAGGCCGACCGTCAATGGAAGAATCGCTTCCTCTATCAGGGTTTGCAGATCCGCTACTTCAAACAGGGTCTGCCCGAGAATGAGTGAACCCAGCGCGTAGCCGGAAAAATAGATCGGCGCGATCGTCAGCGGATTGTTGATCCAAACTGAAATAAGCGTGACAGGAAGATTGACGCGCATGAAAATGGCGGCGAAGGCCGCCAGCAGCGGATGTATCGGCAGGGGGATAAACGCGATGAATACCCCCAGCGCAACGGCGGGCACCACGGCTTTCCTGTGAGTCGCCCACAGAGACGGATCGTGTATCAAGGCCCTGAATGGTCTCAGGTACCAGGCTTCGCGGATTTCCTGGTACTTTGGCGAAATTCTCTTGAAAAACTGGCGTGGCATAACAGAAACGCCCCATGCTTGGAAAAAAATGCCCGTCTAGATTAAGCCGTTAGGGATTATCTCCGTTCCGGGACTTTCTGGACAGTGTTGCGCGTAGCGGTATCTTATTTGCTCGGCTGTTTGCTGGGCTCACTGGTTTTGTGGCCGCCGGCCATCATACCCGTCATTCTCAGCGCACTGATTGTCGCCGGTTTCATTTTTGAACGAAAAGAGTGTCTATGCATAGCCATTGGGCTGTGCGTGGCCTCATTGACCGTCAGTCAACGGCTCGATAATCGCCTGGATCGCAAACTGGATGGCGACGTCGTAGAAGTCACCGGTGCGATAGCCAGCCTGCCGCGGGCGTTACCCGGCGCGCAACGTTTCCGGTTTCGGCCGATTCTGGCTCGAGACGGACCAAGACTGCCCTCCGAATTATTGGTTTCCTGGTACCGCAACGAGCAGGAGCCGGCCGCAGGTGAAATCTGGCGTTTAAATCTGCGCCTCCGCGCACCGCGCGGCGGGGTCAACCCGGGGACATTCGACTACGAAGGCTGGCTGTTCCGGCAAAATATCGGAGCCACCGCCTATGTTGACAACCAGGCGGACAATCGCAAACTCTCGCTCGATGGCAGCTGGCCCGGGCGCTGGCTGCGATTTCGCTCCGCAATGGCAACGTCGTTGATAAAACACGCTGCGGATCCGCGTTGGCACGGACTGATCAACGGCCTTGCCGTCGGCGACCGCAGGCTCATCGATGAGACTCAGTGGGAAATTCTTCGCGCGACCGGAACGGCTCACCTGATGGCGATCTCCGGTCTGCATGTCGGCATGGCGGCCGCAGCAGGAGGCGTGCTGGGAGCAGGTTTGTGGATGATCACGCCTTTTTTCTATCGACGTGTAGCCATCCGCGATTTGTCGGTGCCGGCCGGAGTTCTGCTGGCCCTGGCCTATGCCTTGCTGGCGGGTCTGACTTTACCCACCCAACGCGCTCTGGTCATGCTGTTTTCCGCCGCGCTGGCCGTCTGGTGGCGGCGTTCGGCAGGTGCGGGGCACGGTATCGGCCTGGCCCTGCTAGGCGTGTTACTGCTCGACCCTTTGGCAGGAATAGAGCCGGGGTTCTGGCTGTCTTTTGCGGCTGTCGCCAGTCTGATCATGGTGTTTGCCGGGCGGGTCGCGGATGCGAACCGGTGGGCACGCTGGTATCGCAATCTGCTGCGCGCCCAGGGCGCCGTTTATATCGGCTTGCTACCGGTGGGTCTGGCGGTCTTTTCTCTGTCGGCTCCGGCCGCGTTGCTGGCCAACCTGTTGTTTATTCCTTTGTTTTCGTTGTTGTGCGTGCCGCTGATACTGATGTCAGTCGTCAGCGTGTTGGCTGGATTCGAGTGGCTGGCCGTACACGCGTTGAATCTGACCGGCGACATTTTTAATGCCAGCTGGCCGCTGCTTGAGTGGCTGGCGCAAAATATCCCGCCCATCACTTTTACCCGGGTGGCGTGGGCCTTCCTGTTGCTGGCGGGAGCCGGTGCGGTGTACCTGCTGGCGCCAGGATGGCCGGGCCGATGGCTGGGCCTGTTTATGTTTCTCCCGGCCTTGTTGCCCTACCAGAGCGGCGTGCCGGCAGGGGCTATCAGAATGGTTGTGCTGGACGTTGGGCAGGGACTCGCCGTAATCGTCGAAACGGCCAACAAAACGTTGGTGTACGACCCGGGCCCGCGTTACGCATCAGGTAGCGACGCAGGAACGCGGACCGTCATCCCATATCTTGCCAGCAGGGGTCGGCGACAAGTCGATATGATTATCGTCAGCCATGCAGACAGCGATCACAGCGGTGGTCTGGGTTCGCTGCGCAAGCAGTTCCCGGAAACGCCCATACTGGCAGGCGGTGGAGACCGGCAGCCAGCCAATACGTCAGCTTGTCGCCGCGGCCAGCATTGGCGGTGGGATGGGGTTGAATTTCGGATCTTGCACCCGGACAGCCCGGGGTGGCAGGGCAATGACGCGTCGTGCGTCCTGCTGATTAAAAACGCCGGCAGAAGTGTGCTGCTGACCGGCGACATACAGCGTCCGGCAGAGCAATATTTGCAAAGCAGCGTTCCCCGCGTCGATGTTGCGCTGGTTTCCCATCATGGCAGTTCGACGTCCTCGACCGAGGCTTGGGTCAGGGCGGTATGCCCGGAAATTGCACTGGTGTCGGCTGGTTATCGAAATCGCTGGGGGTTTCCGCGGCCCGAAGTGATCCGTCGCTGGCGAAGTATCGGCGCGGCCTTGATCGACACAGGTCAATCGGGTGCGGTGACGCTATTGATTCCATCGGGTTCGGATGCCATCGAGATAAAAAAAGCCCGGGCCGACAGTCTGCCTGTCTGGCGAATCGGTGAAGACATTCCAGTCTTCCCAAACCGTGAAAACACTGGCGTCGAGGTTTCCGGCTTTGCTCCGGGTGCGGTATCATGCCGCGAATTCGACCATCGCTGATCGCGCCCGATCGACACGAGGGACCATGTTTGAAATCGTGAAATCAGGTGGCTTGCTGATGATTCCCATACTGGGTTGCTCAGTCATCGCCGCCGCTATCATTATTGAGCGTCTGTGGACCCTCCAGCAAAAAAGGGTATTGCCGGATAATCTGTCGCGCACGGTCTGGGCCTGGGTCAAGAAAAAGCAGCTCAACGACAAAAATATCAAGGCGTTGAGTGAAAGCTCCCCGCTCGGCGCGATCCTGGCGGCCGGTCTGATAAACCGGGACCGGGAGCGGGCGGTTATGAAGGAGCGAATCGAGGACACCGGGCGACATGTTGTTCACGATCTTGAGCGCTTTCTCAGTCCATTGGGGACCATCGCCGCGATATCTCCATTGCTTGGCTTGCTGGGGACGGTAATCGGCATGATAAAAGTTTTTAGCGCGATCACCACCTTCGGTGTCGGGGACCCGTCTGTCCTGGCACAGGGTATTTCGGAGGCGCTGATTACGACCGGCGCCGGATTATCGGTCGCTATCCCCGCGCTGACTGGTTATCGGTATCTGAGCGGTCGCGTCGATGGGTTGGTGATCCAGATGGAAAAAGTAGCGATGCAGCTGGTCGATACGCTGGAAGGCGAAAATAAATGAATCTCCGCCGCCAGATTACGGAAGAACCACAGGTGAACCTGACTTCACTGATCGATGTGGTTTTGCTGTTGCTGGTTTTTTTTATGGTCTCCACCAGTTTCGTTCGTCAGGCGCAGTTGAAAATTCAGCTGCCGGAGTCGAATAATGAAATCGAACCGGCACAGATGGCGCCAAAACTTGAAATCATCATAACGGCGGACGGAGATTTCTGGGTTAACGATCAGGAGCTGATCAACAATGACCCGCTGACGTTGCGCACGGCACTCAGCGCCGTTGCCGGTGACGAACGTGACGTGCCAGTGACGATTCGTGCCGATGCCCGTTCCACGCATCAGGTCGTCGTTACAGCGATGGATGTCGTTGCCCGTCTGGGCTTTAACCAGGTCAATATCGCCACGAGCAACGAGCAGGAACAATAGCTTCGATGAAGCAGAAAACCCTGGACGGCGGGGGATGGGCGGTCTACCGCCGGCTGTTTTCCTACGCAATACATTACTGGCCGATGTTCCTGCTGGCAGGCACTGGCATGGTGATTTACGCATTATCGGAAGCCGGCTTCGCCGCGCTGATGAAACCCTTGCTGGATGATGGATTTGTCGAGCATGACGCGAGTGTTATTCGCTGGATACCGTGGGCAATCGTAGCCATTTTCATGATTCGCGGATTCGCTAGCTTTGCTTCCGGGTACTGTATGGGTTGGATCGGCCGCCAGGTCATCAAAAAGCTGCGCCACGCATTGTTCAGACATTACCTGAATATGCCCACCGCCTATTACGATCAGAGCGCTTCGGGAATCCTGTTATCCAAGCTGACTTTCAATATCGAGCAGGTCGCCAATTCCACGACCGAAGTGGTCAAGACTTTCGTCCAGGATTCGCTGACCATCCTGGCCCTGCTCGGGCTGATGATGTATCACAGCCCGTTCCTGACCCTGTTCATGCTGATCGTCGGTCCGGCGATTGCGGGCCTGATGCGCGTGCTGAGCCATAAATTCCGTTCTTACAGCAGTCGCATACAAAACTCGATGGGCGATGTAACCCGGGTGGCTGACGAGGCGGTCGATGGTCATCGCGTCATCAAGGTTTTCAACGGGCAGTATTACGAGGAGACGAGATTCGAAGCCGTCAATGAGTACAACCGGCGGATGAACATGAAGCTGATCACGGCCAGAACGGGCAGTGTGCCGGTTGTTCAGCTCGTCGCCGCGATCGGGATTTCCAGCGTCGTCTATATTGCGATATCCGGAATGCTGTCCGATCCGATCGAAGTGGGAACATTCGTCTCGTTTCTTGGCGCGGTTTTGCTGTTGATGGCGCCGTTGAAGCGGGTGACCAATGTCAATGCCCCGCTACAGCAGGGGATTGCCGCCGGGCAAAGCATCTTCGAGGTGCTGGACCAGCCGCTTGAAGATAGCGGTGGCGATCTTTCCATCGATAAGGCGAAAGGCGATCTGGAATTCAAAGACGTTACCTTCAGGTACCAGGCCGACAAGGACATCGTGCTCGATCAC
Organism: uncultured Gammaproteobacteria bacterium; assembly: GCA_964568075.1. Classification (GTDB taxonomy): domain Bacteria; phylum Pseudomonadota; class Gammaproteobacteria; order Steroidobacterales; family MnTg04; genus MnTg04. The sequence continues at coordinate 76,026 of CAZMOM010000005.1, forward strand.
CTGTCGGTAAAGATACAGGCCGGTGAAACGTTGGCGATCGTCGGTCGATCGGGCAGCGGAAAATCCACGATGGTCAGTCTGTTGCCGCGATTTTATGACCCGGGCGAGGGCAGTGTGTTGCTGGATGGTCACGATCTTCGGGAATACGCGTTGTCCGATCTTCGCGCCCAGATCAGCCTGGTCAGTCAGGATGTCGTGCTGTTCAACGATACGATCGCGCACAACATCGCCTATGGCGCCCTCGGCGAGGCCGATGCCGAACAGATCGAGGAAGCAGCCGCGGCGGCGCATGTGATGGAATTCGTCGATGACCTGCCAGATGGACTCGATACCATGGTCGGAGACAGGGGCGTGTTGTTGTCAGGCGGGCAAAGACAACGCATCGCGATCGCGAGAGCGCTGTTACGTAATTCCCCGTTGTTATTGCTGGATGAGGCGACCTCCGCTCTGGACACCGAGTCGGAAAGGAAAATTCAGCAGGCGCTCGAGGAGTTGATGCAAAACAGAACGACGCTGGTCATAGCGCACCGTCTGTCCACGGTCGAGAAGGCCGATCGCATCCTGGTGCTGGACCGGGGCCGCGTGGTCGAGATTGGCAGTCACCGCGAGCTGCTCGCCAGGGACGGTCATTATGCCGCGCTCTACCAGATGCAATTCAGCGAGGGCTGAGGAATCGGTTGCCTGCCATGCAGCGGTGGCTAAACAAAAACTGGTATTCGCGTAAGAGTTTCGGGTGGGTGTTGTTGTTTCCGCTCAGCGCACTGTATTCGTTGCTCACCTGGCTTAACCGAGCGGCCTGGCGCAGTGGATTACGGAAAAAAGAGCGTGTAGCCGTGCCGGTCATCGTGGTCGGTAATATCACGGCGGGTGGAACCGGCAAAACGCCGTTGGCGATGTGGCTGGTTCGCTGTCTCGAAGATCTCGGCCGGAAACCGGGCGTGTTCAGTCGGGGCTATGGCGGCAGGGCCGGTAAGGGACCCGTAGAGGTTAAACGGGGGACGGATCCGGCCGTGTGCGGCGACGAAGCACTGATGATGGCGCAACGCCTGCATTGCCCGGTCGTGGTTGGCGCAGACAGAATCGCCAGCGCGCGCTATCTGACCGCACTCGGTTGCGACGTGCTGATTGCGGATGACGGACTCCAGCATTATCGATTGATTCGCGATTTCGAATTCCTCGTGGTCGATGGCGAACGAGGATTTGGCAATCGCAGTCGGTTGCCGGCCGGACCGCTGCGCGAATCCGGGAGCCGGGTGAAGACGGTCGATTGCGTCGTACTCAACGGACCGGGTGACGCGGCGGGCGAGTTCCAGCACGCGATGAACATGACACTGGAAGGGGATGTTCTGCACAGACTCGACGAATCGGCGACCAAGCGCGCGGCGGTGATGAACGGACTGGTTCATGCGATCGCGGGGATCGGTAATCCCGAGCGGTTTTTCCGGACGCTCGAGGACCTGGGATTGACGATACTGCGTCACCCGTTCGCCGATCATCATCGGTATCGTCAACAGGACCTCGAATTTCCCGATCAGTTACCCATGGTGATGACCGAGAAAGACGCAGTAAAATGCCGTCAGCTAGACCTGACCAACGCCTGGTACCTGTTGGTGACGGCAGATTTCCCGGAAAACCACGCAACACAGATTCGCGGCCAACTGGAAAAAATGCTGGCATCGTTTACCCCAAATTCCGGAGAACAATCCGATGGATAAAAAGCTACTCGACATCATTGCCTGTCCGTTGTGCAAGGGACCTGTTGAATACCAGGCGGATCCCGAGGCCCTCGTGTGCAAGGCGGACCGGCTGGCGTACCCGGTCAGAGACGGGGTGCCGGTCATGCTTGAGGAGGAGGCAATAGCGCTGGATTCGGAAGGGCATCCGGTGAGCGACAGCTCGCCATGAATTTTACCGTCGTGATACCGGCCCGGTATGCGTCGCAGCGGCTGCCCGGCAAACCCCTGCTCGACATCGATGGCCGGCCGATGCTTTGGCACACCTGGCAGCGCGCGCAGGAAAGCGGCGCGGCGCAGGTCTTGATTGCCACCGATGATTCGCGTATCGCCGATGCCGCCAGCGCATTTGGCGCACAGGTCGCGATGACCCGTACCAGCCACCGGTCGGGAACCGACCGCATCGCAGAGGCGGTGGCAGAACTAAATCTGAACCCGGACGATATCGTCGTCAATCTTCAAGGCGACGAACCGCTGATGCCCTCCGCGCTGATCAGCCAGGTGGCACAGGCGCTATTTCATCAGCCGGAGGCGCAAATGGCGACGCTGGCGACACCGGTGCACTCGGTCGAGGAGTATCTCGATACCAACGTTGTAAAAGTCGTCGTGGACCAGTCGGGGCGAGCGATGTTTTTTTCGCGTTCGCCGATTCCCTGGCAACGCGACGGCGCTGCGGGTGACCTGATGTCGCAGCAAGGCCACGGGCAGGCGCTGAGACACCTCGGTATTTACGCCTACCGCTGCTCCGCGCTCGAGACGCTGTCGCAAACGCCGCCGGTGCCGATGGAGGAGGCCGAGCGACTCGAGCAATTGAGGGCCTTGTGGATGGGCATGCCGATACAGGTAGAGATCGCCAATGAATCAATGGGGCCTGGTATCGATACCGCCGTCGATCTCGAAAAAGTCAGGTCGCTGGTGGGGAAAGTAACGGCTGGGAACGATTAATACCGGATGAGAAAAAAGCGCATCGCCTTGTTGCTTGGAATCATGTCGCTTGCGGGGCTGTTTTTTTGGCTTGGTATCCCAATTGATTCACCCATCGCGCCACAGGGGTTTTCGTTTTCCACTAGTGATGATTTGGTGGAACCAGATAAATCGGCTGCCCGAAATGAGCCAACAAAGGCCGGGCATGAGAATCCGGATGGAACCACGGCTGCGAATCCTGATCGTCTATTTGCTTGCGATCCATATTCAACAGAAAGTGGTCCCAAACTGAATGCAGAAAGTGCTCAGGAATCACGGGACCGCTGGGTGCTAGAGCGCCCTAAAATATCGGCGTCGCTGGCGCATTCAGAGGATTCCGAACACTTGCTGACGGCGGCGTTAATCGGGTTTGATAGAACAT
>CAZMOM010000005.1:79113-88872 GCA_964568075.1 uncultured Gammaproteobacteria bacterium
GAACATCTTTCTGCCATGGAAAAAGCACTTGCGGCGGATCCGGACAATAAAATAACGCTATGGAATTTTCTTCATACCTGCGCGTTGCACCCTGCGGCAACAATGTGTATGGATGGAAGTATCGAGAAACGCGCCATTGTAGCCGACGGAGGAAACGGCCTGCTGTGGGGGAAAATCGCCGGTTACCGAATGGACCGCGGAGATATTGCAGGTGCGCTCGATGCGTTGCTAAAAGCGAATACCGCACCGCAATTCAATGACTATTTAATCGAACACACGGAAATGGTGGAGCGTGGTCTCGTGGCTGCGGCCGATTATCCTTATCGGGAGCGTGTCGTTTATGGTATATCCGTTGGATCGAGTTCTATGATTAAATTTTACGCGCCATTTCATTTTTGTAGAAAACAAGCACAAGAGTCGCCCGAATGGCTTCAGGCGTGTCTCGAGTACGGCAAGCGAATGGAAAACGATGCGAAAATGGCTAATTCGATTTTGATGGGGAACAATCTCCAAAAGACGATGTACGAGATTTCTGGCAATTTAAAGAAAATTTCGGAAATTGACCTTCGACGTCAGCTGATCCGAGACACAATGATCTCGGGATATCGTATGGACGGACAGGTATTGCTTTCTTTTGACGATCAGGTGATGGCTGACTACATCCAAGAATGGTCGGTTCACGGTGAATTGCGGGCCCTGCAATTTCTTCACGAAGAAGTTGTTCGCCTGAGTAATCAACCCGGCTATGATCCCTGCAAGCTCCAGGAGGCAAGAGAGTAACGGGACCTTACGGCATGTGTTGGGGCACGATACTGCCGGTACTCGCAGGTTCATGCCACAGAATTCGCAGGACAAGATGCTGTACATCGTCAAATTTTAAGCGTATATCAATTTACTGGGGGAGGAAGCGAAGTCTATCTCGGAGGTGTGGCTGCTGTTTCAACTCTGTCGATAGCAAGTGCCCGTGTACACATGGGTTTGTGGCTACAAACGAATAACATCAGACCAGCTACAACTATTCGTCGGTTTTTTCCCCGCAGTGCAATAAATGAACCAATGATAATTGGATCGGTCAGGATAATAACGCTTAATTCCTTGCCAAGAGGAAAAAACAATTGGAGAGCACGATGAAACTAACTATAAAATTCAAACTTTACACGCTGGCGCTGGCATTTGTCGCATCCCTCGCGATGACGCCAACGACGGTGTTATCTCAGGATGCCGAAGAGGCCGATGAATTAGAGGAGGTTGTTGTTACTGGCACGCGCAAGGAAGGGCAATCACCCACGGAGACCCTTTCGCCGATCGATGTGTTCGGCGGCAGTGAGCTTGCTAATCAAGCCACTTTCGATATGACCGAAAGCCTGGCGAAGATCGCACCCTCGATTAACACGCAGCGCTTTCCGATCGCCGACGGCACGGCCTTTATTCGCCCGGTGAGCCTCCGTAATCTGTCTCCGGATCAGACTCTGGTACTGGTGAACGGCACGCGTCGCCATCGCTCGCCACTGGTCAATTTGCAGCTGGCACCGTTGGGCACCGTGAACCAGGGCGCCCAGGCGGTGGATTTTTCCGCATTGCCAGCCGCGGCCATCAAGCGGGTTGAAGTCTTGCGTGACGGGGCTACGGCGCAGTATGGCTCCGATGCCATCGCCGGTGTCGTGAACATCATTTTGAAAGACGCCGACGAAGGTTTCTCAGTCTTCGCCCAGACCGGCGAGTATTTTGAGGGCGACGGATCTCGCACCACCATCGGTGCCAACGCGGGTTTCAGCCTGGCCGATACCGGGTTTTTGAACGCGACTGTCGAGTATTCGACGGCGGATAAAACATGGCGCGGCATCGCGCGTCCCGACGCAACGCAGGTGGCGGGCGTCGTCGGTGTAAACCTGGTGCCGTTGGATGGCCTGGGTCAGCGCTGGGGAGATCCCGATGTAGAGACGAGCAAGGTGTTTTTAAATTTTGGCTTCGACGCCAGCGATAACGTGCAATTGTTCGGCAATATCGGCTATTCCGATAACTCAACGATTTCCGATTTCTTTTATCGTGGCCCGGTGCTGCCACCGGCGGAGATGTTTGACGCACGCACGACCCTGCAAATCGATAACGATGGCGATTTCCTGCCCGATCCGGCCCTGCAGAGCCTGGTCGACAACATCATCGCAGACGGTCTGAATCCGGCTGATTATTTGACGGCCGATGCGGCCAGCCCGAGTGGTTGGGTGCTGCTCAACCCGATCCACACCATGTTCCCCGGGGGCTACAATCCGAATTTCGGGGCGGATATCACCGATCTGGCTTTTGTGTTCGGCGCGCGCGGTGAATCGGCGGGCGGTTTGAGCTGGGATGTTCGCGTACGCTCGGCGGATGCCGAAGCGGATTACCTGATCTCCGAAACCATCAACCCGAGTTTGGGTAGCTTGTCGCCGACCAGCTTCCGTCCGGGGAAACTGACCCAGGAGGAGATCAGCTTCAACGCCGATTTCGTCAAACCCATGGACGTCGGTAACCTGGTCTCACCGCTTAACGTCGCCTTCGGTTTCGAATATCGCGAAGAGACCTACAAGATCGGCGCAGGCGATCAGGCCTCGATCGAAGCGGGGCCGACTGCGGCAATCTTCGGTGTCGGGTCCGACGGATTCCAGGGCTTTCCGACCGAATCCGCCGGCAGTTTTGACAGCGGGAGTTTTGCCGGCTACCTCGATCTGGAAGCAGATTTTACCGATCGCTTTTCAGTTGGTGCTGCGATTCGCTACGAGGACTACGATGAGTATGGCTCCACCTTTGACTGGAAATTGTCCGGGCGCCTCGATGTGAACGACACGTTCGCGTTACGCGCTACGGCCAACACGGGTTTCCGCGTGCCCACGCCGGGCCAGGTCAATACCCTCAACATAACGACCAGCGCCGACACCGCCGGCAACCTGATTCCCAGCGGCGTCTACCCGGTCAGTCACCCGGTGGCCATCGCGCTGCTATCCAAGCCGCTGATACCGGAAGAATCCACCAGCTTCACGCTGGGTGCGATATTTTTACCGTCGGACAACACCAGCATAACGCTGGATTACTATGACATTAATATCGAAGACCGGCTCGCGCTGTTGAACATCACGGTCGGGCCAGCGGAACTCCTACTGTTGCAAGCGGCGGGCATACCCAATGCCGCCTTGCTCGATGGCAGCATCGCCAACTATTTTGTCAACGGCTTCGAGTCCGATGTCACCGGCGTGGACCTGGCGATCACCACTGATTTCGATTTGGGTCCCGGTTTGCTGACCGTGGATCTTCGTCATAACTACAATGACCAGGAGGTCAGTAATGTCGTGGCGGGGACCATCAATGCTTCCAGGGTGTTCGACCTGGAAAACCAGGTGCCCAACCAGAGAACCACATTATCCCTGAATTACCAGACTGGCGATCTGTTCGGCGGTTATGTGCGGCTCAATCGCTATGGTAGCTGGCAGTCCACCGGTGGACTTTTCAGCCCGGGCGACGCTTCCGACGCATCCAAGTACGGTGCTGAAATTCTGGTGGATGTCGAAGCGTCATTTACCTTCAACGAAAATTACAAGATCAGCATTGGCGGCGAAAATGTCTTCGATACGGAGCCGGATCTCGAACAGGACCCGGTCTTGCAGTTCCTGGGCGTTCAGGGATCGCTCACCTCGCCGTTTGGCTTTAACGGTGGCTTCTGGTACGTCAGAGCTACCGCGGAGTTCTGATACGACTCAACACCGCACCGGTGCATGGCGACACCGGTGCGGTGATCTATTGTTAATACGCTGGCCGACCGATCCCGGCCTCGTGTGGTTTCGGTTTTCAGATACGATACATTGCGTTGAAATCGGGTAAACGATGCTGGAAATCGGTACGCTGATGATTCGATCGTCGCTGCATTCCACTAGAATCAAACACTCATTATCGTCGCGCGACGCTCGCGCTGAGGCGCCTCCGATCGAATGCCGGAACACAACGAAATCCGCAGCTTATTGGCCGTAAATTAGCAATTAATAGGTGGAGAAAGGTATCATAAGTGGTTGAAAATAAAAGAAAAGTATCCGTTTTATTCGTCTGCATGGGCAACATATGCCGCTCGCCGACCGCCGAGGGTATGTTTCGCCATATACTTGCCAGGGAAGCGCCGGAGCTCGAACTTGAGATCGACTCCGCCGGAACACACGCGTACCACGTCGGCGATCCGCCCGATCAGCGCGCGCAGGCGGCGGCGATTCGCCGGGGAATCGACCTGAGCAATATCCGGGCGCGGAAAGTATCCACCGGCGATTTCTCCCTTTTTGATTTGATACTGGCGATGGACGAGCACAATCTGGAATTGTTGTCGGATTTTTGTCCGGAGCATCGAAGAAAAAGGCTTCGCCTGTTCCTGGAGTTTGCGCCTGATATCGCCACAGACGAGGTGCCTGACCCGTATTATGGCGGTGCCAACGGCTTCGAACATGTGCTCGACCTGGTAGAGGCTGCCTCGCTTGGGTTGCTGGCCCATATTCGCGAAAATGCCAGGTAAGAATCTTCGCTGCCCTTTGCGGCAAAAAAAAGGCCGGCTAAACCGGCCTTTTCTATTTACGGCGTGTGTCACTTACCATTCATCCTGGCCAGGACCGTGCTTGTCCGCAGTCGGGCTGGACGAGTACACGGTATATTTTTCCTTTTTTGCAGCCGGACCAGGGCTGTCCGCGTGATCTTTTGCCGTAGCCGGTCTTTTTTCAGGTTCTTTCGTCAGTCCTGATTTTACTGGTTCTGATTTCGCCGGTTCTGATTTCGCCGGTTCGGAAATTGCCGCCTCCTGAGCCTTCGTCTCCGGCCTGGCTTTAGCGACCACGGGCTGATCCGATTTCGGTTTTTTCCTGGCTCTCGATTTCCTTCTCGCAGCCGGTTTTTTCGTTGGTTTTTCCGCCGGTGCCTTCGAAATCGCAGCGGCTCGTTCAGCATTCTTTGCAACATCCTTACTGCCCTGGCTCGTATCCACCGATTTTTCCGGCTGCGTGACCACAGGCTGGTCTGCGCCGGCTAGAGCCACTGGCAGTGGTTTTGGCGTTTGGTGAGTCGCGAGCGGCTGGGTACTGACGAGATCTTCCACCGGGCTTTCAATAGCGGCCTTGTTTTGCCCGGCATCCGGTTTCTTGGCAGCGGCCTGTTTACGGCGGTCCGATTGTGGCCGGCTTCGATCGCCGCGCGTGGTGCGACCCGGCCCACGCTGTGATCTGCGCGGTTTCACCTCGGCCGCCTCACTGGTCTTCCGGGAGTCTGCCGGCGCCTGATCCCTGGCGCGGGCTTCGGGCGAGGTGCGAGCGGCCTGCGAACTTCCACCGCGGCCGCCACGGCGCCGGCGACTCGGACGGGACGCCTGGCCGCCGTCAGTGGTTTTGTCTTTTTCAGCCGTCTGCCTTCCGCTCTCAGATACAGACTTTTTGGGTTGCTGTGTCGCGGCCGACTGGCCTCTCGACCGGCGATTCTGGTTCTCCTGGCTACTCGCAGGTCTTGCCGGTCTACCGGACGACGGCCGCCTGCGGGAATCTGATCGAGTTTCGCCGCCGCGCCGTGGCGGCCTGCTTTTCTCCGTCAATCCCAGCAACGCAACCAGCCGCGTGAGAAGCCCCGGCCCCTGTTTTTTGGTCCTGGGCGGTTTTCTTCCTGCCACCTGATTGGGAATTTTGAAATCCGGAATGATGCCGGCTACCGCGGGTTGTTCAGCCTGGGTCTTGGCTCCGGTGATGAGGTCGAGAATTGCGCTGTCGTCCCCGGTAATCGCCATTTCATACGACAGCCCGTTGTGTTCAGCCTGGGCCGCCTCATCGTCGCGAATTCGTATGATTTCGAAATTCGGGGTCTCGAGATCTGCGTTGGGGACGATAATAATCGTTACCCCACCGCGTTCTTCCAATTTGGTGACCCACTCGCGTTTCTCATTGAGTAAATACGTTCCGACGCTGATCGGAACCTGGGCGATAACCTTGGCAGTGTGCTCTTTGCGGGTCTCCTCCCCGAGTAACCGCAGAATCGCCAGCGACAACGAATCGACATCCCGGATCGTGCCGGATCCGCTACAACGCGGGCAGACCGTATGCGTCGATTCACCGAGAGACGGTCTCAGTCTCTGACGGGACATTTCGAGCAGGCCAAAGCGGGAGATCCGGCCGATCTGAACGCGGGCCCGATCCTGCTTGACTGCATCACGCAGTCGTTGTTCGACTTCACGCTGGTGCTTGTTTTGCGCCATATCGATAAAGTCGATAACGACAAGTCCACCCAGATCCCTGAGTCTGAACTGCCTTGCGATTTCGTCGGCGGACTCCAGATTGGTGTTAAACGCCGTCGCCTCGATATCCCCGCCCTTGGTCGCGCGGGCCGAGTTGATATCGATCGATACGAGCGCTTCCGTGTGATCGATCACAATACTGCCGCCGGACGGCAGGATGACTTTGTGTGCAAACGCCGATTGAATCTGACTCTCGATCTGATAACGCGTAAACAACGGAACAGATTTATCGTCGTAATATTTGAGTTTCGACAGGTTGTTCGGCATCACCCTTTCGACAAACTTGCGCGCTTCGTTGAAGGTCTCTTCATCGTCAATAAGAATTTCACCGATTTCGTCCGACAGGTGATCGCGCAAGGCACGAATGACGGCATTACTTTCCTGGTAAATCAGGAAAGGTGACGGGCGTTCAACGGCCGCGCTCTTGATCGCTTCCCATACCCTCATCAGGTAATCGAGATCCCACTTCAGATCGATGTCGCCGCGGCCAACACCGGCGGTCCGGATGATGACTCCCATGCCGGAATCTACGTTCAGTTCACGCAGGGAGTCGCGAACCAGGTCGCGGTCCTCGCCGGTAATACGTCGGGATACGCCGCCTGCACGTGGGTTGTTGGGCATCAGGACGATAAACCGGCCGGCCAGACTGATAAACGAAGTCAGCGCAGCGCCTTTCGTGCCGCGTTCGACTTTTTCGATCTGAACGACTATCTCCTGCCCTTCGCGGAGAACGTCCTTGATATGGATACGGGAGCCGGGTTCAGGCTCTTTCACGAAATATTCGCGTGAAATTTCCTTGAGCGGAAGAAAGCCATGGCGCTCCGCACCGTAATCTACAAAAGCCGCTTCCAGGCTTGGCTCGACGCGGGTGATTTTTCCTTTGTAAATATTGGCTTTTTTCTGTTCCCTACTGGGTACCTCAATATCGAGATCGTAGAGTTTTTGGCCATCTACCATGGCCATGCGCAACTCTTCCTGCTGAGTTGCGTTGATTAACATTCTTTTCATTTAAAATTACTCGCATAGTGTTGTTCGCCATGCGCGGAGACACCTCGTATCGGGTAATCTGCTCAATTGTTTGCAGGCTTATGTCCATTCAAAGTCCTGTCGGTCGATCATTGGGATCGGCGGATTGTTCATGTTGATACGTGCCTGATACACGACTGGGGCAGTGGTCTTAACCAAAGCGGGTCTGGCTCAAAAGCCTGTCGGACCAGGGAGGTTCTTCAGCGACGGCTATGTTTATCCGGAAATCCGGTCGTCATCTTGTCCGGCATGGATCAGTCCATGCCATCATTAAAACCATCATCATGGCATTGACAGACAAAACGGTCTGGCGGCCATGGCTGAGCTATTATATCAACTTGGCTGTCGATCAGCAATTCCTTTAATCCAGGAAACATCGGGTTCTCCTTTGAAAAATATGCAATTTTCATCAGCGAAGGTGCGTCACCTCGAGGTAGACCAGGACAGTGACGGTCAGCGTATCGATAATATTTTGTTGCGTGAGCTAAAAGGCGTACCGCGGACCCGCATCTACCGGCTTTTACGCAAAGGCGAGGTGAGGGTCAATGGGGGCAGGGTCAAGCCGGGTCAGCGGGTGGTTGCAGGCGATCGTATCAGGATTCCGCCGGTGCGCCAGGCCGAGGACAAACCAGTCGTTCCTGCGCCGGGGCAACTGGAACAGCTGCGCGAACAGATTATCTACGAGGATCAGGACTACCTGGTGATCAACAAACCTTACGGAATTGCGGTTCACGGTGGCAGCGGGATCAGTCTCGGCGTCATCGAAATATTGCGTCAGGACGAGAAATGGACTGGCCTGGAACTGGCCCACCGCCTGGACCGATCGACCAGCGGATGCCTGGTCCTGGCGAAAAAGAAGAGCAGTTTGCGCTCGATTCATCAGCAACTTCGCGACGGGCTGGTGGAAAAGCATTACCTGACGCTCGTCCGGGGTCTTTGGCAACTGGGCAAAAAATGGATCGATGTGCCACTGCGCACCGGAACCCGACGGTCGGGTGAGAGGCATGTGTCGATCAATCAGGACGGAAAGAAGGCCCGTACCTTGTTTGTTCCCGAAACCTTTTATCGAGAAGCGACACTGATGTCTGTCAAACTCGATACGGGCCGCACCCACCAGATTCGTGTGCATGCCGCTTATGCCGAATACCCTGTTGCCGGCGACGATCGCTATGGCGACCAAGAATTTAACCAGCGGATGGAACGCAAGAGACTGAAACGCCTTTTTCTTCACGCCCAGGCGATAAACTTCAAAAACGCCGGGGGCGAGGAAATACTGATCGACGCGCCATTGCCAAATGAACTGACCCGGGTGCTCGACAGGCTGAAGCCCAAATCTCGCTAGGCGCCGTCGCTCCGGGCTTCCTGCTGTCTCGCGGCGCATAGCCCGGTGTCTGCTGTTAAAGGATAATGACGCCCAGAGATTGTAAAGCGTTGCTGAGCCAGATCATCGGCAAGCCGATCAGCGCGGTCGGGTCCTGGGTATCAATTCTGCTGACCAGCGAGATTCCCAGGCCCTCAGACTTAAAACTGCCAGCGCAGTCCAGCGCTTGTTCTTTGTCGAGGTAGTTGCTGATCAGCCTGTGATCCAGCTCACGAAAAACCACGCGTGTCGTATCCAGGTACTCCAGGCATTTCCCCTGTCCCGATTGAACAACACAGACGGCCGTGTAAAAATTCATGTCCTGGCCTGAAGCCAGCTCAAGCTGTTGTTTTGCGGCGCCACGGCTGCCCGGTTTTCCGACCATGCGGTCGCCAACGGCCGCGACCTGATCTGAGCCGATGACGATCGCATCCGGAAACCGGGTGGAAATTGCCCGGGCTTTTGCACCGGCCAGCCGCACGGCCAGATCGGTGGCCGACTCGCCGGGTTCCGGGCGCTCATCGACATCCGCAGAAACGGCTCTGAACCCGATCGCCAGCCGTTTCATCAATTCCTGGCGGTAAGGTGATCCTGATGCCAGGATTAGCTCGCTGGCGCTGTTTGTCGGTGCGGGCATAAAACCTTTGTCCGGTGACGGGATGAAATCAAGCTTAAAACAAAAGCTTGCGGGGCAATCAGTTTTGACTCTTATTTTTTCGCATTTTATAATTGATCGGATATGTCGACCGTGTTGCCAGATGCGCTCATTGCTTCTGTACTCGATGCTTCGGCGGCTGCCGACAAAAACCAGCAGCTGAGCGGAGCGCTGAGCCTGGTCAGTTTTACGCGGCTTCAGGATATGCTTCAGTCCACCGATGGTGAAGTATCGCTCAAACTGAATTTTCAGCGCGACGAGACAAATCGGATTTTACTGGATTGTGAGATTTCCGGGACCTTGCCGCTGCAGTGCCAGCGGTGTCTTGGCGGGGTTTCACAATCGGTTGATGTGAAATCAAGCCTGATATTGGTTGATAAACACGGGGTTGATAAACACGGGGTTGATAAACACGGGGTTGATAAACACGGGGTTGATAAA
>CAZMOM010000005.1:88972-101903 GCA_964568075.1 uncultured Gammaproteobacteria bacterium
CTTGGGATCGATCGGCGCAGGGTTGATGAAAACTCAGGTGAGGCGGATACGATCGAAGACAGAGAGATCGTTGTTTGCAACCCGGCGAGGCTGAACGTAGTCAACCTCGTTGTAGACGAGATATTGCTGGGAATACCTTTTGCGCCGGGACACGAGGAAGGTGACAGCGATTGCATTAAAATTGATGAGAATACACGGATCGGTGACTCGCAAAACGCGTTTGCCGGTCTGAAAGATTTGCTGGGTTCCGGTTGACGCCATGACCCGTTCGCGATAGAAACACGAGAAAACAGAAACACGCATCCGAAACGATTTTACGGGGAGAACTCCATGGCTGTACAAAAAAGCCGCAGAACACCATCGACGCGAGGTATGCGTCGTGCACACGATAAGCTGAAGAATCCGACGCTTTCTGTCGATAAAACGACAGGTGAAACCCATCGCCGGCACCATATTTCCACCGACGGGTTCTATCGTGGCGAAAGGATCATTGAGGAAAAAATCGAAGCGGAAGAGCAGGAATAATTCTGACCGGCTTTTTGCTCGGCCAGCCCATCGTGGCCCTGATAATCAAAACCACCCCGGTTCCAGGCATATGACCCGTACTATTTGCATTGCCGTAGACGCAATGGGCGGTGATCATGGTGCGCAGGTCTGTGTGCCCGCGGCAATGGATCAGCTGAAATGGGACAAGACGCTCCGACTGATTCTGGTTGGTCAGCAAAATATACTAAAGCCGTATTTGGACACGATCCCGGCCGAACATGCCAACCGGGTCACTTTTCAGGAAGCGACCCAGGTTGTCACGATGGATGAGGACCCCAGGAGCGCGCTGCGCAAAAAGAAAGATTCGTCGATGCGGGTCGCGATCAACCTGGTTCGCGATGGACTGGCCAACGCGTGCGTCAGCGCCGGAAACACCGGTGCCTTGATGGCGACAGCGAGGTTCGTTTTGAAGACCTTGCCGGGCATCGACCGGCCCGCCATCATTTCGGCGGTTCCGGCAGTGGGCGGTCATACGCACATGCTTGATCTGGGGGCCAATTCCGATTGCACATCCGAGCAATTGTTCCAGTTTGGCGTCATGGGGTCGGTCGTCGCATCCGATATTCACGAACTCGCTTCGCCGAGAGTCGGCTTGCTAAATATCGGCGTCGAGGCAAGCAAAGGGACAGAAATAATTCGCGAGGCCGGCCGGTTGCTCGGCCAGAGTAATCTTAACTACGTCGGGTTTGTCGAAGCCAACGACATATTTACCGGACACGTGGATGTCGTGGTCAGCGATGGGTTCGCCGGCAACGTCGCGCTCAAGACCCTGGAGGGAGCAGCGCGCATGATATCTTCTTATATGCGGGCGGAGTTTACGAGAACTTTTTTAAATCGTATCCAGGGGTTGGTGGCGCTGCCTGTACTGAAAGCCTTTCGCAAAAACATTGATCCGCGCCGGTATAATGGCGCGAGCCTGGTTGGCTTGAACGGTATTGTCGTGAAAAGTCATGGCATCGCCGACCGAGTAGCATTTGGCAATGCGATTCAGACTGCCCACCTTGAATGCCAGCTGGGTGTTCCGACACAAATCAGTAATCTATTGCAACAACAGGCGATCTAGATGTATTCGAAAATAGCGGGAACCGGCCGTTACCTGCCGGAGAAAATTCTCACGAATTTTGATCTGGAAAAGATAGTCGATACGACCGATGAATGGATCAGGTCCCGTAGTGGTATCGAACGCAGACACATTGCAGCCGACGACCAGGCGACGTCAGATCTGTGTGTCGAAGCGGCGCGACAGGCGATGGATGCCGCTGACGTCGTTCCGGCTGATATCGATTTTATCCTGGTGGGTACCACGACCCCGGACCGCGTGTTTCCTAATACGGGTGTTTTGTTGCAAGAAAAGCTGGGCATCCAGGCTTGTGCGGCCTTTAGCGTGGAAGCGGCCTGTACTGGATTTATCTATGCGCTGAGCGTTGCCGACAAATATGTCCGCGCCGGAGAGGCCAGCTGCGCGTTGGTTTTGGGTGCGGAACGTCTCAGCAACATGGTGGACTGGAGCGACCGGGGCACTTGTGTACTGTTTGGCGATGGCGCTGGCGCCGTTATTCTAAAGCCTGCGGACGAACCGGGGATCGTATCGACCCACCTGCATGCCGATGGCCAGTACAAGGACCTGCTCTATTTTCCATCTGGAATTTCGGAAAATTTCGATCAATTGAAAAAGGGCAAGGATTATATTCGGATGAAAGGCAATGAGGTGTTTAAAGTCGCGGTCAGAACACTCAGCCGAATCGTGGAAGAGACCCTTGAGAAGAATCAACTCGACAAATCGGATATCGACTGGCTGATTCCGCACCAGGCAAATATGAGAATCATCCAGGCAACCGCGAAGAAATTGAATATGCCGATGGAGCGGGTGATTCAGACAGTCAAGGACCATGGCAATACATCGGCGGCATCGGTCCCGATGGCGCTGGACGTCGCGGTCAGGGATGGCCGGATCAAGCGAGGCCATACCATACTGCTCGAAGCCTTCGGCGGTGGTTTTACCTGGGGTTCCGCGCTGATCAAATACTGATAATTCGGGCCAGCCCCCGGGACAGGAAATATCCCGGCCGGTTCACCTCACCCGGTTTTTCCAAACCTCATGTGGGTCCCACCCGGATTCGGCCTCTATATTCTGGTGCCCAGGTACGAGGTTTGGAATAGTTCCGGCGCCGGCTTACCACAGCGGGGGGTGCTGATCTCTGCCGGACAGGCTCGCCTGGTCCCGTTTCTTGCGCCGCTGCAAGCGTTCCTGGAGGCTGGCCCGTTTTTTTTTCAGCCGCCGCGATCGTTCGCCGGGGTCGTTATCGCCGAAGCGCTTTTCGATTTTTTCCCTGAAGGTGCAAAAATCACGGAACGCTTCAATTTCGTGTTTAAGCTCGCGAAACACCAGTTCAACCATAATCGCATCGTCAAGAAAACCCAGCCCGGGAATGTTGTCAGGAATCAGGTCGTCAGGTTCGCCGAAGTAGGCGAGTGCCGACAAAACCTTGATACACTCCTTGCGTGGAATCGCCCACTCCTGGTCAGTGATCATCTCCACCATGGCTTCAAGCTTGTCAACCCGGTCCTTGACGAAATGAGGTACATCGGTGCGGGAAATTTCTTTCATGGTTGCGCGCGCGCCGGCGATGATGTCCTCGTCATCCGCAATCCGAACGGCCTCGCGCACCCGGCTCATTTCCTTGCGGAAATGAATAAGATCTTGCTCATCGATTTCGAAGCTGATTTTTAATGACATTGCTGACCCTGACATCGTCATTATTGCAGTCTACAGATTACGCAGCACCTAACAACGGGTCAATGGAACCGCGGTAGATCGAACGCTATATTCTGTCAAGGGTTTAGAATCAGACGCTCGGGAGACGTATTGATGGCGACGAAACTGGTGATCGGTAACTGCAATTATTCGAGTTGGTCCTTGAGAGCGTGGTGGGCCGCCAGACGAAGTGGCCTCGAATTCGAAAATATAGGTCTGCAACTGGATACACCGCAGTTTGACCGGGAAATAGCGCGTTACTCGCCGAGCCGCCGCGTCCCCGTTTTGCACCATAACGGTCTGGTGATCTGGGACACGCTGGCGATATGCGAGTATCTGGCGGAGCTCAATCCCGACGCGAAACTTTGGCCGGATTCAGCGCCCGACCGGGCGCGTGCCCGTAGCATTTGCGCCGAAATGCATGCGGGATTTACTGCGCTCAAAAATCAGTTGCCAATGAATTGCCGTGCCAGAAATCGCAAAGTTGAAATCGATTCCGCGTGCGCAACGAATATCAGCCGGGTAATAGCGATCTGGACAGAGTGTCTTGAACAAAGCGATCAGGAGCGGCCCTGGCTTTTCGGGCAGTGGAGCATCGCTGACGCATTCTACGCGCCGGTGGCGATGCGGTTCCGAACCTACGGCATCGGGATCGAAGAACCTGCCGCACGATGGGTCAATGTAGTACTGGATGATCCCGATATACGAAAATGGGTCGCTTGGGGCGAAAACGAATCCTGGATAATTGCGGCGGATGAAGCAGGTTCCTGACCGTTTTCCATTGTCACAGTCTATAATAGTCGTCGTCTACCGGAATATAGATTGTTTGCCGCCATGTTCACTAGCCCGATCCGCATCATTGTTTCGTTTTTGTACCTGTTGCCAGCCATGGCGACGGCGGATACTTTCATACTGCCTCCGGACGATGTCGACCTGGTGGGGGCTGCAACGACGATACGCAGCCGCTATGAAGATACGCTGGTCGATATCGCGCGTGCGCACAACCTGGGGTTTCAGGAAATCGTCCGCGCCAATCCGGGTGTCGATCCATGGTTGCCAGGAGAAGGCACGGAAATTCTTTTGCCCACGCGCTTTATATTACCGCCGGTGGAGCGCACGGGGATCGTCATCAATTTACCGGAAATGCGAATTTATTATTATCCGGAGCCGGTTGCCGATGAGGCGCCGATCGTCATTACTCATCCGATCAGTATTGGCCGCATGGATTGGAACACGCCGCTGGGCCTGGCGCGCGTGGTCAGAAAAGTTAAAAATCCGGCCTGGTATCCGCCTGAATCGGTGCGCGAAGAGCATGCGGCGGATGGCGATCCACTGCCCCGGGTGGTACCGCCCGGCCCGGACAACCCATTGGGTGCCTATGCGATGAGACTGTCGATACCCGGTTATTTGATTCACGGCACCAACAAGCCGTCGGGCGTCGGGATGAGGGTTACGCATGGATGTATACGAATGCTGCCGGAGGACATAGAAGAATTTTTCACCCAGGTTCCGGTCAACACACCGGTACGAATTGTCAATTTGCCGAGCAAGGTTGGCTGGTCGATGGGTTCGTTATACCTGGAAGTTCACCCGGTTCTCGATGACGACGACGTGAATCTGGGAAAAAACATGACGACGGTAACTGAAATGCTGGTTGCCGCAACACATGACCAGCAAATTGCGGTTGACTGGGCAATGGCCCGGAATATCTACGAGCGAGCGGTCGGGATACCCAGGCAGATGTCGATTCCCGGTCAGGATATTCCTTAGCCCGCCTATTTCACCCAGAATCCACGATCCCTGGTGACCTGCGGGTTAGCCGCGCAGACCTCGACGCACCGTCAATTTCAGGACCGGTGACTCACGAAGAACGGACAAGAAAACGCCGCGCATAACGCGGCGTTTCTTGCGCGTTGCAGCCGAAAGCTTATTTGCTGCTGGCTTTTTCGAACATACGGCTGATTCTTTCACCGTTTGCATCACAGCAAGCCTGAGCAGCGCTTGCAGCCTGCATCGCCTGGTTGGCGGTGTCCACAGCACCCTGTGCCATTGACTTGGCATCGCTGGCATCAGACTGAGCAGCGTTCATGTCCCTTTCCAGCGCGCTAACGCGACCAGCCAGACCACCATTATCTGTCGCAGCGCATCCGGTCAGCCCAATGCTCATCACTAAGGCGGCCAGTAAGGCTCCCTTTTTCATTGCTTTACTCATTCTCAGGTTCCCCTAAAAGTTATTGATCAATAGTTGGGTTAAATTCCGGCGCAGTGAGCAAATCCGTTGCTGCAGTACGCTCGGTCCAAAACCGTACTCCAAAAACCTGCAGGTAAGCAAGCGGTTGAAGCATAGATTGCCATATTGACGACAAAAAAACCTCGAAGCAAGATGTCTGCTTGTGGCGACATCATCTTTTTCTCCATGGCCGGAATTTTCGATCGCGCAGAATTTCCCTGGCGGCATTGTGTCCCGGAATGCCGCTAACGCCACCGCCGGGATGCGCGCCGGCGCCACAAAGATACAGTCCGTTGACCGGGCTGCGGTAGTCGGCATAGCCGACGACGGGTCTGGCGCTGAATAACTGGTCGAGGCCAAGCGCACCGTGAAAAATATCGCCGCCGGTTAACCCGAAGCGTTTTTCCAGAGTCAGTGGGGAAAGCGCCTCGTAACCGATTACGCTGCTTTTAAAATTTGCCGCGTAGGTATCAACGAAATCGATTACCCGCGCTGCAAAAACATCCTCTTCGTCCGCCCAGGATCGGCCATCCGGAAGCACCGGGTTGGTATGCTGACAGAACAGGCTTGCCACATGTGCGCCTGGCGGCGCCAGGCTGTCGTCAACGGTGCTGGGGATCAGCATTTCCACGATCGGTTGTTTCGAAAAACCGTACTCGATGGCATCTGCATAGGCTTTATCCATATAGGCCAGGCTGGGGGCCATGATAATGCCGGCCTGATGATGTAATTGTTGCTCGGTACCGGGGTGGCATTTGAAATCGGGTAGCTCGGACAAAGCAACATTCATGCGAAAGGTGCCGGATACGCAACGATAGCGTTTTATTCGCATGACGAAATCGTCGGGCAAAGAATCCGCACCAACCAGTTTTTCGTATAACAGCTTGGGGTCCAGGTTTGACGCCACGATAGCGGCAAAGTGCTGCTCGCCCGATTCGAGCTCGATACCTGAAATTCGTCCGTTATCGATCAGAACTTTACGGACCGCTGCATCCGTCCTGATTTCAACGCCCCGCGCACGAGCTTCTTTCGCCATCGCCTGGGTGATTGCGCCCATGCCTCCGATGGCATGACCCCAGCTGTTCTTTTTGCCGTTGACTTCACCAATAACATGATGCAGCAGGACATAACCCGAGCCCGGTGAATACGGGCTGCCAAAATTACCGACAACCGAGTCGAAACCCAGCACAGCTTTGATCGGGTCAGATTCAAACCAGCCGTCGAGGAGGTAACCGGCGCTGCGCGTCATCAGTTCGTGGAAATCTCTTTGCTGTTCCGGGCTGAGCTTGCGCCAACGATTGCCGAGCCTGATGGCACTCAGGAGGCTGTCCAGGCCGCCGCCCTGGTTGGGCGGGGTTTCCAGCAACGAATCGCGAATCAGATCGGCGACCGCTTCCAGCATGGCATAAAAGCGGGGCAGGTTTTGTGCGTCCTTGCGGCTAAATTTTGCGACTTCGGCCTCGGTGCCGGCGGGGCCGCCGACGCTCAGGCTGCGGCCGTCCGGCAAAGGCAGGAAATTGGCCATCGGGCGATTGATTATTTTCAGGCCGTTTTCGTAAAGCTGCAGATCTTTGATGATCTTGGGATGCAGCAGGCTGACCGTGTAACTGGCGATAGAATTGCGAAACCCGGGGCAAAACTCTTCGGTCACCGCCGCACCGCCGACGAGATGGCGGCGTTCGAAAATTTTCACCTTCAGTCCGGCAGCCGCCAGATAGCTGGCGCAGACCAGGCCGTTGTGACCGCCGCCAATAATCAGGGCATCACACTTTTGCTCTGGCATTTTTCTTCCTTGGTCGGGTGATACGGCGGGTTGAGCGTGCATTGTGAGCAAAGGGCCGGGCCGGGGCAATACGGATATGGCGCATAAAAAAGGTGCCACGTGGCACTCGGTTACAGAAATGGAAGGGCGGCAGCGGACGGCGGAATCCGGTTTGCATGGTCCGTCGGGCAGGGCTTGCGAAACTCGCTTAACTGTATATAATCGCAGTAACTGTTTATTTATACAGGTGCGTGATGCGGGAACTGACTCCAAGACAACAGCAGGTCCTTGAACTGGTGCGTGATTTTATCGAAGAGCGCGGTATGCCGCCGACCCGCGCCGAAATCGCCCGGGCACTCGGTTTCCGTTCAGCCAACGCCGCAGAGGAGCACTTACGGGCCCTGGAGCGCAAGGGTGTGCTGAATCTCTATCCGGGTACCTCGCGGGGCATACGTTTGCGCGATTCTCTGCGTAACCAGATGGGTCTGCCCCTGGTCGGTCGGGTGGCTGCGGGCAGGCCCATTCTGGCCGAGGAACATATTGAGGCGCGTTACCAGATTGATCCCGGCTTGTTTAGCCCGCGGCCTCACTATTTGTTGCAGGTCAAAGGCATGAGCATGAAGAACGCAGGGATTCTGGATGGTGACCTGGTGGCGGTACACCGCACGCCGGATATCCGTAACCGGCAGATCGTGGTGGTCCGACTGGACGATGAAGTGACAGTGAAACGTTATCGCCAGGCAGGCAAGCAGGTCTGGCTGCTGCCCGAAAACGAAGATTTTGAACCGATCGAAATTGATCTGAGTGAGCAGTCGATGGTGATCGAGGGCATCGTGGTCGGCGTGTTGCGCCGGGACGCGAATGGGAAGCTGCACGGGTGAACCAGGGTCTGGAGGCATTATCCCGCTTACCCGGCGTATGGCGCGGACGTGAGGGCGCAACCACACTTTCCGTTATTTCGAGCGGCTTTGCCGAACTGAACCAGCGCTTACCGGGCAACGGGTGGCCGCTTGGTGCATTGACCGAGATCTGCCCGAAGATTCCGGGCAGCGGGGAAGTCAGCCTGGTGACGCCGGCACTGGCGGCCCTGACTGACAACAAGGCCGATGACGCGGGCTGGGTTGCCTGGATTTCCGCACCACATCTGCTGTACCCACCCGCCCTGGCAGTTGGCGGTATCCGGTTGTCACGGCTGTTGCTGGCACAGGCGGCCGACAGTACCGACACTTTATGGGGGATGGAACAGGCTCTGCGTTCCGGTAGTTGCCGGGCGGTGCTTGGCTGGGCAGATAAAACCAGTGAGCGCAGTCTCAGGCGGCTGCAACTGGCGGCTGAATCCACGGATGCCTGGGCAGTGCTGTATCGGCCAGTCAGCTGTTTGAGTCAGGCTTCACCAGCGGCGTTGCGCTTGCAGCTCACCGCGGTTGCCGATGGACTGGAAATCGATGTGCTTAAAAACCGGGGCGGGCGACCCGGTCGCTGTCGTATCGCCTGGGAGACAATCGTTCCGGATTGCACCGGGAAACCCCATGATTCGGTGAACGTTGACTTAGGGAAGCTCTGATCTACTCATGGACTCGTATCTTGCGCCCAAAATATCCAGCTTCTGTGTTGCAAATCTTCGCAATAGCCAGCTATTACGTGCGCTTCGCGCCTTGAATCTGAACATTTTGAATCACAATCTACTTCGCCCATGAATAGATCAGAGCTTCCTTAGGTGAATTTATAAATAAAACAAATAGTTAAAAGCTATAGTTTAGAAATAAAGTTAAGATATAAGATTAATAATTATTACAGATTAAAGTGTATGGCCGCTCGCCAACAATCGCTGATCCTGCCGGAACGGGAGATTTACCATCCCCCGGAATCCGCTGTACCGTTGTCACAACAGGCACAACGACCACGGTTATGGCTGGCTATTCGATTCCCGCAGCTGCCTCTTGAAGTATTTCCGGCCACTGAAGGTCAGGCAATGGCGGTGGCAACAAGCAGCGCTGGCAGCCAGCAACTGCTGCTTTGTAATTCAACCGCCAGACAGTTGGGCCTGCGCCCCGGACTGACCCCGGGGGCAGCGTTCGCGCTGGTCCCGGATCTGCATTTGCCGGAGCGCAGTCCATGGCGTGAACAGCAGGTGTTACAGGAGCTGGCGAACTGGGCCAGCCAATACACTTCGCTGGTCAGCCTGGAGCCACCTGACGGGCTGTTGCTGGAGATTTACGGCAGCCTGCATCTGTTCGGTGGTTTGAGCGGGCTTTGGCAATCACTGGAACAGGGTCTGCTTAACCGTGGCCATCAGGTTGAGATGGCGGTGGCGCCGACGGCGCAGGCAGCCTTGTGGCTGGCCAGGGGTGCCCCGGGCAGTCAGGTTGCGAGACCGGAGGTTCTGACCGGGGCGCTGAGTCGTTTACCGCTGAGGAAGCTGGGCTGGCCGGAAAAGGTTGTACAGGCCCTGGATCAAATGGGCCTGCATCAGGTGGGTGATTGCCTCCGTTTGCCACGCGACGGGTTTTCCCGACGCCTGGGCCCTGCACGTCTGGCCGAACTGGATCGGGCGCTGGGCCGGGTACCGGAGGTCCGGATGGCCTGGGTACCCGCGGCACGTTTCAGCCTGTCTGCCGATCTGGACATGGCGTGTATGGACTGTGAGCGATTGCTGCGCACCGCACGCCCGTTACTCGATCGTTTGCAGCGATATTTGCTGGTGCGCCAGTCGGGTGTGCAGCTTATCGAGCTGAAACTCTGCCACCTGCGAGCGCCGCCGACCCTGGTTATCCTGCGCCTGTTGTCTCCCGGTTATCAGGCAGAGCATTTCCACGCACTGCTGACGGAACATTTTGCGCGTATCGAATTGCCGGAGCCCGTCGTCGCTTTGAGTCTGCGTTCGGGCCGCCTGCAGGCAACGGAGATCGGTAATATCGATTTACTGGCAAACCGCAAGGCAGCCGGAAACTCGCTACCGCTCGGGCGGCTGGTGGAGCGCCTGAGAGCCCGGCTGGGCCGTCGATCGGTTTATGGGGTCCGGTTGCAACAGGATTACCGCCCCGAACGGGCCTGGCGGCGGGTAGAGCCGGTAAACAGAGATGGCGATACCGGGGCAGAACTGCCCGCCCGGCCACTGTGGCTGCTGGATCTGCCGCGACGTTTGCAGCAGCAACGGGGCTGGCCATGGCAGGAGGGCCGCTTGCGTATCAAGGCCGGCCCGGAGCGTATCGAAAGCGGCTGGTGGGATGGGGCGGATATCAGTCGTGATTATTACCTGGCGCGTAACGTGCATCAGCAATGGCTGTGGATATACCGTGAGCGTCATGGCGCCCGCAGCTGGTATCTTCATGGGCTGTTTGCATGAAGTCATCCACCTATGCAGAACTTCATTGCCTGAGCAATTACACGTTTTTGCGTGGGGCGTCTCACCCGGAAGAGCTGGTCTGCCGGGCAAAGGAGCTAGGCTACAGCGCTTTGGCAATAACCGATGAATGCTCGGTGGCCGGTGTGGTGCGCGCCCATGCGGCCGCCAGGGAACATCAGCTGCAACTGATTATCGGTAGCGAATTTCGTCTGGAGGAAAATCTGCACCTGGTCGTGCTGGCCTGTAATCGTCAGGGCTATGGCAGTCTGTGCAGCCTGATCAGCCAGGGCCGTAGGGCGGCAGACAAGGGCAGTTACTGTTTACAAAGATCTGCGTTGTCACAGTTGCGCGACTGCCTTTTGATCTGGCTCCCGGGCGGCGTGACCGATGATGACAACGGCGCCTGGCTGGCACGTCGTTTTCCGGGAAAGGTCTGGCTGGGCGTCGAATTACTGGCGGACGGCCGGCATCGTCAGCGACTGGCACAGCTGACCCGCCTGGCAGAAAAACTGCAGTTGCCGCTGGTCGCCTGCGGCGATGTGCATATGCACCGGCGCGGGCGGCGCGCCCTGCAGGATACGCTGACAGCCATACGGCTGGGAACTACGGCAACCGCGGCCGGGACTGGCCTGTACAGCAACGGGGAGCGTCACCTGCGTTTCCTGGAGAGCCTGTCACGCATTTATTCGCGGGAACTGCTCGAACAAACCGTACATATCGCCGGGCTTTGTCATTTTTCTCTCGATGAGTTGCGCTACGAATATCCCCGGGAATTGGTACCCGATAGCGAAACGCCCGCCAGCTATCTGCGCCAGCTAACCGAAACCGGACTGAACTGGCGCTGGCCCGATGGCGCGTCCGCAGCGATCCGCAAGCAGGTCGAACACGAGTTAAAGCTAATCAGCGAACTGGCATACGAACCTTATTTTCTGACCGTGCACGATATCGTCAGTTTTGCCCGTCGCCGCGGCATTCTCTGCCAGGGACGCGGATCGGCTGCCAACTCTGCTGTTTGTTTTTGTCTTGGCATCACCGAGGTGGATCCGGCGCGTACGTCGATGCTGTTCGAGCGTTTTATTTCCCGTGAGCGTGACGAGCCCCCGGATATCGATGTGGATTTTGAACACGAGCGTCGTGAAGAAGTCATTCAGTATATTTACCGGAAATACACCCGGGAACGGGCGGCCTTGGCCGCCACCGTCATTACTTACCGGCCACGCAGCGCGATGCGTGATGTTGGCAAGGCGCTGGGGCTGGACTCGTTGCAGATTGATCGCCTGGCGCGAGCCATGCAGTGGTGGGATCGCCGGGAGGTACAGGATGAGCGGGTGGTGGAGGCCGGTTTTGACCCGGCTAACCCTGTTGTTCATCGCCTGCTGACCCTGGTGCGTGAACTGATTGGGTTCCCGCGTCATCTTTCGCAGCATGTGGGTGGGTTTGTCATTTCTCAGGGTCCTCTGGCCGAGTTGGTGCCGGTAGAAAATGCGGCAATGCCAGAGCGCACGGTAATCCAATGGGATAAAGACGATCTCGATGAACTGGGGCTGCTCAAGGTGGATGTGCTCGGACTGGGAATGTTATCGGCGATTCGCCGTTGTTTTGTGCTGATCGAAAAATTTCGTGGCCGTCACCTGACCCTGGCAACCGTGCCGGCCGAGGACCCGCGTGTGTACGACATGATCTGCAAGGCCGATACCGTCGGCGTATTTCAGATCGAATCACGGGCGCAGATGGCGATGTTGCCACGCCTTAAACCACGCAATTATTATGACCTGGTCATCGAGGTAGCCATTATCCGGCCCGGACCGATACAGGGCGGTATGGTGCATCCCTACCTGCGCCGTCGCCGCGGCGAGGAAGCGGTCAGTTATCCCAGTGCCGCGGTTCGCGAGGTGCTGGAGCGCACGCTGGGCGTGCCCATTTTTCAGGAACAGGTGATGCAACTGGCCGTGGTTGCCGCTGGTTTTACCCCCGGCGAAGCGGACCGTCTGCGCCGCGCCATGGCGGCGTGGAAGCGCAAGGGGGGGCTCGGACCATTCGAAGAGCGTCTGGTCAGCGGGATGCAGGAGCGGGGTTATTCAAGTGATTTTGCACGACAGATATTTCAGCAGATTCTCGGCTTTGGTGAATACGGTTTCCCGGAGTCACATGCCGCCAGCTTTTCCCTGCTGGTTTATGTCTCCGCCTGGCTGAAATACCACGAGCCGGCCGCTTTTACCTGCGCACTGGTCAACAGTCAGCCAATGGGATTTTATGCGCCGGCACAGCTAATACAGATGGCACGCCGGCATG
>CAZMOM010000005.1:101913-114780 GCA_964568075.1 uncultured Gammaproteobacteria bacterium
GTACGGTCGGTCGATATCCGGAGCAGTCAATGGGATTGCGTGCTGGAGCGCGATAAAAATGGCGAGCCTGCATTGCGCCTGGGCCTGCGACTGGTGAAGGGGCTGACGGCCGGGGCCGGTCAGCGCTTGTTAGTAGCGCGGCAGGAACAGTCGTTTGTCAGTGCACAGGATCTGGCGGAACGTGCGGAGCTGGATCGGCGTGACCTGGCCGCGCTGGCGGCTGCCGATGCCCTGTGCTTTGTCAGTGGACATCGCTACCGCGCACGCTGGGAAGTGGCGGGAGTGGAACCGCCAACTCCATTGTTCCCGCAACTGGTTATCGCGGAGGGCCTGCCATTACTGCCGTCGCCATCGATGGAGGAGGAGGTGGTCGCCGATTATCGCAGCCTTGGGCTGAGCCTTCGATCGCATCCGATGGCCTTGTTACGACAACAGTTGCAACAGTCGGGGTGGCTGAGTTGTGCCGAGCTGAAAAAGCTACCGCATAACGCACAGGCGGCGGTCGCAGGCCTGGTCATTACCCGCCAGCGACCGGGCAGCGCCAGTGGCATTGTTTTTGTCACGCTGGAAGATGAAAGCGATCACAGTAATATCATCATCTGGCCGAAGCTGGTCGAACGGCAGCGGCGGGAAGTGCTGGAAGCCCGCCTGCTGGGCGTGCGGGGCAGGGTGCAACGCGAGGGCGAAGTCCTGCACCTGATCGCCCGCCGGCTGGAAGATCACAGTCACCTGCTCGGGCAGCTGGCCACGCGTTCACGCGATTTTCATTGAACCACGACGGCGGCGACGACGTGGTTACTGAACGAGCTGCTGAAGTTCGAAAATAGGCAGGAGAATCGCGATCACGATGAGAAACACAAACACGGCCATCACGATGATCAGCGCCGGCTCAAGAATGCTCATCAGCGCGCCGATCAATCCGTCGAGTTCCCGCTCCTGGTTCTCGGCAGCGCGCTCGAGCATTTCATCCAGTTTGCCACTGGCCTCACCGCTGGCAATCAAATGAATTGTCATCGGCGGAAACAAGCCCCCGACTTCCAGCGAGCGGCTGATCGTCGCACCTTCCCGAACCCTCAGGGTTGCTTCCTCCACGGCTTCGAACATGGGAACATTGGCGATGACCGTGCCGGCGATCCGCATCGACTCGAGTACCGGCACGCCGCTGCCGGACAAGATGCTCAGGGTTCGCGTGAAGCGGGCGTTGTTAAAGCCGCGTACGAGTCGTGCGACCAGCGGCAGACGCAGCATCAGGCGATGTACCCGACGACGCGCGTCTTCCTCGCGCAACCAGCGTCTGAATCCGTAAGCGCCCAGCGCGATGGCCGCAAGGCCCAGTAATCCATAATCGCGCACCAGGTGACTTACGGATATCAGCGCCGTCGTCAGGAAGGGCAGTTTCTGGTTGGTATCTTCGAAAATACTGACTATTTTCGGCACGACAAACACCAGCATACCGCCGACGATCAGGATCGCCATGACCGACAAAACGATCGGGTAAATCGCAGCAGAACTTAGCTTCTGACGCAAAATCTGGCGGCTTTCCGCGTAATCGGCGAGCCGCTCCAAAACCGCATCAAGATGTCCCGACTGTTCACCGGCCGCCACCGTCGCCCGGTACATTTCCGGAAATGCCTGCGGGAAATCCGCCATGCCGACCGCTAAAGCGTGACCCTCCATCAGCCGCGAGCGGACACCCATCAGAATACCGCTGACGCGTGGTTTTTCGGTTTGCTGGGCGACCGCGCGTAACGCTTCTTCCAGCGGAAGCCCCGAGCGAACGAGCGTGGCCAGTTGCCGGGTGAACATAGCCAGGTCGGTCGCGCTGATACCCTTGCGGAAAGAAAAACTCCGGCGGCGGCGGTTTTCCTTTGCCGCGACTTCCGTAACCTCGAGTGGGAACAACTGGCGGTCGCGCAAAAGCTGCCTGACCTGGCGAGCGGTGTCGCCTTCGAGAACCCCCTGCGCCTGCTTGCCCGACGGATCAACAGCCTTGTATTCAAATGCACCCATCGCGACCAGAAGACCCCTAGTCTTCGCGGGTTACTCTCAGCACTTCTTCGAGGGTGGTTATGCCGTCGATAACCTTGTTTCTGCCGTCTGCGCGAATACTGGGGCTTTGGCTGCGAGCGTGCTGCTCGAGAATGTGTTCTCCGGCCCGCTCATGGATCATCGTCCGCATCGCATCGTCAATGGTAACCAGTTCATAGATACCGGTCCGGCCACTGTAGCCGGTCCGGTTACATTCCGCGCACGCGTTGGCACGATAAAGCGTCAGCTTTTCAGGAGATACGGTATGCAACAGTTTCTTCTCGGTTGTATCCGCCGTATAGGGTTGCCGGCACGACTTGCAGAGAACCCGCACCAGCCGCTGGGCCAGCACGCCGACCAGGCTGGATGCCAGCAGAAACGGCTCGATACCCATGTCGCGCAACCGGTTTACAGCACCCACCGCCGTATTGGTATGCAGAGTCGAAAGGACCAGGTGGCCGGTCAGGCTCGCCTGCACCGCTATCTGCGCGGTTTCCAGGTCGCGTATTTCACCGACCAGGACCACATCGGGATCCTGTCGCAGAATAGCCCGAAGCCCGCGCGCAAACGTCATTTCGACTTTGGTGTTGACCTGGGTTTGCCCGATCCCGTCAATGTAATACTCGATCGGATCCTCGACGGTCATGATATTTCTCTGATTGGTGTTAATCCGTGCGAGGGCGGCGTACAAAGTCGTCGTTTTCCCGGAACCGGTCGGTCCGGTTACCAGCAGAATCCCGTGCGGTTTGTGAATCAGCTTGTCGACCGTGTTGCGGGTTTCCGTAGCCATACCCAGACTGCCCAGATCCAGCCGTCCGGCCTGTTTATCCAGCAGTCGCAAAACGACACGCTCTCCGTGCCCCGAGGGCATGGTCGATACGCGGACATCGACAGCGCGGCCCGCGATGCGCAACGAAATCCTGCCGTCCTGTGGGAGGCGCTTTTCAGCGATATCCAACCGCGACATCACCTTGATCCGGGATACGACCAGCGGCGCAACAGCCCGCCGGGACTGAAGTACCTCGCGCAGGACACCATCGACCCGGAAACGGACCACCAGGCGATTCTCGAAAGGTTCGATATGGATGTCTGACGCGTTGGCCTTGATGGCCTCGGTCAAAACCGCGTTGATCAGACGAATGATAGGTGCATCATCTTCGCTTTCCAGTAAATCGGAGGGTTCCGGCAATTGCTGGGCGACCGTGCTCAGATCCATTCCCTCGTCCAGCCCTTCGACCATCTGCATGGCCGAATTGCTGCCGGATTCGTATGCCTGCTGCAGCAGACCGTTAAATTCATCGTCCTTGACGCGGGCTAACCGCAAGGGCAATTTGAAATGCCGGCCCAGCTCAGCCAGCGTCAGCGGCGTGACATGTTCGCGGCATACCGTATCCAGTCTGCCATCGTTAATGCCGCGAATCAGAACGCCATGTCTTTTCGCGAAGGAAAATGACAGCCGCGGGGCGGCTCCGATATTTTCCTGCGCGCTGACCTCAGGTTCAGTCATCGCCATCCTCGGTGTCACCTTCACCGCCAGCCGGCTGGCGCAGGTCGATCACGGCTTCGCTCGCGTCTTCACGATTCGGGATGGGAGGCAGCAAAGGCCGCTCTTCACCCGGCATCATTTGCACGGCGCCCTGGCGGATCCCGCTGTCCAGCTGCAAACCGCGCATGTAGTTGTACCTTGCGTTGGATTGCATTGCCGCCTGGGTGCCGTCGCGCAGGATCGTCGGCCGGATGAAAACCATCAGATTGGTTTTTACAAACTCGGTTTTTCTCGACCGGAACAAAGCGCCCAGCAGTGGGATTTTTCCGAGTATGGGAACGCGTTGTTCGGTTTCGATCAATGCCTCTTCGATCAGGCCGCCAAGAACAATAATTCCGCCGTCTTCGACAATTACACTGGTGCTGATGGTCCGTTTATTGGTCACCAGGTCAACGGCGCCTTCGGCCCCGGCAGAAATACTGGATTGTTCCTGCTCGACCTTCAACAGTACTGCGTTGCCCTCGTTTATCTGTGGTGTGATGCGGAGTATGGTTCCAACCTCCTCACGCTGAATTGTCTGGAAGGGGTTAATGGAACCCTGGGCTGCACCGGTGTTAGTGAACTGGCCGGTGATAAAGGGCACTTCCTGGGCAACTTTTATTTCGGCCTCCTCGTTGTCCACGGTCGTGATACTTGGCATCGACAATATGTTGGTCGACGCGTCACCGGCCAGAGCGGTCACCACGGCGGCCCAACTGGTTTTGTTATCTCTGAAGCGTCCGACCATGCCGGTTAGTCCTTCGCCGACAAAATCACCAACAGCACCTTCGCCACCATCCAGCGTGCCGACCGCGCCCGAGAGATCAAAACTTCCGGAAAACTCTGACAGCGCAGCTATATCACCGGTATCGCCAGGCGAAACGAGCCAGCTCACACCGAAGTCATTGACCTTGTCCATTGACACTTCGACGATGATCGCGTCGATCTGGACCTGTGCCCTGCGAATATCGAGTTTATCAACGATCGCCATCAGGTTTCGCATTTCCTTTGCTGGCGCGGTAATGACCAGCGCGTTGGTCATGAGGTCTGCCCAGATGGTTACTGGGGTGCTACCGGGCCCGGTCTGCGGCGAACCACCTGCGCTCTGTGTTCGGAATGCTCCGATCTGCTCCTGCAGTTTTCCCGCGAGTTCCTCGGCATCGGCGTTGAACAGGTAACGCACCCGCGTGTTACCGCCTTCCGCCAGCGGGGTATCCAGGCTGACGATCAGGGTGCGTATTTTCAACCGGCTCTTGCGGTCGCCGCCGATCAGCACGCTGTTGGTGCGCTGGTCGGCCGCGATATTTGATCGGGCCTGACCAGCGTCGCGTCCTGCCGGTTGCCGGATGGAATTAATGATGGTTACGATTTCGATCGCCGAGGCGTGTTGCAAAGGAATGACCTCGATGTCATCTTCGCCTTCCTGGTCGATACGACGGACGATCTCGACGATACGTCTGACGTTCGCGGCGCGGTCCGAAATAATCAGCATATTGGATTGCGGGGCGGCAACCATATGACCGTACTGCGGAATCAACGGTCTGAGAATCGGTACCAGTTGGGCGGCCTGGACATTTTCGATCCGGATTACCCGGGTCACTATTTCATCGGGCCCATACTTGTTGCTCACAGAGCCGGGCATTTGTCTGGCAGTGGCGTCGGGAAGAATTTTGACAAAGTTGCCGGCCGGCACGGCGACGTATCCGTACACCTGCAACAGCGACAAAAACGCTTTATAAAAAGCGTCGGAATTCATTGCGGTCTGCGAGATCATGGTCACACTTTGCTGATTAACGCGAGGGTCGACAATAAAATTCTTGCCGGTGACCTCGGCTACAGCTTCGATGATCTGTCGAATATTGACGTCCTGGAAGTTGGGTTTGATCGACGCCTGTTGCGCATTCAACGACTGGCACGCGAGTATCCCAAACAAGGTCACGGTCAGCAGGCCGTCTAGTCCCCATCTGTTATTTTTCTTAGTATTTTTTTTCATTGCAGTTGTCCAAATGTTTTGCGGCTGTACGATCACTCACGTCTCGTTCCCGGAGTCGTCGATTTTTGTAGTGCCGAACTGAGTTGATCCAGATCGATGGTAATAACTTTGGGAACGCCATTCCGTTCTACTGTAACGGCTACCTGTCCGCTCTGGTCAAGTCCAGCCAAAAGTCTGGCGCTTTGCTCAGGGTCGGTAAGCGGGACGCCGTTGATACTGGTTGCCAGATCGCCGGGCCGCAGACCCAATTCTGCGAACACGCGTCTTTGTCGCCCAGGATAAATTCGATAGCCTTGGAGTCGATTATTCGCGAAATGAGGCTGGGGCCGAATAATTTCGCTCAAAGCGCCACTGTCAACAGCTTTTTGAATGACCGGCCGGCTTTGCAAAATTCTGCTTCGCTGGCTGAATTGTCTGGTTTTGAGGCTACTGCCGGAGGAAATCTGGCTTGGTTCCGCGAGGGGTAATTCTTCGAGTTTGCCGCCGGCGCGCTGTAAGATGACACGGCGCGGTTCTACGGCGTATAAAGTAGAGCCGGCGACCACCGGATCGCCAATCGAATACACTTTTTCTTCATCCTGATATTCAATGATCGCTATCGCCCGGTCACGTTCACTGTCCCAGATCGTGCCTTTTAGCATCAGGTCCAGCGTTGTTTCCGGTACATCCGATAGCGTACCGGGATCGATGGCCGGCGCATCTTCAATTTGTCCGTCAAAGTCACCGAACAGCCGAGCCTCAATGATCGTACTGATATCGATCTCGCTGGGTGATCCCGATGACACAACCTGTTGTCGTGCAACCGGCAGGGTCGGTGGTTGCGCGTCTGAGACCAGTTCAATTGTAAACCTGGCCATCTGCCAGGCGAGGGCGATGAGCAATGCCAACGAAACCCATCGAGGTAGATTCTTACCTGCCCGCAGCAGAAGGTGCGAAACGTTCCCATTCCCGAGAGTGCCTATTTTGCTAGCCAGTTGGTACATAACGTCCGTGCAGGGCTGATTATCGGTATCGTGACCCAGACCACAGAGTGGCCGGGGCATAAACGTTCATCATAAGTATGGGCTGTCCTGTTGGAAAGGCCCAAACGGCTGATTTTTTGTGAATGCAGGGCCACGCGGCCTTATGTCCAATCGCAGGAACATTATGCAAACTGGTTGGGGCCTGTTTTGATGGAGACCAATGAATAAACGCCTGTTAACACGCGTAATCATCAGTTCATTGCTGCTGTTGCCCTTTGTCCTGCACAATCGAGGCAACATAAGCATGGCCTGGCTTGAGCGGCTGGAACAGCTGTCATACGACGCCAGGCTGGTTTTGACAATGCCGAATACTCAGGATGACCGGATAGTCATCCTCGATCTGGACGAACGCAGCCTGCTTGCGGAAGGTCAATGGCCATGGCCCAGGGACAGACTCGCGCGATTGATGGACCGCTTGTTCGACGATTACCAGGTCAAGGTTCTGGGATTCGATATCGTGTTTGCGGAGGCCGATAACAGGAGCGGATTACCGACACTCGAGAAACTGGCGCAAAACGAATTGAGGAACATCCCGGAGTTTCGCCGCTCGCTTGAGCGATTAAGACCGAGACTGGACACGGACAAGCTGTTTGCCGATGCATTGATAAACAGAGCGACAGTTCTGGGTTATGTTTTCAGGCACAGTGGAGATTCGGGTGAGGACGTGTCATCGGGCGTACTGCCGCAGCCACTGATTTCAGCAGATCAGAATGACACCAATATTTCTTTTGTCGAGGCGATCTCCCATACCGGTAATATCGCGATTTTGCAAAATAACGCGACCGGGGGATTTTTTGAGAACGCCCTGGTTGACCCTGATGGGAAATACCGTCGTGTTCCGTTGCTGCAAATTTACAATGGCAACATATATTCGTCGCTGGCCCTCGCGGTAAGCCGTGAATCTTTAGGGCGCCCGGCACTTAAATTCATATTCCAGCACGGCGCCGACGGATCACGAGACAGTCTGGATCTCGACTGGCTGGAGTTGGGCGACCGGAAAATTCCGGTCGATGGGAGCGCGGCAGTCCTGGTGCCATACCGGGGAGCAGCGGGTAGCTTTCCACATGTATCGGCGACCGACGTCCTGAGCGGGCGGGCAGCAAAATATCCTTTAAGAGGTTCGATCGTTTTGATGGGGGCAAGCGCGGCGGGGCTGCATGATCTTCGAAATACACCAGTAGGCGACCGTTTTATCGGTGTCGAAGTGCACGCAAATATAATCTCCGGCATATTGGATCAGACGATGAAACATCACCCACGTTACGTGCAGGGCATAGAGATCACCTTGCTCCTGCTGCTGACCGTCCTCCTGACTGTTGTATTGCCCAGGGTGCCGGTCATGACAGCCACTCTGTCCACGTTTTTAGTGTTACTGCTGATTATCGTTTTCAACCTGACGGTCTGGAGTCGAGGCAACTTTGTATTGCCAGTGGCGTCTCTGCTCAGTTTTACATTCCTGTTGTATTTCCTGCATATGATTTATGGCTACTTCATTGAGGCTCGCGGCAAGCGCGAGTTGTCGGGATTGTTTGGGCAGTATGTACCCCCGGAGCTGGTGGCCGAAATGGGCAAAAATCCGGGTAATTTTTCGATGGCCAGCGAAAACCGCGAGATGACAGTTTTGTTTGCCGATATTAGAAATTTTACGGGTATCGCGGAAAAACTCGATCCACTCGAAGTCAGCCGTTTGCTGAATGCATTCCTGACCTCCATGACCCGGGTCATTCAGCGACATCGTGGCACCATCGATAAGTACATTGGCGACGCGATCATGGCGTTCTGGGGTGCTCCGGTGGCTGACTCCCAGCATGCGAGGAACGCCCTGTTGTCCGCCATCGAAATGCAGGGGGCCCTGGCCGAGTTGCAGCACGGCTTCAAGCGCAGTGGTTGGCCGGAAATCAAGGTGGGGATAGGCGTGAATACGGGCGAAATGCACGTCGGCAACATGGGATCAAGTTTTCGTATGGCTTATACCGTGATGGGCGATGCGGTAAATCTTGGCGCCAGGCTGGAGGGCCTGACCAAGGTTTATGGCGTAACGATCGCCGTCGGTGAGGCTACCCGAACTGCGGTGCCTGATTTTGCTTTTCTTGAACTGGATCGGGTCCGGGTCAAAGGCAGGGACGAGTCGACTGCTATTTTTAGCCCGGTCGGACCCCGGAGCGATATGGGCAAGGACACGAAAAAGATGCTCAAATGTCACCGGGCGGCTTTGCGGTATTACCGGGATCGCGACTGGGATTCAGCGGAAAAAGAGTTTTTTGGCCTGGCTCAGTGGCACCCGGATCGCAAGCTGTTTGGCCTGTATCTGGATCGGATCGCATTTTTTCGCAGTAACCCGCCGGGGGATGACTGGGATGGGGTGACGGATATCGAACACAAATAGCTACCGGCAGCGAAATTGCGCTCCACAAGCACTCAAACTCAAGGTAAAATCTGACTACTGGAAAAGGTTTGAAAAATCAGATGGCCGACGACCAGGAAAAAAGCGAACATGGCCTGGCTGTAAAGGAGGCGCGACCAAAACTTCAGCGGCCGCCAAAGTACCAGGTTTTGTTGTTAAACGACGATTATACTCCTATGGATTTTGTCGTCGGTGTACTGGAGACATATTTTTCGATGGATCGCGTACGGGCTACACAGGTAATGCTTGAAGTTCACACCATGGGCAAAGGAATGTGTGGCTCATTTACTTTTGAGATCGCCGAGACCAAGGTTGCGCAGGTAAACGCCTATTCGCGGCAGCAACAGCATCCCCTGTTGTGCACGATGGAAGAATGTTGAGCATGCTCAGTAGTGAACTCGAATATTGCTTGAATGACGCGTTCCGCGGGGCGAGAGATAATCGCCATGAATTCATGACCGTGGAGCATTTGCTGCTTGCCCTGCTCGATGTCCCCCGGGCCAGAGACTTGTTGAAAGCTTGCGGCGCCGACCTTGATCGCCTTAGAGCCGACCTCGGTATTTTCATCAGTGAAAATACGCCACTGATTGAAGATGATCCTGAGCGGGACGTCCAGCCGACACTCGGATTTCAGCGTGTCCTGCAAAGAGCCTTGTTTCATGTTCAGTCGTCGGGCAAAAAAGAGGTGACGACCGATAACGTCCTGGTCGCGATTTTTTCTGAAAAACAATCCCACGCCTTGTATTTACTCAATCAACAGGATGTCGAACGCCTGGACGTTGTCAATTACCTGTCCCACGGACTGACGCCGCTTGCCGATGATGTTCGGGAAAGCGACGAGGAGGTCGAAACGGGAGATGCGGAGCCGGCCAGTGATCCGCTCAGCCAGTTCGCCTCCAATTTGAATAAGATGGCGGAAAATGGCCGGATTGATCCGTTGATCGGCCGCGAAGAAGAAATTCAACGCACCGTTCAGATTCTTTGCCGCCGGCGCAAGAATAATCCTTTGTTTGTCGGCGACGCAGGGGTTGGGAAAACAGCGCTGGCCGAAGGCCTGGCACGTCTGATCTTCGAAGGAAGCGTGCCGGATCTGCTAAAGGATACGACGATTTACTCGCTCGATATGGGCGCGCTCGTGGCGGGCACCAAATACCGCGGTGATTTTGAGAAACGGTTGAAAGGCGTATTCGCGGAGTTGGAGAAAGATCCGTCGGCGGTTCTTTTCATTGACGAGATTCATACATTAATCGGTGCCGGCTCGGCATCCGGTGGCGTCATGGATGCGTCAAATCTGATCAAGCCGGTACTGGCGAATGGCCGTCTTCGCTGCATTGGTTCGACGACCTATGAAGAGTTTCGGGGTATTTTTGAAAAAGACCACGCGCTGGCCAGGCGGTTTCAAAAAGTCGAAATTGCGGAGCCGTCGATCAATGAAACCGTGGCGATACTCATGGGCCTGCGGAGTCGTTTTGAGGAGCACCATGGCGTGAAGTATTCGGCGGAAGCGCTGCAGGCGGCGGCGGATCTCTCGGCACGACATATTGGCGACCGGCGCCTGCCGGACAAAGCGATCGACGTCATCGATGAGGCCGGCGCAAAGATTCGCCTGCTCAAGGATGCGGATAAACCTACGGTCGTGTCGGTGGATCTGATTGAAGAGATTGTTGCCGGTATGGCCCGCATTCCGACCCGCAGCGTCTCCGCCTCTGATCGCGACCAGCTCAGGCATCTGGAGCGAGACCTGAAGTTGGTGATTTTCGGACAGGATCAAGCGATCGAATCACTGGCAACCTCGATAAAAATGGCCCGATCGGGGCTCGCCGATGAAATGCGTCCGGTTGGCAGCTTTCTGTTTTCGGGGCCCACCGGCGTTGGCAAGACTGAAGTCACACGTCAACTGGCCCTGACGATGGGCATCGAGTTATTGCGCTTTGATATGTCCGAATATATGGAGCGACATACTGTTTCCCGCCTGATTGGTGCACCACCGGGATATGTCGGTTTTGACCAGGGCGGGCTGTTGACCGAGCAAATCAACAAGAACCCGCACTGTGTCCTGTTGCTGGATGAAATCGAGAAAGCGCATACGGAGGTCTTTAACATTCTTCTGCAAGTGATGGACCATGGAATCCTGACCGACAATAACGGCAGGCGCACCGATTTTCATAACGTCATTCTGGTAATGACAACCAACGCCGGTGCTGAAGAAATGAGCAGGGCGTCAATTGGGTTTACTGAACAGGATCACTCCAGTGACGGAATGAAAGTGATACAGAAACTGTTCGCGCCGGAATTTCGCAATCGGCTGGACGCCATCATTCAGTTCAATGCGTTGGATGCGGCCACCATTCAAATGGTGGCGGACAAACTATTGCTCGAACTCGAAGCCCAGCTGGAGCAAAAGCGAGTTAGTCTCGATGTCGATGAGAGTGCCCGCCAATGGATCGCCCGGCATGGCTACGACGAGAAAATGGGTGCGCGCCCCATGGCGCGGCTGATTCAGGACAAAATCAAACGGCCGCTGGCCGAGGAATTGCTATTTGGTGATTTGTCCAGTGGTGGTCATGCTCGTGTCACGACGGACGCGAATGACGAATTGATCGTCCAGACGACGAAAGTCCTTGAACTGGAAAATATCGAGTAGCCGGAAGGCATGACTGCCTTTCATGCCGGTTACCGGCTGCGATATATGATACGTCCTTTGCTCAGATCATAAGGCGTCAACTCGACCGTGACATTGTCTCCCGTCAGAATCCGAATGTAATGCTTCCGCATCTTGCCGCTGATGTGTGCAGTAACGACGTGCCCGTTTTCCAGTTCAACCCGGAACATTGTGTTCGGTAAGGTCTCAGTGACCTTGCCTTCCATTTGTATGGCTTCTTCCTTGGGCATATCTTTTCTGTGATTGGGTGAAGGCCCGCGCATTTTGCTGAAACTGTGATTGCTTTGCAAACGGTATCAGCATCATCCGCTACTTACCATTGCGCGATTTCCGCACTGGGTCGGGCGTTTGCCGGCCACAGTTGGCGACCCACCGGCTTGCCGGAAAACTCCCTGAGCCTTTGCAGAAATTGTTGCCTCGGCAGGAGGATCGCCCCGAGGCTGCTCAAATGCGGAGTAAACATCTGACAGTCGAACATCTGAAATCCGGCCTGAAGAAGCAAGCTGTCCAGGCAAGCCATTGCGACCTTGGATGCGCCGCTTTTTTCGCTGAACATGGATTCGCCGCAAAAAACCCCGCCCACGGCTACACCGTAAAGCCCGCCAACCAGAATTTGTTGCTGCCATACCTCTATCGAATGTACATGGCCGAGTTCATGCAGCCGCACGTACGCCGCCTGCATTTCCCGGGTAATCCAGGTTCCAGGCTGTCCTTCACGCGGCCTGGCGCAGCCAGCGATGACCGCTGCGCAATCCTGATCAATACTGACCGCATAGCGATTTTGCCGAAGCAACCGCCGCAGACTCCTGCTGATATGCATTTGCCCAATTGGAATAATGGCTCGCGGGTCAGGTGACCACCAGAGGATTGGCTGTCCGGTCTCGTACCAGGGAAAAATGCCACGGCTATAGGCGGCAAGCAGACGTTCCGGCTTCAGGTCGCCTCCGGCTGCCAGCAACCCGTCGGGCTCCGGAAGGGCTGTTTCAGGATCGGGAAATGCATCGACCGAATCCTGGGGATCCAGCCAGGCTAACCCTCCTGTAACATTGCCTGCCATATGTTTTTGTCAGTTAAGCAATACGATCGTCTAATTTTGGGGAAGCTCTGATCTATTCATGAACTCGTAATCTTGCGCCCAAAATATCCAGCTTCTGCGTTGCAAATCTTCGCAATAGCCAGCTATTACGTGCGCTTCGCGCCTTGAACCTGAACATTTTAGATCACAATCTACTT
>CAZMOM010000006.1:0-8044 GCA_964568075.1 uncultured Gammaproteobacteria bacterium
TAAGACCAAGCACGGTGCGTTATAAATCGCTGCACTGGCCGCTTATGACCCAAAGCGGACATCAGGAAAGATGTTGACATCGGCTCTGATTCGATCTTAGTCCGCTGAAGGTGCCATCGCATCATCAAGCATCTTGATTAACTGGTCACGGCTATAACTGAACTCATGATCGCGATTCAGGCTGACTAGTTCCTCGATAGCCTT
This sequence comes from uncultured Gammaproteobacteria bacterium, assembly GCA_964568075.1. GTDB lineage: Bacteria > Pseudomonadota > Gammaproteobacteria > Steroidobacterales > MnTg04 > MnTg04. Next base: position 205 of record CAZMOM010000006.1, read on the forward strand.
GCGAATGGTCCATTCGGCCTCTTCTTGTCTTGGGACGACGAGGTAGTGTTCCTTCGGATTTTCATCGAACAGGGCGTGATAGACAGCGTCGGCAACGATGTCCGGCTCCGGGTCTGTATCTTTAGGGCGCTCTTTGCAGGTGTTGTACATGCGTGTTACGTATTGCTGAAACAAGGATTCTTCAGGGTTATATCCTTGCTCGAGCAATCTGTCACAACGAGTGTGATAGATACGCGTCTTGAAGTTGCCGGGCTCGATCGCGCTGACCTTTACCCCTAACATATGCATCTCCCATGCGAGCGAGTCTGTGTAAGCTTCGATAGCGTGCTTACTCATGCTGTAAATGCCATATAGCGGGCCAGAAAGGGTACCCGAGATAGAGCTGATGTTGCTAATTCGGCCCTGAGATTCAATGATCATTGGTGCAAACGCTTTAGTGATCCGGTAAGGGCCATAGATGTTTACGTCAAACAGAAAGTCAAGCTCTGACTCTTCGATCTCGATCAGTGGCCCGGTTACGTTGACGCCTGCGTTGTTCACGATCGCGTGCAGACCGCGTCCTCCAGCCTTCACGGTGTCGACAGCGGCGTCAATATCAGACTGTATGGTTACGTCAAGGCGGACCGCCCGAACGTTTTTGATTTCGTTGAGAGCCGTCATATCCGCATCCTTGCGAGCGCCTGCGTAAACGAAATGGCCTTCGGCGGCAAGTTTCTCCGTAATCTTGCGCCCGATTCCGCTACTGGCACCCGTGACGAGCACCGCCTTTTGAGCTGCTGGTTCCGCACCAAACACAGGTAATGGTGCAAACTGTAACGTGAGGAAAACGACGATACTGCAATAGCCGAATCGGCCGATTAGTCTGTTCACAGATAGCTCCCGCTGACGATACTAGAAGGCCGTCAGTTTAATCGATCTCGCTTGATACGCCATACACCAGATCGGTTCGACAGCACGTGAGCAAGCCACGCGGAACGTCCGCTGTTGGCCGTTAGCGGCCTGTCAAATTGATGTTTTTCATTGAATTTGAACGACCGCTTTCGGGAAAAGTAGACGTTCAAATTTTGGTTCTTGACAAATCGTTACGGAACGACCGGTAAGCACCCGATAGCGGCCATTGAACTGGTAGGATTGCGAGGGGCCGCTACCGACACAGAGCAGACATTGACTCTTCCAGTTTGTAAATTGATGTTTGTAGGATTGCGACGGAAACATAACTGCTGCAATTCCACATGAGAGTACTGATATATAAGCGAACGCACGTTGGGGACCCCAATCCGGATGGAGTGTTTGGTTGTCGCGACTGCATGGGATCCATTCGAGGCCGCAGTTTCGATGCAGTCATCGGGCTTGGTGGAATTGGAGCTGAACCACAGTCACATGGAATCGCTGGCAAGATTAACTGGATCGGGGTAGGCGCCCACAAAGCCCCGAGCAGCGAGTTTGAATTCAACAGACCATACGTCACCTTCGATCATTTTTGCCTCTTGGATCATCGCGGACCTGAGGTTGCATCGATCACACCCGGTATCGCGAAACATATGTATGAGACCAATCGGCGAGTCATCATGTCTGATAGCTTGCCGGCCAAGCTCTACCAAGAGGTCTTGGAGATCTTGAGGTTGGCAAAGCATGAGCCCGGTTCGTCACAACACAGAGACCCGCACAGAAGGCCACTCAGTTGTGCATCAAAAACGAAGAGGAAGTGCCGGTGAAGTTGATTTTCAGCAGGAAGGGATTTGATGCTGGGTATGGCGGTGTTCCGAGTCCTATTTTCCCTGATCGCAGTATTCTGTCGCTTCCGATACCAGCGAAGAAAGAGAGGACATCGTTCGCCGATATGACGTTCGGGACACTGTCGGTCGGTGATTTGGTCGAACAGCTATCTGGCGGAAGAATTCTTGGCACTGACACGGCGCACCTCGACCCTGACCTAAACCGCGACCTGATTGAACGGGGACCAAGCTGGGTGCCTGCCTTTGGACAAGCTCATCGTTCTCAAAGTCATCTTGCGAAACAACAAGTTGGAACTGGGGATTTATTCCTTTTTTACGGTTGGTTTCGAGAGGTTGAGCAGAAGGAAGGGAAATGGCGCTATAGACGCGGCGCCCCAGATTTACACGTTATTTTCGGTTGGCTCCGAGTCAATGAGGTTGTGGAAGTAGGAAGTGACATAGACGGTGCTGTACAAAAGCATCCTGGGCTTGGAGGTCATCCCCATTGCTACGGTGAAGGATTCTACACAAACAACACCGTATATATAGGGTCTGACGCCGGAACATTTGAGACAGTGTCTGAACGGCATATCTTGACCGCTCCAAATGAGACACGATCTATATGGCGACTTCCTCGAGCATTCTATCCCGACAAGAAGACTCCAATGACATATCACAAAGACCTTCGGAGGTGGATTATCGATGATGACGAGCACGTTCGGCTAAAAACCGTCGCGAAAGGGCAGGAATTTGTTCTGAATCTGGTGGAGTACCCGGAAGTACATGAGTGGATTGCTGACATTCTCCGGTAAATCGGCGAAGAGCGATTTATGGGATAGTGCGTTACATCTGGAGACTTACGCCTGAATCTAAAATAAGGTGACCAATGAAGTTCACGTCCGCTCCTGGCCGTTTTCGGCCTGTCACGGCATCGTTTTTCTGGTCGATTGAATGACTGCTTCATGCGCAAAAGCCGACTGTCAAAATTCGGTTGCGGAAAATTCTTGTCAAGCATCTGCGTTGCACCCGATAGCAGCCGGTGAGGTGCTAGAGTGTTGATTTGCGCCGAAATGTCAGGCAAAAACAGTATATGTTTGCATCCGAAATTGACCCAGCTGCAGCGGTCTAACAGTTTGGCAGCGTTGCTCGGAGCCGTACCAAACCGGGCCAATTCTAATCCGCGTGTCGGTGGTTCGATTCCGCCCCTGGCCACCAATTTTTCAACGACTTACATCGTCGAAAGCGTTTCATTAAATGCCTTTGCATGATTTTTGCGTGACTCAGCTGATGCTAAGTCGCCGCAAAACCACTAACTCCGGCACATTTCCTGCTTTTTCACACACGCTATTTGCGGCGTCGATCAGTCTTGTTAGCTCTGCCGCAGAGTAGTGAGTTGTGATTCGTCCAGAACGATGACCTAACAGGTCCTGACGATCTTCAAAGCTCACGCCAGCAGCCCTGAGGCGTCTGCCAAACGTGTGCTTGAGATCATGCACTCTGCCTTGCGGCAGCCCCACCGTGCGGTGTGCCCGAGGCCAAGCTGAGTTCAGCATCCGCTGAACTGGTTTCCCACCGTAGGGTACAGATCTCGCGGTTTCTGCAGCCCGTATTCACGGCGAACAAAGCCATGTTGGCGAGATGGGTCGGGAGAGCCTTAAACAACATTTGCTGCTCATCCCAACTGAGCGGATAGGGCAGTCGTTTGTTGTTGTCTGGCAGCAGCTTGATTTTTGGCGCCACTGCCAGCCAGGTCAGTCCGTACTCATCGATCCACTCGCTGGCGGCGAGATTCAGGATACGACGGACAACCTTTAGGCCATGATTTATGGCGCCAGTACTTACCCCCTCTTTTTTTCTGTGTTCAATCCAGGGTTGCAAGATGCCAGAGTGGATTCGGTCTAATGATATTTTGCCCACCCATGGCATCAGCTGTTTCAGCCGCCCTATATCGTCATTGATGCTCCGCTTGTGCCGATTTTCCAGCACAAATTTTGATGACGCCTCTTCGAACGACCTAGCCGGCCTTACGCCGTAGACTCGCGCTTGGCGGTTTTCCTCGATCGTCCGTGCTAGGTACTGCTCGGCTTCTTCAAGGTCACGTGTGCCAGTCCTTTGGCAAACGCGCCGTCCGCCGACGCGCTTGTCGATGTGCCAGATATCACCGCGTTTGACGAGTCCGGCTGTTTTTATTCGTCCCATGGCTTTCTCCTTTGTGCCGCGGGACACCCGTTGCGGGACTTATATTGATCCGCCCAGTCATCCAGATCAAGCCGATCAAAGGCAATTCCCTGTTTGCCGATGGGAATAACAACGAGATTAGGGCGTACGGACTGATTGAACCGATTGCGATCCATCCCTAAGTAATCCGGCGCATCGCGAAGGCGGACAAACCTCGGTAAGAAACGAGGCGTCCTTCGGAAAACCTGAGTGGAATTTGGGCTGGTCATGCGACCAGATTAGGGAAGAGACACTCTGAGTCAAACGCTGGAGCGCCTAAAGTTGGTTGGTTCACGCAATGGCACCGCAAACGGTTTGCGGTGCATTTGCCGATAGTTAACCGTGCATTTGCCGTAAGTCGAACGGTTTTACCCTACCGTATTTACCGTTAATAACGGTTAATTACCGCAAAACATCGAAATCCTCAAATCAGAATCAGATTTTTGGCAAAAAAAGACCTAAAAGAATTTTTCAAATAGCCAGGATTCGTGCTGCTTTTTGCTTCAATTTGCGCAGACTTGTGGCCGATGGCCGCACCGATTTCCTACAATGGGCTTGCCCAGCTGCATGAATACTGGCGATACTGTGAGTTGACGGGCCAAAAGGATAACAATCTATGGTTGACGTCGAGCAAATCAACATTGATGTTAGTGTGCCGTCCGACGAAGTGCGTGTTGTGGCGATGCAACCTTTTGTCGAGCTACAGACGACCATTGAGCCGTTCCAGTGGCAAGACCAAGCGGTAAACGCGCAACTCGATGCGATCCGCCGCACGCTTGATCTGGCGCAGAATGATTCCGGAGGCGGTCCCGCCCACTTCACATTGTTCCCCGAATATACGATTCCAGGGCGTGAGGGTGCGGCCGTTATTGACGCCAGAGTTAACTCAAATGAATGGTGCAACGAAAGCGTCATCATAGCTGGCGTTCACGGCCTTACGAAGGCCGAGTATCGACAACTCTGCGAACAACTGACTGTAACTGTAGCCGATGCCGATGCCCCCGATTCCGTGCCGGATGGCGAGTGGGTCAACTGTTGCCTTATCTGGGTAAAAGATCAGAGTGGTGTAATTCGGCGATGGGTTCAACCGAAAATCCGGCCGGCATGGCCGGAGAGGAATGTGGGCTGCACTGACATGTTTTATGGAAACACTGTGTACGTCTTCGAATGCCGATATGCACCTAGCGGTTACCCATGCAGATTCGTTACATTGATTTGTTACGACTGGGTTGCGACCGTTGCCGGTACGACGGTCTCTGACGAGTTGCTGGCACAGCTGAACACACAGTGGCACGGGACACCTAGCCCTCTACATTGGATTTTCGTTATCCAGCACAATAACGGACCCAACCATCCGGCATTTCTGAATAGTACTTACCGGTTCCTTACAGATACGAACACTTTTCCCTTCGTCGAAAGGAGCGACGCTGTAGTGCTTCACGTCAGCACTGCTGTGTCGGCACTCCCCTCACGGACTGGTTTGGGGGCGTTCTCAGCCTGTGTTTTCTCTCCCAGTGCTCAGTTGGATGTCACGGGTTGTCGTCCTACTGTATGTATGAAGCCTGCTTCTCTGAGGGGTAGTGATATCCTTAAACGTTGCAAGGACGCCGTTTTCAGAGAGATGGGAGAGTGCATTCACATGTTTCGAGTGCGTGTTCCCCGTTTTGTTACTCCGGATTCAACTGATAGAACACATCCCGTGAATGACGCGCAGGTTTACGCTACGAGGGAAATGACAGACCCGAGGCTCTACGGCGGACCCGTTCCTGCGGCCGTAAAATGGATAAACGATTCCCTTGACTGCGTAGACGAGCTGTCGGCAACAACGCTTTTGGGTTGCCCGCTTCAAGCGACTGCTGAAATTACCGCACCGACTGTAGTCGCGGACATGAGAACTCATGATGGCCAGAAGTCTGCTGATCAGATTAATTGGGCCACGTGCACTACCGCCCGCGGACTGGAATCAAGAGACGCAGAACGTCAGCGAGATACAGATCTCTGGGATCAACTCGAACATTGCTCACTAGAGCATGTAATCCATTCGCTGACATCGTTGGGTCTGGCGTACGATCTCAATGTTCAAGAATCTTCTCTGCACGGCGCCTTGAATGATGTGTCCGGTTACATACAGGTTGTCGCTATTCGTGGTGAAACACATGAAGACTGTCGGCATCATTATGACAACGCAGTTCCGAAGGTTCGAACAGATCCTGTTCTAGTGATTGCCCGTGATCGCGATAATCTCACGCCAACTCCAGAAGAATATTCGAAGTACTATGAAGTGGGCACCGATAACGGTTTGAGGTTTGTCGATTATCAAAGACTCGTTAATTTTTGTCGAACAGCCGCAGATCGGAACGCACTTAGGAATAATCTTGATGAGATTCTCCCAAGAACTAATCCAATCGTATAGCAGATTGCAGTCAGCGCTTGGCCAGCTTTCGCAATTGCTGAGCCCTGAACTGGCTCTCGTGCAAGAAGGTGATTACCCCTTGCTTATACTAGAGACATCCGGCGATATAGCGGGATTCTCAATAGTAAACGGCGCTCCGGAGACCTCCTTCTCGTCAGCGTATGAGGCTTTTAAACAACTTTACCGCCAGAAGCACGCCGTCTGGAAAGAGCGTAATCTTTCATTTGTTGTTTGCCGCTCGGAGCTGAAGAAGAACCATGAGGCATTCTTCAGTTCGATTGAAATGGATGTCTACTTCTGCCGCAAATACGTTCTCCGCTTCCTCCCTGATCAAGAAGGGCTCAACCAAGAACTACTTCGTTTGCCATTTCTCCCGTTGCCGGAGGGCCGGTCAGGAGGTGTTGTACGGCCACCATCTGCACAAACCCTTCTTCAAAGCCATGGTGTTAGTGCTCACCTTGCGCGTCAACTCATCGTCCCTCGGGAGTACTCCGCAAGCCGCATCGTTAAAGAAGCGATCCCCCAGACAGAATTGCTGCCGAAAATCGGCGGTGCCACTGTATCTCGTGAGCAGTATGAAGTTGTATCCACAGAAAGTACAAGAATAAAAAACGTCGTCATTGAGGCATTTCGCGCGTACAGAAAGAGGCAGGAATTCGATTTGGATGCGGATGTCGTTGTGCTCTATGGACCCAATGGACTAGGAAAGACCTCGTTTTTCGATGCGCTTGACTACGTTTGCACGGGACGGATTGGACGGCTTTGTCGTCGTCGAATCAGTCAAAAACGTTTCATCGATCTCGCTTGCCATCTTGGCACCTTGCCCAATTCCGGTAGCGTGGCGATGGACGTCAGCCGAGGATCATCAGTCTTTCCGGTTAGACGCAGCGTCGATGATTGGGGTCACGCTATGGTCGGCACAGACAAGATGGATCGTGCCAGTACTCTCCAGTTCCTGACATTGGCCAGCTGGGGCCCGAAGAAGGCGCGCATCGAGAATCTAGAGCGTCTGTTTCGTGCGACACATCTCTTTAGTCAGACGGACCCTGAGTTCTTGGTGGAGTTCGAGAACGACTCAACGCTCTCGGCTGATCTTGTCGCTCGCGCATTGGCGTTGGACGATTATGCGACAGGCCTTGCGAAGACACGAGAAGTGCTGGCTTTACTGGCGAGGCAAATAGATCAGGGAAAGAATCGGGCGAACGAAATCAAGGGCAAAATTGACGAAGAGCAGGCTCGACTCGAGGCACTACCAAGCCCACAAAAATATTCACAACCAGGCTCGCAACTGAAGAAAATGGCAGCTGAGTTGGTGAGGGATCTACGCGCGGACGCCGGAATCACAGTTAACAATGCGGAAGTGACGGTTAGCGCGGTCCGCGAATGGCGTGCAGTAGTCGAATCCGCGCTAAAGGAGACTCGGGATCAGATTTCTCAGTTGCAGACGCTCGAGTCTGGCTTTGCGATTTTTGAGAAAAACAGGTTGGAGCTGAAG
>CAZMOM010000006.1:8054-54387 GCA_964568075.1 uncultured Gammaproteobacteria bacterium
AGCTGAAGGCAAGAGCAGATCAACTCGCAAGCCTTAAGGTAGCACTCACAAAACACACTGCTGAGCGTAGGCGACAGAAACAAGCAAAGAAAAAGCTTCTGGTGAGCCTCAAGCAGTCCAGGACGAAACTTGCACAAGCAAAAGCGAAGCGGCGGGCTCTTGCTGAACTGGGCAGTCTACAGGACGTCGCTAAAGAAGCTCACGATTCCCTGCAGCAGTGGCGGCAGGAGCTTAAGCGCGTAGAGGGAGAAGCAGCGTCGGTCGCCACCGAACTGCAGCTCTTACATCGTGCCTTAGGGAAGCTAGATACTCGCATGAGCAAGCTACAAGAAGCGCTTGATGGCAAATCACAACGGATCGAAACGCTAACCAAGATTCAGGATGGGCTCGCGACTTGGGAAATAGCGAGAGAAGAAATGAGTAACCTAAAACAGTCCGTTGCGGCTGCCCAGGTGCATATAGCGAAAGTGAGCGCTTCTATCGATGAGCACCGGCGGGACATTGATACGCAAGTGCGGGAGCTCGCGGCGCAGGAACAAGAGTACGAGAAGCATACGGCACACCAAGCTGATTTGACTCGCCTTCTCGACGAGGTCGAAGCGCACGTGAGGAACGGGATCTGCCCGACTTGTGGCACTGACCACAAGACCAAGGCAGCCCTCATCAAAGAAATTCACGCGCAGAAAGAGACTAGACCCGCTCACGTGGAGGATCTCGCGAAACGCTGTCGTGTACTGAGGAAATCCCTTGAAGAGAAGAACACTTCCAGTGCGGTTCTAACCCGTAACCGGGAGTCGAAGAGGAAGGATCTGGAAGGCCTGTCTGCTAAGCTGGCCAGGAAGCGCGATGTTGTAACAGCGTTCGAGCGCTCTGTTGAGCAGGCAAAACTTTCTGTAGATGATCAGGAGATCCGCGCGACAGTCGCTCGCCTATTGGCCGAAGAGGTCACTGTACGCCAAGCTTCTCAGGACACTCTCGCAAAGCTCAAGACCGAGTTATCTGCTACAGCCAAGCGCATCAAAGAGTTAGAGCAGAAGCAGTCCAAGGAAGCGGAGGGGCGCAAGCGTGCAAACGATGCCATTGAACCCCTCGAACAGCAGATACGTATGCTGAGTTCCAAAGCGGAAGCAATGGATCTATCTCTCGAAATGGCTACCACCAACCTCACTTCCGATCAAGAGTCCTGGGCTGTTCGTGAAGCAGAAGCAGAGAAACAAGTTACTGAACTCGCGTCAAAAGAGGAGGCCCTCACACGGGTCGCCGCAGAGGTGGAAGCCTTATGCAATGACACAAAGGCGAGTGCCGAGACCGTTCGGGAACAGACGGAAGTCCTGCAGACAGAACTGGGGCGTTACGAGGAAGGCGCGGTCGGGATAATCGGCCGTGAAGCTTTCGACTTGGATCGAATCGGTGAAGAGAGAAGGAAGACAGCGGAACGTCGGGATGTCCTCGAGAGTCTGACGCGACGATCCCTTACCCTTGAGCGTGCCCTTGATGCGGCTCAACGCTCCGCAATGGTGGCGGAGATAGACGCCGCAGTACAATCATTGACGCTTCAGATGCAGGAAATTACTGAGAAGACGCGGAGGATGTCGGTAATTAGCAAGTCGTTTACCCAACTTAGAGATATACTCGACCGGCAAAGCGCAGATGCCGTCGCCAACCATGTCCGCGCGTTTGGTCCCCTGACTACTCTCATTCAAAAACGGCTCCGCGCCGTGTACGGATTCGGCGATGTCAGTATGTTAGCGAAGGGAAATGAGATCCCTGTTGTCGTGCGATGGCAAGGCGAAAACGTCAAGCCGACGGACTACTTCAGTGACTCGCAGAAACAGATATTGATGCTCAGCATCTTCTTGGCTGGTCGCCTCACCCAAACATGGTCTAGTTTTGCGCCAATCCTTCTGGATGATCCCGTCACACATTTCGATGATCTAAACGCTTTCGGCTTTGTTGAGTTAATAAGAGGCTATGTTTGTACATCGCCGGGCGAGCGGCAATTCTTGATCTCCACCTGTGAATCTCGGCTGTTCGAGTTGATGCGGAAGAAGTTTGGAAGTATTGATGGTGGTGCCAAGTTTTACCGGTTTGAGGGTATTGATTCCGATGGCCCCATTATCACAAAGTTGGAGCAATAGGATAAGCTGCCACTTAATGGTTATTTTCACCAGGCAGATCGACGGCGATTGCTCAGTGTACTGCGTAGCGATGTCTTTCCAGCCGCATAAATAGTAACCCGGTTGTCGAAATGACTTATTCCGCGAAATTCCCCGCAGCACAGTACTCATTGCATTTGATTGCTTGCAGAGGGACTTGGTGACGACATTGATTCTGGCAATTGCGGGTGCTTTCCTTTTCCCCGCGAGCCCGTAGGCGCAGAAGAAGACTGATTGCCAAACGAGGTGATTTAACGATACTTCTTCCCATGTCGTAACGAATACCTGTCTCAGGCGGGCATAGGACATAAGTATGCAGTCGTTAGATGCGGATCGTCCCTGGGAGAACTACAAATGTTGATTTGCAATCAAAATTGACCCACGTATAAACCCTTTTCCTGCTGAGGAGAAATCAGGAGATCATAAGGAATGATAGACGTGGATTTATTGAGTGTGACTCGACGATGCCAAGCTGACCACAGCACTGCTCGATCGATTGACACATAACTACCACACCCTTGAAACCGACAACAACAGCTACCGTCTTAAAAACTCAACCACCAACAGCAAAAAGGAGACGAATACCAGGAAAGCAACCAAGACCTGAGCCATAATCAAGCGCCCAGTGTGGCGCGGGGATTCTGCGTGAATTGCACTGAAATCGCAGGAGTTGAATCGCTGGCACTGGATGTATTTGTGGCACGCGAGCTACGTATTCGGAGTGGGGCTTAGGGAGGCCCGGACCGTCGATGCTAAAACTGGCAGACATTAGAAAAGACGCGCAAATCCGTGGGATTGAACCCAACGAAATCGTTCGGGTCGTCACAGTCGAATTAGTGGGCGATGATGCCATCACCATTTACTACAAAAACAGCCAAGGACGGCTGGGCGAACAGATGCTGTTCCGTACCGATGAGGCCCGGCTTGAACTTGCAGAGGTTGGACGCCCATGGGCATTTGATGCTTCAGGAGCGGATTTCAAACTGGGACTCGAAGCCTACCGCATTAGTTTGGCACACCTTTTCGACCCGATGATGGCGGTGCATACCTCAAATGTAGATCCTTATCCTCATCAGATTTCTGCCGTTTATGAAGCCATGCTACCTCGACAGCCCCTGCGCTTCGTCCTGGCTGATGATCCTGGCGCTGGTAAGACCATCATGGCGGGGCTGTTGATCCGGGAACTGCTGATGCGGGCTGACGCGAAACGGGTTCTGATCGTCGCACCAGGCTCACTGGCCGAACAATGGCAGGACGAACTCCTGGAAAAGTTTGGCATGCAGTTCGAGATTTTTAGCCGGGAGAAGCAGGAGCAGTGTGCTTCAGGCAATTACTTTGACGAGCAGAATTTGGTCATTTCGCGTCTGGATCAGTTGTCTCGCGGCGAGGACTTACAGAAAAAGCTGAAGGTAACCGAATGGGATTTGATCGTCGTTGACGAGGCCCACAAGCTTTCCGCTCACTACTACGGTAACAAGGTCAATAAGACCAAACGGTTCCTGCTAGGAGAGATGCTCGGTTCAATTACCCGCCACTTTCTACTAATGACCGCGACCCCCCATAACGGAAAAGAAGAGGATTTTCAGATTTGGCTATCATTACTCGATAGTGACCGTTTCTACGGAAAATTCCGAGAAGGTGCTCATAAGGTCGATGTCACCGACATGATGCGTAGGATGGTGAAGGAGGAGCTGCTCAAATTTGATGGTACGCCGTTGTTCCCAGAACGATGGGCATACACCGCAAACTACGAACTATCGGATCTGGAAGCAGCCCTGTACGCGGACGTCACGGACTATGTCCGTAACGAGATGAATCGTGCGGATAATCTGGACGGAAAACGCAAGGGCACTGTTGGTTTTGCACTGACCCAGCTGCAACGTCGGCTCGCATCTAGCCCAGAAGCAATTTATCAATCGCTCAAGCGCCGCCGCAAACGCCTGGAAAATCGCCTTCAAGAAATGAAACTCATTGAGCGAGGTCATCAGGTGGCAGAGACGCTTGGGGAATATCCTATGATCAAGCAGCTCGATTTACCTGACAACATCGATGACATTGAAGATGAGCTGAGTTCGGAGGAATACGAAGCCTATGCGGACCAGATCGTTGACCAGGCGACAGCCTCCGCCACGATTCCTGAGTTGGAGGCCGAAATCGTCAGTCTGCAAGGCTTGGAAGCTAAGGCGCTGGCCGTTGTTCGGTCGGGCAATGATCGTAAATGGGAGGAACTGTCCTGTCTCCTGCAGGAGACGCCAGAGATGTTCAACGCTGCCGGCAGTCGACGAAAACTCATCGTTTTCACGGAGCATCGTGACACTCTCAACTACTTGATTGAACGCATCCGTGGACTCATGGGCGCGTCGGAAGCGGTCGTGACCATCCATGGGGGCGTCAACCGCGATGATCGCCGCAAGGTTCAGGAAGAGTTTCGGAATAACCCAGATGTACTGATCATGGTGGCTACCGATGCGGCCGGCGAAGGTATTAACCTGCAAAATGCCAACTTGATGGTGAACTACGATCTGCCCTGGAACCCCAATCGCCTCGAACAACGATTCGGTCGGATTCACCGGATTGGCCAGTCTGAGGTTTGTCATCTTTGGAATATGGTGGCCAGCGAAACCCGTGAGGGTGAGGTCTTCAAGAGATTATTTGAAAAGATGGAGGTTCAAAAAGCGGCACTAGGCGGTCGGGTCTTTGACGTTCTGGGTGAAGCGTTTGAAAACATCTCGCTCAGGGATCTTCTTATAGAGGCAATTCGTTATGGCGAGCTACCAGAAACAAGGGCCAAGCTCGATAGGGCCATTGATAATGCTCTGGAGACCGATCACTTGAAAGAGATCATGCGGCGTAACGCCTTGGCGGAGCAGCACATGAGCATGGAAGAACTGTTCTCCGTTAAGGAAGAAATGGAGAAGGCGGAGGCCCGCAAGCTCCAACCCTACTTTATTCGTGCTTTTTTTGCTGAGGCATTCAAGACCGTCGGCGGAGAGATGCGGCCCCGTGAGGAAGGCCGTTTTGAGGTACGGCACGTTCCTGCGGTAATTCGGGAGCGCGACCGGGTTATGGGCGAGACTCGAACCCCGGTGCTCCGAAAATATGAACGGATCTGCTTCGAGAAACCGTATATACGGATCCACGGTAAACCAATGGCGGACCTAATTCATCCTGCCCATCCCCTCATGCATGCAACTACCGACCTGGTGTTATCTGCACACCGAAGCAAGCTCAAGCAGGGTGCAGTTCTCGTGGACCCCAATGATGAATCAGTTGATCCGAAAGTCTTATTCATGGTGGACCATACCATTCGTGAAGCTAGCGGGGATCAGCCGCGCACTGTGTCCCGTCGATTGCAGTTTGTTGCTATTGACCAAGCTGGCCAAGCAACCCACGCTGGATGGGCTCCACATCTGGATCTTCAGCCTATCGACGACTATGACCTCAACCTGGTTAGCGATGTCCTGGACGCGGCCTGGATCAGCGAAAGTATTGAATCGGTTGCACTGAAGCATGCATCCGAGAAGCTCGCCCCCGAACATTACGAGGAAGTCAAAACACGTCGCGAGCGACAAGCCACAAAGATCCTAGAGGCCGTCAATGAAAGGTTGGTCAAGGAGATCAACTATTGGTCAGACCGGTATATCAAACTGACTGCGGATGTTGCGGCGGGAAGACAACCACGGGTTCAGCCGGAAATGGCCCGGCGCCGGGTTGACGAATTAACTGCCCGCTTGGAGCAGCGAAAGAATGAGCTGGAAATTATGAAGAACGTGGTGTCTAGCACACCAGTGATCATTGGTGGTGTATTGGTGATTCCACAAGGCATGCTGGCGCAGCGAAAAGGCGAAGGGAACTTTTCTGCTGATCCGCTTGCCCGTTCACGCATTGAGGGCGTTGCTATGCAGGCCGTTACGGAGGTTGAACGCAACTTCGGTCATCAAGTTACAGATGTGTCAGCTGCTAAATGCGGCTGGGACATCACGGCTCGTCCGCCAATAGTGGATGGTAGGTTGTTGAATGATCGTCACATCGAAGTAAAAGGTCGGGCCAAGGGGCAGAGTACGATCACCGTGAGCCGCAACGAGATTATGTACGCACTCAATCAGTCGGATAAATTTATTCTGGCCATTGTTATTGTGGACGGTAGTGATCATGAAGGACCGTATTACATTCGTGATCCCTTCAGTCAGGAGCCTGATTTTAGTGTCGCCAGTATAAATTACGATCTTAGTGACCTGCTAAGCAAGTCAACGCCACCAGAAGCAACGGTCTAGCGAGTACCGCCTTAAATGATAAAAGCCCCAAAGAAACTCATCGAAGTGGCTCTGCCGCTAGACGATATAAATGATGCCTCAGCCAGGGAAAAGAATTTGCGGCACGGGCATCCTAGTACTCTGCACTTGTGGTGGGCGAGGCGGCCACTTGCAGCAGCACGCGCTGTATTGTTTGCCCAACTTGTTAATGATCCGGGCGGAGAACGGGGTTATTACAAAGGTAAGACCAAAGCGCAAGCTGATGCTGAGCGCGAAAAATTGTTTGAAATCATCAGGGACTTAGTCAAGTGGGAGAATACATCGAACCAAGATGTACTTGACCGTGCGCGGCAAGCTATTCGCACTAGTTGGCAAGAAACCTGCGAGATCAACAAGGGTGAACCAGGGTTTGACTTAGACAAGATGCCTGCTTTCTATGACCCCTTTGCCGGGGGTGGTGCGATTCCGCTGGAAGCTCAGCGACTAGGGCTGGAAAGTTTCGCAAGTGACCTGAATCCAGTGGCCGTGTTAATCAATAAGGCGATGATCGAGATCCCGTCTAAGCACGCGGGTCAGATTCCGATTGGTCCCATCCCAGAATACGAGAAGCAGGTAGATCACCACCAAGATTCGTCCGGTGCGAAAGGGCTAGGAGAGGATGTACGGCGGTACGGGCACTGGATGAGAAATGAGGCATTCAAACTCGTCGGCGAGTTTTATCCCAAAGTCGAAATCTCGAAAGAAGAGGTCGATGAACGGCAGGACCTAGCGCCATTCCTTGGCCAGAGATTGACGGTCGTCGCGTGGCTTTGGGCTCGAACTGTCAAGAGCCCTAATCCAGCTTTCAGCGATGTTGACGTTCCTCTTGTGTCTTCGTTCGTAATTTCTGACAAGCCAGGAAAAGAAGCCTACGTCGAACTAGATAGATTAGAGAAGGGCTTTTCGTTCAGAGTCCGAAAGGGAAAGGTTTCAAATTGGCAAAAACTAAAAAAGGGCACAAAGCTATCTCGGAATTCGTTTAGGTGTGCACTAAGCAATACGCCCATCGAGCTGAGTTACATTAAGGAACAGGCGCAGTTGGGACGAATGGGTCAGCGTCTGATGGCAATTGTTGCTGAAGGAATTCGTGGCAAAGTATTCCTAGGCCCTCAAAGGGTCCATGAAGAGATCGTGGGCACAATTGGGCCACAATGGGCTCCGACCTTGCCTTTGCCGGAAAGACTAACTGGCGGAACTTGTCATGCGTACGGAATGGAAGAATGGGGAAAAGTATTCACACGAAGACAGTTGTTGATACTAAACACACTTTCCGGGCTGATAGAGAAAGCGTATTCCAAGATAGAAGTTGATGCGAAAGCACATGGTTGTTCCAACCCTTCAGAATACGCCAAGTCAGTAGCAACATATCTGGCTTTCCTAATCAGTCAGGTTGCGAATCATAGCGCATCCATTTGTGGATGGAATGCACCGAACACACAAATGAGAAGTGTATTCGCTCGGCAAGCTATTCCGATGTCCTGGGACTTTGCTGAAAGTAACCCTTTTTCAACTTCTACAGGTAGCTTCCATAACCTGCATGAGAGAATGTGCAAAGGCTTTGTCGCGCTCGGTAACCGACCAATCGGACACGCCGCTCAAGCAGATGCGCAGGAACAAACTATGTCGGCAGACAAAATAGTATCAACTGATCCGCCTTACTACGACAATATTGCCTATGCTGACCTATCGGATTTCTTTTACGTATGGCAAAGGAATGTACTTAAAGATTTCTATCCGGATCTTTTCTCTACTATGGCGACACCAAAACAGAAAGAATTGGTCGCTATGACCCACCGACATGGTACGAAAGACCAGGCAAACAAATTCTTTGAATCGGGGATTTCCGTCGCAATAAGGCGCCTCGCTGAATCGGCGAATGCTGCCTACCCTATGACGATCTATTATGCGTTTAAGCAGACGCAGACCACTGAATCGGGCACTTCTTCATCGGGTTGGGAAACCTTTTTGGAGGCGGTGATTCAATCTGGTCTCGAGGTTACTGGGACATGGCCAATTCGAACGGAAAAGAAGGGTAGATCCGTCGGAATAGGCACAAATGCGTTAGCGTCGTCAATCGTACTATCTTGCCGGCCACGGGGTGACGCAGTTGAAACGATTACTCGCCGCCAGTTCCAGCAGAAATTGCGCGTAGATATGCCTGAGGCTCTCGAAACCATGATTGGCGGATCTTCGGGAAGGTCACCCATTGCTCCGGTGGATCTGGCGCAATCCGCAATCGGCCCCGGCATGAGTATCTTTTCCCAATATGATGCGGTCCTGAATCAGGACGGTTCAAAGATGTCAGTACATGATGCGCTGGTTTTGATCAATCGCACCATTACCGATAATCTCAATCCTGACAGCGGTAGTTTCGATAACGACACCCTCTTTTGCGACAGTTGGTTTTCAGAATACGGTTGGTCGACTGGTGGATTTGGCCAAGCCAATGTTTTGGCTCAAGGCAAGGGCACGACCGTGGATGGAGTACGCGATGCTGGAGTCATCGAATCGGGCGGCGGCAAGGTCCGACTGCTGAAGTGGCAGGAATACCCCACCGGTTGGGATCCGAAACAGGACAACCGCACGCCCGTCTGGGAGGCACTGCATCAATTGATCCGAGCCCTCAATCAAGAAGGCGAAACTGGCGCCGGCGAGCTGTTGGCTGGTATGCCCGAACGCGGCGAATCCATCCGCCAGCTTGCCTACCACCTTTACACTTTTTGTGACCATAAGAAGTGGGCAGAAGATGCGCGTGCATACAACGAGTTGATCGCGTCCTGGCACGCGATTGTCGCCGCATCTCACGAGGTCGGTCAGCACGGCACTCAAGTGCAAATGGAACTAGATGTCTTGGGCAGCGAATAAGGAATAGGAAGTGATGGCTTTAAAACCCTGGCGCGAGATCGCACGACCACACAAGGACGTGCTGGAAGGCACCTTTAGGCAATCCGAGTTTGCGGCGGATATTTCCCAAGTAGCTGGCGGCAGCGCATCGCCTGAATACCAGGACCCGGAGGTGTTCTTCTCGCGCACCTTTATCACCGAGGGAATGCGGCTATTGTTAGTGTCTGTCGCGCAGCGGCTCGCTGGGCAGGGCGGTGACCCCGTTATTCAGCTGCAGACCTCCTTTGGCGGCGGGAAGACGCACACGCTCTTGGCCGTCATGCACCTAGCGTCCCGCAGCGTTAGTACAGATAAGTTGCGTGGCATTCCGCCGATTCTGGATGAGGCGGGCATTCAATCCTTGCCCGCTGCCCATGTCGCGGTACTTGATGGCGTGAAATTGTCGCCCAGCCAGCCTCGTCAGCACGACGGTGTCACCGTCAATACCCTGTGGGGCGAGTTGGCATATCAATTGTTAGGTACGGATGGGTATGCGCTGGTCGCCGACAGCGACGAGGACGGTACTTCTCCAGGTAAAGAGGTTCTAGCTCAACTGATTGGTAAGGCGGCGCCCTGCGTTATTCTAATAGATGAGTTACTGGCTTTTGTGCGTCAGTTGGAGTTTGGCGAGCATTACAATGCTGGCACTTTCGATAGCAATATTTCCTTCATTCAGGCATTGACCGAAGCGATGAAGGCTGTACCCACTGCGATACTGTTGGCGGCACTACCAGAATCGGATCTGGAGGCAGGTGGGGCGACAGGCCAACGGGCATTGAACACACTTGAGAAGTTCTTCGCTCGGGTGGAGACGGTGTGGAAGCCGGTTGCGACCGAAGAGGCATTTGAGATCGTGCGCCGCCGACTATTCGACAAAGTCGGTGACGACGATGATATGGAAGCCGTTTGCAAGGCTTTTGCTGACTTTTACCGGGCGCACAGCGATAAGTTCCCGAGTGAGACTCAGGAGAGTGGGTACTACCAGCGATTGTACAGTTCCTATCCCATTCATCCGGAGATCTTCGACCGTCTATATGAAGACTGGTCCACGCTAGAAAAATTTCAACGTACGCGAGGCGTACTACAGTACATGGCAATTGTGATTCATCGCCTGTGGAATTCAGATAATCGTGATGCGTTGATCATGCCTGGCTCCATTCCGTTGGAAGATGCCACAGTGCGAAACAAGAGCATTCATTACCTGCCCCAAGGTTGGGAGCCGGTCATCGAACGCGAGGTGGATGGACCGCGGTCGGAGCCTCGCGATATTGATGGGCACAACACACTGTTTGGCAGCGTGCAAGCGGCCCAACGGACGGCACGGACGATATTTCTCGGCAGCGCACCGGCCATCTCCAATCAAATGATTCGGGGTGTTCAATTGGAGCGTATCTTGCTGGGAGTCGCGCAGCCCGGTCAGACTATCGGCGTGTTCGAAGATGTTTTGAAGCGACTGGGAGATCGCCTGCATTACCTATACACAGAGCAGGATCGGTTCTGGTTTGATACCAAGCCGAATTTGCGTCGGGAGATGGAGAGCCGAAAACAGGGTATCAGTGAACGTGATGCCGTTGGCCCAGAGCTAAAGGCGCGGGTCCGACGAATATTTGGCCAGAATCACTGCTTCGCTGGCATTCACGTGTTCACACCCTCCACAGATGTTCCGGATGACTTTGGGCAAGGGCCGCGGCTGGTGGTATTGCCACCCGAAGCAGCTTACAACAGGGCCGATGTCAATGTAGCCCAAAGGGCTGCTGAAGACATCTTGCGTAACCGTGGCGACCAACCGCGGCAGAAACAAAACCGATTGATCTTTCTCGCCGCAGATTACGACGTTGTAAGCCGGCTCAAGGAAGACGCACGTATCTATCTTGCGTGGTGCTCCATCGTTGACGACATCGACAATGAAAAACTGAATCTTGATCTGCACATGGCGAGACAGGCCAAGCGGAATCGCGATGGCGCTGAGCAATCGCTACAACAGTTAGTACGTGAAGCCTATAAATGGCTGATTTGTCCGGTTGAGGATATTGCCAAAGGCAAGCCCAAACTTGTCTGGGAAGCGGTATCTGTGTCGCCGGCCGCTCAGAATCTAGTAAGGGAGATCGAGAATAAACTCCGTGAGGAGGAGTGGCTGATTTTCGAGTGGTCCCCTATCCACCTTCGCAAGGTGCTGACCCAGTGGTATCTGAAAGACGGAGCCATAAACGCTAATGCTTTAAAGGTATGGCAAGACTGTTGTTATTACTTGTACTTGCCCCGTCTCGTGAACGATAAGGTCTTTAGCAATGCGATCTCCAAGGGATTAGACACTGAAGACTATTTCGGCTTCGCGTCTGGTAAAGAAGATTCTCGCTACCTAGGCTTTGTATTTGGAGAAGGTACGATTGTCAGTTTGGATGACTCGTCGTTGTTTATCGAGCGGGAGGCAGCTGCAAAGTACAAGGAAGGGACAAAGCCAAAGCCAGAGGGTCTTGAAGAAGAAAGTATAACGTCCATAGGAGAACCAGGAGCGCCAATAGCGGGCGGCTCTGAGGGACAGCCTTCGGAGGTAGCTACTAGCGGCCAGGCCAAGAGGATTTTCTATGGGACTATGAGGCTAGACCCCGTAAGGGCCACTATAGATTTCGCGACTGTCGTGGATGAAGTGGTGCAGCAGTTCACGTCCAAGTTAGGGGTTGATGTGAATATATCAGTTGAAATTCAGGCCACGTCGAAAGACGGATTCGATGAAAACCTCCAGAGGACGGTGAAGGAGAACTGCAACACGCTGAATTTTACTAATGCAGATTTCGAGGACACGAGCGATTGAATATCGAACAAAAGACGCGACGCATACGCCAAGATAGAAAAACCGCGAGAATCCCGCCTCCAATCCAAGTGACGCACGGATCTGCCGTCTTCAATCTCTGCGAACGAGAGTTGTGAGTGGGTTCCGTATCACTAGGCCGATAGCATTCAGGCTCGCCGCCATGCGCGAAATTCGTCAACCCATTAAACGGGACAATCGTCCTGCATTTAGTCCTTTGAATTCGAAAATGGCGTGCGGGAGTTTTGCGTGACTGAGTCCTGCACCGTTATGCATTGTGGTGCGAATTAGGCAACGGGCGCCCCGGTAACTTATTGAAATATAAAGCCAGAAGGCTACGAACAGCGGACTGAAAATCTGCGTGTCGGCGGTTCGGCAGCAGCGTAGAAAATAGCTCTCAAATGCGCCTCTGACGCTTAGGGAATTTCTAAGGAAATTTGTCGTTTCGGAGATTCTCGATAGAACAGCCGGTAAGTGCCTGTCGCCGCGGTAAACTTCGAATTGACTGAGCTACCAATTCCGGCGAAGGCAGCATTCTATTTCGATCTGACAGGACATTGCCTGTAGGGCTGAGACTGAACAATGGCATCTAGCATATCGACTAGAATCTTTCGGGTCCTCCGGCGTGGGGGTGTCCCGTGTGGGTACGCAGCGGCGCACGGCTTCATGTTTTTTTTTGCTGCGAAAATGTAATTGATGATCAACAGCCACAATGCAAGATAAGGGAGAGATCGCAAGTCTCTCTGCCGTTGCTCGGATCATTGGAGTTCAGCGCAACACGTTGATGTCTATGGTCCGGCGCGGTTGTCCGTACCTATCAAAGCCAGGTCGAAAGAAGGGCTCCGAGTGGAAGTTCAACACGGCCGAGGTTGCTCAATGGCGGATCGACCAGGCCGTGAAAGAAGCGATCGGCGACGTCCGCGAAACGGACGAGAAAGAATTGCGAAAACGTAAGCTCCGAGCTGAGACGATCATTGCCGAGTTGGAAGCGGCAAAGGCTCGCGGCCAGGTCGGAGATCTTGACGAGTTCGGGCGCCAGGTTAGGAATGCATCGATAAAGATTCGGACCAGGCTCAAACAAATGGTCGCGAGGGTCGCGCCGATGCTGATCGGCATCAAGAAAATCACGGAGATCAAAGCCATTCTCGCCGATGAAGTTGACCAGGCGTTGACGGCGCTTGCCGATGAACTCGGCAACGAAAGAAAAACATGAGGGCGTTGTCAAGCGTGCCGAGTCGCAATGCCTATTGCACCATCGGCCGTTACCAAGCATCGCTCGTTAGTGGTTTCGCCAATTCAAAAGTGTACCAGTTGGCGGTCCTTAAACCCGGATAATTTTTTCGTTCGTCTATAATATGCAAGCATGATCTTGACAGCGCGGAGGTCATTGCCCGCCATTTTTAATATTAGGTCCCGATATTCCGGTATGCCCAAAAGCACGCACGCTCTTGTCAATGTTCGTCGCAAAAATTTTCGCGAATCTTTGCTCAACCGCAGTTTAATTATGGTTCCATCGACATCGGCCCACTTTTGGTCGCGTTGAACTCGACGGAAATCTTTACTCAAGTGATCCAGCTCATATTCGTTTTTCGCAGCATAAATCAGAGCGTCTCGCAATCGTTCCGCAACGTCACTCAACAACGCAAGTTTAATTACTCCGGGCGATGCATAATTTATCGCTACAACTTCGGGTTCATGTAGAGACGGAATTACGCCCTTCAATTCTCGAAAGAAATTCACCGAGCTATACCCGCCTCGCCATGGATATCTGCGATAGATTTCGTGCGCATTCGAGCGCACCGACGGTTTGTCGATGTTAACCAACGAATAGAAAAACGAATAAAGCTGAATGTAATACACTGGCAAGCGAGCGAAATCTTCGAAAAACCAGTCTCCACCTACTTTCAAGGAATAATTGCTTGGTGCTGGAAGCAGGTCTTTGTCTGAAACCGGAGCAAGCTCCGAGATAAACCACGAATCCTCACCCGGCAAATACTCCGGCGGCATATCGGAAACTTGACATCTAATTGCTTCGACAACTTCACCGTTAAAATCCAGATCAACGAGTTCTACTGACTCTCGCTCATAGACCATTTCTAGGAGCGTTTTTTTCCGGGAAAGATAATCGCGAATATCCTTGCGACTTACAGTAAACGCGAGCCAACGGACATTTGCTTTATCTTGATCGATATGAAAATAAAAATAGTCCTGACTCGTACTTGCTTTGAGCAACGATAGAAGAGGCCCTTCAAAATAAAGAAGGTCCTCGACCCATTGATGCGCAAATGCGGATTTGCGAACCCGTTGCCCTATAACGTTTTTCATGAGGCGATCTTCACTGCTTTCTGTGCATTTTCAAGTAAGGAATTATTCAAATATTCATGCAACCCAAAGTGTCCGTCAGAATTCACCGGCGATACTCGGCCGTCACTTGTACCGACGCTTGTTTCAGAAGCATAGCGCAATTTATTTTCGAAATATTTGGAAGTTTGAGCAACGAGATCGCGATGCCGTTTCACTTTTTTCATTGTCGTAAAAAGCGACAATGCAAAGGCTCTGCAAGACGTTGGTTTCGTAGCAAACTGTCTACGGGGATTCTCAATCGCTGGTGGCAAAAAATCCGATCGTCGGGATATTTCGTTCACGACCAGCCGAAATGCCTTACCGAACGTCTTTTCTTTCCACTTCGAAGCGGTGCAGGAACTGCCGCATTTCAAGTGTTCTTTGGCGTACTTTAGCCACTTTACTTTCCTAGCCATCCAAATATGGTCCCATTATTTAGAGTTATTTTGGAAGTGTCCGAATCACGAAATACCGCTACTTCCATCTCAAATCTTAGCAGCGCGAGCGTTCGAGAGATATACCGCCTACTGTTCGCTAATATAATCAATGACTTATAGGTTGCGGATAGAGATTTATGTCCGGCCACCGGCCCCAACCGCAGAAGCACTACACCAATTCTCACGCCAGCCGGCCAATGCCTAGCTGTAATAGTCGGTACCCAAAACCTACGGACATAATCAGATTCCATCACGATCGAATATCTGCAATTAGCCGAGTAGCTACCAGGCCGGTATTAGAGTTATGTCAGGCAGAACTCGATCCAATCGAGCACTGCCAATACGGTTGAGTTTGAGTTATTACAACTAGCGGATGGCGTAGACACAGCGCCTCTCCTTTTGGGAACCGTTTGGGAAAACGTTCTTTCAAAGAGAGGTGTGACGCTAAGTCATTGAAAAATATGGCGTCCCCAGGGGGAGTCGAACCCCCGTTGCCGCCGTGAAAGGGCGAATTGATTAGACCAGCCCCCTACATATTCCCAATCAATGCATCGCCAAACTCGCTGCATTTCAACAAGGTCGCGTCATCCATCTGTCGTTCGAAGTCATAAGTCACTGTCTTGTTGGCGATGGTCTTGTTCATCGCGGCGATGATCTTGTCCGCCGCATCGTTCCAGCCCATGTAGCGCAGCATCAGTTCGCCGGAGAGGATCAATGAGCCGGGGTTGACCTTGTCCTGGCCGGCGTATTTCGGTGCGGTGCCATGGGTGGCTTCGAAGATCGCGGTACCGCTGGTGTAGTTGATGTTGCCGCCCGGCGCTATGCCGATGCCGCCGACCTGTGCGGCCAGTGCATCGGAGAGGTAATCGCCGTTCAGATTCATCGTCGCGATCACGTCGAACTCATTCGGGCGCGTCAATACCTGTTGCAGCGTGATGTCGGCGATCGCGTCTTTAACGAGGATCTTGCCCGCGTCGAGCGCGGCTTTTTGTTCTGCATTCGCGGCGTCTTCGCCTTTGGCCGCCTTGGTGCGCTCCCATTGGTCCCACGTGTAGACGTGATCACCAAATTCTTTTTCGGCCAGTGCGTAACCCCAGTTACGAAACGCGCCTTCCGTGTACTTCATGATGTTGCCTTTGTGCACAAAGGTCATGCTCTTGCGTTTTTGTGCGATGGCGTATTGCAGCGCCGAGCGAACCAGTCTTTCGGTGCCCTGGCGGGAAACGGGTTTGATTCCGATGCCCGAGGTCTGCGGGAAACGAATTTTCTTGAAGCGTTCCGGAAAAGCTTCCATGAAAATATCCAGAAAGCGCTGCACGTCGTCGGTGCCTTCCTCGAACTCGATGCCGGCGTAAATGTCTTCCGTGTTTTCGCGAAAGATCACCATGTCCACGGCGCCGGGATTCTTGACCGGCGAGGGTACACCTTCGAACCAGCGCACCGGGCGCAGGCAGACATACAGATCGAGCAACTGGCGTAAGGCGACGTTCAGCGAACGGAATCCACCGCCGATCGGTGTCGTCAGCGGGCCCTTGATCGAGATCAGGTAGTCGCGACACGCCTGCACAGTTTCATCGGGCAGCCAGTTTTCGAACTGATCGAAAGATTTCTGGCCGGCAAAGATCTCCAGCCAGTAGATTTTTTTCTCGCCCTCGTAGGCTTTTGCGACGGCCGCATCGAACACGCGCACCGCGGCGCTCCAAATGTCGGGACCGATGCCATCGCCTTCGATGAAGGGGATGATCGGGTGGTCTGGCACCTTGAGGACACCATTGGTGATGGTGATTTTCTCGGCGCCGTTCGGGGCTTCGTAGTTCGGATTGCTCATCTTGGGTCAGTGCCTTTCTTGTTGTTCGTGAAAGTGGCGTACTGTGGTCATTTTAAGGTCGCGCGTGACGTATTTCCACAAAGACGCTGCGCTCGCGGCCCGGGGTGTGGCAGTAGCGGCCGAAGGCGTAGTCGGCGCGCTCGGCGTAGCGGTTGCCGGCCAGGTTGGTGAGCCTGAGCATCGCCGACCAGTTCGGGCCGAAACGCTTGCCCAGCCTGCGCGGCGCGCTGTCCCCTTTTTTCAAGTCATCAGCGGCTTTGAATACGTTCGATCCGATCACGGACTTTGTCCGGCAATGGCGCCTTGCAATTGTTTTTGTAATCAAAGCAGACAATCGTGCCGCTGCCTTCGGCGGCGATTTTCCCGGTCGTCCGACTGGCGATGGCGTACAGCATCTTGCAGCGATCTTCTTTCAGCTCGGTAATGCTCGCGCCGACCGACACGGTGTCGGGATAAGTCAGCGGGAGCTTGAACCGGCACTCGGTATGCGACAGGATCGGGCCGATGCCCGCGCTGTCCATGTACTCCATGAAGCCGGTTTGTTCGATGTAAGCAATCCGGGCCGACTCGAAATAACGGAAATAGACGATGTTGTTGACGTGACCAAACGCGTCCATCTCGCCCCAGACGACTGGTAGCTCGATGACGACGGGGTAGTCTTCGAGCACGGTCAGTTGCCTCGTTCCTTGATGACAAGTTGCGGCCCGCCCGGCGGGCCAAAGGTGTGCTTGGTAAACACGCCATAAATGTGGCCGCAGTCGGTGCACTGGGCGATAAAGAACCAAGGTTTGTCACTTTTCGAGGTCTGCTCACTCGGTCGTGACACGATTTTTTCAATACCGCGAACATCGCAGGACGGGCAGCGCGGATCGGCGGGCGTGTCGGTTTGTTTTTCAGTCATGTCGTTTTGGCTTCATGCAAGGGTTTGGCTGCTTGTCGGGCCTGGCCGCTCTCGCGCATCCCTGCGCTCCGCGGCACTTGTGCGTCCTGCACGTCGGCCGCTCTCGCGCATCCCTGCGCTCCGCGGCACTTGTACGTCCTGCACGTCGGCCGCTCTCGCGCATCCCTGCGCTCCGCGGCAAAAGGTCATCTTGACCGAAAAGGCCCTCCTACATCGATAGTTGGTCCCCGATTTTCGGTAGGAGGGGCATCAGACCCGACCTGGTCAATCAATTTTGAACGCCTTCCTACAAGGCATTTTCAATTCCTCAAATCAGGCGGATTTTTCTACTTTTTCGAAGATTAGCGACGGGCGATCCCCACGGCGGGAATATCGGTGCTCACTGCCCATGTCTTCGAAGGCCGCATCGCGCTCTTCCTCCGAGACATACCAGTGGAAATTCTCCCAGTCTTCGTCCACCAGGTTGCGAAACGGGTCTTCCTTGTTAAGGGTCACTCTGATGCCATATGGGCGTGGCAATCCTCGCGGCATGGACAAATTGTGTTCATTGGAAATATCCAAGCTGACATCCTTTTTCGCGATGTTGATTTAAATGACCGGCGTGCAGGACACATTATTGCACAGCGCGATTCGCTTATTGAAAAGCATCATTTGAGCATCTAGAACTGGCGGTCGTTCGCACCCTCGCGATCGCGCCAGCGGAGAATTTTCCGGGTGACGAACAGGTAAACCTGCTTGCCGCTCGCCATCCACAGGCGGGCCGGCCAGGAAGGGCTGTCGAGGATTTTTTTCTGTCTTGCGGTCAGCTTGTGCGGGATGTAATTGCGCTTGTGTTTGAGCAGGTGGCGAAGGTCTTCACGGGCCAGCATCCGGAAAAGGCCGTTGCGCCTGGCAGGACACCAGGCGAGCTGGAAATCGACCAGTGCGGGCTCGCCGGCTGGCGTGACCAGCCAGTTGGCTTCCTTGGCGAGATCGTTGTGCGCGATCCCGGCGCGGTGCAGTCGGCGCAGCAGCCTGAGCGCCTGGCGGTAATAGGCTGGCTCGCATGGTTTCGCTCTTTGCATGGGCTCACCCGCTATCCAGCCGCGCTCCAGTGTCGAACCGTCCCACGCGATCAGGGCCGGCAGACCGGCCAGCCCGTCTGCATGCAACAAGGCCCTGGCCTCGCGTCTCGCCAGCCAGCGTGCCACCGGTCGGGCCCAGGTGCGAGAGGCACCGGTTTCCCGCCGAATCACGTACTCATTATTCCGCTCGATCAGCGTGACCCGGCCGAATAAATCGGCTTTGAGCAAGGTTTCTTTCGTGTCGTTCAATCGCGTAAGCCTTTGTTTATTGGAGCAAGATTAACCTTATGCCGGGTAGCAGGCCAGCGGGCTCTGGTACAGGCGGCCGGTATTCGACAGAATGCCAAAAGACCATGAGCGGAACACATCGAAAATTATCCGTCGGCGGCGGCAAGTCCTCGGCGGGCAGCTTTTATATCGTCGGCGGCTCGGTGCAGCCGGATCGTCCCTGCTACATCATGCGCGAGGCAGACGACCAGATTTTCAGCTATCTGCGCGATAACGAATATTGTTATGTGCTCGGGTCGCGGCAGCAGGGTAAATCCAGCCTGATGGCGGCGACTGCCAGGCGTCTCAGCGATAAGGACGAACTGGTTTCCGTTGTTGACCTGACCCAGGTGATATCGCAGCAGGCGGGAACCGATCCATCGCGCTGGTTTTATGGCATCGCCTACCGCATCGTCCGCGATCTCAGGCTCAGGGTGGACCTGCAATCGTGGTGGCTGGAACGCGGCGCGTTGACGATGCAGCATCGTCTGGTTGATTTTTTCTGGGAGATCGTGCTGGCCAACACAGTTCGACCGATCACGGTTTTCTTTGACGAGATCGAGGACACGCTCGGGCTGCCGTTCGCAGAAGAGTTTTTTACCGGTCTCAGGGTGTGTCACAATTCGCGCGCGGCCGAGCCCGATTTTGACCGCTTGCGTTTTGTCATTATCGGCGTATCGACGCCGATGAGTCTATGTCCCAACCAGGCCCATGCGCCGTTTTCGATCAGTCGGCAGATCGATCTTAACGATTTCACGATGACCGAAGCCTGCGGCTTGTTGCCTGGGCTCAATCTGGCAAAACAACAGGCGGCACAGGCGATGGAACGCATCCTCTACTGGACAGGCGGGCATCCGTATCTGACGCAAAAACTTTGCCGGGCGGTCTCACGGCGGGAGGTCGGTGAAAAAGTCGCCAGCACGGTCGATGATATCGTCAACGATCAGTTCCTCGCCAGGAACCGCGCGCGTGAAGAGCCCCATCTCGCAATGATCAGGCGCAGGCTTTCGACCCGTCAGGACGCAGCGGCGCTGACGGTGTATGGCAAGCTTTGCAAGGGTAAGGTCATCGCTCACGATCCGCAGTCTCGGGTTCACCAGGCGCTTTGTCTGACCGGGCTCGTGCGAGCCAACCAGCAACGTCAGCTCATCATCAGAAACCGCATTTATCAGCGTGTGTTTACGCCACGCTGGGTCAATCATGAATTGCCGTTCGAATGGAAGGGGTTTGCCAAGGCTGCTGCCGCTGCTCTTGCATTGCTTGCCGCGCCGCTGTGGTACACACAGGTTTTACCTCGGCCCTATATCGAGACGCTGAGCGCCGCCACTGAAGACTACCAACTGGCGATGACCGCTTATAACGACTTGCGCTCGATCCCCGGTTACAAAAATACCGCCGACCGTCTGCTGTCTGGCGTACTGATGCGACGCAGCCTGCGGGCCACGACCCTTCCCCTGGCGATGGAAGCTGACCAGGGATTGAGGACTCTGCCGGACAATAGCGCGCTGGCCGATCAGCTGCTCGCGGGTTTCTGGGATCGCCAGGCGCAGCAGGCGGAACAAGCCGAGCAGCGTGATGCGGCATTACTCTACCGCCTCAGTAGCCTGATCGACGACCGGGTCGATCGGCGCCGCCAGATCAGCGAGTTGGTTGGCGCGGATTACCCGGTGCTGGCGACCACCATTCGCCCGGTCGGCGCGCTGATGCAAGCGGCTATCAGCAAAGATGGCGGGCGAGTATCGACACTGACAGACGACGGGTCGCTGCAGGTCTGGGATACCCGGACCGGCACAGCGCTGAAACCGGCCCCGGTCACACTGACCGCCGAAGAGTATGTGGGGCTGGATCGGGAAATCCTGGTGGCGCTGGAAGGTCTAGTGCGAGGCATCAGTCTGGAGCTGCGCACCGATCACCCCGACCCGGCCCAACTGGCGGTACAAATTACCTCTCCACAAGGCACGCGTGTCGTCCTGCAATCGTCGGCAGCGCGGAGAATCGGCGGTGGACTGATGTTCGATGCACGAAGCCACGGCGCTCTCGCTGTATTTTCGCGGGAGAACATGCACGGTGACTGGCAGCTGCGCGTCGAAGATCACCAGAAACAAATCCAGGGAAACCTGCTCGGATGGCGGCTGATTTTTGCCGGGTATGAGAGTCAGCCGCAGCAGGACATGCTCTCCAGCGGGATAATCCTTCCTCAACCACACAGCACCGAAAGAACCGGTGTTGTGCTGAGCCAGAGCGGGCGGTACGCGGCGGCATACGGCGGCAACCCTGATCTCGGCGGCCTGGTCAATATCCAGGATCTGCATGAAGATTTGCAGTTGTCTCGCCCGGTGCGCGAAGCTGGCATGACGCCGCTGCTGTTTGCGGACGAGGACCGATTGTTGGTCGCGATGAGCGCGAGTGGCGACCGCCTGATGGCGTGGAATATCAGCGACGGCAGTATCGCGATGGATGTACCCGCGCTCGACCGTTTCGTCGGGCCGCCTTTGCTCGACCCGATGGCCGGTCTGATGATGGCAGTGGATCATGACCGGCAAGGCCTGCCACTGGTGAGGGTATTCGGGATGGCAGACCGGAGCGAGCTGAGCCAGATTCCGTTCGCTCGGGAACCCAGGGGGCTGGCGATCGATCCCCAGGGACGCTGGCTGGCGTCGTCCACCGGCAGTCGCGCCGTCGAAATCTGGGATCTCGTGGAGGACGAGTTGCTCGATGAGTACCTGCTGGACTTCCCGGTGAGCCGCTTGACGGTCGATGCCCGGGGACGCTGGCTGGCGGCGACCGGGACTGATGGTCAGACCAATATCCGCGATGTCAGCGGGGGCATGGTGCGCTCACTGCAAACGATACTCGACGAACCGGATGCGCTGGTGTTTCACCCAGCCGCCGATTCTGTACTGATTTTGCGGCATGGCGCCTGGCAACTGGTCGGTCTTCCCGGCGGTGAATCGCTGTCGCCGCCGCTGCGCTATACAAAAAGCGGTCGCAGTCTTGCCGCGGTGAGTCGCGACAGCAGGCTGATGACGGGTAGCCAGGGCAGCGCGCTGCGACTGTGGCAGATTCCAGAGTCGGGCGAACGCTCGGGCCGGGATTCGCGTTATGGCAGTGGCGATAATCTAAGCGCGGTCAGGATCGGCCGTGACGGCGGGCAGCTCGCCGTCGGACTGCCCGATGGCGGCATTCGTTACTGGCGAGCAACGGATGAGGGCGTGGTCAGCAACTACCTGGCGGCGGGCGGCGCATTTTCCGCTGCGATTACCGCGATGGCTTTCGACGCGGCCGGCAACCGGCTGGCGACCATCGACCAGACAGGCGCTATTCGGGTGATCGATCTCGACAGCGACGCCAGCCGACCGGTCGGTAGCCAGCCGGGTGCCGTCAATCACTTGGTTTTCAATGCCGATGGGTCGCGGCTGGCCGCGGCCGGCGACCTGGGCGCGCGGCTGTGGTTTTTGGACCGGCCCGGCGAGTCTGTGCAGATGGGTAGCGAGGATTCTGTTTCTCACCTGGCTTTCAGCCCGGATGGCAACTTGCTCGCCGTGACCCCGGAGCTTGGTGAGTTGTCGGTCTGGCACACAATGACGGGTGAGTCGGTGGGTGGTATCCGGTCACTCGAGCAGGTCCGTGTCGCGGTTTTCAGCCCAGATCAGACGGCACTGGCGACGGGTAGCCAGGACGGTACGTTGCAATTTTGGAGCCTTACCGATGGATCGACGGTCTGGCCGCCGGTGCGGCTGGGTGGGCCGATCAGGGAGCTTACCTATACTGCTGGCGGGCAGTCGCTGGTCGCCATCAGCGATGGCTGGGCGCACCAGATCACGCTGCCTTTCAGCGGCCCGCGGGTCGTGCAAAGCCGATTGTTACCCGAACGCATTCCACACGGCGGTTTTTACCTGTCCGGCAACGACGCTGCTGTCAGTGTCGAATACCTGGATTGGGTGAACGGCGAGCGGCATGAGATTCTGAGCCTGCGCTTGGATAATACCGATCTGAGTGCCTGGCCCGGAGACGTTGACAAACTCTCGTCGGGCTGGCAGGACAAACTGCACTTGATGATCGATGCCGAAGGGCAGCTGATCGCGGGTCAATCGGTATTAGAACTTTCCCAGAGCATCGAACAGCGATCGACGGAAATACCCTAGAAATTAAGGAAGCTCTGATCTATTCATGGGCGCAGTAGATTGTGATCCAAAATGTTCAGATTCAAGGCGCGAAGCGCACGTAATAGCTAGCTATTGCGAAGATTTGCAACACATAAGCTGGATATTTTGGGCGCAAGATTCGAGTTCATGAATAGAACAGAGCTTCCCTGACGCCGGATCTTTTTGTCGGTCGCTCGTCACGGGAACAGTCCGGGACAGCTTCCGATACCAGCGAACTCTGGTTATCTGCCCAGCAGTTTTTCGACTTTGTTCAGCAATTGCCGATCCACCCACGGCAACTGGATGAAGTCGGCGGCGCCATGGCGAATCGCGGCAACCGCGGTGGGTACGTTTCCTTTTTCGCTGAGAAATATAGTCGGAATTTTCAGGCCCCGCTTGTGCATCTTTTTCATCAGTTCCAGCCCGCTTTGATCGGACAACTCCAGGCCGACAATCAGGCAGTCGGGAGACGATTTATCCAGCTTTGCCAGCAGATCCTCGCCGCTGTCGAACACTTCCGGATCGAGCGCGGATCGGCCCAGTAGCGCGACCAGCTTCTTCCGGACGACGGGATCATCGTAAATGACACCGACCAGAGAATGTGCAGGAATGGTTTTTGTTTTGCTTTGCATCAGGACGCACGCTCGCGCCGGCCATAAAACCGGCTCTGGTGGCCAGTATTGTTGGCGAACCGCTGGAAAAGAATACGGAAATCTACTTATTGGAGTCGCTCGATCACGAAGAACCGGGCGGGAGCCCGCAAACAGGGAATGCGCGCGCCCTGGGCCGGCAAAAGCCGTTTTCAGGACTGTCAGTCGTTAGCGGCGGTGATGGCCATTCGGACCAGGTGGGCCAGCGACGACGCCTCCATTTTTTCCATGACCCGCGCCCTGTGGATTTCGACCGTTCGTTGGCTTACATTGAGATCGGCAGCGATGATCTTGTTGGGTTTACCCTGAACGACCAGATTCATGACTTCCTTTTCCCGGCTGGTCAGGCCGTCTATGCGATCGAGAATATGCCGCCGCTCCATCATCATGCTGCGGCTGTCGTGATCCTGTTCGAGCGCATGGTTGATGCGGTCGATCAGATCCTGATCGCGAAACGGTTTCTGGATGAAATCAACAGCGCCTTTTTTCAGAGCCTCAACAGCCATCGGTACGTCTCCGTGACCGGTGATAAAAATAATCGGTAGTATCGCGTTCATCTCGTTCAGACGATCCTGTAATTCCAGGCCACTCATTCCGGGCATGCGAATGTCCAGCACGAGGCAGCCTGCGACTTTCTCATCGTAGAATTCGAGAAAGTCTATCGCCGAGGCGAATCCGCGGGATTCAATGCCGATAGATTTCATCAAGAATCCGAGCGAATCACGCACCGCGTCGTCGTCATCAACAATTAATACCGTTCTGTTGCTGTCACTCATCGGCATTGCTCCGTTGTTCCACGGCGGTGGGGAGATCGAAATAGAATACCGCGCCTGAGTCGTTATTGCGGAAACTCAGAGTGCCACCATGGGCTGCAATTATGGTCTGGCTTATCGCCAGCCCCAGCCCGATGCCGTCCTCTTTGGACGTAAAGAACGGCGTAAACAGATTTTTGGTGATTTTTTCGGAAACGCCACCGGCCGTGTCGGCGACCTCGACACGCACCAGGTCGGGATCCAGTTTCTTGCAACAAATGATGATCTTACGGTCTGTCCTTTCACGTTCGGTGCAGGCGTCCACGGCGTTGCGCACAAGATTAAGAATGACTTGCTGAATCTGTACCGCATCGGCCATGACCGGCGGGACCGGTTCCGGCATGTCGTATTCCAGGCTGACTTCGTTTCTTCGTGCGTCCAGTTCGACCAGGACATGGAGGTCGTTTATCAGTTCCTGCAGGTCCACTTCGCTGCGTTCGTTATCCTGATCACGAACGAAATTGCGCATTCTGTGAACGACCTGTCCGGCGCGCTGGGCCTGCGCGCTAATTTGTCGCAGTGCTTCGCGAAAATCTTCTTTCTTGGTGTTGCGGGACTCGAGCATACGTTCGCAGCCTTGGGCAAATGTACTGATCGCGGTCAGCGGCTGGTTGATTTCGTGCGCGAGTCCGGCAGCCATTTCGCCCAAGGTAGTGACCCGGCTGACCTGGGCGAGGCGCTGACGGGTCGCTTCCGCTTCGACATCGGCCTGGCGCTGGTCGGTAATATCCGTGCCCGAGCTCAGCGTACCGATAATTTCGCCGCTCTTATCGCGCAGTGCCCGGTTTTGCCAGGCGATCAGTCGTATCTCTCCGCTGTCGGTCACCACCGGGCCTTCGACGTATTCGTAGCCTTCCATGCCGTGATGAATGATGTGATTGAATATCACGGTAACCTCCGCTCGTTTGTCCTCCGGGATAAATCCCTGGACCCACGGTTCCCCCAGCAGGTCTTCCTCTTCGCGGCCGAGTATTTCACAGCCGCGCCGGTTGATCAGGTCGATGTTGCCTTCCCTGTCGAGTACCAGCAGCATGACACCGGCGACCTCGAGATAACTTTGCGAGCGGTCTCTTTCCCGAATCAGCGCCTCTTCGGCTTTTTTCTTGGCGCTGATATCGCGAATGATTCCAACAAAGCGCGGCTCTGCGCCACTCACCCGGCCGACCGACAGGTCGATCGGAAAGCGGGATCCGTCTTTTCTCGCACCTTCGGATTCCCGGCCTATACCGATAATCCGCGCTTCCCCGGTGCTCAGGTATTTTTTGATATAGCTGTTGTGTTTGCTGCGATCAGGCTCTGGCATCAAAATGCTGACGTTTTCTCCGCGCAGCTCGCCTTCGGCGTAACCGAACAGCTTCTCCGCCGCAGGATTACAAATCTCGATGGTGCCGCCGGCGTCAATAATGACAATGGCGTTAACCGCTGCCGACAACAGGGCGGCAAGCTGTTTTTCGGCATCCTCGGGTTTTATCCCGGCGGGCACTTCCTTGGCTTTATTCACAATCGATGAGTTATTTGGGCGACAGCAGGAATTTAACCTATCTGCGGAATTCTGTCGCGTCGGCCGTGGTTGTGGGAGTCAGCCTCGCGCGTTTCTCTCGCGATTGAATTCGCTTTTCATGACCCCGATCAGCTCACCAAGCATCAGTCCCAGGTGATCGACGGCGTCGTCGAGCGTAAACATGCCCTGCAGATCCTGTGACTCGTTGAGTACCGGCAGCCGCCTGATTCCATGTTTGCGCATCGTCCGGACCGCCTCTGTCACCGAGTCTTTTTCCTGACAACACACGAGCGGAGTGTTCATCAGGTCGCCCACGGTCAGACCGTCCGTGCTGCGACCCGTTGCGATCAGATCCAGCGCCAGATCCCGGTCGGTAATGATCCCGATACCCCGGCGATCGCTGTTCACCACGACCAACGCGCCGACATGGCGGCCGCGCATCATTTGTGCCGCGTCGATGATCGACATATCACCGGGAACGGTTACGAGCTGTCGACTGCAAATATTGCCTATATTCACGACGGTGATCTCCCGCACAGTTGGTGGGCACTTTTTTTTGTCGCTGGTTCCCAGCAGGTACTATCCGGCCTGGCACGGATATTACCAATTCGTATCCGTGCCTACTGCAGTGCGTCACGCGTAAGTAAAAACCGAGAGATGTCCTATACTCAATGGTGGTTCTAGGTAACTTTGCGTATGGAAACACCGTAGCGGGCACTTCATCATGGTGACCAGGATCAGGAGTACGATTATGACCGACATCGGCAATATCAGGGATTCGCTCGTGCGGACGCGCGCCGAGATTCTTGCGCGCCTGAACAAGATTACCAGTGATGTTCGTCATGAAGATGAGGCGATCGAGGCGGATTTTGCTGAACTGGCCGTGCAGCGTGAAAATGACCAGGTCATTGACGCGCTGGGCGAGGCTACCCGCCAGGAGCTGACGCAGATCAACCGCGCGCTTGCCCGGATTGAAAGCGGTGACTACGGTGATTGTAGCGAATGTGGTCGGGGAATCGGTGTCGAGCGATTGAAAGTCCTTCCCTACAGTACAATGTGCCTGCAATGCGCCAGCCGCAGCGAATAGTGTCTCAAATATCAGACAATTGTTAAAAGCAACCGCCACAGAGTAGAATCCGGCCATCAAGTGCCTGGATTGTACTTATGCACAGACTCGCCCTACTGATTTGCTCAGTCCTGATATTGGCTGGCTGTATTGATAATGAGCCGCCACCGCCGTCCGTTGCCACGCTGATTGAGGATCCGACCCTGTTGGACTCGATTCTGGAGCGTTGTACAGCGGGAATCGATGAGCTGCGTGCCAGCCAGGAATGTGTCAACGCCCGGCGCGCGGTTGACGTAATCGCTGCGCAGGAGGCCGAAAAAACACGCGAGACTGACCTGGAAGCGGAATCTGAGCGCAAGCGAGCCGCGTTGCGCCGTCAAAGAGAGCGGGTCACCCAACGGGTACAGCAGGCCGAAGAACTGTTAAATGAACGGACGGCGGAGAAAGAAGCGGAAGAACTGACCGGGTCCGCGGAGTATGTTGACGAATTGGCCGCCGACGAGCCGGTGGAATTGCCGCCAACGATGTTGCCCGGGTCGGCGGTGGGGAGTGCCATCGAAGAACGGCCGTTGCCCGAATTGGACGAGACCGGCGTTTGCACAATAGTTCCTTCCAATCTTTCCGACGCCGACCTCGTGAATCTGCTCAATGCGTTGCAGAAGGAGTGGCAACGGCGTCAGTCGCGAATGCGACCAGCGATGGATGATCCGGCGATGAATGAGCCGGCGATGGATGATCCGACCGAAGTATTCTCCGGTGGGGGCGGCGGTTAAAAAGAACTGATCGTCGCGTGGCGGTGCGTGCCGGCGCCCGACCAGGCCGCGGCGAGACCACGAAAAATCATCATTACCCTCGGCGACTCGCCTGGCTATTCGTTGCCGGGCTTTCCCAGCGAGCAACGCAGCAAGACTGGAGCTGGCCAGCATCGCCGGCATCGTTCCCAGCCAGAACAGTAGCATCGTCAGCGCACCGGTCTTGAAATCGCCTGTCGCCGCCGCCAGTAGCAGCACGCTGTGGGTTTCGCTCGTTCCAGATCGTTGGCTCACTTGGTAAGGCATGTCGCCTACTTTCTGAGGCTGGATGCAGCCATAAATAGAAGCGTCCGCCGCTGGCGGGACTATATACCCAATTGTACAGATTTCGCCGGGCGATGGGTTTCACATATCGGCCTCAGTAATTTCCCGTATTTCACTGTCACGCAGGTTGAGCTAACTTTCGTGCATAAAAGACAAAAAAGTGATAACCGGAGAGAGAAATGGCAATCAGCAATGCATCGCTAAGATCAGTCGTCGTCGGCAGACCGGCAGAGCAGCTTGAATCACGAAAATCTACTGACCGGCGTCTCGGCTGTTCAGGATGCTCGATACGTGCAATGTGTTTCAGGCCACAAAATACTAGTGTGGTCTGTCTTCCAGGGCTCAAAGCCGCGAGGCCGGGACAATACCTGGTTCGTGCGGGGGACCGTTGCGAACAATTTTATTTGCCGCGCAGTGGCGCGATAAAGGCCTACCGGAATACGCCCGACGGCCGCGAGCAAGTCATGGACTTTTATCTGCCGGGCGAACTGGCAGGAATGGATGGATTGGCGGATGGTTACAGCCAGTGGAATCTTGTCGCGCTGGAAGCCAGCTCCCTGTGTACATTGGGCCGGGAACAAATGCTCAAAACGGCTGGCGAAGTACCCGAGCTGATGTCCAGCGTCATGCGCCAGCTCAGTGGCGATATGCTCCATGCCGCCGATCTGGCGACCGGGAGTGCCGCCGATGCGAGACTGGCGGGTTTCCTGATCGATCTGGCGCGACGTTGCGGCGACAAATGTCTCGCGGGTTCCGATTTCCATCT
The DNA here is from genome assembly GCA_964568075.1 of uncultured Gammaproteobacteria bacterium. GTDB lineage: Bacteria > Pseudomonadota > Gammaproteobacteria > Steroidobacterales > MnTg04 > MnTg04. Next base: position 37,051 of record CAZMOM010000006.1, read on the forward strand.
GCCTATGTCGAGACAGGATATCGCCAGTTACCTGGCGCTCGCACCGGAGACCATATCCCGGCTGTTTGCGAGACTACGCGACGACGGCCTGATCGAAGTTGACCGCAAGCGGCTCAGGATCATGAATTTCCCGAAATTGTCCCGGACAGCTGAGGCCGTCTGAACCCATATGATCAAGTCGGCTTAAGACTGCAGTCCCTCGCTCAGTCGTCGTCGCCGTCATCTTCCTGGCCCGGGACGGGTTCCGGTGTATAAACCGGAAAGGTCTTCACGCCGCTGCTGCTCTCGCCGTCGTCGTAAAGTTCATCCTCCGGCCGCACGTCCTGCCCAGCGTCCGGGTCATACTCGGAGTCGCCATAATCGATCACGCTAGCGGGCGCCGGCGCATATTTTGCCAGCGTCGCCATCAATTCACGGGCCGGCTGGGGCGGCTTAATATCGCCGAAAATGATTTCGCCAGCATCTACCGAATCGCGATGATAAAATCTTGAGTTAGCTTTATCGTCAATCGATATGATCGCGCCTTCCAAAGCTATGCCGGCGAACAGGCCGCGGCTGCGCGAATAGGAATACACCTCGGCGTCGAACTTGATATCGGTCGCCGCACTACCGGACCGGCCCACTGGCCCGGCCGCCACCGACACATCGGCCCCGAGAGTGAATTTGCCTCCGGTAATACCGTCTACGCCCTTCTTGTTCTTGAAAACCAGGATCAGGTCCGTTTCCGATATGCCGATCTGCAGCCCCCAGCTACCGCCCTTGAGTTTGATAAAAGCCGGGTTACTCCAGCTATTGTCCGACTTCCGCACACTGATAGTCCCCTTTCCGGCGCGGCCGCCAAATGCCAGGCTGGCCTTGATAACGCCGGGGAGGACCGCGACGGCATACGCCTGGCGCATCAGGGATTCCGGAATGGCAGTCTCGCGGACCTGCATGATTTCGTTGAGGACAACGACGGCTTTGTTGATTCGGTTTTCTTCCTTGCTTTGCGCCAACGCGGGCAGTGGCGCGGCAATCAACAGAACAAGGCCGGCGATCAGACTCGATTTGTAAAACATGGCAATCTTTTCTCCTCGGTTCCTGATTGGTAAACTTTTAGTGCTCAGGGTTCCCGTTCAACGGACCAGGCCAGCTTACTGTAATGACGCCCGAAATATCCAGCGCGGACGAGCCGGGCTACACTGTGCGCCGGACTTTTTGACTCGGTGGGGAATTCGACATGACGCGAGGCGTTTGTTTGTTCCGGATTGTGCCGGTTCTGTTGTGCCTGTTGTGGTCGGCACTTGCGCAAGCGGATTGGTTTTCAGAAGAAATAGCGATCATGGGGACCGATGTTCGCGTCGAGCTGTGGAGTGAAGACCGGCGGCAGGCCGACGAAGCAATTGCCAGGGTCATCGCCGAGATGCATCGCATCGATCACCTGATGAGTACCTATAAACCCGAAAGTGAAATTTCCCTGATCAACAGACGTGCTGCCGACGAAATCGTCCCGGTTGGAGCAGAGTTGCTGGGCCTGATTCAAAAGGGCATCGAAATTTCCGAACTCAGCGGCGGGGCATTCGATATCACTTATGCGAGCGCGGGCCAGCTGTACGATTTTCGCGCCGGTATCAGGCCGGATGCCGACAAGATCGAAGAAGTTTTACCCATCATCGGTTACCGATACCTCGAATTGGATTCGCAACGAGGCACGCTGCACTTCGCCAAACCTGGCGTGCGTATAGACCTCGGTGGTATTGCCAAGGGCTACGCAGTTGAGCGGGGCGTCAATATTCTTCGCCAACAGGGCATTCTTCACGGGCTGGTCAGCGCCGGCGGAGACACACGAATTCTGGGTGATCGGCGAGGTGCGCCCTGGATCGTAGGCATCCGGGATCCGAGAAATAAATCCGCCGTAGTCGCGAGGCTACCGCTGGTTGACGAAGCGATCTCGACATCCGGTGACTATGAGCGCTATTTCGAGGAAGACGGCGTACGCTATCACCATATCATCAGCCCGGCCACGGGCCAGTCTGCGAGCGAAGTCCACAGCGTCACGATCATCGGGCCGAATGCAACGATGACAGACGGTCTTTCGACCAGTGTATTCGTACTTGGCGTCGAAAAAGGTCTGCGCCTGATCAATTCCATGAGTGAGTTTGAGGCGGTCATCGTGGATAACACCGGCCGCATGCACCAGTCAGACGGCTTCCTGCTGTCGCCGTAATGATGTCACGAGACGGTCGGGTTAAATCGGCTGACAGCCGGTCTTGGCTCATGTCCTAAATCCAGCATTGCCAGTGCCTGCCGCTGGTCCTGTCTCCAACCGGCGACACAGGAAAGCCTTTAATAACAATAAGATACAGATTCCCAGGAAATACCTGTTTGCAACTGGCGACGGTATTTGACCCAATTTTGCATAAAACCGTACACAGTTCACGGTTTTTGGTGTTGGTGCTGTTGTAACTTAATGATTTCAAGAGTGAATATCCAGGTCGGCACGAATATTGCTATATATACTGTGTGGCGTTTTTTTATCAGTCGCCCTGCAATCGCCAGGTGGTGGTTTGCAGGCTGCTACGAATCAGGATCACCAACGCTGAACGCCTTATGGATAAAGGCTTCTAAAGCGTGCGGTGTTTGATTGACATAAGTCTGCCGCCTGTGCAAGGTGGCCGTTACTGATAAAGGCAAACTCGCCAAAAGGCGAGGACGCAAAGCAACCGGTCTACGGGTTTACCTACGACGGCGGGGCTGCCAGTGATAATTAAAAAATTCTTGGCGCTTCCCATCGATTAACCCAACCGGTCTGTTCATGGCCAGAGTTCGCTTGCCCGTGACCATGGGACAGGTGAGCCCCGGGTTTTTGTGCATCGCTTTGCGGCCTCCTGGACAACGAATACAGGACGGGTACAAGGATGGATGGATCAGCCAGGAATTATCCGGTTCGCATATTGGCCGGAATCGCTGCCGTATTGTTGTTAAACGGATGTTTCAGCAGTAGCGCGCAGGAAGAAGTGGTCGTCGAAGGCGATCTGCCTATCGTTTTCGTGCAGCGCAATGTCGATGCAGTCGGCAATCCGACTGACGGAATCATTTTTTCGCCGGGCGGCGATCTGATGTTGATGGACCTGTCGTCACCGAGCGCGACGATGGTCAATCTGACCGTGGCTTATACCCAGGGTCTTGGCGATGTTTCGGATCCAGAAGTGTCTTTTGACGGGAAACGTGTGTTGTTTTCCATGCGCGGTCCCAACGACCCGACCTGGAGTATTTTCGAGTACGAGATAGCAACCGGCGCGCTCACGCGCATTGTCACCGATGATCTGGTCGCCAACCTGGGTGACGACGTTGATCCGGCATACCTGCCGGACGGGCGCATCGTATTCAGCACCGACCGACAGGAAAAGTCGAAGCAGATTCAAACTACTGAAAACACGGAGCAATTCTCCTACCGGGACGAGTACGAGAGAGAGCGTTCCATCGTTCTCCACGTCATGAACGGCGACGGCAGCGATATTCACCAGATTTCGTTTAACCAAAGTCATGACCGGAACCCGACCGTCCTGAGCACCGGCGAAATTATGTTCGCGCGCTGGGAGCACGTCGGCGATCGAAACCATTTTCCGATTTTCTTTACCAACCCCGACGGCACCAATATTTTTGTGCTGTACGGCGCATTCAGCCCGGGTAACAGCATGCTCCATCCGCGCGAAATGCCGGATGGTCGTGTGATGAGTTCGCTGATGCCGCTTTCCGGGACCTTCGAAGGCGGTGCTATCGTCGCCGTCGATATCCAAAACTTTTCCGAATACAACGATCCGGCGCCCGGCGTAACCAGCGGCGGGGTGGGACACGTTGAAGTCACACCGTTTCCAATTAATTTTGGTCAGGGCATTTCGGAAGACGGACGATTTACGACGCCTTACCCGCTGTGGGATGGAACCAATCGCGCACTCGTCACCTGGTCGCCGTTTCGCTCGGAGATCCAAACTGACCCGATAAGCGGTGCGCAGACCGAGGTCGAGGGCGAGCCGTTGTATGGCATTTACATGCTGGACATGGATGCCGACACGATGCGACCGGTGGCGCTCCCGCCTGAGGGCATCGCATTTACCGATCCCGTTCCGATCCAATCGCGGCCCGCACCGAATACGCTGGCCGACAAAGCGCTGGATCCTGTACTGGCAGCCCAGGGAATGGGAATCGTGAACGTCAAGAGTGTCTATGACACGGACGGGCAGGACCTGATGGGCACAAGCATGCTGGTTGCAGGCGAGTCGATACCGATGACTGCGCCGCCGCCCGGCGACACGCGCACTGCAGTCGCCGATCTGGCAACCATTAAAGACCCGGCGCTGACTACCGCCGCTGAACGTGTCGGTCGTTTTATCCGGGTAACCCGTGCGGTTTCCACGCCGCCCGGCCTTTCATTGAATGCCATTGGTCAAACTGATTTGGAAATGCAGCGGATCGTCGGCTATGGCGTGGAAGAGCCGGATGGTTCCTTCCGCCTCAAAGTGCCGGCCGACATCGCCCTGGGCGTGGCGGTCGTGGACTCCAACGGGCGGGCGTTTCAGACCCATACCAACTGGCTGCAGGTGCGTCCGGGCGAAACTCGAACCTGCAATGGCTGCCATTCGCCGAGACGAGGCAGCGCGTTGAATTCGGCGCCGATTGCCGGCGACCACCCCAATACACTGTTGCAGGCTCAATCGGGTGAGTCGATGGCGGAGACGCGCACTCGGCTCGATCCGCAGGTGATGGATCTGGCAGCCGATATGGTGTTCCAGGATGTCTGGACCGATCCGGTACAGGCCGGCCGCGCACCGGACCCCGGCCTGGTTCTGGATTACAGTGGCCTGGTCACGTTGGCGCCGATCAATGGTCAGATCGACTATCCGTTTCATATCGCACCGTTATGGACCCGCGATCGTGGCGCCGATACCTGTGTCGAGTGCCACAACAGTAATATCATCAACGACCCGGTATCGGTCGGTCTCGACCTGCGTACCGTTTACTCAGGTACCGGGCGATTACTTTCTTACGATGAACTGATGATTGGCGATCCGATTATCGATCCAGCCACCGGCCAGCCACTTCTGCTTGTCAATAACGGTCAGGTTCAGTTCCAACGTCGAGCACCGCTGGTGGCAACCGGCGATTCGCGCCAGAGCTCACGCACCAGCCACCTGATCGAAAAGATGTACGAGCAGGAGTTGCGCGCCAGGAAAGACCTGGTGCCGGTCACGGTCGACCACAGCAACATGATGAATGCGTCGGAAAGAAGGCTGATGGCCGAGTGGATCGATGTTGGAGCGCAGTACTACAACAGTCCATTTGACGACGTCAACGGTGACGGATTCTTTAGCCTCAGTGAAGTTCGCGGCGTGACCGGTCTGAGCAGATCTGAATTCAACGCGCGGGTTCACCCGATACTGATGGCGCGATGCGAGAGTTGCCATCGACCGTTCACCCTTGACGGTTTACCGAGTGGTCCTCAGAACCCGGCATTTATTGCCAATCGATTCGTGCTGACCGGAAATCAACGTGGAGACTTCAACGTGACTGTCACGATGGTCGACAACGTCTGTATGCCGGATGAAAGCAGCCTGCTCAAGCGGCCGGTCAGCGACGAGCTCGCCAGTCCGCCGCATCCACGCATAGACGACCCGAACGTCGTCGATGATCCCAACGATCCACTGGCCGATGACGTGACCGTTATGACGATCGGCGAGCCGGATTATCAGACGATTTACAACTGGATTGCGGGGGCACCTTGTCTCCCATGATTTTCAGGAATCAGATTCCGGGAGCGAACAATGGGTCGTAACGCGAAGTTATTGTTGGTCGTCCTGGTACTTGCCAGCGGAAGTGCCTGCAATGAAGTGAAGAACGAGCCGCAGGCACAGATCGGACAGTCGTTGTGCCTGGCTGACTTCGAAGTCTGCGTAAACCCGATCTTTGACGCGACGTTAAATGGCCGGTTAGGTCAGGTGACCTGCGCAGCCAGTGGTTGCCATGACCAGGCGGCTGGGTCCGGCGGCGCCTTCAAGATTTTCGCTAACGCACAGCCAGCTTCGAACGAAATGCTGGCTAATTTTTTTGCGGCCAAGTCATTTGCCAACCTGGATGACCCGCCACAGAGCAAGTTGCTTCTTGAGCCACTGCAGGGTGTCACGGCGATCACGGGCACGCATACCGGCGGCGATATTTTCCCGGACACGGCCGATGCCTGTTACCAGGCGATCGCCGACTGGATTTCATTGCGGGTCGATGACTCGGCCAGCCAGGGTTGTGGTTTTTGCACGGTCGCTGCGTTGGCGAATTGCGGCTACTGAAGGACCGCAACAACAACGCTTATGTAAAAACTGTGAGATGCGTAACGGAACGAAAATCGGATAAATGAGGAAATGGGAAAACGTGTGTAAGCGAATCAGAGTGACCACTTTATGGGCGTGACGAGGCTCGTGTTGCTGCTGTGTTTGTTACCAGTTGCGTTTGCCATGGCCGAAAATCAACGGGTACAGGTGCAAGACCCGTATATGGATCTGCACACCGGGCCGGGTCGCGGTTTTCCTGCCGTGAAGATTGTCGAGCGCGGTGAGTGGGTAGAAATTCTCATGCGTAAGACCGACTGGTTCAAGGTCAGAACGGATGAGGCAGTAGAAGGTTGGGTAGAGAGGAGTCAGATGGAACGGACCCTGACAGAAGCCGGAGTGAAGAAAAGTTTCCGCGATGTATTGCTGGATGACTATCTGAATCGTCGCCTGGAAGTGGGCTTTGCGAGCGGAAAGTTTGACGGTGATCCATCTCTTTCCGTACGAAGTAGTTACCGGCTGAACGACTTTATCCTCGGCGAATTCAATTTAAGCCAGGTGTCCGGCGATTTCTCGAGTTCGAGAATCATCGATCTGAATTTACAGATCGCACCTTACAGCGACAACCGTTATTCGCCGTATTTCAACCTGGGATTCGGGCATTTCAAAAATGAACCGAGGGCAACGCTGGTCAACGCGCTGGATACAAGTGCAACGACGGCGGTTTTTGGTCTTGGCATGCGTATCTATCTGGGCCGGCGTTTTATTGTTCGCGTGGACTACAAGGATTATGTCGTGATGATCGACGCGGACGATAACCAGGAATTCGAACAATGGCTCGCTGGCTTTTCATTTTTTTTCTGAGGCAAGGCAATGGATTCTGCACCTAGATTACTGACCACCCTGTTTTTGGCGGCCGTTATGGTTTCGGGTTGCAGTTTGCTGCCGAATCGCGGGTCAGACGCTGAGTCGAGGGAGGTTCCGCCGGAGGAAACACCGGGCCAGGTTATTGATCCGGCCGTGGAACGACGTGATATCACGGTTCCGAAAATTGATACGGAGAACTGGGAAATTGGGCTGTACGCCGGTGTTCTGAGCGTCGAGGATTTTGGCTCGCGTGCGATTTTTGGCACCCGCGCCGCCTATCATGTCAGCGAAGACTTTTTTCTCGAAGGCGCTTTCGCGATATCCAAAGTTGAGGACACATCGTTCAGGGACATCGGTCTGCCGATTTTCCCAAACGAGGAAGAAGACCTGAACTTCTACAGCTTTTCTCTTGGCTACAACTTTCTTCCCGGTGAAGTCTTCGTCGGGACACGCTGGGCGATGACCAGCAGCATGTATTTCATATTTGGTGTCGGGAATACCGAATTTATCGGCGAGGACGATCTGACTTATAGCATCGGGTTCGGATTGCGCGTTCTACCGCGTGATTTCCTGACGTTCAGGATCGAGGCCAAGGACAATATTTACGAAGCAGACTTGCTGGGTACCAACGAGTACAAGAACAACATGGAATTCAATCTCGGATTCAGTGTGTTCTTCTAAAGGAGACGATCGATGCGCGCATGGAAAATTTTATTGATCGGCCTGGCTCTGGCGCCAATGATGACCGCCTCCGGTGTTATTGATCTGACCGGTCAGCCCGCACCTGATTTCGCCCTCAAAAGTATCGGTGGCGAAAACCTCAGGCTAAGCGAATTCAGGGGCGAAGTCGTAATGATCAATTTCTGGGCGACCTGGTGCGGTCCTTGCCGACAGGAGATGCCTTTGCTCGATGAGCTGTATAGCCGATATCGGAAAGTTGGCTTCAACCTGCTTGGCGTAAATATCGATGACGATCAGCGTCGCGCGACAAAATTTGTGCGTAGCCTGGGCCTGCAGTTCCCGATTCTGCTCGATCAGCGCAAGGACGTCAGTCGTCTGTATGACATCGATGCGATGCCGGCGACCCTGCTGATCGATCGCTCGGGCATCGTCCGCTATGTCCACGATGGATACCGATCGGGTTACGAACAAACTTATCTTGATGAAATTCGCGAGCTGCTGAAAGAGTGATCGGATGACGAAAAAGCTGACATTTCTGTTGCTTGTTTTGCTGATTAGCGCATGCGCTCGTGAGCCGTGGGTGAAGCCTTACGAGCGTGAGGCGCTCAGTGATCCACTGATGTCATTCAGTCCGGACCCGTTGGCCGACGCCACCAGGAACCACGTTTTTGAGGTTCGTGAAGGAGCGCGTGGTGCGGGCCAGTGGCAAGGAGGTGGCTGTGGCTGTAACTAGCACAACCAGCCTGCATGTCATATCGCTGCCCGCGATATTCCCGGCGGGATGGCTACACCGTGGCCTGCTGGTACTCGTCGCGCTGGTGGCGCCTGCCATCGGCAACCCGGGGCAGGCGGCAACCCTGCCCGAAGAAAGAGCCGACGCGCTTTATCACTACTACAGTGGCGGCGGCGTCGATGTGCAGGGACCTGCACTGCTGGTGCGCAAGAATTTTTCCGAAAAATATTCGTTCAGCGTGAACTACTATGTCGACAGCATAACCGGCGCTTCCATCGACGTGGTCACCAATGCCAGCGCCTATAGCGAGGATCGCACGCAAATCGGAATCGGTTTTGATTATCTCTACAGCGATTCGCTGATTCGAATCTCATATTCACAAAGCGACGAAAACGACTACGAGGCCAAGACGCTGAATGTCGGGCTCAGCCATGATTTCTTTGGCGGCATGAGCACGCTGGCAATGGGCTTTAGCCGCGGCGATGACACGGTCATGCGCGTGGACACGATGTTCGAAGACACAATCGATCGCTTCGGTTACCGCGTCGGTTGGACACAGGTCTTGTCTCCCACTTTTGTCGCAGCGCTCAACTACGAAGGCGTAACGGAAGAGGGGTTTTTGAACAACCCGTACCGCTCGGCACGCGTGCTTGGCGCCTCGGTTCAGGAACGGTATCCGCGTACTCGCAGCAGCAACGCTATCGGTTTTCAGTCCAGCAAGTACTGGGGTGACCGCAGTTTTGTAACGCGCCTGGATTACCGGCTGTATGACGATACCTGGGGAGTCACCGCCAACAATATCGAGCTCGTGCTGTCACGTCATTTCAGCGACCGGCTGGACATCGGGGTAAGCGGCCGTTTTTATACACAGAGCGGCGCCAATTTTTACAGCGACAACTTCGATCAGGAATATCTGTATATGGCGCGCGACAAAGAGTTGAGTAATTTCAACAGCGTCTCGATCGGCGGGCGTGTCAGTTTTGAGTTATTCAAGGATAAGGGCCGGTTCGCCCGCGGCAAACTGACCCTGATGTTCGACCGGATTCATTTTAGTTACGACGATTACAGCGACATTGTCAGCGGCGATCTGTACGAGTTCGACGCCAATGTTATCCAGTTATTTTTCTCCGCCTGGTATTAGTTATGAACAGAAAAAACACATTGATGATGACAATTTTTGGTCTCCTTATGGCGCTTTCCGCGGCACACACGTCGGCCCAGGGTCAGTTCGCGGCTGCCGGTACGAACGGGACGGCCGAGAAGTTCAAAAATCTGGATGGCGATATTCAGACGCTAAAGCAGGAAGTTCTGGCGCTTAACCGCGATCTTTTTATTCTCGAAGAAGAATTACTTTTTCCGGCCAACACCCAGCTCGCGGTTTTTGTATCGATGGATGTTGGCACTTTTTTCGATCTGGACTCTGTTCAGATCAAGTTGGACGACAAGGACGTCTCCAACTACCTCTATACCGAACGCGAGGCAAAAGCGTTGTTGAGAGGGGGCGTACATCGCATATACCTCGGCAACCTGCGATCGGGCGAGCATGAGTTGATCGCAGTCTTTACCGGCAAGGGAACGCATAATCGCGATTACCGACGTGCGACCAGCGTGAATTTTAAAAAGGGTGTAGGCGCGAAATTTGTCGAACTGAAAATCAGTGACCGACAAAGCAAACTGCAGCCCGATTTTCTGGTGAGGGAATGGGAATAGATGAGACCCGGCTCTAACAGCGCGTTACTCGCTTTGATGCTGTGCCTTTTTGGGGTGGCAGCGGCCGGTGCGGGTGTGGATTCACTGGAAATCGGAAAGATCGAGGACCTGCCGTTCGGCGAGGTGCTGTTCTATTTTTATCAGGACGATTATTTCCCGGCGCTGACCCGGCTGATGGCGGCCGAAAAACGCGATCAGCTCGATGACCATGGCAACGATGCCGAGCTGTTGCGTGGCGGAATGATGCTTTCCTACGGTCTGCATCGCGAGGCCGGCGACATATTCAACCGGTTGCTCGATCGCGATGTACCGCAGTCGGTCAAGGACAGGGCCTGGTATTTTCTCGCGCGGGTTTGGTTCCAAAGAGGATATTACGAAAAGGCCGACATGGCCTTGTCCCGCATTGTCGCGCCGCTCCCGCAACCGATGGAAGACCGGCAGATGATGCTCAGGGCGCAGGTCATGATGGCGCGCGGCGACTTTAATTCTGCATCCAGGCTGCTGGATGACTGGAACAGCGATGGCGAATTTGCAAATTTTGCGCGCTTTAATCTGGGCGTAGCGCTGGTTCGACAGGGCAGGGTCAGCGAAGCGACCCATCTGCTCGATCAAATCGGAGGCTTGCGAACAACCAAACTCGAGATGCTGGGGTTGCGGGACCGCGCGAACCTCGCGCTCGGTTTTGCGTTGATTCAGGATGGGCAGCCAGACCGGGCCAGAAAAGCGCTGGGCCGGGTCCGCTTGTCCGGTCCTTTTTCGAACAAGGCTCTATTGGGTGCGGGCTGGGCCGACACGATATCCGAAAACTACCAGCGCGCGCTCGTCCCATGGGGCTCACTCGAGGGCCGCGATCTTCTCGATCCGGCGGTGCTCGAGTCCATGCTCGCCATTCCGTATGCGCTTGGGAAATTACAGGCCAATCGTCGTGCTGCTGATGCCTATCTCAATGCGGTCCAGGCCTACGTTCGCGAGACGAAACACCTGGACCAGGCGATCGAACGCATGCGCGAGGGAACATACCTGCGTCAGTTGTTAAGTGACGACGAACTAACCGATCCGGGCTGGAGCTGGAGGTTGAAAACGATTCCGGACAACGACGACAGTCATTTTCTATACCTGCTGGTCGCCAGCCACCGCTTCCAGGAAGGCCTGAGAAATTATCGGGATCTGCGTTTCCTGCAATACAACCTGCAACAGTGGCAACAGAGCCTGGTTGCGTTCGAAGATATGTTGGATACACGCGAATTGGCTTACGCACAGAAAGAGCCTGCCGTGGTCAGGGCGATAGATAATGTCGATCTCGAGCAGTATGAGCGGCGGCGACTCAAATTCCACGCGGCGCTTGCGGCGATCGAAAGTAATCAAGACTTCCAGGGGCTCGCCAGCCAGGATGAACTGAGCCAGTACCGTCGTTTGCGTGCGGCGGGGAAAAAACTGGATCTGCTGCCTTATACAGACCAGACAAACGAGCTGCGCGAAAAATACCGGTTTTTGCTTGGCGTTCTGAACTGGCGTCTGGAGAGCCAGCACAAGGAACGGATGTGGCGGCAGAAGAAGTCACTCAACGACATCGATGCCGCCATGCTTGAAGCCAGGCAACGGAGCACAAAGGTTTCCCAGGCGCGAACCATCATGCCGGGGAAATTTGTGGCGTACCGGCGGACGATCAATGATATGCGGCCGAAGGTTAAAAGATTGATAAAGCAAAGCTCGGCGCTGGCAGACCGTCAGCGGGAATACTTGCAGTTCCTGGCGATCGCCGAACTGGAAGCGCAAAAAGAGCGGTTGCATACCTACCAGGTGCAGGCGCGATTCGCATTGGCAACCATTTACGACCAGGCGACGACTCAGGAATTATCACCATGAGTGCCGCAGCCTGGATCATTATCGGTGGTTTGTCTCTCTGGCCGTTCGGCCACAAGGCCAACGACGCGGATGTGAAGACCATCGACAGTCTCGATAAACAAAAACCGGTGCTCGTAGAAAGAGACGCACCTTCCGTCAGCGGGCAGAACGCGATCAACAGCTATCGCGAATTTCTGCGGCTGTATCCCGACGATCCGAAGATGCGGGCCGAGGCCATGCGCAGGCTCGCCGATCTGCAGCTTGAGGCGGGCCAGCAACAGCTGATCGATGGCGATCTGGCGATGTTGCAGGGCGTCGAGTATCGCGAAGCAGTGCGGCTTTACGAAGCGCTGCTGAGACAGAATCCGGGTGACCCGAACAATGACAAGGTACTCTATCAACTCGCCCGCGCCTATGAGAACACAGCGCAGACGGAAAAGGCGCTGGCCACCCTGGATAAACTGGTCCGCCAGTTCCCGGATTCGGTCTGGGCGGTTGAAGCGCAATTCCGGCGCGGTGAAATCCTGTTTGTCGGCAAACAATATTACCCCGCACAACTTGCGTACGCTCGGGTCGTCGCCAGCGGCGAAGAGTCCCGTTATTACGAGCAGTCTCTGTACAAGAGCGGCTGGTCATTGTTCAAACAAGGGGAATACGAAGACGGGCTGGACTCGTTTTTTGAATTACTGGACCGGCGCCTGATCGATAATCAGGGTGAATTGATACCCACCGAGTTCATGAGCCGGCCCGAACGTGAGTTGATCGACGATACGTTCCGGGTCAGCAGTATCAGTGTTTCCTATCTCGACGGGCCCGCTACTCTTGAACGCAGACTCGGCGGAGACAGTCCGCCCGTCTATGCATACCTGCTTTTCCAGAGTCTGGGTCATTTGTATCTGGAAAAAGAGCGCTACCAGGATGCCGCCGACAGCTATCGTTCATTTGCAAAACTTCAGCCTTTGCACGAGCTGGCGCCGGTCATGCGCACACGGGTAATCGACGCGTACGACCAGGGCGACTTTCCATCGCTGGTCCTCAAGGCCAAGATGGAGTTTGTCGACGACTACGATGTGGACAGCGCGTACTGGACACACCATCAATGGAATTCACGGATCGAGGTGACTGCGCTGCTGCAGGAACACCTGAACGATCTGGCGACTTATTACCACGCGGTTTCCCAGAAGTCCGCAGACCGGGAATCGTTTGCGCAGGCCGCCGGTTACTATCGCCGCCTGATCCGGGCGTTCCCCGAGGACCCGGCTACCGCCGAGGCCAATTTCCTGCTGGCTGAAACGCTATATGAATCCGGCCAGTTTGCTGAAGCCGCGCTTGAATACGAACGGGTCGCTTATTCCTATCCGTTTTCGCCGCGTTCGGCTGAAGCCGCTTATGCGGCGGTCTTGGCTTACCGTGCGCATGAGCCGAGCCTCGCAGGGGACGCTCGCGCCGAGTGGCATGTCAAGGGCATTGATTCGGCGCTCCGTTTCGCGGGTCGCTTCCCGAAACATACGGAAAGTATGGCTGTCCAGACCAAGGCCGCGGAGGATCTGTACGAACTGGGTGAATTTCAGGCCGCACTGGCTGCAGCTCAGCCCGTTCTGGGACATCCCGGCGTATCCGACGAACTGAGCCGGGTAGCGTGGACGGTCGACGGCCACACAAATTTCGAACTGGAAAGCTTCGCGGCGGCTGAAGTCGCCTACCTTAACGTTCGTGATCTGACGCCGGCCGGTGACGACGCTTTGCCCGACCTCGAAGAGCGAATCGCCTCGACAATTTACAGACAGGGTGAGATGGAGCGCGATCAGGGCGACCTCGAAATGGCTGTGATGCATTTTGCCCGCGTTGGCAAGATGGCGCCTGGTGCGAAAATCGTCATGACCGCCGATTACGACGCGGCAGCAGCACTGCTGGCGATGGAGGACTGGCATCGGGCTGCGCCGGCGCTGGAAAAATTCCGCAGCAAATATCCGCAACACGAAGCGATCACAGATATCGGTCACAGCCTGGCGCAAACGTATGAAAAGACCGGTCAGGCATTGGTCGCCGCTGTCGAGTATCAGCGCATCGCCGACGACGAAGCCGAGCCCGCCGCCATCAGGCGCGAAGCCCTGTGGCACACGGCAGAACTTTATGAGAGCCAGGAGGCGCTTACCGAGGCGGTCAAGGTCTGGAAGTCATTTATCGTGCGCCATCCAAGCCCGGTGGACGATTCAATGCAGCTGCGGGAAAAACTGGTTGCGTATTACGCGGACCAGGCTAACGAAAAAGAGCGTGTCACCTGGTTAAGGGCGATCATCAAAGCCGACGCAAACGCGGGCGATACGCGCAGCGATTACAGCCGCACCGTGGCCGCAAACGCCACGATCGATCTGGCTCGGCCAAAACTCGCGTCATACAACGCGATCAAGTTAAAGGCTCCGCTAAAAGCCAGCCTGGCGAGGAAACAGAAATACATGGAACAGGCTCTGCAAGCGTACGCGGCCGCAGCCGACTATGGCATTGCGGAAGTTACGACGGAAGCGACTTTTTATATCGCCGAAATCTACAACCAGCTCGGTCGCGACCTGATGGGGTCGGAACGGCCGGCCGAACTGACGGCGGAGGAACTCGAGCAATACGACATCCTGCTCGAGGAACAGGCCTATCCCTTCGAAGAGCAGGCGATTGAAATTCATCAGGCCAACACGGATCGCGCGGCTGAGGGCATTTACAACGAATGGATACAAGCGAGTTTTAAGGCGCTGGCACGATTGTTGCCGGTACGGTACGCGAAGGCAGAGATCAGTGAAGACACCATCAACACAATGTAAGGGCCTGCTTCTGGTCGTGCTGTCGTCGCTGATGCTGGGAGCATGTTCGACGTTGCCGCTGAGACTGGGTTCACGATCAGGAGATGCCGACAATCCGGCCGCTTACGACGAAGCTCTCGTTATGATGGAACTCGGCCATCTTGAAGCGGCTGAAGAGGCGATGTTGCGTCTGACCAAGCGGTACCGGCGCTCGGCCGGCCCGTGGATCAATCTTTCGATTATCTACTCACAGAATGAACGTTACGCAGAGTCGGAGACTGCTCTGCGTCGCGCGCTGGCAATCGATTCACGCAGTGCCGTCGCCTATAACCACCTGGGAATTTTGTTGCGCCGGGATGGACGCTTTGCAGAAGCGGAACGGGCCTATGAGCGAGCGATCAAACTGGATCCCGAGTATGCCCTGGCATATCTGAATTACGGTGTGCTGGCCGATCTGTATTTACACCAACCGGAGCGGGCTCTCCGGTATTTCGAGCGCTATCAGCAGCTGCATGGCGGTGAGGACAAGCAGGTCGGCCGCTGGATTATCGAGCTGAAGCGCCGGGTCGTCACCAAGACAGCGAAGGCATCGCCATGAACAGGAAATTCATCATTACCTGCTTCTTGATGGCGACTGGTTTTTGGATCCCACCGTCGCTGGCACAGGATCCGGACGCCGCGGAAGACTTGCCCGCGTTCGACACATCACAGATCCCGGCAGATGAAAGGGAAGATATCAACCCTGCCGTAGACACGAGCAGCTTTGGCGACGGGAGTGATGAAGGCGGCACGCTGACGACGACGATAGTGACCGGCAACGCCGAGTTGCCCCGGGTGCTCTATATCGTGCCTTGGAAAAAGGCCAGCCCGGGCGATTTAATAGGCAGGCCGGTGAACAGTTTACTTGACGATGTTCTGCAGCCGGTTGACCGCGGTGAGTTCCGGCGCCAGCTGCGTTACTACCATGCATTGAACCAAGATGAAGTGAGCAGTGAAAAGGATTGATTTGCTCGCTTCTTCGGTGACCACGAAAAGGAGATAGAAAAATGGACGTTTACAGAACTATTGTTGGCTTTTTCCAGGAGGGCGGGTTCTTCATGTACCCGATCGTACTGGTCCTGGCGATGGGCATGGCGATTGCCATCGAACGCTGGGTGTACCTGACCCGGTCACGATCGGTCAATCGCCGCGTCTGGGGTCAATTACAGCCGTTGCTAAGCAAGGGCAAGTACCAGCAGGCCTATACCATCTGCAGCAAGTCGAAAGCCGCGGTGAGCAACATCCTGAGTTACGGTCTCGGGCGAATCAAAAATGCCCGTCGTCGGGACGATATTGAAAAGGCGATGGAAGAAAGTCTGATGGAAGTGATGCCGCGACTTGAAAAGCGCACTCACTACCTGGCAACTTTCGCCAATCTGGCCACCTTGCTCGGTCTGCTCGGAACGATCATCGGTCTGATCAAGGCGTTTACCGCGGTTTCCGCAGCGAACCCCGCCGAAAAAGCCGACCTGCTGTCGGCCAGTATCTCGGTCGCCATGAACACGACCGCGTTCGGCCTCATGGTCGCGATTCCATTGTTGTTGCTTCACGCCGTTTTACAGACCAAGACCACCGAACTGGTCGATAGCCTGGAAATGGCGACCGTGAAGTTTCTCAACACGGTATCTGAAAGACCCGCAGAGGCCCCGGCGTCATGAATCGTCGCAGCCGCAGGAACCGTCATCAGGACACCGCCGAGCTCAATGTCACCGCTTTCATGAACCTGATGGTGGTATTGGTGCCGTTCCTGTTGATTACCGCTGTGTTTTCCAGAATGGCCGTGCTTGAACTCAATCTGCCTGGCGAACTCGACGAGCCGACGAAGAAGCAGTTGACGCTGCAACTTGAGATTATCGTCCGCGAAGGGCGGATCGAAGTTGGCGATCGCAACAATGGACGGGCCGCTGTTTTTGCCAACAAAGATGGCGAGTACAACCTGAAAGCGTTAAGCAATTACCTGCAACAGGTCAAGATTCGATATCCGGACAGGCTGGATGCTACCTTGCTGCTCGAACCCAATGTCTCCTATGACGCGCTGGTCCAGGTCATGGATACGATCCGGGTAGTGGAGCAGGTGCGGCGGGCACAAGTGGTGTGGGCCGAGTTATTCCCGGATATTGCTATCGGCGATGCGCCGCCGGCGGCGAGATAAAAGGAGTCCGCCATGGAACAGTCAAACCGAGCCAAACGAATGCGCCGTCATCACGCGCGCGGCCGGACCGTTGCCTTGCAGCTGGTTTCGCTGATGGATATTTTCACCATCCTGGTATTTTTCCTGCTGGTCAATTCCTCAGACGTCCAGGTTTTGCCCAACACTAAAGATATCCAGATGCCCGAATCCATCTCTGAAATAAAACCCAGGGAGACCGTG
>CAZMOM010000006.1:54397-113543 GCA_964568075.1 uncultured Gammaproteobacteria bacterium
GAGCAGGCCATCCTGGTCCAGGGCAGGCAGGTAACGACGATCGAAGAGGTCATGAGTTCCGGGACAACGATTATCCCGGCCCTGCAGGCTGCATTGACCAATCAGAACCGGAGATTCCTCAGCGCAGAGCTGGCTGCCAATATCGAAGATCGCGAAGTCACGATAATGGGGGACAAGGAAATTCCGTACAGCTTGCTGAAGAAAGTCATGGCGACTTGTACGCAGTCGGAATACGGCCGTATTTCACTGGCGGTAATGCAACGGGCGCCGAAAACACCGGATGCCGGACTCACGGCGAGCTAGGAGAATGACTTTGGACGCCTATTATCGAGTTTACGACTTGCAATGGACTCCGGATGCGAAGCAGGAAGCTCGCTTCCGCCGGACATTGCGAAGAATCCTGACGGTCATCCTGTTGCTGTCGCTGATCATGCCGTGGTTACCATTGCCGGATAGAGACCCGGACGATATTCCGGAAATTCCCCAGCGCTTTGCCAAGCTGGTTTTGGAAAGACGGGTAGCGCCGCCGCCACCGGTGGTAAGAACTGAACCGAAACCGGTTACCGAACAAACGGCCAAGGCCACACCGAAGCCGGTCGAGGTTGCGCCTCAGGTTATGCCGGAGCGGATCGCCAAGGTTCGCGAGCGTGCCAGCAGGGCGGGACTGTTGCCGTTCGCCGAATCACTGGCGGGCCTGCGCAGCAATAAGGCGGTTGCCAGCGTGGTCAGCAACAACCGGTTAAGCCAGGGCAGCGGCGTGGCAAGACGAACCGATCGTGCCATTATTACTTCGAAGGTTGCCGGCGGCAGCGACGGCATCAGTACATCAGCTCTGTCTCGCGATACCGGCGGCGGCGGCCTGGCTGGCCGCGACACGACTACCGTTGTATCGACACTTGGAGCCGGCGGCGGCGGGGGCGGTGGCGACGGCTCGGATCGCAGCGGCTCTGCAGGTCGCAGCCTGGAAGAGATCGAGCTGATTTTCGATCGCAACAAGGGTGCCATCTTCGCGCTGTACAACCGGGCTTTGCGTAAGGATCCGGCATTACAGGGCAAGCTCGTTTTGCGGCTGACCATCAGTCCCGGTGGTGTGGTGACATTTTGTGAAATCATTTCCAGCGAACTGGGTGACCCCGAGCTGGAACGGAAACTGGTTCAGAGGGTCAAGATGTTCAGGTTCGACGCGAAAGACGTAGCGCCGTTTACCGCGACCAAGCCGATCGACTTCTTCCCGGCCTGAGTGCATGGCCGGGCGGGTTAATAGTGATGTCCGTCACCATCACAGGAAATCTGTGACGCGCCGGCTTGACGCGACCGACCACAGGAATATTCTCTCGGGTGGCTGACGAGAAACACGGACGACACGCGTTGCTGTTTTGATTCGATTACATTCATGACTACCGCAAAGATCAACATTCAAACTCTCGTATCCGTGAAGATCGGTGGACTGTTCGCAGCCGCCTTTTTTCTCGCAACCACGGCAATGGCTGATGATGACAGACGACTGGCCGGCACTTTGCAAGACGATCAAATCACGCTAGCCATCGTAGAGCAGGCTGGCGATCAGCAATTAGTTCGCACCGGAGACGCGCTGGGTTCCTGTGTGGTAACCGAAATTCAGGCGGACTTTTTGACGCTCGATTGTCCTGCGGGTGTGCAGCTGCTCGATATCGAGGGGCAATTCGGAATTGGAGAAATCGCACAGGAGGAAACCCGTGCTGATTTTCTTACGCTGGAAAAAGATATCCTGGACCGGCTGATCGGCGACCGGCAGGGGCTCGTCAACCAAATCGATCTGGCGCCCGAAGTCGGCGCAAGCGGAATGATGCACGGATGGCGTGTCGTGAGCGTTCGGGAAGGCAGCGATGTGGAGTCCCTGGGGTTGCGGCCGGGCGACCTGATAACCGCCGTGAATCATGTTGCGGTTGCCGACAGCGTTTTCATGGACACGCTGCGTTCGATTCCGCAGCAGGGCCTGATAAATCTGAGCCTCGAAAGGCAGCAAAAGAAAGTAGAGCTAATCTATTCGCTGCAATAAGCGACCGGCGAGCCGCTTCGCTAGTCTCGTCGTCCCGTCACGCATGAATAATCGAGCAGGGACTTGTCTTGCAAACTTTCCCTGTCGTCGCTGCAGTAGACGGTAATATACATTCGCGTAACGGTACGTTGCGGCGAATAAAGCATGATTCCCTGCTTATTCGGTTTGATGGTTGTTTTGCGGGTTCGCTTGTCTGAGCTCGCCTTGAATAGAGTTTCGCAAAAAATTTCCCGGATTTCGTAATTCTCGAGCTTGACGAACGCCTGGTTATTGATCACGCCAAAATCTACGCTCACCGACAGGTTGTCCAGGCAGTTCTTTATGGAAACCGGATAGTCGGCCGCGGCCGTAAGCGGAATCAGTAGCGCAAGTATCAGAAGACGCAGGTTTCTCATGAGTCGCCTTTATTCGATCATCGGGATTCTAGCAACAGGATACAGCAAGTATTGCCGATCGTGGAACGGCGTTTTTTCATAAAACCACATCAGGCGTAGCTCGGCGTCGGCGGCAAACTCTTTGTCGTTTTCCAGTTTTTCCCGAAATTCTTCAGCCAGTTGTGGATCCTCCGCCATCATTTTCTGAGCCAGCGGTTCCATGACATAGGCCTCCGAATATTCGGTACGGGTGAAGATTTCGAGAAAAAACCCCCATTGCAGAAACGAATCCGGCGATTGTGGTTCCAACATCAAAATGACAAGATCGCCGAGTTCCTGGTTGGTGGCAACGCGAAAACTGCCAGCCGGAAATGTCATCGTCATTTTCTCACTGACGGGCAGGCCGGGATCGATACGCACATGACCTTCAAATGGATTTGGCGTCCACTCCGTAGGCTCGGCAATTTTCGCCTGTGGCAGTCGATAAATTTCGGCGGTCACTGTCAGTGGCTGATCCAGGCGCTCGACTGTGATGCCATGTGCTGTCATTCGTTCAACGATGTCGCTCCAGACAGGCGGGACGATGTAGGCGGCAGGCCTGCGTATTCTTACGCTCGGTTCATCGACTGCACCGCTCGGAATTTTTTGATTTACTGGCTGACCGGTCCAGCGCACGACGGTGCCGCCCGATACCAAGCCTTGGTACCGCTCTGATGCGATACCCAGAAACTCTTTTATCGGCGGTTTCGTGTTTTCAGGTTCCTGAAAACCGAGACTGACGATCGGGCTGAGTCGTTCCTTGTCTTTCTTTGTTGCGAGTGTCAGCGACGAATGTTGCTCCCCCAGGAATTCCATTGTCGCCGCCAGCATGACATAGGTACTCAGGACCCGGCGCCGGTACGGTTTCAATGAGTGATTCTCGACCAGTATCGTCGGCAGATGCCGGGCATCGCCATAGCCATTCGAGAAGCGCGGGCCACCGGTCCAGTTAAACACACCATCCTGAGTATCCATTTCATTAATCGGGAAAATAAAATCGCCGGGCACATGACCCCAGTCTCGCAGCGTCTTACTGATCGCCGGTCGATAGGAGTTCTCTATCCAGTCGCCAATCGATGGCGACCATCCTGAGAGACCATTGCCGCCAAAGGTAACGTCGTACTGAAAATCCACGCCATCGGTGACATGAATATCCATATACAAATCGGGCTGCCACTCATCGATGACTTCGATAATTGCCCGAACACCGGGCGTGTCCAGCTTGGTGTAGTCACGATTGTAATTCTGGTTTCTCGCATTGGTGCGCCAACCCATTTCGATCGGACCACGCTGATTGATGCGGTTGAATTTCGAAAATCGTTCATGTCCATCGACATTAAAGATAGGGATAAACAGTAAATTGCTTTTTCGTAATAAATCTTTTCGCCTGGCGCTCACGGTCATATCGCGCAGCAACATCATGCCGGCGTCCTTGCCATCGATCTCGCCGGAATGAATACCGGCCTGTGCGAGCAACAGGGGTTTACCCGTGGCGCGCATCGCCTCGGCGGTAAACGCCTGGTCGGCGCTGGCGATGATCATCCAGATGTCGCGGCCCTCAAGACTGCGGCCAACAGAAACCATTGCCAGCTCCGGGGCGGCGGCCACCAGCTTTTCAAGCCAGGCGACGGTTTCGGCATAGCGTGGCGTACTGACCAACCCGCTTTTTTCGAACGGCGTGATCCAGGGATCGTCCGCTTGGACAATCAATTGCTCACTCCTGCCTGACCACTTACCCAACGGGGGAAGGAGGGCATCCACATCCCATTCGTCGGCGACGGCGATCCCGGGCGGGATACAAAATGAGCAAAACAGAAGGGTGCGAATCAATATTTCGATCGGATTGTTGTTAATTGTCATCATCGCCGCCTTGTCTGGTTTCATCCTTGCCTGTGTGCCATCGCCTGGCTATCGCCTGGACCCGGATTGCATGCCTCGGGTTTCGTTCGCCGAGTTCGTATCTAAAGACTTTTTAATGCGAGATATCTAATTCCCGAGTCAGCACGGGCCAGACATTGTCGAGCAGGATTCGCTGTCCAGCCGCGTTGGGATGTATTCCGTCGGGCAGCATCAATTCGGGATCGAGCGCGACATTTTCCAGAATAAACGGGATCAACGACAGCGCGTAGCGATCGGACAACTCCTGGTAAATAGCGTAAAATTTTTCACTGTATGCCGGTCCATAATTTGGCGGAATTCTTATCCCGCTCAAAATAACGACCGCTCCCGAGAGTTGACTGGCTTCGATCATGTTGGCCAGGTTGCTTTGTGTCACATCCAGCGGCAAGCCCCGAAGACCATCGTTGCCACCCAGTTCGATAATGACCATCGCCGGACCGAATTGTTCCAGCGCACGTTTTATCCTGTAGCGGCCACCTTGCGTCGTATCACCGGTGATACTGGCATTAACAACATGATAATCGTAACCTTGAGAACGAAGTCTGTCCTGGAGCAGCGACACCCAGGATTCTTCTGTTGCCAAGCCATAGGCGGCGCTCAGGCTATCCCCGATGACGAGTATGGTGGTTTCCTCCGAATGAACATCGTTAACCGGTAAGGCTGCGAACCACAGCAGTATCAATATTCTGAACATGTCATTAAATACTTCCGCAAATCTGGTCTTGAAATCCCGTGGGTTGAGTAAGCAGGTTAACAGCCCTGAGGGTCGCTTAACCATTCTGGACGAAGTCGATCTGGAGATCGAAGCCGGCGAATCAGTCGCTGTCGTGGGCGTTTCCGGAGCCGGTAAATCCACGCTCCTGGCGTTGCTGGCCGGACTGGACGAACCGAGCGACGGAAAAGTCTGGTTGAACGGTACGGAAATTACGGCTCTCGACGAAGACGGCAGAGCCGTCGCGCGCGCCGAACATGTCGGTTTCGTGTTTCAGTCTTTTCACCTGATCCCGTCGCTGACGGCGCTGGAGAATGTCATGCTGCCGCTCGAGTTAATGAACAGAGAAAATGCGTCGGGGGAAGCGCTCACGGTGTTGGGCAAAGTTGGCCTGCTGAAGCGCAAGGGGCACTATCCGCGCCAGTTGTCGGCTGGCGAGAAACAACGGGTCGCGATCGCCAGGGCGTTCGTCACCCGGCCCGCCGTATTGTTCGCCGACGAACCGACGGGCAACCTCGACAGCAAGACCGGCCGTTTGATCATCGACCTGCTGTTCGATCTGAACAAGCAATCCGGAACGACTTTGGTGCTGGTTACGCACGATATTTCGCTCGCTGAGCGCTGCGATCGAACGATTCACATCGATTCGGGCAGACTCTTCGATCCGGAATCCGGTTGAATATGAAAAGTACGCTGATCGCACTCAAAACGCTGGCTCGCGACTGGAAGTCTGGTGAGTTACTCGTACTTTCAGTCTCCATACTGGTTGCCGTCGCCGCGCTTAGCGCGGTCGCCTTTTTTACCGATCGAATCGCGCAGGCGGTTCATCGTCAGGCCAGCGAGGCGCTGGCGGCCGACCTGAGCCTGCGGAGCACCAGTCCGCTTAGCGAAGATTATATCCCGGCGGCACGGGCACGGGATCTCGGTACGGCTCGGGTCACATCGATGGCCAGCGTCGTGTTCGTCGGCGAGCGCAACACGCTGGCCAATGTGCTGGCGGTCGGCAGTGGTTATCCGTTGCGGGGCCGAATGAAAATCGCAGACGGTCTGCTGGAGGAATCCAGAATCGCCGATGCGGTTCCCGGGCCTGGAGAAGCCTGGGCGTCCACGCGGTTGCTGGCGAGGCTGGATGCCGATGTCGGGGCCATCATCGACATCGGTTTGACCAGGCTGACTGTTACCCAGGCGCTGACATACCGGCCTGACCGGGGCATGGCATTTGTCGATGTTGCGCCCAGCCTGCTGATCAACGAGGCGGATCTGGAGGCGACCGGGTTGATTCGGCCGGGGAGCAGGGTTCGCTACCTGATGCTTTTCGCGGGGGGCAGAGAGGATATCAGTCGCTTCAAGGCGGAATTGACAGAAATCCTCGCCGCTGGCGAGCGACTACGCGATATTGACGACGTCGGGCCGCAGATCAGTGCGGCGATGGATCGGGCCCGGCGTTTTCTGAACCTGTCTGCGCTAGTCAGCGTGCTTCTGGCCGCGGTCGCGGTGGCGATGGCTGCACGCCGTTATGTCAGCCGCCGGCTGGATGCTGTCGCACTGATGAAGTGCCTGGGCGCGACCCAGGGTTTGATTATCCGGGTCAGTGTTATTCAGTTGCTGTTGATGTCGATCATCGCCGGATTGCTGGGGGTGCTTTTTGGCTATCTGGCCCAGGCCGGCCTGAGTTATTTGCTGCGCGACATTGTCGGCAGCGAATTACCGGCGCCGGGATGGAAACCAGCGGTTTTGGGTCTGGTCACATCGGTCAGCGTGCTGACGGGCTTCGCGCTGCCGGGTTTTCTGCAGCTGGGGCAAACTCCACCGATCCGGGTGTTACGTCACGATATCGGCCCACCGCCATTGCGTTATACGGTGTCCTACGGTGCCGCCGCGGCGTCGATGCTACTGGTGATGTCGTGGATTGTTCAGGATGCCGGTTTGTTGATTCGGATCGCACTCGGCAGTGTCGTGACCATGATTATTTTGTTGGCGGCCGGGTGGTCGCTGGTGCGAGCTCTCCGCGGATTCCGTGGCATGGCCGGGGTGGCATGGCGGTATGGTCTTGCGAATATCTCGCGGCGAGGCCGTGACAGCGCGATCCAGGTCGTAGCATTCGGGCTCGGCCTGATGGTTTTGCTGCTGCTGACGGTCGTACGTAACGATCTGATGTCGGTGTGGCAGGACAGTTTGCCCGTGAATGCAGCCAACCGATTCTTGATCAATATACAGCCGGACGAAGTCGCCGGCGTCGGGAATTTCTTTGTCAGTCGCGATTTGCCAAGACCTGATTTCGTTCCTGTTGTTCGGGCGCGTATGACCACGATCAATAATGTAGCCATTCGGGACATCGAATTTACAGGAGGCAGCGGGCTTCGGCGCGCGAGTCGAGATGCCAACCTGAGCTGGGCCAGGACTTTACGAAGCGATAACCAGATCGTTGCCGGAAGCTGGTGGGGTGACGCCATTCCCGAAAACCCTGAAATTTCGATCGAACAACGATACGCGGAAGACCTCCAGCTCGAACTCGGCGATATTCTGACATTTGATGTTGCCGGCGAATCGGTGTCAGCGACCGTGAGCAGTTTTCGCACCGTCGAGTGGGACTCCTTCCAGCCGAATTTCTTCATCGTTTTTTCCCCAGGGTCGCTCGAGCCTTACCCGGCCACCTACATCAGCAGTTTTTATGCTGGTGAGGGACAGGGTGCCGAGATGATCGATCTGATGAGGCTTTATCCGAGCATCACGGTGATCGATATAGACTCGATCATGAACCAGGTTCGCGGCGTCATGGATAAGGCCGCGCTGGCCGTCCAGTCGGTTTTCTTGTTTACACTTTTCGCCGGCTTGATGGTTTTGCTGGCCGCCATTCAGTCGACCCGGGATCAGCGACTTTACGAAGCGGCGGTGCTGAGGACGCTGGGTGCCAGGCGCCGCCAGGTTCTGCTTGGCGTGGCCACCGAATTTTCGGTGATTGGTTTGCTGTCTGGCGCGCTGGCCGCAACCGGCGCCAGTGCCGCGGCCTGGTTTCTTGCGGAAAGCCAGTTCCAACTGGAGTATCATTTTGACCCGGTCCTGTGGCTGATAGGTTTGGTCGCAGGAATTGGGATCGTTGGTCTGACCGGAACACTGGCGACCCGTTCGGTGTTAAACCACCCGCCGGTCAATACATTGCGTCAACAATAGGCATTGAAGGAGTTTATCGTGAACAAAATCGTCGTCTCAGGAATCGCACTCATCGTCATGCTTGCGCTTTCAGGTTGTGACCGAAATGAAGGCACCGCTCGAGAGGACGCGGACAGCTCATTTGCTTCCAGCGATGCCGAGGTGATCAAGCGGATATCGAACCTGGAAAATGAAATTGACCTGGTATTGACCAGCGAATCTGTTTATATGCAGCTTTCCGAAGAGAAATTGGGCGAGATAAAGGAAGAATTCGCCGACGAGCGAGCGGAGGAGGAAGACAATGCGTTGGCGAACACGATAAAAAATGTCGTACTCGACAATATAGAGAAATTGTTACAGGAGCGCATCGAGTATCCGATCGAAGAAGTGAATGCGATGTATTGGGACGACGGGGAAATCATCATTGAGGTCGAGGACGAGAACTTTATCTCCTTTAACGATATATCCGTCGATCACGGCGACGCGCTCGAATCCTTTGCTGAAGACGACGCGCTTGAATTCATAGCGGCCTTTGAGAGCCTTAAGGGAGGCAGTTGACGAAGCCCGGGCCGCCAGTTTTTTTAACGAAGTTTGAGCACCCGCGCGCGATCACCGCGGGAAGCGAGCACGCGAACGCGCTCACCTTCGGAAAATTCGACCGTGGCTTCCTGTACGATAGCGATGATTTTTCCGCTGTCGAGTTCGATGGTGATCTCGAGGCCATCCTGTTCGGTAATCTTTTTTTCGATCGCCTGACCAGCGATTGCCCCGCCGACGGCGCCCACCGCCCCGGCAATATGCGAACTGCTTCCTTCGCCGAGCTTATCACCGACCGCATGACCGATGACCGCGCCGCCCACCAGGCCGAGTCGCGTCGAGTGCCCGTCGATGACGACGGGAACGATCATCATTATTTCGCCCTGTCTGACCTGCATCGTGCGCAGCGTGTCTCGGCGGCTGTATCTTTCGCCAGCCGTGTTTGGCCCCGCGCATCCCGCCAGCAAGGCAAAGATAGCCAGGGCTGAAATAGAAATCGTTCTCATGTTGCCGCTCCGTTTAAGACGCCACCATTATACAACGCAGCAGGCCAATCCCGGTTGACAGCCATGCGCCAGAGTCGATAAATAATCCGGCGCCATGTAGCGCCGGTTTCAGGTGTACTGTTTGCCTGGCCTAATCATTATCGATGAAGCCGGCAAGGTCTTTTCTATATTTGATGAGCGATGGCGGGTGCAGGTACATCATGTGCCCGGAATCATACATCTCGATCGTGATATTTTTTTGCTGTTTCTCTGAAATTGTCAGGTGATCCATCATGTATTCGGTGGCAAAAGCCGGCGTCGCAAGGTCATAGTAGCCCTGCTGTACGAGCACCCGCAGCTCCGGGTTGTCATTCATCGCTCGGGACAGATCGGGCATCGTATTTGGTGACGGCATCGGGAATTCTATACCGGGCTGAGAATGCCCCCAGTCCCATTTCAAAAACAGCTGACCGCTGACCTTGTAATCCTTGTCGCGACCGAACTCAAGGTCGTTGTGATAGTAATCCAGAAAGTTGGCGACAAATGCCGGCCTTACCGAAGTAAACATCGGATCGTAATCCATCTCCTCGCCCAGCAGGTTCAGGCTGTTTCCCGCAAATCGTGAATCGATCCGTCCGGCGGTCAGTTTTTTGTCGCGCAGAAGTTCCTGGGTAAATTGCGTATGCGCAATACGCAGATTGGCGCGATCGATATAGTCCTCACTGAGGCCTGTGTATCTGGCTATGCCGCTGATAACAGTCTGGCGTTCGGCGTCGCCGAGGCGATTGCCTTTCATCAGCGCCGGGCCATAAATGTCGACCGCAAATCGCTTGACCTCCTGATAAAAAGACCCGAGATCGGCGGGTTTGTTGTCAATCGCGTCGTGATACCAGGCGGTGGCGGCCAGCGTCGGCAAATAGAGAACATGAGGTAAATCCTCACCGATGCCGTCTACGCCCACCGCAAAGTTGAGAAATGGCGATACGAGGATAACGCCATCGAATGCTATGCCGTGCGTACTCTGTACGTAGTTAATAACGCCCGCCGAGCGCATGCCGCCATAGCTTTCACCCAACAGGTATTTTGGTGAGCGCCAGCGATTATTCTCGGTGATATATTGCTCGATAAAATCGGACACGGTCTTGATGTCTGCATCGACACCCCAGAATTCCTTGCCCTCCGTGTCGCCGATCGGTTTGCTGTAACCGGTCCCGACCGGATCGATCATGACCAGATCGGTACGGTCGATAATGCTGTACTCATTATTAATCCGTTGAAAAGGCGGTCCGGTAAATTCTGCATCCTTGGTGACGACGATGACCGGGCCAAGCACGCCCATATGTAGCCAGATGGACGAGGATCCGGGACCGCCGTTGTAGGCGAACATGATCGGCCGTTTGGATAAATCCTCGACACCATCCTTGAGATAGGCGGTGTAACCGAATTCGGCGATCGGCTCGCCATCATCATTTTTCAACAGCGTTATGCCGGCGACCGCGGTGTAGCGAATCGTTTTGCCATCGATGCGGCTCTGGTGTGACGTCGATGAGCTTTCGGCCTTTGGTTCTTCGGTCGCACCCTCTTTTTCCCCGTCAGGTACTTCCTGCGCCATTGCGGCCGCGGCAAAGAAAATCAGCAGGAAGATTGGCAGCAGTTTGTTTTTCATCTTGTCTCGCCTTGTGTTTGGTTGGCCAAAGAAAAGGGTCGCCTCCGACCCCGGCTTACAGCCTGTATCCACAAGCCTAGAAGCACTGGCCGCCGACGGCAAGTTCAGACGCTGCCTTTGGTCTTTTTTTCAAGGCGCTTTGTCTTGCCCTGGCTGCCGGCGTATAGGGAGGCCTGTGAATCCAGCTCATCCCAGCGGAGATAATGCCTCTCGAGCTCTGCATTCACCGTTTCCAGCCTTTGCAGAATCGACCCGGTTTCCTCGTGAGGCCGCTGATAAAAATCAGGGTGGTTGATCCGGGCGAGAATTTCGGTCTGCTCGGCCTCAAGAGCCGATATTTTTTCCGGCAACGCGCCCAGCTCGTGTTGCTCCTTGTACGAAAGCTTGCGCGGTTTTCCGGTACTTGTACCCGGTTTCTTCTTCGGTTCCGGGAGTTGGTCTTTGGTGTGCGGCTTCTGCAGCTGTTGTTGTTTCTCAATACTTTGCCGGTAATCCCACCAGTCGCTGTAGCCGCCGACATGATCGGTAATCACGCCGTCGCCTTCGAATGCCAGCACGCTGGTCACGACATTATCCAGGAAAGCCCGGTCATGGCTGACCATTATCAAGGTGCCCTGGTAGTCGGCGACAAGGTCTTCCAGCAGTTCCAGCGTATCGACATCCAGATCGTTGGTGGGCTCATCCAGGACCAGCAGATTGGCGGGCTGGGCGAACTTCTTGGCGAGCAGCAGCCGGTTGCACTCGCCGCCTGAGAGCGTGCTGACCGGCGACTTGAGACGTTCTGGCGGGAACAAAAAGCTTCGCAGATAGCCGGCGACATGACGGCGTCGTCCATTGATCGTGACGTATTGGCCGCCATCGGCCACATTGTCCATCACGGATTTATCGGGCAGCAGCTGATCGCGTTGCTGATCGAAGTATGCCACCTGTAGCTGGGCGCCCCGGCGAATCTTGCCTTTGTCCGGCTTGAGTTCGCCGAGCAACAACCTGATCAGGGTCGATTTGCCGGAACCGTTGGGTCCGATCAGGCCGATGCGGTCGCCGCGCATGACCCGTAGATCCAGGTCGCGAACGATCGGCATGTCGGCGTAGGCAAAGTTGATGTTTTTGGCATCGAAAACAAGCCGCCCCGATTGTTCGCCTTCGTCGAGTCTGAGGCTGGCCTTTCCGGTCTGACTGCGGCGTAATCGCTGCTCTTCTCGCATCTTCTTTAGCGCTCTGACCCTGCCTTCGTTTCGGGTCCGCCGCGCTTTTATGCCCTGGCGGATCCAGGCTTCTTCCTGAGACAGCTTTTTGTCGAACTTCGTATTGTGTTTTTCCTCGTCTTCGAGTTGCCTTGCTCTTCCTTGCAGATACTTCTCATAACTACCGGACCACGAAGTGATGTTGCCCCGATCGAGGTCGATTACCCGGGTCGCAAGCCGTCGCGCCATCAGGCGGTCGTGGGTAATAAAAAGTAACGAGCCGGCGTAGCGCAACATGAACTCCTCGAGCCATTTGATGGCGTCGATATCGAGGTGGTTGGTCGGTTCGTCGAGCAATAACAGATCCGGTTCGCTGACCAACGCTCGTGCCAGCATGACCCGGCGGCGCCAACCGCCCGATCGCGTGTCCATGCGGTCATCGCCGCTCAGGCCAAGGCGGGACAGTACGGTTTCGACTTTTTGCTCAATCAGCCAGCCATCCGCTGCCTCGAGTTCGTGCTGCAGTTCCTCAAGCCGTTTTTGGCCAGCCGAACTGTACGAAGCGGCCAGAGCATTCGCAGCCCGATGATAGTCCGACAGCAACTTTCCCAGTCGCGGCAGTCCGTCGGCAACGAAGTCGAAAACAGAATCGCTACATTGACTCGTCGCTTCCTGGGCGAGGTGAGCGACCCGTATGCCGGGCCTGATCCAGACTTCACCGTCGTCGGGCGGCGTTTCACCGTTGATCAGCCGCAGCAAAGAGGACTTGCCCTCGCCGTTGCGGCCGACCAGGCAGACGCGTTCCGCCGGCTGGATTTCCAGCGTGACCTGATCCAGCAGGGCCCTGTGCCCATAAGCAAGCGAGACATTGTCGAGGCGAATGAGTGGCATGGGTTTCGATGATACCAACGAAGGGTCGATGGGGCGGCAAGAAACCTGCGGGGCCGGACAAGCCTGGCCGATAAGCGAATACCGTGGACATGGTCTATATTCAACTAGATGTTGGGTTCTTTGGCCGGGCTTCTGCCGGTGCAACTGACAAACCAGGATCAGAACAATGAAAAGAAGGGAATTTTGCAAGAATGCCGCCGCCGCTGGTGCGCTGGCATCGCTGCCGATGTCGCAGGCCATGGCGGCCGCCCTGGACGCCATGTCGGTGTTGTCATCGGTAACCGCGACCAGGTTGAGCGGTCAGCAGACGGTTATCGATAAGGCCGCGGTCAAGGAGCTTCGCGATAGCCTTCAGGGACAGTTGCTGATGCCCGGTAATGGCGCCTATGACGTTGCGCGCAAGCTATGGAACGGGATGATCGATAAACACCCGGCCATGATTGCCTATTGTGCCGACGCGTTCGATGTCGTTAATGCGGTCAATTTTGCCCGGGATCATGAGCTGCTGGTTGCGGTCAAGGGCGGGGCGCACAGCTTTTCCGGCAAATCCTCCTGCGATGGCGGCCTGATGATCGATCTGTCCGGCATGAAGGGCATCGAAGTGGACGCCGAAAAGCGAATCGCCAGGGTCCAGCCGGGTGTGCTCGGCGGCGAGCTCGACGTGCAAACCCAGCTGCACGGGCTGGCAGCGATGACCGGGGCTATTTCGCATACCGGAATCTCCGGCCTGACCCTCGGCGGAGGCATATCCCGGGTCAGCCGTAAATACGGGCTGATGATCGATAGCCTGAGATCGGTGCGTATCGTCACGGCCGATGGCAAGCATCGCCATGCCAGCGCCAATGAATACCCGGATTTGTTCTGGGCGCTGCGCGGTGGCGGCGGAAATTTCGGCGTCGTGACTTCGTTCGAATACGATTTGCATCCGGTCGGGCCGGAATTGCTCGCCGGCAGTGTCGTTTATCCGTACGAACAAGGCAAAGCTCTGCTGAGCTTTTACCAGGAATACGCGGCTGATGCGTCGGACGAACTCAGCATGGGAATTAATATGGGTACTTCACCGGAAGGCGAGCGATTCGTAGGCATCGATTTTATTTATGTTGGGGACCCGGCCGCTGGCGAACGTGCGATTGAGCCACTGCGAAAATATGGCAAACCGATGTCGGACAGTGTCGGCCTGATGCAATACAACACTTTGCAAACCGGTGCAGACGAAGCGTTGCGCCACGGACAGATGTACTACCTGAAATCCGGGTTCGTGAACGAATACACACCCGAGTTGATTGACGATTTGCTTGGCAATTTACCTCAGGATGCGGCGGTCATGGTTTTTACAGATCATCTGCGCGGAGCCATTTCCAGGGTCGGGCAGGATGAAACCGCATTTGCGCATCGGAATGCATTTGCCCTCATCGGAGTTCTTGGTGTATGG
Source organism: uncultured Gammaproteobacteria bacterium (assembly GCA_964568075.1). Taxonomy (GTDB): domain Bacteria; phylum Pseudomonadota; class Gammaproteobacteria; order Steroidobacterales; family MnTg04; genus MnTg04. The sequence continues at coordinate 68,805 of CAZMOM010000006.1, forward strand.
GCGGAGCCGGCCCGGAACGAAGCCAATATCGCGAAGGTACGTGGTTACTACAACAGCTGGCACGATCATACGATCGGGTATTACACCAACCTCAACGAAGAGGGTGAGAAACGGACCCATGCGAACTACGGACCAAATTATCCGCGCCTGGTCAAAATCAAGCAGCGCTACGATCCGCAGAACATGTTCCGCCTGAACGCGAATATCAGCCCATCGGGATAGCGGGCCGGGGGAAAATTCCTGGGTTTAAACAAAACCCCGCCCTCCGTGGCGGGGTTTTGCTGACCTGCATCGGGTCGGTGGATCTGGTGTCGCTTACCAGCGCAGCGTGAATAGCGACGGAGCGCTCGACGTGTTGTCGAAATAGCTGTGGTTCTGGTGACGACGACGCATCCGCCTGGCCCGCGCTTGTTCCCGGGCTGCCTGATTTTCATCGGTGGTCCGGGTTTTCGCTTGGTAAAGGTTCATGGCTTCTCTCCTCACAAAGATGTGCATCTCAATCACGGGTACAATAGTAATACCTTGATAAAACAATAAAAATAGATATAATGTCACGTCTTTATGTGAGTTTTAATCACAGCTATGAAACGCTTGCCACCATTGAACGCATTGCGGGCCTTTGATGCGGCCGCGCGCCACAAGAGCTTTACGGCGGCGGCGCGCGACCTTTTCGTTACGCACGGCGCAGTGAGCCGCCAGGTACAGCATATCGAAGAGTTTCTTGGTCGCCGCCTGTTCGAAAGATTGCCTCGGGGTATCGCACTAACGGAAGAGGGCAGGGAGTACGCGGTCGCTGTCAGGCGAGCATTCGAGCAGATCGGGGAGGCGTCGGACGCGATCCGGGCACGCGAAGACGAGAAGCAGATTCTGACGATCAGTACGACGCCCAGGTTCGCGGTCGGCTGGCTGGTACCGCGCCTGCACCTTTTCCAGCGGGATTATCCGCAATATGGCATCCGTATCAGCTCGACGACCCGTCTGGTCAATTTCGAGCGCGAGCGCATCGATGTGGCCATTCGCTATGGCCGGGGCAACTGGCCGGGCCTGGCTATCACCCGCCTTTTCGATCACGAGGAGGTGCCGGTCTGCTCTCCGGCGCTGCTGGAGGGATCCGACGCGTTGAAGTCTCCCGAAGACCTTGACCGCGTTCGCTTACTGCATGACGGCAGCTACCAGTACTGGGCGTCATGGCTGAAATACGCCGGCATCAGCAACGTGGATCCGCACGAAGGATGGGTCATCGACGACCCAAACGCCATTTTTGAGGCGGCCATGCAGGGGCAGGGTGTCGCACTCGCCAACCCGCGCACGATCGAAACCGAATTGCGTGATGGCAAGTTGGTCAAGCCATTTGATATCGTTCTGGCGACGGATGTCGCGGCATACGCGGTCTGTCCAGAGCAAACCGCCGACGATCCCAAGATCCGTGCGGCCATCGACTGGCTGGTGGCACAAGCCGAGGCACAGGAGTAAGAACTTTCACGGCGAATAGCGACGATCGCAGATAACGCATTCCACGGTTCTATTTTTCTGCAGCGTTGCTTTGTTGATCCGTAAAATAATGGGCCAGCGCGGAGCCGGCATAATAGCCGCCATAAGCGGCGACACACCATAACCATATTCGGTCAGACTCTATTTCTGACATCCAATAAACAGGCCAGGTGACGGCGACAATAAAATTGGTCAGAGCTTCGACAAAGATATTGATGACAAGACTAATATTAAGCCGGGATATCAGATCGCCAAAACCACTGAGCCCGCCAAGAAAGTCGACAAATTCATACCATTCGACCAGGGCATAAGTCATCAGGGCCACGGCGCCATAAAAACCACCGCCAAATACAAACCATTTGCTATGCATCCGGTTGTATTTTTTCTTATCTTTCTTGCGCTCCCTGGACATGCGCTTTAGTTCTCTGTGCAGGTCCGGTATCCGATCGGGTTTTTCGATATGACCCAGGTGAAGAGCCCAGTAGATCAGTCCGAAGCTGATCAAACCTATGGATGTCGAAGCCTTTAGTATCGCTTCGAGCAGTTCGAATGCCATGGGATAAAACCAGCTTCCTGGATCTCAGTATCCAGACGTCGAAAACACGCCCCGTTTCCGAAGGTGTATGTTGGGCGAAAAGCCACCGATATCGAATTCGGCGTTGAGTTCGTACGACATGGTTTCCTTGTCGCCCTTTAACAAGTCCGCGACCAGGCGGATGCTATTGACCAGGTCGGTTGCCGCTATCAGCGTAACATCGCCCTCGCCATAAGCACCGATATCATCCAGACCCTGCGCGATACCGGTAAAAATCCGTCTTCCTTCGATGCTCGCATCATAAGTAATCGATTTCAGATTCAGGGTGATTGGGTTCGGGTTGGTAACGTGCAGGCCAATCTCAAACTTTGGAGTCAGGCCATCTGCTGGCAGCAGGCGAAACGAACGCACGCTGACTTCGGGATTCTGCAGCTCAAATAGCAACGATGAGCAGCCTGTTGCAAAAACGAGTAAAGAGAGAAGAGGTACCCAGAGTTTTTGTTTCATGAAATCCTCCATCGAACTACAACGTGTGATTCGGTGAGTTTTCATCTTTCAGGATCAGACGTACACCACTTTCATCATCGGTGGACACCATAACGGTAATCGGCCGGCAACAAACTTCACAATCCTCGATGTACTCCTGATAGGGGAGGCTGCAATCGGCTACCAATGTAATCCGTTCGCCGCAGTATGGACAGTATCCTGCAACGGTTTTTGTCATGTTACTCATATTTCCGCCAATCGACCCGGCCGGTCGCCGGATTCTGCAATGCGGGCTGAGCAGGCGGGTATTTTGCCTGAAAAGCCTTATAAATAGGGCCAAAATCGCCTTCAGGACAGCAGATTGTGATCCAGGTCACTGATTGACCTTATGTAAGGTCAGTACACTTGGCTTTGGATAACGCCCTGGTGAAATAATGTACGCAGACCCACATATTATCAGTGCCCTGAGTGCTGCCGCAGCTGCCGGTGTGCTGTTTTTGCTGGGTAGTAAGGTCTGGGTCTATGCTGACACCTGGCTCCGCTCGCGAACACCTTTCGCGCCGTTGATTAAAAGAGAGGCGGTCAGCACTTACTACAAGACTCTCAGGAAGATGGAGGCATCGCTGAATACGCATGCTGCTGCCATTGCTGTTTCGACTTTGGTATTCGCCAGTATATTCTTTTTTGCCAACGACCAATGGTGGTATCCACTCGATAACATGAGCTGGTGGGTGGTACTCGTCTTTCTTTCCACGTTGATTGTTGTTGAGATCGTCAGGATGATTCGCCTGCAGGGGTCCCGACTGCTGCTCGCAAAACAACTGGATGCGCGAATTGCTGCGGCGCAAGGGTTGCAGGTTGTTGCGACCAAGGGCAATTTTATTTTTCACTCGATCCCGATTGGCGTCGATATGATCGATCACGTTGTACTCGGATCAGATGGCGTCTATGCCGTCCAGGTGCTGGTCAGAAATCCTAGAAAACACGGCACGGTAAATCTCAGAAATGACAAACTGGTGTTCGGAAACAATACTCCGGATTACAGCCTCGCAAGCTGGAATAAAACGCTAAAAGCATTCGCGACAATGTTGAACGGAATACTCGGGCACCCTGTTCGCGTCATGTCCGTGATCGCTGTTCCGGGTTGGGCAACTGGTGACTACGGGTCAGACCGCCACCTGATCGCCAATCAGGATAATCTCATCACTTTGACGGGCTGGAAACACGCAGACGCCTATCTGATGAATGAAGATGTTCAGAAAGTAAAGCAGTATCTTGAAATGCAGTAAGCACTACCGGGCAGGAAAGACTCGTCTTGTGCCGTCAAGATCCCTGGAATAACCCGCACGGAATTCGCTCGCACCGCATCGATTGATGATCTCGCCAGTCCACCCGGCTTTCGCGGTTATTGGGCTGTTCATAATCGTGGACATTAAGAGAAAGGGATTTTATCCTCTCTGCACTCGACCCCGGAGGATTTATGATCAGGCAAATAGCTCTCGTCGCACAGAATGGATAGACGCCGGAGCCTGCAATGAAACTCCGCCACAATATTTTCGTTTCCTGGGCGATGATCGCCGCGGTATCTCTTTGTCACGCCACCCCGGCGGTGGCACAGGACAAATTATTCAAGTTTGAGATCACACCTTATACCGCGTATCGAATCGGCGGACAAATTGATGAACAGAAGGGTAACGGTCAATTTGAGCTGAATGAATCCGCCGCTCTGGGAATCATGCTCGATGTTGGTGTAAACCCCAACGGGCAGTGGGAATTGCTCTATGCTCGCCAAGACACTGAGGCAGCCACCCAGGGATTCTTCGTCAATGACCCGCAATTCGATTTAGATGTCGAATACTTTCATCTGGGCGGCACTTATCTGTTCGATGGTGACAATACGCGTCCATTTGTGGTGGTAACCCTCGGTCTGTCGCACTTTGATCCCCAACTCGCAGGGCTTGACTCGGAAAATTACTTTTCGGCGTCCATTGGCGGCGGTTTGCAATTAAATGCCAGCAAGCGAATTGGTGTTCGTATCGAGGGACGTGTATTCACAACTTTTGTGGACAATGACAGCAATATTTTTTGCAGCAGTACAGGCGGAGCCGGCGCATGCCTGATCCAGGTGGAAGGTTCGACGATCACGCAATGGGAAGCTCGAGCGGGCCTGGTTTTTCGCTTTTAGCTCAAAGTAAAGAATAAAAAATCAAAAAGTCTCACCGATCTGGTACACGGCGGGTAACTAATTCGCAGTGCTTTCACGCTTTGTGGTAGCGTCTTGACGTTTAGACGTCAAGACGCTAGAGTTGTTGAGTTGTGAATGAAACCGCCCAAAAAAGAGCCACCGTCTACTTCGATCCGTTCCTGCATCGTGCGCTGCGTCTGAAAGCGGCTGAAACTGATCGCAGTATTTCCGAGCTTGTGAACGAGGCTGTCAAAGCCGCATTTGCGGAAGACGCCAGCGACATTGAGGCCTTCGAAGTTCGGGAAAAGGAACCTGACTATGCGTTCGAGGACGTCGTTAAGGACCTGAAACGACGTGGCAAGATATAGTTTGCGAATAAAGAAGTTGGCGCGCAAAGAACTTGAATCGGTCGCCACGAAGGCGGATCGGCGACGCATTATCAGGCGTATCGAATCACTCGCTGACAATCCAAGACCTCCGGGTGCGTTGAAGCTGTCAGGCCTCGAGCGTTATCGAATCCGCCAGCGCCGCTATCGCATTCTCTACACGATCGAGGATACGGTGCTGATTGTCCAGGTAATCAAAATCGGCGATCGCAAAGATGTTTACGGAAACAAGTAGGAAACGATGAATAACGACACGAATCTACAGAGGAGTTCAGCTGGCTCGATCATCGCGATAGCGCGGGAACCCCTCCTTCACTGCATACAAAAAGCATTCAGCTTGTTGCCGTCGAGATCCCTAAAATAACCAACGTAGAATCCGCTGTCACCGCGTTCGCCCGGAGCTCCTTCATCGGTGCCGCCGAGCTCCAGCGCTTTGGCATGCAGTTGATCCACCTGGTCCCGGGAATCGACGGTTATGGCCACCATTACTCCGTTGCCAACGGTCGCCAGGCTGCCGTCAAAGGGTTTGACGACGGATATAGCCGGCGATGTGGGGGACACCGTCCACGCAATGAAGGTTTCCGAATCCATAAACCGGCCCGCGCCAATTTCTCCCAGCAGCGCATCATAAAAAGCAGCCGCGCGCTCGATATCGTTGGTCCCCAGTGTTACGTAACCGATCATCACCAGACTCCTTTACCAGGTCAGGGTATATTCGCTTTGTGCAGCTTAGCAGATCATTATTTATACTTTGCACGGAGTGATGTCGATGGGAATGAAAATGACAATAAGATTAGTAATTATTGCAACAATTCTGACGGGCACGATCGCTTGTGCACAAGATCATCAGGAAAAAATCCCCGAATACTTGTCCGTCGACCAGCTCCAGGAGGCGATGACACGCGGCGAGTTCAATTCCGCAGAACTGGTGTCGCATCTGCTTGCACGCATTGAAGAAATCGATCGTAACGGACCCCAACTTCATTCGATAATAGAGATCAACCCCGATGCCCTGGCGATCGCGACCGCTCTGGACGACGAGCGCAGAGCGGGGCGGGTACGCGGGCCGCTGCATGGAATTCCGGTTGTGCTAAAGGCGAATATCGATACCGGTGATGCCATGGCGACGACGGCCGGTTCGTTGGCGCTGGCCGGTCATCGCGCGCCAAACGACGCGTTTCATGTTGCTGCCCTGCGCAAAGCAGGTATCGTCATCCTGGGCAAAACCAATCTGAGCGAATGGGCCAATTTCAGATCTTCCGATTCGTCCAGCGGCTGGAGCGGAATCGGCGGACAGACAAAAAACCCATACGTTCTGGACCGAAACCCCTGCGGTTCTTCGAGCGGTTCGGCGGTCGCTGTGGCGGCGGGGCTGGTGCCGCTGGCGATCGGCACCGAGACCGACGGGTCAGTTATTTGCCCTTCCGGAATCAATGGCATCGTCGGGATAAAGCCCACGGTGGGGCTGGTCAGCCGTGACGGGATTATTCCGATCTCTCATACGCAGGACACAGCCGGTCCGATGGCCAGAAGCGTCAGGGACGCGGCGCTGCTTTTGTCAGTGATGACCAAAAAAGACGCAATGGATCCCGCTTCCGCGGGTTATCCGGGAGATAAAAACTACATAGCGGGGCTGGGTGCAGCAGCACTTGGCGGTGTGTGAATTGGCATCTGGCGAAAGTATCGCGCGGCGGGCAAGCGTCCCAGGGTAGAGGCTATTTTTGAGCAGACCATAGCCCGGCTGGAAGAGCTCGGTGCGACGATTATCGATCCGATCGATTTCGCTGTTCCCGACCTGGCGAATGACGCTGAGTACGAAGTGTTTTTGTATGAGTTCAAGACCAACCTGAACAAATATCTCGCTGGTGCAGGTGTTGAGCCGCCTGCAGATACCCTGGCCGGGATCATCACCTTTAACCGCGACCACGCCGACGAGTCGATGCCCTGGTTCGGTCAGGATATCCTGGAAAAGGCCGAGGGCAAGGGAACGCTGGACGAGCCCGAGTATTTGCAGGCCTTGCAGGATAGTCAGGCGGCGATGCGAGAGGCAGTCGATGAAGTTTTGCGGCGGCACCAGCTGGATGCAATCGTCGCACCATCCAATTCGCCAGCCTGGCAGACGAACTTTCTCAATGGCGACCATGACCGGCATTTCCTGTCCAGTTCGGGTCCTGCCGCTATCGCCGGCTACCCGGCGATCACGTTACCCGCGGGCGAAGTGTTGGGCCTGCCGGTCGGCATCACCTTGCTTGGCGCCCCATTTACGGAAGAAAAACTGATCCAGTTCGCTTTCGTGCTGGAACAGGCTACAAAAGCCAGGATTAACCCTGAATTCATTCGCTCGCTGGAAGAATAATTCGTTAAAATCGAGACTGGGTTTCGAGTGCTGGCCACATAGATGGCCGATATTTTCTGTTGCCATGAAAAATCAGGACGCGCGAGTCACACAGGAAGAGATAGGGGCGCTGTATGACGGCGTTGCCTGGATTTATGACGTCTGGGCCGGTCTGACCGAAACCCGTGCCAGGAAACGCGCGCTGGAAATCGCCGACGTCCAGGATGGCCAGTCAGTACTTGAAGTCGCGGTGGGCACTGGCGCCGCCTTTGCCGAGCTGGTCCGGCGAAATCCTGACGGTAAAAACATCGGCATCGATTTGTCGCCAAAAATGCTGGCGAAAGCGAAAAGACGCCTGCAGATGTTGCCAGAGGGCAATCACTCGCTCGATATAGGCAGCGCCTTTGCCTTGCCCGTCGATAGCAGCTCGATCGACCTGCTAATGAATAATTACATGTTTGACCTGATCCCGTACGAGGACATGGACAAGGTGCTCGCCGAGTTCAGGCGGGTCCTGAAGCCGGCCGGCCGACTGGTGCTGGTCAATATGACGATCGGTGAGCGGACGGGGAGTGGGATTTACGATTCTTTGTACCGCTTGTCCCCGGAAATAATGGGTGGTTGTCGTGGCGTTCGTCTGCAGGATCGCCTGGAGCGAAATGGATTCCATGTCGACAGCAGGGAGTACTACCAGCAGATGCTGTTTCCGTCCGAAGTGATACTGGCCAGGAAAGCCGCTGAGAATTAAACGTGGCGCTAGTTGGCCACAAAAGGTCCAGGCAATAAAAAAGGGGACGAGATACGAATACCTCATCCCCCGTTCAGTTTTCTCTTTCCGGTGCATCCGCGAGGTGAATCGCTTCTGCTCCGGTCCGTTCCAACTCGGCCCCCGGCTTAGCCACCGACGTAGTCCATGACTTAGCCCGATACCGGCTCGGGAACCTCAGTCCCCTGGAATTTGTTTTTGGACGCTTAGCTACGTCCCCCGCCAAAGCATTCCGGTAACGCTTTCACGAGCCCTGGTAACTTCCCTCCGCATCGCACCCGGATTCATCATCCGTTTGCTTGCCGTTTGCATGGTCCTTTCGGTCCTTACCCACGTGCGGTCTTCCACTACCGGTTGGTCACTCTTGGCGTGTGACCCTCCCCCAGCCAATTGGGGTCCGGCTCCTTCCAACCGAAGTTTTCCGTTGCCGTGGATTTAATATATCACCAATAAAATACTTGCCAATAGCAAAACTTGTGGGAATTTTGTGGATAAGCGGTGTATATCGAAAAAAGTTCTTTTCGTCGACATATTCGCCGTGTTTTTGGTCCGATTCCGGTGCTGGATGCCAGGATTTCGCGTCGGAAACCGGTTTAGTAAGCGTTCATTTATCAAAAGCTTGCGACGAAGATGTTACGAGTTGTTTAAAATTATGCAGACTTTGCCTTTATCATTTTTCTGTCGCGCCGGCTGGTTTACCGGAAAAATGTCTCCGCGCAAGTCATTGTATTTAATGAGGTAAGGTAGGAGCTATGCCTCGCACCAGACGCTTTCAGGCCGACTGTGCGTCGTGGAGAGCAAAGAAACTGACAAAAGGAGCAAAAAATTTGCATGCCGATATCAACCGGCAACTATCGATCACATCGAACGAACCCGGAAAATATGTGTTCTGTCTTCCTTGTCATGCCGCGGGCGGCTTGACATCCATTAAGCCAGCGACCATATATTAGTTTTTAATCCTAAAGACGCGAATGGATCAATCTACCGTCAGATTCGCCAAGATCAGTCGCCCGCGTCTGCCGGAGGTCGCGTCGCGGCCCCGACTGTTCTCCCTGCTGGATAAGGGCAGACAAAGATCGATCATTTGGATCGGTGGTTCTCCCGGATCCGGCAAGACAACCTTGGTCGCCGATTATCTCGATACCTGGGCGCTGGACGATATCTGGTACCAGGCGGATGAAAGCGACGGCGATGTCGCGACCCTTTTTTATTATTTGTCTCAGGCTGTTGGGAAGTCGGAAGACAGCGCCGACAAGCCGCTGCCGGCATTCTCCCCCCAGTACCTGAGCGATCTTCCGGCATTTACCCACAGCTTTTTCCGTGATTTGTATAGTCGCCTGGCGCAGCCGTTTGCCCTGGTCATCGATAATTACCAGGATGTGCCGGAGCAGTCGCAGTTTCACGACGTGATGCGCGATGGCCTGGCCGAGATACCTCAGGGATGCTGTGTCGTATTTATCAGCCGCGAGGATCCGCCAGCCTGGATGGCCAGATTCAGGGCGAATCAAACCATGATGTCTCTCGATCAGTCGGACATGAGCCTCACACGTGAAGAATCCGATGCGATAATCAGCATTCGCGGCCATCAGTCCGATGAAGAAACCTGCGAGCGGCTTTTTCAGAGGACCAGGGGTTGGGTTGCCGGCCTGGTGCTGATGCTCGAACAACAGCACGATGGTGGCGACCTGAGTGACGTACCTGAGGATTTTACGCCGCAGGTGATTTTCGATTACCTCGCAGGTGAAGTCATCGAGCGGTTCGATGAATACCAGGAATTTATGTTGCGGACCTGCTTTTTGCCGCAGATCACAGCGGAACAGGCGGATGCGCTGACAAAAAGAACGGACTCGGAAGATATTCTGCATTATCTCGTACAGCACAATTTTTTTGTTACCTCCAGGCAGAGCCCGGACGAAATAATTTACGAGTTTCACCCGTTATTGCGCGAGTTTCTGCTGGCCCGCGCCAAAGTTTCGCTTGGCGAGGATAAATGCACAGAGCTTCGCGATCGCTCTGCCGAATTGCTGCAACGGTCCGGGCAGTTGGAAGCCGCTATTAATCTTCGAATCGAGAATCAGGAATGGGACGAACTCGTCGATCTGATTCGCGCACATGCCGCACAGGTTCTTGAGCAAGGACGCGATGAAACCTTGCAGGAGTGGCTGGAGCGGCTGCCTGCCGAATACCTGGAGCGGGACCCGTGGATGTCCTACTGGATGGGCGCCTGCCGGTCGGCATACGCGCCGCGCGAAAGCCAGTTTTATTGCGAGCGTGCCTATGAAATCTTCAGGCAGCAGGAGGAAACCGACCGGGAAGGGTTGTTTATGGCCTGTGGCGGCGTACTGGACGCCATTCTATACGACCTGAATGATCTCGCACCGCTGGATCACTGGATAAAGGAAGTTGAGCGGCTCTTCGATGAGTATCCGGATTTTCCCGAGCACGCTTATGGCGCCAGGGTGACTTACAACTTGTACATGTCGCTGGTCTATCGCCAGCCATCGCATCCGGAAATCAGGCGTTGGGGTGAACGCACGCTCGGCGTCATCGACAAGGCCAGGGATCCGGCCACGCGTTTGCGGGCCGTGACGATGCTGTGTTCGGGGATCGTTTGGACCGGGCGCTTTGACATCGCGCGACAATTTATTGAGTCGATACGCCAGCTGGTCGATGAGCCGGGCGTGCCGCCGATCGCCGTGACCACCCTGCACGCATTCGAGACCATGTATTACATGTTGCTGGGACAACACGAGGATTGCCTGAATGCAGCCGGTCAGGGTCTGAAAGCAGCAAAAGACAGCGGTATTCATGTGTGGCGGAACACGACGCTGAATTATGCTGCTGCGAGCGCTGTGGGCGCCGGGAACCTGGATACTGCGGAAAGCATGCTGGCGGAAATCGATCAGGATGCGCTAAAAGCCAGGCGGTTCGATTCCAGCCAGTATTATTTTTTCCGCGCCTGGATCGCGATGGTCCGGGGTGATCTGCAGGATGCATTCAATCAGCAGCGAACCGCGCTGAGACTGATCGAGGAACTCGGCCTGCCGTTTATCGAAGCCCACATCAGGATGGGTATGGCGCAGATCCAGATGGAACTTGGTGATGTCAGGAAAAGCATCGAGAATATGAAAAAGGTCAGGCGAATCACCCGGATTGTCGATAGCCGCCTTTTCGAGTTCCAGACTCTTCTGATTTACGCTTATCTCGCGCTCGAAAACAGACGTTCGGGGCCGGGGCTGCGCGCATTGAGTTTCGCGCTAAAAATGGGCCGCGAAAATAATTTTTCATACACCCTCGGTTGGCAACCGCGGTTGATGGCGAGACTGGCCGTAACCGCATTGCGCAACGGGATAGAACCCGAATACGTCAAGTGGCTGATCGTGAAACGGCGGCTGATGCCCGACGAACCGCCGCTGGATGTCGAAGACTGGCCCTGGATGTTTCGCGTCAGGACGCTGGGTAAATTCGAAATCGAATGGGCCGGTCAACCGGCCCAGCCAAGAAACAAAGCGCAGGGCAGACCGCTGGAACTACTTAAAGTCACCATTGCCCATCGCGGCCGGGACGTACCGATACAGAAAATCACTGACGAAATGTGGCCGCACATAGACAGCGATTACGCGAATCGTTCATTCAACACCACACTGCACCGCCTGCGTAATTTGCTCGGCGAAGAGCAGGCGCTGATTCTGGAAGGCGGCCGTCTCAGCCTTAATGCGGACTTTTTCTGGGTCGACATCTGGGCGCTTGAACAGGCGGCGCAGCAGGTTAGCGGGATGATTAGCGGTGACATTGCCGGCAGTCGCGATGACATCAAGGCGGCGATCCAAAAGGTCATGAGTACGTATCACGGTATTTTTCTTAGTGATGAAGATGCCTCATGGGCGATTGGTACACGTGAACAGATCAGAAAGCGCTTTACCCGATATACCAGCCAGGTGGTTGACTATTTCAATGCCAATGATTGCCAGGCCGAAGCGATAGCCCTTCTCGAGCGTGGTCTCGAGACCGACGACAGGTCGGAAAGCCTGTATCGGCAACTGATGCTTTGCCATGTGGAGCAAGGGCGCAAGGCCGAAGCCATCGAGGTTTACAATCGCTGCCGGACCACGCTGGAAGGCAGACTGGGGGTAACCCCATCACCGGAAACGGAAAAAATATATCAGCAGATTTCGGGTTGATTACTCGACATTGGCGCCGCACTTTTCGATTAGATAGTGACGCTTCCGACCAACGCGGTCCCCCAGACGAAAAACGCATAACGGGCGATCATTCCGCCATATCCGATGCCGAAAAAAGTGCCGAATGGTACGCGAAGTGTGCCGCTTGCGATCGCTACCGCATAAAACGGCGGCAAGGATAATGAGGAACTGGATAAGACGATCAACCCGACCGCCCTGCGCTTTTCGGTGTAACAACGTGCCTGCGAAATAAAATTACGGGCCTTTGCCGGCAAATATTGCGGCGTCCATCTTGCCGCCATATACAAGGTCGTTTTAGCCAGCATCTGAGCGGTTGTGCTTACGATGAGCAGGGGCACCAAACCCTGCGGCGATATCAACAAAGCCGCGCTGACAATAATAATCTCGGCGGCTGCCCACGGCAGGAAGCCGCTGGCAAAAACACCCACGAATATACCGGCCAGGAGTTGTATGTCCATCAGCTTTTCTCCTCGCAGCTTTTACATTGCAAAAAGCAGTGAGTTGGCGGGTTCCGGTTGACGCCGAGGCTGATCAGGGCGAGGCTGATAATCATTGCGACGTGGGATAGGTCCACGTGCGTGAACCATGAACCGATGGATAGGCGGAAACCATAGATCAGGCCCGTTATAACGGACATTGATAAGCCGGATACGATCCAGCCGCTGCCGGCGTAGGCGAACCGCCAGGCGATAATGTGGGCGAACAACACCGGCGTGAGCCCAATCGCTGTATTCGCGACTACAATCAAATAGCCGTCAATCGTAGTAGCGATCGCCAGGAAAACAATCAGTTGCAGATAACAAACCAGACGCAGGAAAAAACGGGTGTTTTTTCGCAGGACGAAAGTCTCCACGGTTGCCAGTTGTGCGAACGTCGTTGCGACACCGCCAGCCAGACTCGACACCAGGACCGCGCTTCCATACAGCACACCAGGATAGTCATGGAGGCCGTACTTGATAGCGTCGGTCAGCGTGGAAATCCCCAGGAACACGAAAAAGCGGGCCCAGGATGAAATCCGAATTTGCGCGATGGCGGATGGTTCGGCCCGGTATAAATTCTGGAACAGGAACATACACTGGACGGTCAGGAACAGATTGGTCAGCACGGTGACCGGCCAGAGTATTACGACGCCCAGAAATTCCACCGATGGAATGTTCATGAGCGGGCCTTCCTGGCCTGGCCGATGGCTCCATGATTTTCTTTCCACCAGGTAACGGCTTCCGGGATGCCGATGTCCGGTGTGATGTATGGCGACCAGCCCAGTTCCCGCCGGGCGCGATTTGAAGTGAAGGGGTTATCGCGAGTCAGCAGGTCGAAAATGCCCTGGGCGTGTTTCGCGAGGTCGCGACGCCTGATTGTCGAAAGTAGGAACGCTAGCGTTCGGAAACCAGCTCGCCCCAGACCGACCGGAATATCGACCGTTGTGATGTGCCGGCCCAACCCTTTCTCCGCCAGCGAAATAAAATCGGCCAGCGTCAAATCGAAATCATTGGTCAGGTGATAGATTTTCCCACCCGCCGAAAATCGTGTAGCGGCACGCACGGCGCCGTCCGCCACCGAGCTGGCGTGTGCCACCGTCAACGTCGTGCGGCCACCGTCAAACAAGGGAACTATTCCGCGCTCCAGCAAAGGAGCCACGCGTGGCAGGAACTGGCGGTCATGCTTGCCATACATGACAGGCGGCCGGATGATGCAGGCCCAGATCCTGCCCCTGCTGTGGGCCGACAGGACAACTTTCTCGGCGTCCTGTTTTGAACGGCCATAGGCATCGCTGTCGGGCAGCGCGGGTAACGAAAAAGACTCGTCGGTGGGTTTTTCGTGGTAGCGGTCGCGTCCGAATACCGAAGTTGTACTAATGTGGATGACCCGGGCTCCGGCGCTCTCCGCCGCTCGCACGACATTGGCTGTGCCGACGACATTCCCGGACCAGAACGGGCCCCTGTTATTGCCGGTTCCAATAGTCGCCGCGGTGTGAAAAATAGCATCCCGATCCCGCGCCGCCTTTTTCAGAGAATCCATGTCAAGGATGTCACCCTGGATCAGTTTTGCGCCCAAATCTTCAACCCAGGCAGACCGGACCGGATCGCGTACGAGGGCGGCAACCCGCCATCCATCGGTATGCAGACGCTCCACGATGTAGGAACCAAGCATTCCGCTGGCCCCGGTTACCAGTGCGGATTTCATAAGCCATCCATGCCGGAATCCGGCAGCGCGTATGCGACGATGTAATCGCCCAATGCTGAGCGCATGAGACTGTGACCACCGGCGGCGATGACCAGGAATTGGCGGCCACCGGGGCGCGCACGATAGGTCATGGGAGTGGCCTGGGCGGATGCGGGCAGTTTGTCCTCCCAGGCGATCTCGCCGCTGGCCAGGTCAAATGCACGAATGCGGCGATCCATCGTGGCGGCAATAAAAACGAGACCACCGCTGATAATGGCTCCACCGATGTTGGGCGATCCCCAAGGTCTTGGAGACGGCAGCGTCACCAGATCACGCATCGTTCCCAGCGGTACTTCCCAGCGCAGTTCGCCGGTGCGGGCATCGACGGCGTGCAACAAGCCCCAGGGAGGAGGGCTGCAGGGAATGAGTAACGGTGACAGCAGAACCGAGCGGCGGATACCGTATTGGGCAGGCGCCTGACCAACGATGACCGAGCTGTCATCAGCATTCATGATCGCGCTTTCAAGTTGATCCCTGGGGATCAGCGTCGCGACCATCGCGATCCGGTTGGTGTTGGTAACGATGATCTCTTCGTCAGGGTCATAGGCGATGCCGCCCCAGCCAACGCCGCCGAGGAAACCCGGATACACGATCGTTCCCTGCAGACTGGGTGGCGCGAAGATCCCCTCGTTTCGAAGGCTCTTGATTTTTTTGCGGCAAACCGAGCGATCGATTGGCGTCAGACCCCATGCGTCATCCGGGCCAAGCACTTCCGGCCCGAGCGGCCGGGGAAGTAGCGGCACCGGTTGGGTCGGCCAGGCCAGCTCACCGGGCACATCGCTGGCCGGTACCGGCCTTTC
Organism: uncultured Gammaproteobacteria bacterium; assembly: GCA_964568075.1. Lineage (GTDB taxonomy): Bacteria > Pseudomonadota > Gammaproteobacteria > Steroidobacterales > MnTg04 > MnTg04. Next base: position 84,214 of record CAZMOM010000006.1, read on the forward strand.
GACAACTGGAAACAGGGGCCGACCGGTCTCGCGATGAAGAATGTACAGGTAGCCCATCTTCGTGCCCTGAACTACGGCCGGTATTTTCTCACCGTTGCGGGTGATGTTAATCAGTGCAGGCGGCGATGCGAGGTCGTAATCCCACAGGTCGTGATGGACGATCTGGAAATGCCAGACGACTTCGCCCGTCGATGCCCGCAGGGCGACCAATGAGTTGGCATAGAGATTCTGGCCTTCCCGCAGACCGCCCCAGTGATCAGGACTCGCGCTGCTCGTCGGGACAAACAGCAGGTCGCGTTCTTCATCGACGGTCATGGTGGCCCAGGCGTTGGCCGCTCCGGCCTGAATGTCAGCGCCATCCTCATTGACGCCGCTGACGCTGGCCAGCGGTTCCCAACTCCATCGCAGTTGTCCGCTGCGGGCATCAAAAGCCCGCACCACGCCGCTGGGAGCCGCCACGACCTGGCCATCGATGATCTTGGAACCGACGACAACAAGACCGCCGATCACAGTCGGCGGCGCCGACTGCTTGTACAGATGCCGCTTGCCCTCAAGCCGGGCGACACCAACGCCAAGATCGATACGACCGTCGTCGCCAAAGTCCTGGCAAACCTCACCGGTTTTTGAGTCCAGTGCAAAAAGGTGTGCGTCGTAGGCTGCGAGGAAAATGCGTCGGCGACACGGCTGGCCAGGCTCCGCAACATCGTCAAGCCAGGTCGAGACGCCGCGCGTCGCTGTCATGATGTCACTGGGATCCGTCTTGTCGATTCCTGCATCGAATGTCCAACGTTCCTCGCCGGTTTCAGCGTCAAGCGCGATGACCCGGCTGTACGGTGTAGGGACATAAAGCGTTTCATCGACCATCAACGGCGTCGCTTCGAACGCGGTACCTACCCACCCATTTTTTCCATCGCTGACATCGCCGGTCCGGTAAGTCCAGGCAACTCGAAGATCAGCGACGTTGGCGCTTGTAATATCGGTTAACGGCGAATAGTGCGTGCCTCGAGTACCATCGCTGACCGGCCAGTCTGATACGCGGCGCGTTTCTACGATTGGTGCAAGAGTCGATGTGGGCATTTCTTCATCAGCAGAAACTAAGCTGCATGAACCGACTGCCAGTCCAAATCCAACGATGTATTTTGTCCATCTCACCGATCTCATGACGCATTCCTTTTGCTGTCGGTTGGCAGGATTTCCGCTGTTGGGGCTACGATGCGGCCAACCCGCTTACGCCTTGCGTACAGGTGACTTACAGATCGATTACAAATATGAAAACGCATTACTAATCAATTACTTAGAAGATGCCCGTATTGACAGCACTGGCAACGATTGCAGCGGGGGCAGTGACAGCTCGCGTGGCCTTGACCAGGTAGGCGTAACTTTCGACCCGGTTTTCATCGTCAAAATAGACGACGAATTTCGGCGGCCTGGGCATGTTCAACTGCGCCTCGGTGGCATAGGCGAAATGACCGGTCGTGAGCATCGAGGACAGGCGGTTTGGGCCTCGTGCGTAGCGAATATCTGCCTTTAGCTCGTGATAGGCCCAGGACTTCATGTCGCTCGCGTCAGTGTTAACGGCCATGGGCGATCCCATGATTTCGGCGACTTCATCGCTGGACATGCCGATGCTGACAAATCTGTTTGGCTGGCTTGCCAAGTGCGAGTTGTTCGCGCATGCACCGAGTTGTGTACAAACCAATATGGCTAATGTAATTTTCCTGATCATGACTACCTCCGGTTGCGCTTTTTGGTCGCGCATGTCGTTGTTTGTTTACGACTACGAAGGTAGGGGTCACGGACTTACCGCAGATGTACGGAGCGGTTACACCTGGCTTACATTTTTTTTGGTAGTGATTTGTTGTGTCACCGAACAACAGTTGTTCCTCTGCTTAAGCGGACAGGCGTTACAGGTTGTTTGGGAGAGTTGTTATACGAGGTGTTTTCAGGACAAAACCCGGGCGAGTGATCGAATCCGGAAATTGCGGTTTGCGATTCTTGGTATCCGGACTAATATGCCGGGAACCGACTGGTTTTTATTGAAGCCGGCGTCCATCCGGATGCAATCCACAGAGTGAGTAAAACGATGAAAGACTCCGCAGGACTAAATACCGCAGTGATTTACGGCAGCGTCCGTCGCGACCGCCAGGGCATCAAAGTGGCGCGTTTCGTGTGTAACAAACTGAAAGATCGCGGCCATCTCGTTACGCTTGTCGATCCTCTGGAGTACCAGCTGCCGTTCCTGGACTTGATGCATAAAGAATATGAGTCCGGAAAGGCGCCCGAGGCAATCGAAAAGGTCAGTCAGATTCTCAGCAAAGCTGACGGATACATTATTGTCAGCGCTGAATATAACCACAGCATATCGGCATCGCTTAAAAATCTTCTCGATCATTTCCAGAGCGAGTATCACTACAAACCAAGCGGCATCGTCACCTATTCTGCCGGTCCGTTTGGCGGCGTCCGGGCGTTGGTAAACCTTCGCGGCATCCTTGCCGAACTGGGTACGCCGAGCATTCCCAGCGCGTTCCCGGTTTCGCAGATATACAAAGCGTTCGATGACGATGGTAAGCCGCTGGATTCAGCGTATGACGAGAGAATCGTCAAATTTCTGGACGAGTTTGAGTGGTATGCAAACGCGTTAAAGCACGCGCGTCAGCACGAAAAATGCAGCGATGACTTACCGACCCAGCAGGCGATGTGCCGGGAACAGATTAATTAAGACAGTTTTGGCGGGTATCACATCATCGCGCGAAGTTGGTTGTTGCGATCGCCGACCGCCGGCATTTTGCCGCTTGGCCGCGTCTGTCAACGAAAAAAGAGAGTATCTTTCTTTGGCGACAATTCAAGTTGAGTCGTCGAGCCCCTTTATTACTATTACCCGGGATCTTGATCGCAAAACCAGGCCGCCGCCCCAAGGAGCGCAGGATGTCTTCCGGTCATGAGATAAACGGAAACATCTGCCAGGTAGTCACTCATCACGCCTTTGGATCGGAGACCATCCATAAAAGCGCTTTCCTGTAATATGTTTTCGATTCTTGGCAGGATACCGCCGCCCAGAAATACCCCGCCCGTGGCACCATATAGCAATGCGATGTCGCCCGCGGTTCGGCCCAGCAAGTGACAGAATAGATCCAATGTTTCCCGGCAGGCAGAATCGGTGCCGGCAACGGCATGGGTGGTAATTTGCTCGGGCGAAAAGGGCTCGGCTTCCCTTCCTTCGACGACCGCTAACGCCTGGTGCAGTCTTTCCAGGCCTGGGCCCGACAGCAACGATTCTACGCATACATGTTCCATGTCCTGGTGGATAATCCCGAGTATATCGGCGGCCTTGCCTTTGGACGGAGCAAAAGCCATATGACCACCCTCGCCCGGCACAGGCAGCCAACCAACCGCCGTCGGCACCAGAGCCGCGATTCCAAGCCCCGTGCCTGGACCGATGATCGCCCGCGGCGCATCGGTGATGGGGGTTCCGGCATGAATGACGGTCAGGTCACGGGCCCCGACAAAGAGTGTCGAGTAAGCCAGCGCGCCGAAATCATTCAGAACCTCCAGGCGCTCCAGAGCAAATCGTCGACGGAGACCGGAAATCGAAAAATTCCAGTCCCGGTTAGTCATCTGCACATGATCAATTGTGATGGGGCCAGCGATCGCGACACAGGCATTGGCTGGACGCAGGCCATTCAGAGTGGCGAGATAGGCGTCCAGGCAACTTTCGAAGCCGTCGAATGAGGAGGTTTCCTGCGACCATAATTCACCGATTTCATAATTGCCGGTGGCCTTGTTTTTGCCGCTTACCAACCCAAAACAAACGTTCGTGCCACCGACATCCGCCACAATATAAGGAAACATGAGACCTCGTCCGCAATCGCTACACTAGATCATTCCATCCCGAGCTCATCCAGAAAGCCGAGCAATACACCGTTGGTCCAGCCAAAACCGTCCTGCACCGCGTATTCACCGCCTCTGGCAACTGAGCCGATTTTCTCGACGTTGTATTTTTCCAATAGTTTACCGGAGCTCCGATAGACACTCAGGTTATTTTTCACCCAGCGTTTTGCCCCCGTTTCGGCCTCTTTGACATATCCGTAATTGCGTAACCCAATATAAACAACCCATTGCAACGGCGCCCACCCGTTTGGTGCATCCCATTGTTGACCGCTATTATTCAGAGACGTTACCCAGCCACCGGGTCTTAAGAATTCTCTGTGAATGATCTTGGCCACCCGTTTCGCCTGCTCCGGAGTCGCCAGATCGAAAAAGAGCGGGAACACTGTGGCCAACGTAAGTTTGCCGCTGGGTTTCAGATCGGGTAGCAAAACGTCGCCAAAATAGCCACTCTCATCGTCGAAAAATACGGTTTGTATCAGTTCTTTGCGATGCTCGGCGCAGGATTCGAAAAACGACGCCTGTTGAGCATTACCAGCCTGCATGAATCCGCGCGCCAGCACTGACTCAAGTTGGTACAACATCGCGTTGAGATCTACCGGTACGATCTTTGTAGTTCGGATGGAGGCCATGGATCGATCATCTTCGAGCCAGCGCGAACTGAAATCCCAGCCTGATTCACAGGCCGCACGCACGTCCCGAAAAAGTTCGGCTGCTTCGCGATCCGTGCTTTTTGCCAGTTCCAAATCTTCTGCATGACTTTCCTGTCGTGGCATGTCGGAGTCATCCCAGTATCTGTTCAGGTACCCGCCATCCTTCGCGATTACGCGCCGGGTAATCGTTTTGTCCTTATCAAGTGTGTCAGATCCTGAAAGCCAAAACTCGTGTTCCATCACAAGCTGCGGAAGAAAAAACTGAATGACGCTCGGGTCCCGCTTTTTTTCCGCCAGTAATTCCACCATCAAAGAAAACAGAGGCGGCTGCGAACGCGAACAAAAATAGGTTCTGTTGCCGTTGGGAACGAAACCGATCTGGTCGATCAGATACGCAAAATTTGCAACCATATTTTCAACCAGATCCACCCGTCCCGATGCAGCCAGGCCCAGCATCGTGAAGTAACTGTCCCAGTAATAGATTTCCCGAAAGCGGCCACCGGGGACGATATAGGGCCGGGGGAGGGCGATCAGGGAAGAATTTGGATCTTCCGTATCAGCTGTCCGGGTAAGCACATCCCACAATAGTTCAATATGCTGTCGCACCGGACGTCGTTTATCAGACTCTAAGCATTCTTTCTCGTTGTCAGGCAACTTAAAGTTCGAGTCGACAAATGCTTCCAGGTCAAATCCCTCTTCTTGGTTCTTTTCCTCGAATGACCTGAGAATGACGGCGGGATCAAATTTCGGGCTGGCATCGACAAACGATTTTGAATCTCCAAATATGTGGCTTGCTTGAACGGCTTCAAACAGAGTCGAGTAAATCTGATCTGGTGTACTGATTTTAGTCATTGGCTGGCGTGGCCCGGTCAGGCTGATTGATTTTCATACCGATTTCTCAACGCTCTGATCAACTGCGCCGCTAAGGGCTTCTTCATGGTTCAATACCGGAATTTTGTCTGTCTCGCGTTTAAACAGATACAAAGTGATAAGCAACATCGAAATGGGGACCAGTGAGAAATAAAACGCCGTTTCGCCACCCACGAATTCAAACAAGTTGCCGGTAATTATTGACCCTAGCGTACCGCCAAGCGCTGAAAACACGACGATCAGGCCAGACATCGGTGCATGCTGCCGCCTTGGTAAGGCGGACAGGATTACCGAATTAATCGCCGGATACACCGGCGCAATGCAAAAGCCGATCAATGGGAAAATAAACGCTGCAACCGGTGCATCGAGCCAACCGGTGATTTCACGATCTGCCCCTTTTCCTGCCAACGGCAGGATTACCAGTACCAGGATTGCTGCCAACAGCAAGCCAATAAACAGGACTTTGAACCAGTCCAGCCGCTTCAGTGTGATGCCCGCCACGAATCGGCCGAGCGCTGTGGAGGCAGCCAGAATACTGGCCATCTGGATACTGAGGGATGCGGGAAGATTAAGGACTTTGCTGTTAAACGTTGGCAGCCAGGACATAATACTTTGTTCTATGAGTACGTAAAGAAAGGCACAGATGATGAACACGAGGACCAGAGGCCTTATGCCCAGCGCGATCATGTCGAAAAAGTCCTCGGCCGGCGATTTGGTCCCGCCAGTGCTAATGCCGGATTCATCCAGAGGGGCGAAAATCAATAAGACAAAGGCTGCGAAGGACATCGTCGCCAACAGATAGTACACCTGTAGCCAATCAGTTGAGTCCGGATTCAGATCGTCGACATAAGCACTAAAAATAAAATATCCCGACAGTATGCCCACCATAAAAAATGACTCGAGAAAGTTCATCAGGCTCACATGTTCTTTCCTGCTACCGGTAACGAGACCCAAAGTAGCAAAAACAGAAACTTTGACCAGCGCAAACCCGACTCCGGTTGCAGCGAACAGAAGTTTAGTCATCCAGAACGTGGGTACGTGTGGCATGACCAGGCACACAAAGCCGATGAAACCGAGTGCGAAGAGCATGCTGCGCCTATATCCGATGCGTGCGATAAATGACGCTACCAGAAAGGAAGTAATAGCAATTGGCAGGTCTTTGAACGCTTCCAGGACACTGGCAGCGGATTGACTGATCTGGTACGTATTTTGTACTTGCAGGATGACAGTGCCGACACTGTTGAGCAGAATCGCGAATACGAAATAGTTGATGAACAAAGAGACCTTGATGGGCCAGTGACTCATGAACGGATCCTTATAGGTCGGATAAGAAACTATACGCGGACGATGCGGCTAAGATGCAAGCGTGCTCATCGCGGCGCAGCGCCGTCTTTTATTTGTGCTTATTGAGGGTACAGATCGGGCAGACGTCGATTGATCGATCTGCCCGGTCTGGACGACACCTTCGCTGGCTATCAGCCATTCAGAATTCGTATCCGACGCTGAACCCGAACATAACGCGGCATGATAAAGCGGCCATTAGGCCCCAAAATAGTGCGCGGGTCGCTCTCGGTCAGGGGCATCCTCGACGGTGACGTTGTGGGCCGACAGCTGGACAACGAACGCCTCACTGATCCGGACAATGACACCGAGGAGATCGAGGTTCTCATAGCCGTCAGCCAGGTACTGTCAAGTTAAGACAGAAGCGCGGGCTACCTGTACCGGATGGGGAATTTTCGCACCCAATATGTGGATACAAACGCCCACTCGGAGCCTATTCGAGCTCGAAAAACGCCCGACGCTCCCATTTCCCGGTCGTCTGATTGGTTAACCTGACAGCACCTTTTCGTATGTTATAGATTCAAAAGTCATAGCCGACGCTGAACCTAAACGATCGTCCTAATATTGGACGTCCGTTAGGAGAAGTCGGATTACGCGGGTCACCCTCGGTTATGCCGTCCGAATCATTGATGTTGTCCCCATGCAGTTGGAAGAAGATACCGGAGTCTGACCTAAGCAGGACCCCAAGATCGAATTTTTCATAGCTGGGAAGATCAACCGTATTGGACAAGTCTCCGAAGCGATCATCGACCAAGGTTATTCCAGCATACACGGTGCCGGTATAATCGCCGAATTCAAAATCAACACTCGGGGACACGCGGAACTGAAAATCCGGTTGTCGCAATACCGTGTTACCGATGTCGCTGGCGGTAGTAGACTGGGTGACCTCGGTGTCCTGAATGACACCGGTTAAACCGATATCCAAACTACCAAACGTCGCGGTAGCGTCTATTTCGAGACCTATGGCTTCGGTCTCAAACGCGGAAGCCGGAACTGCACCGCCAACCACACTGTCGAAAGAGTCATTCGTGTTAAAGAACGCGGTGGCGAAGACATCAATATTATCCGCTACATACTTCACACCGAATTCGAACTGTTCGACATCGTTAACTTCTAGATTGCCCTCACGAACGTTGTCGAAATGTGGGAACAAATAGCCCTTGGCGTAGCGGCCAAAAAGACCGATGTCGTCGTTTAGATCCCAGTTAACCCCGACGGTGTAAGCCGTCTGGTCATCATCCAGGCTGGTGCTTAGATCACGGGTACCATCCGGAAAACCAGGTCCGGTATCGAGGACATAATTGATATCGAAAGCTTCCCGGCGAATACCGAAATCGAGACGCACAGTGTCGTTTATCTGCCACGAATCAGCAATATAGAAGGCCGTCGTGCGCGCATCGCCTGAGGAGGCAATCCCAAACAGAAAACCGGCATCGCCACCGGCGACCGCCATGTCTGCCGGGGTAATGGCTGAATCGAGAAAATCCCCGTTGGCGATATTATGCACCGGAATCGGATTGCCTATGGTCCAGAAATCGTCCGATGAATAACTCGATTGATAAACACCGAAGGTCACATCGTGGTTCCCTTCAAATTCCTTATTGATGCTCAGATCGTTGGCGAAGGATCGTAGATCTTTCAAGACCACCCAGTGTCCATAAGTCTGGACAAAATCTCCGGCGCCCAAAGTTGCGCCACCCGCCGTGGTCACCGGACCGCCGATTACTGCGCTCAAAGCGGCTGCCGTAACGGCGGTGCCGGATGGCACAAAACCAAATGTATTGGCATCACCAACGGTCAAACCGACGTTGTCACGGAAAATCCAACCATCACCGAACTCGAACTCGATGTTGGCGCCTGTCACGCTACCATCCCAACCACGGCCCTCGGCGAAGTCGAATATTTCGGTATCGCCGTTGGCGCTGATTTGAAGTTCACGTAAACGAGTCGCATTGCCTAATTGAGAAAAGTCGCCTTCATCGTGACCGCAATTCAGACAAATCGGTAGATACCACTGACCAACATCATCCGTGATACGCGTATACAGATTAATTTCGCCACGATCAAGTTCTTTGGTCAGATTGACAGTGAACTGATGACCTTCTTCGGAAGTGAACTGAGCATCACGAATACCCGGGGATGACTTGATATAGCCGCCAATCATGTAATACAAATCGTCAGCGATCTGACCACTCAGTAGTCCGTCAAAACGCTGGAGGTCATAATCCGAGGTTGTGTATTTGACCCGGCCTTCGGTTACTTCCGAGCCCCGTTTTAAATTGAAGTTCACGGTAAGGCCAGGCTCGCCTTTTCCGAAGACAGCGCCAGGGCCGCCGCGCAAACCCTCCACAGTGGCGATGGTCTCATCCACCCGAAATATTGTTGACTGCTCGAAGAAAGACAACATTTCTGTCCCATAGAGGGGCGTTCCGTTGAGTGTCAGGGTGACGAAGGGCGCATCCGAACCGCCCGGCAGGCCGCGGACGTCGATGTTTGCCCCCCCAACGCCGCCGGAACTCTCAGCCCATACGCCGGGGATGGCCTTGAACAGATCGGCCGTGCTCTTGGGAGCATACCTCTCGATTTCCGCTTCATCGATAAGGCTGACTGCAAATGAGACGTCTCGTTTGTTAATGCCGGCGCCACCCGGCGTGCCGGTAACGATAACCTCTTCAATTATCCCGGTCTCATCGGCCTGATCCTGTGCTTGAACAGCACCAAGCGGGATCAAAGCCAGTACGGCGAAAATCGCCAGTAAGTTTTTGATTCCATATAATCGTCTGGATTCATTCTTATATATGTTCATATTTACACCACTTGATCGAATATTATTTGCCCAAAGACCTTCGGCAACCGTCCATGTTGTAAATAGGTTTCTTCAATGATGGCGTGATCACGCCTGTGCCAAAATACAAGGTTTCCGTCTGCTTTCTTTTTTCCCATCTCGTTGGATTCCGGATTACCGTACGCCTTTATGAAATGCATTTCAAGAACCTTTGAAATGCATTTCACCTGGCCCTATAATCGCTTCGCGCAAGAGGCTTTTGAGCGCGACGGACAGCAGTATAGAAGCCTGTCGTCTGCCACCCGTTTCCTGTATCGAACTCTGATTTCCACAAGGACCAAAGCGTTGCCGGGTTGACACATTCAAGCTCGGAGATGGTGGCAGGCTAGCCAGGACTCGCCAAAATTTTTTTGATAGCGACTGGAATTGCCCATCAAAGTCTGGCAATTTGTTGCATTGCGATTTTTTGGTTATGGGTTGTTTTTTTGTGAGCGCCATTTGGAGGAATACGAAAGATGTCGGTTAAAAACATAATCACGATGGAACAAATTGCGAAGCTCGCAAACGTGTCCAAACCGACGGTTTCCCGTGCGCTTAGCGACAGCCCCCTGGTCAACCAAAATACGAAGGAGCATGTGCTCTCTGTCGCGCGGGAACATGGCTATGCGGTGAACCGCAACGCGCAAAAACTGCGCCACAAGAGAACCAATACGATTGCTGTTTCCCTGGACTTCCTGTCGCACAGAAAAAACCATATTTCAGACCCATTTATCTTCGATCTGCTCGCCGGTGTGTCTGAAGCATTGGGCGACAGGAATCAGGACTTATTGCTGTGTGCGCCTAACCACAATGATTCGGATGCATTTCAACAGATATTGTCATCGAGAGGGGCAGACGGTTTCATAGTGCTCGGGCAGGGCCACAGAGAAAAAATGCTGAGCGAATTCGCACGAACCGGGGCGCCGTTCGTCGTGTGGGGAGCCAGCACCGACATTACACCTTACTGCGTTGTTGGCAGTGATAATTTATTGGGCGGCTTGCTGGCAGGTCGTTATTTTCTGGAAAGGAATCGGCGTAAATTTTTGTTCGTCGGCGATACGACCTACAGGGAAATATATTGGCGCCGGGCCGGGTTGCAGAAGGCTGCAGATGAAAGTAAATCAGATGTCACGATCGACGACATTGTAATGAGTGATTTTTCCTATGAATCGGCTGCCGATGCGGCACACAGGTATCTTCGGGAAATCGCGGAGCCACCCGACGCAATATTTGCGTTTAGCGACACCGTGGCAATGGCCTTCATCTGCGCCTGCAGGGAATATGGACTGGATGTACCAAAGGCCGTATCAGTGGTTGGCTATAACGACATACCGTCCGCCGCTTATTTTTATCCACCGGTTACGACAATTCGACAGGATATTTACCAGGCGGGTTATCAGCTGGTCTCAAAGCTGATGCAGATGCTGGATGGCGTACGGACGAAATCGGTGACGATCAAGACCGAACTGATCGTTCGTGAGACCTGATTTGCAACTTTGCCGGCTTGGGGTGGCGACGAGGTAGTGATAGCCAGATCGATACTTACGAAGCGGGAGTACTTCAGTAGCTGAATTATCACTAACATCTCTTTCCCGGGCTTTTGTCCCTGCCGGGCTGACTGTCGCCGTAAGCTAGACTGTGTCAAAGTAACCAATATTTGCGGGATAGCGATACAGAACCACGCATGCCGCGTATCGTAATCCTTACTGCGTTGTGAGCCGGCGAAAAATGTGATGAATACTCAGTTTCCACAATCGATCTGGCAGTCGTCGGAGAATTCGACAATATACCGCGTGATGCAGATCATTTTCATCGTGTTGGTATTGATGCAATTGGGTGCCTGCGCGAGCTCACCCAGCGTGGCTGAAGGTGACGCGCAAACCGAAGGGCGCGCACAGGACCGCTCTTCGGCCGATCCCTGGGAACCTCTGAATCGCGGCTTATACGCGGTTAGTGACGGGCTGGATAAAGTCACGTTAAAACCTTTATCCAAAGTCTATAAGAAAATAACGCCCGGGTTCGTGCGCCGAGGAATTTCCAATTTCTTCGCCAACCTTGGATCGCCATTGAACATCGTCAATAATCTTCTGCAAGGCAAAGGGGGGGACGCGTTGAGCGACACGGCACGGTTTGTTGTTAACAGTACGATCGGAATTGGGGGATTGATCGATGTAGCGACATCCGCGGGCCTCGAAAAGCATGATGAAGATTTCGGGCAAACACTGGCGAAATGGGGCGTCCCCGATGGGCCTTATGTGATGCTACCTGTCTTCGGGCCGCGAACGCTCAGAGACGCAATCACCATACCTTTGAATATTTTCCTCGATCCCCTTTTCCACTATGAAAATTCGTCAGTTCGGGACAAACTTTGGATATTGGAAGGCATACACATTCGATCGAGACTGCTCGCGGCTGAGAGTACCATCGAGGGCTCCTACGATCCCTACGTAACGATTCGGGAAGCATACTTACAGAATCGCGCATACGTGATACACGACGGTGATCCGCCAGTGGAAGACGATGATCTCTTCGAGGAATTTTTTGAAGAGGAGTAGGTATTTCAGGAACGTGTTGTGGTTTGCCAGGTCGACAGTGATTTATTCATTCTTCCGGGCTGGCATCGGCCTCCGCTTCGAGGCGCTCGATGACAGCGTCGAGCCCCGTCGCGTTTATTTCGCTATTGAATTCGGTACGGAAATTTCTAACATATGAAATCCCTTCGATCTTCACGTCATACAACAACCATCCTTGCGCACGCTTGACGATGCTGTAGTCGACCGGCACCTCGGTGCCATCATCGAGCGAAGCCTTGGTCTTCACTACTGTTCGATTCTTGGATTCGTCTCCACGATACGGCAGGATCTCCATCTTTTCCAATTCAAAGCCCAAGATACCGTCTGCATATCGATGCACCAGAGTCATATAGAAAGCTTCAATAAATCGTTCCTTCTGGTCATCGTTTGCTGTACGCCAGTGTCTGGCTAGCACCAGTTGAGCCGCTAACTTACGATCGAATCTCGGCAGCAGAATGTTATCAATGACCGTATACAAGGCCTGTTTGTCGTTTGATAGCTCTTCTTTCCGTGTGTTGGTCTCCTGATCGAGTAAATTCAGCGCTTCAGCAACGACGTCGTTTGGTGATTCCGCAAACACGTGCAATGAAAACAGGCCCAATATGAGTGTAAGTGCGAAAGATCTCACAACTTTTCCTTCATCTGCGACCAAAAAAATATCGAGAAATCAGGCTTGCTCATCACGGTCAGTCGCCCCACTGGCATTATTAACGTAACGGGGAAAGGGTGACGAATGATAGTATAGGATTCCCACAGCCGTACGCCAGTTTATTGGTCAAACAACCCCGTGACTCCGTGTCGAATTCGTAGTTTTTCAATGTTCTGACCGAATCACCAATTATAATCTGAAATCAGACCCCTATAAAATCATTGGCTTTGGTGTCGTCGATGGTGTTTGGGGCGAGTGTCATGTCGTGACCTCCGGTACAACTGAGACAGCTGTACAGAATCGTAAGCGCACCTTCCACATAGTAGCAGCAACCCGGAACAAGCTCCGCCCATGTACGCCGTACGGCAAGGAGCGTATAACAGCACTTTGCCGGTTTACCGCAGCGAAAAAAGGCAGTGCTAGCCAGATCAGTACTTACCAAGCGTGAGCAACTCAATAGCTGAATTATCACTAACGTCTCTTGCCTGGGCTTTTGTCCCTGTCGGGCTGGTCGTCGCTGTGTTGTTTTACTGGAAATCCGACACCGGTACTGCGCTGTACGCCGTGGCCCGAATGCTGATTCAGCTGCTGTTGATCGGCTATGTACTGGTCTATGTTTTTGACGCAGAACATGGCGCATTTATCATGCTAGTGCTGGCGATCATGCTGGTCGCCGCGAGTATGATCGCGATGCGGCCGTTAAGACAGAAACAACCTTACCTTTACCGCAACGCTTTCCTGGCAATTCTGATCGGCGGAGGATTTACGCTCGCGCTGGTTACCCAGGTGGTTCTGGAAATATCGCCGTGGTATCTGCCGCGCTACATGGTCCCGCTGGCGGGAATGGTGTTTGCCAGCTCGATGAATGCAGTCAGCCTTGCTGCCGAAAGATTCGAGTCTGAGACAGCACGATCTGCCGATCATATGCAGGCGCGTAAGTCCGCGTTGAATGCCTCGCTCATTCCGCTGATAAACTCCCTTTTCGCCGTCGGCCTGGTTTCCTTACCCGGCATGATGACCGGGCAGATACTATCCGGTGTCTCACCCTTTATTGCGGCGAAGTATCAAATCGTTGTGATGTGTATGATTTTCGGTGCCGCTGGTATTTCAGCGACGATTTATCTGTCCCTGACCAGGAGAATCAGTTAGCCGTCAGTGTAAATGCCACGTCGTTACCGCCGGTAAAACTCGGGCAGTTGGCCAAAATTGCAAGTTCATCGATTGAATTCAAACAGCGGCCCAGGGCATTTCATGGAAACTCCATAGGCAGCCAGGAAAATAGACGTCTGTTTGATGCCGATATTCTGGTCTAATATCGATTTAGGCTGTCGGGCTATTTGGAGTCGGCGACTTGACCCTGATCGTTTGGAGGAAGTTATAAATGAGTACAAAGTTTGGATTTGGTAAACCAGTCGCTGCGAAATTTGACGATGCAGTAAAAAATGTTACGGACGAGCTCATGAAAGAGGGCTTTGGCATATTGACGGAAATAGACGTCGCCGCAACATTGAAAGAGAAGCTCGGCGAGGACATGCCGCCGTATCGTATCCTGGGAGCCTGCAATCCTTCGTTAGCCCATCAGGCAGTCACCGCGGTACCCGAAATTGGTCTGCTTTTACCCTGCAATGTTCTGGTACGCGAGGACGATGCTGGTCAGGTTCACGTCAGCTTCATGGACCCGGGGGCTGTACTTGGCTTGGTTGACGATCCCGGGATCGAGCCTCCTCGCCGCTCAGGTCAAGGAAAAGCTGGAGCGCGTGCTTGCCGCGATTTGAAGCTGACAAGTCGGTTGATTCCGGGAATATGGCCGGCGTTACTGTCTTGTCGCCAGGTACTCGCGCCCTTTACCCATTAGATCCACAAAGCCCTCTTCGTCACCGGCGGCGACCAGGTCGCGAATCCGCTGCATGGATTCGCAAAGTGCGTCGAGCGGGTCGAGCCCAAACCTGTTCAGGTGCTGGATTTCAAAGTACAGCCGTGGATTGTCCTGGGCCACCGCGGCCGCAACAAGTAATTGCTCATCAAAGGTTGTCGATGACAATTTAGCTAGCTTTGGCGCGGCTTCGCCGCTTTCCGCAAGCGCCGTAAAGAACGCGATGTTCAGCGCATGCGACAGGCCGAGCACGTAGGCAATCAGCCGGTCATGATCGTCGAGACCCATATCAAGTTCCTCGACCATCGTCGCAGCGAAGAGCTCCTTTGCCTGTGCGGTCGCCTCGGCACAACCGATATCGACAAATATCAGATGCCGTCCTGACAGCAACTCGGTGTCGGGTCCGTACATGGGATGTAAGGAAGCAACCCTGCAGCCGGCATTTAGCAAAGCTTCAAGCCCCGGCTTCAGCGGTGTCTTGAGAGAACCGATGTCGAATATCAGGCCTGCGGGTTTTAGCCCGGCAAGTTCTGTAAGAATCTCGCCGGATACCGCGAGCGGAGTCGCAATCACAATGACATCGTAATCGATACCGGCTTGCCGCCAGTCGTTGAAGCGGTCGGGACCGGACTCAATCCCAGTATCAGCAATGATCGTTGTGAATCCCTGTGAATTGAAAAAATCCACAAACCAGCCGCCCATTTTACCGGCGCCGCCGATAATCAGAGCGCGTCGACCGCCTCCTTTACCTTCTGCAGCAACGCGGTCGCGTTCTTGGCTGGCAAGAGATGACCTTATCAGCGCTGTCAGTATTTCCTCGGCAAGCTTGGGGTCGATGTTCAGCGACTCGGCCTGGCTGCGTGCCAGGTCCAGTACTTCCTTTTCCCGTTCATAATCCCGGGTACCCGCACCTGTCGATCGCTTGCTTCGCCCTATCTCCCCGACAATTTTTTGCCGCTCCGCGATCAGCTCTATGAGCTGACGATCGATTGACGACAGATTGCTACGCAGTTCTTCAATATTCATTGTGGCTCCGATCCGTATCGCGCTAACCTGCATATTGCACTAAGGCGGACGTAATAATGATGACAGCCACCGGTTCTGTCGAGTTCGATTTTACGACGCTGACCGATCGACCCAACGGGTATTCGATCAGAGGGGCCCTTATATTTAATGAGAGCTGCCCCTTGACAATTTAGCAACGTCATGTGACGATATGGTCACATATGGTTACCGTTCATTCCAGTTATACGCAGGACGGTCCTGGTGCAAAACGGATTGACGATGCGGTGTGGGCGGCATTGAACGACGCATCGCGACGCAGGATTCTCGATCTACTCCGCAAAAAATCCATGACCACGAACGAACTGTGTGAGTGCTTTGAATTTTCGCGTTTTGCGGTGATGAAACATCTCAAGACCTTGCAAAAAGGTGGGCTGATCGTTGTGGAGCGGCGCGGTCGTGAGCGCATCAACCACCTCAACCCGATTCCGCT
Source organism: uncultured Gammaproteobacteria bacterium (assembly GCA_964568075.1). GTDB lineage: Bacteria > Pseudomonadota > Gammaproteobacteria > Steroidobacterales > MnTg04 > MnTg04. Next base: position 100,377 of record CAZMOM010000006.1, read on the forward strand.
ACAGACGATGTACCGACGCTGGATTCGACCCTTTGAACAAATCCCTGCTGACCGTCTTCTTCGACTGAAGTCGATCGCGGAATCAACAACGGAGAGCTGATCATGGCGAATCAACCTGCTTTAATTGCACAGTTAACGATGGCAACAGAAATTAACGCGCCGCCCGACCGTGTGTGGAAGGCACTCACTGAAAACATTGGCGAGTGGTGGCCTGTGGAGTTTTTTGCAGGTGGAGAAGACGGTAAGCGCAGCTATATTTGCGAAGCGCATCCTGGCGGGCGAATGTTTGAGCAGTGGGACGATGGCGGAGGCGTTCTGTGGGGCACCGTAATTTGCGTCGAGCCGAACGTCCGCCTCCAGGTACTGGGAGTAACATTCCCGAATTGGGGAGGGCCATCCCTCGGGTACGTTACCTGGGAGCTGAGTTCAAACGACAATGGAACAACGCTCACATTTAGTGAAAGTATGCTCGGACGAATTTCCGCGGCCAACATCGCCGAGAAAAACAAAGGTTGGGCATTCTTGTGCAATTCGATGAAAGCGTATGTCGAGGGCGAGGCGCCTCCCACCTGGCAGGACTAAGGAAGGCGCAGATGGGGCAGGTCACTGTTTCTCGCATGCTCAAAGATCAGGCTTGTTTCCAGGCGCCCAGCGATATGATCGGCCGGCGCGGCCGATGCCGCTTTATGGAACCGAAGACTTTGAATTCAGTCATGTTTGACGCACCCGGTTCGCGCCAATGCCGGTGGCCTCCATCGAATCAATGGTGTCACTAATCCTGCCGAAAACTGCGATTGTTCGGCGGCTAGTTCCACAAACCCGTCGGTTCCCGCCAGCGACGTGAGATCCCCTGAAGTGTTGGGGGGATTGGGTTGAGCCAGCAGCGTTCCATCGGCGGATGCCCGAAGTCTGACCGGAAGAAACCAGCTCAATTTTGGCGCGAACTCCACTGCCGCGGCAAGCTCTACCCGCTCCAATAAGTCGCTGGTCCCTCCGAGCATAAGCTCCAGCGCCGGCAGGACGTAACGATACAGACATACCAGCACAGACACCGGGTTGCCCGGGAGCGCGAACACCAACTGACCATCTAGACCTGTTCCGAACCACAGCGGCTTTCCCGGCCGCTGGGCCACGCGATGGAAACGAACGATAACGCCCATCGCATCCATAATTGCCGGGACATGATCGTGCTTGCCCATGGACACGCCACCGCTTAGCACCAGGACCTCGCTCCGGCTCAGATGCGCTTCTATTTCACGGCGCATAACGACCGGGTCGTCGGGCAAGTGTGCGGAACGTATGTCAGAAAAGCCTGCGAGTCTCAGCGCGGCGACGATGCCATACGGATTGGAGCGCCTCACCTGGTACGGCTCGATGGGCCGGCCAGGGTCCACGAGTTCATCGCCCGTTGAGATGACCGATATCCTTGGCCGCCGCGAAACGGGCACACTGGCCTGTCCGGTCGCGGCGAGCACGGCGACTTCGGTCGCCCCCAGAAGCGTGCCTGCTTCTAGTACCCGCGTCCCACCGGGCCGGTCCGAACCTCGGCGGTGAATAAACTGGCCTGCTTCAGGTGCAACACCATCGCGTAGTTCCGCGTGTCCCTCCGAGATTTCAATATCTTCCACCGGGATAACACAGTCGCACCCTGTCGGAAGCACGGCGCCAGTCATGATTTCGATGCAGGCGTCGTCGCTTTTGAGTTGTAGTGGTGGCTCACCGGCGGCTTGTGTTGCCTGTACAACATACTTGCGTTGCCCCTTGGCGAACGCTTTATGGTGTGTCGCGATACCATCCATCATCACCCGGTCGAATGGTGGTTCGTCCCGTTCGGTACACACGTCGGTGCGCAGTACCTCGCCTGCCGCATTATCCAGTGAGCAGTTGACGAGCTGTGTGGGCTTGATCTGCTGCGCGATGAGCGCCTCGGCTTGCTCCACGCTGATTAATGGATTAGCCATCCGCGAATCCTTCTGGCGGCAAAACCAAAAGACGCACGGCGACATAAACGATTAAGACACCCGTGATTCGGCGTATCCAGATTGGCGAAAGATATTGCAGGTTGATCCTGTTTCCAACCAGGCCACCTGCAAGCACGGTCGGAAAAAGCCAAACATGATCTGTTACTGCGCCGAGCATCTCAACATATTGCAGTTTCAGTAGCTGCCCGCCCAGGCCAGCGACAGAGTTTGTCATGATGAAAACACTGCACGCGCCAGCGATGATCCGAGCTGCGTTCCAGTTCAACAGGTGCAGTATCGGTGCAAGAAAGATACCGCCGCCGATCCCCACAATGCCCGCGAGTAACCCGATACCGCCACCAATCCCTGCGTGAACAAGCGCGTTGCTGGACCGCATGGGGCGTTTCGCGGCCGGACCCCGGCGCAGATCTTGAGTAATTAATAAAATACCCGAAACGAGCAAAGCTACGCCCAGCAACAAAGTGAACATCCATTTCTGCACCGGTAATAGACCACCGATGAAAGCCATGGGCACTGAGGCCGCAAGTATTGGCAACAACCCTCGCCAGGGCACATAATCGTGGCGCGCAAATTGAACGCTGCAGCTCGCGGTCACGATGATGTTGCAACCCAGCGCAATGGTCGGTAATACGCGGTAATCCACTTCCGATAACACCAGTAATGCGGTGTAGGTAGACCCGCCACCAAGTCCCGCCATGGCGTATAAAAGCGCGGTGATAAAAAACGCGAATACCAGCCAGGTCATGGCCGGGTCCCGGTCCGAAGTCCGGTGATGCCACCTCGCTGAGAGTAAATATTTTCATGGCCCCGTTGGCGCAGGAGTTCGGCGACGATCCGGCTGCGAAAACCGATCCCGCAGCACAACAGGTACCGCTGATCCGCATCGAGAACATCGGTTTGACTGAACAAAAGCTCGACAGGGATGTTTATATGATTGAGTTCGATCAACGGGTCTGCATCGGTTTCCATCCGGTCACGGATATCCACGATCGTGAATTCTGTTCGCCGGTGGGACGGGAGCGTTGCCAGATCGACTTCCACCGACTCGATGGCCGCATTTGTCTCATGCAGCTTACTCAGCGGCGTGGCATGGCTACACACCAGGCAATTGTCGTTCGGGCGAGTTTCGACAAGCCGTGTCCGATAGCTGCGAAGGTCGAACAACAGCATGTTCCCTCGCAGAGAGTCGGGGAAGCCCAACAGGAATTTAAGTGCTTCCATGGCCTGGAGTGCTCCGAAGACACCGGCAACGGGTCCCAGTACGCCCACGGTCGCGCAGTTCCCGAGGTGATCGGTAGCGGGCGGTTCCTGCCAGAGGCAGCGCAGGCACGCACCCTTGTTTGCTGGATCATACAGTTGTAGCTGACCTTCATACTGATACACACTGGCTGTGATGAGTGGCGTCGATGTCAGTACCGCCGCGTCGTTCAGCAGGAATCGGATGGCGAAGTTATCGGTGCAGTCCAGCACCAGATCATGTTCAGCAAATAACATTTCGATATTGGCCGCGGTCAGGTGCTCTTCGACGCCAGCCAGTTCCACCGCGGGATTCAGGGCTTCGAGGCGACGCAAGGCGAGTCGTGTTTTCGATTTACCAACACTTCGAGTGTCGAACAGGATCTGCCGGTGCAGGTTGCTAGCCTCGAGGTTGTCACGGTCGCATACAGTGATACGACCGACGCCGGCAGCGGCAAGGTACATCAGGGCAGGGCTCCCCAGCCCGCCCGCACCGATCACCAGGACACGGCTGTCTGTGAGACGTTGCTGACCGTCCGCGCCGATTTCGGGCAAACATATCTGCCGCGCATAACGTTCCGTGATGTCGTCAGCCGATTCTGCACTCGCGGCGCAACGATGACAATTGACCCACTCAGCCTCGCCATCGGCATAGTGCTCTTTTTTCCAAATGGGCACCTCGGTCTTGACGCGATCGATGATGTATCGGCAGGCCGCGAACGCCTCATCCCGGTGCGTGGCACTCACGCCCACCCAGACAGCGACATCCCCGACCTCCAGTTTTCCGATACGGTGCACGCAAAAACCACGCTCCAGCCCGAAGCGGTCGACTGCCTGAGCGATAATTCGCGCACCTTCACGATGCGCCAACTTACTCCAGGCCTCGTATTCGAGTCGCTCGACATCGCGACCGTTGTTGTGATTACGCACCCGGCCTTCGAATATAGAGCAGGCGCCGGCGGCATCCGCCTGCAGCATTTGATTTAATGCCGCGGTATCGATTGAAGCTTCGCTTAGCTTAAACAGCATCATCCACCGGCTACCGGAGGAAGAAATACGACCTCGTCGCCATCACGTAACGTCGTGGTCCATTCGCCAAAGGCATCGTTCACGACCACGCGGAGCTGGTCTGGACTCAGCTTAAATTCGTATCGCTCGAGCAGCTCACCGTACAGTTGTGCGGCACTCTCCGCATCCGTGGCCACGGTTTCGTTACTGCGACCAGCCAGTTCTCGCAACACGGCGAAATACTGTATGTGAACCGTTTTCATGGCGGTGTACTACTCTCGGTCTGCAATCGTTCGATAGCGGAGTCCAGTTCTTGGGGTGTGTTGATATTATCGAGTGCCCAGGCGAACGGTTGTTCCAGTTCCTGTTTATCGCTGTTGATCAGGACCTTGCGGGGGCAGCGGCAACCATCAGCGAAGTGATCTTTCAATATTACGGCGCTTTCTGGTTCATAGATCGCACACAGAGGCTCCGGCAAGCCGTCGTGGGTGCTGCGATAACAAGTGACCGCCCGACCTGCGTTGCGATGTGTGATAAGGCGAGACAATACATTTTCATCAACGAACGGCAGGTCACAGGCCAGTACCAGCCATGCAACCTCTGGCATGTGCTTTTGTGCCGACACGATGGCGCCCAACGGGCCGCTCCCGGGATGCAGGTCATGAATCCGGGGCTGCGCTGCAAAACGCGGATCAGTGTCCTGTTCCGGGCGGACAGAGACAAACACGGTTTCGCAAAATGCCGACAGCAGTGATAGCACATGCTCAGCTTGCGTTCGCGCGTGGATCTTCAGCGCCGTTTTGTCACGTCCCATACGGCGGCTGTTTCCACCGGCCAGAACCAGGCCATTCAAGAGTGCTATGGGCGCTTCACTCGGCCGCGACATGGCTGCCACTGCGCCCGCCGGATTTCTCCAGCAGGCGAATTTCCCGGATTTCAATATCGTGAGACAGACTCTTGCACATGTCATAAATGGTAAGGGCCGCCACGCTAACCCCGGTCAGCGCCTCCATCTCCACACCGGTGCGGTCCCTCGCGCTGACCCGACAATCAATCGTTAATACTCCTTCTTCGTCAGCGAGCGCGATATCAATGTTGCAGTCGTCGATGCGCAGCGGGTGGCAGAATGGAATCAGCTCCGCCGTCTTCTTGGCGGCCATGACACCGGCGACAATAGCGGTATCGAAGACCGGGCCCTTGCTGGTACGAAATCCCTCTGACCGGATAGTGGACAGGACCTGCCGGGGAAAAAGGACGACGGCGCGTGCATGGGCAGTCCGATTCGTCTCCGTCTTGCTACCGACATCCACCATCCCCGGGCGATTGTCCTTATTAATGTGTGAAAGTTTCATCCGCCCACCCGATACATTTCGACCTTGTTCTGTCGAATTATCCCCGATGCGCGCATCTCACTGTAGCGATCCCGGCGCGTACTCCAAACCCTGGAAATGATCGTTTCCAACTCGCTATCGCTGGCGTCGGCACGCAATGGGTCTCTCAGGTTAGTTCCTTGTGTTGCGAACAAACAGGTGTACAGGATGCCGTCCGTCGACAGACGTATGCGCTGACAATCGCCGCAAAACGGTTGGCTGATAGACGATATGAATCCGATTTCGCCGGCACCGTCTTCGTACTGGTAGCGGCTGGCTACTTCACCAATGTAGTGTGGTGGCACAGACCTGATCGGCCAGCGAGCGTTAATTCGCTCGATCAGTTCCGTTGTGGGTACGACGTCATCAGCTCGCCAGCAATTTCGAGTGCCCGTATCCATATACTCGATCATGCGCACAATATGCCCGCTATGCCGAAAGTGTCCCAGTAAATTCAAAACAGTATGGTCATTGACCCCGCGTTGTACGACGACGTTGATCTTGACCGGACCCAGTCCCGCTTCATTTGCCTCACTGATACCGGTCAGTATGGAATCGGCGCGCGCGCGGCCACCATTCATCCTGCCGAGCACCTCCTCATCGAGACTGTCCAGACTCACCGTAACTCGCGTAAGGCCGGCGCTTGCCAGCGCTGTCGCGTTACGGGCCAGTAACACGCCATTGGTCGTCACGGCAATCTCATCCAGTTCGTCAATCTGATGCAGGCGACGGATTAGCGCCGGCAGCCGTGGGCGCAACAACGGTTCACCGCCCGTGATTCGTATCTTGCGCACACCGAGTCGGGCAAAAATCCGAACGAGACGATCCGTTTCTTCGAAGCTCAGGCGTTGGGGAGCGCGAACGAAATCAAAGGGTCCGGAATCGGCTGGCATGCAGTAGCTGCAACGAAGATTGCATCGGTCCATGACTGAAATCCGCAAATCCCACAGCGGCCGGTTCAGGGCATCGAGCAGGGTATAGTCTCCACCAACTTCGGGTACCTCGTGATGGAAAGTAACTGGTAGTGCGTCAAGGTCTCGCATTAGTCATGCCAAAATCCAGATTTCTTGAGCAAAAATATTGCTTGAATAACTGTTAGCGGTAAATTTTCTTGCCATTATTGTATTTTGTCTGAGTGATCTCATTCAGATGTCGAGGACGACCTCGTCATCTCCGTCTGCGAGTTTCGGATAAGAGCAACATATTAGCGCTTCACCCGCTTCCGGTGTGGCCATCGGAGCTTCCAGATAATCAACCTGGCCAGCCGTAATTTTCGTTGAGCAGGTCTGGCAAATTCCCGAGCGACAGCTGTAGGCCGGTCGCAAGCCTTCAGATTCAGCCAGATCGAGCAACGTGCCTTTCGATGCGTCCCAGGTTGCCTGTGTTTCGGATTTAGCAAAGCGTACAAGAACAGGCTCTCGGTCCTGCAGATCTTCGGCCAGCCCAATAGTTTGTCCAGGCTGCTCGCGCAATAGCGTGGCACCCGGGCCGAAGAACTCATAGTGAATCCTGTTGTCTGCAACGTTGAGATCCTTTAATCCTTCGTACAGCGATTCCAAAAAGGCCGGCGGCCCACACATATAGAACTCATAGTCATCGAATGGCAATAAGGATTTGATCAGGCCAATATCGACGCGGCCTGTACTATCGAAGTTTTTCCCCTCGACGTCATCGTCTGAAGGCTGACTGTAACGGACGTGCACATTCAGACAAGAGTAGTCCGTTGCAAGTGTCCGTACATATCGGTCAAAGGCGTGGTATTCGCTGTTGATCGCGCCATGGATAAACCACACCTGCCGAGTACAGCCACAACCGCCACTGTTGTCGGCTAATTGCTCCAGCATGCTGATCATCGGTGTCACACCCACACCGCCGCTTAGCAGGACCACGGGCCGGGTGCTTGACTCGTCCAAAGTAAACTTGCCGCGCGGCGCCATGGCACGGATGGTGCTTCCCGCTACTACGTGGTCGTGAAAATAATTTGACGCAACCCCTGGCGGTAAATCAGCTTGCGCGGCTGGTTCTTTCTTAATCGACAACCGGTAATAGGTGCTGTTGGGGGCGTTCGATATCGTGTAGGTTCTGCGGATCGGTTCAGTGGCGCCGGGCGGCTGAATTTCGATGGGCAAAAACTGCCCGGCATTGTGGCAAGCCACGCCGGATCCATCTTCGGGCTCAAGATAGAATGAGGTGATCACCTCACTTTCAATCTCTACCTTTGTTACGGTGTAGTTGCAATAGATATTACCCCGCTCGAGCTCATTTATCTTCGTCTTGACTTCGTCCCACGAACCGGTCTGATCCAGGCTCGGTGAATAGTCGAGAAAGTTCCAGCGGATCGGCATCGCACCTTCAACCAGGATTCCTTCGTCCAGGCTAAACCTGACCAGCCGCTCCGCGCCGGCAAAGGCACGGCATTCTTCACTATCCCAAATAATCTCTGCTCTACAGGTAAGATATAAGAGATCGCCTTTCTCGAAATCGATAAATAACAAGCCAGCACGTGGGTTGAGCAGAATGTTGCCCATGGTGTTGAAGTGATAATTTCCCGAAAAATCAGGAAAAGTCAGCGTCTTGTCATCGTCGATACGCACAAAACCGGGCTTGCCACCGCGGTGCGAGACATCAGCGCCGTTGGTCACATCGTCGGGGTTTTCTGACAAGTGCGTCGCGATATAAAATTGATCTGCTTGTGAAATGATCTCTCGAACCCGCTGGTCAAACTTGTCGATGGTCCGAACCGGGCGAGGATCGCCGATATGTTCGATGGCGGGTAAGAATTCGAAATCACGCGCCTGGATATATTGCGGGCAATTACCGAACGATTGAACCACGCTAATCTTGAAATAACCCTCGTCCATCGAGGACACTTCACCGTTCAAACGATTGCGCCGGCGAGTCGAGAATTCGATGCCAAGCATGCCGAGCTGTACGCCGTGGGCCAGATTTTCGTTCAATGGATCGCCAAAAAAGGGTCGTGAATGAATCTCAAATGTGTGTGGGTCGGGAGAGTTCATGAAGCCGGGGCGCCCCACCAGGACCGATGCCCAGGGACGCCCCGCTTTGTCGATCGAACCCACAAGCAACATGGGGAGCTGCGCATGGAACTGCCGATGCTCATCGGGCATGTAATCACGGATAAACCGTAGGCCTACATTCTCGATTTGCTCACGCACGCCGAGCCGCGATTGAATCTCCTGCTCACCGCGGTGGAATGGCGAGGGTGCGGTACTCGTCATGACGACCCCCATGTACTATTCGGCGATTACCTATGCATTCGGGGCAAGAAACTCCACTCGAATGCCACCGGGTATGTTGCACATCATGTGCCGTACCGGCATATCCCCTAAAGGTTCCGGCGCAAATTCTATGTCCACATCAGCGGCGTTCTGCAATCATTCACACAGCTCATCCAACGAACCAGTATCGACGGTCAAAGCCAGATGATGCAAGCCGAAAACGTTTTGACGATCAAACGGAACTGTGTTGTCGGGATCTGTTGCCTGCCACAAGGTAATCATGAGGTTACCGTCACTCAGGAACACCGCCGCGTATCTATTTACTCAAACGACTAACGGCTTCATCGGTAGTCCAGACCGCGTTGGCCATAAACCGAAAATTGATAAGAGCGGCCAGATAGCCATCGCCTTCCGGAATCTGTGCTGCGGCAGTTGCGTCCTTAATCACCGCAATCTCGAAGCCCTGTTCCAACAGCTCGTGCATATGTGCTTGCACACACAGGTTGGCGGACATTCCGGCAAGCAGGATTTGATCGATATGTTGTTTTCGCAGCTGCAGTACGAGGTCGTTCTGCTCGGGACCGTACACCTTATGCGGCGACGCAATGATTGTTTTGCCATCAAAAATGTACTTTTTGTACTGTGGCATAAAATCAGCGCCGGAATTCTCAAATCCCTCCATCGAATAAGCCGAGGGCCGATCGAACATGCCGCTAGCGTGCATGACTTTTTCCAGCGCGCCTTCAAATTTCCAGCCGTGGTCAGTTGGAAAGTAGTAGTGAGGGGATATAAAAACCGGGATTCCATTTTTCTTTGCAGATTTGAGCAGCTGTCCGATGTGTTCGACCGTCTTGTTGTGGGTAACGTTATTGCCAACAATACCCCAGGTAACGCCATCCGGGCTCAGGAAATCGATCTGTGGGTCGGTGATCACTAATGCGGTTCGCGACAGATCGAGCTCCATGTTGCTGGGCGGCAAACCTGGCTCTGCTGGCTCCGCATAGGGATCTTCCTGCGCACCGACTGTATTACTCAGAACAAAGGCGGCGAGAAGAGTAAGAATAGGTGTAAGAAAATGAAACTTTTTCACGACGTTCTCCTGTTGGTCATCAGATGGGCAAGCCATCTACTCAACTTCTGAGAAGTGCTCGTAGTAGCGAAATCCCGTTCGGTCACGCAAGTTGTATAATTTCAGTATTCAGTTCAATTGTAGTCGCTGACTGGCAATAGTGCTGTTAATGCGCAAACACATGCTGGTTCTATGCTCACTACTGCGTGGTACCGGCGCTCGCCAGTTGCTCTGCAACATAGTCACGCTCATAGGTAGTTATTTCATGGAGATTGCCCCAGGGGTCACTAAAGTATAATGAGTACGCCATTTTGTGATCCGTAAGCCTGAGCTCAAGGTCGTGGTTTTCAAGATGCGCTTTCCAGGACAAAAACTCCCCACCACTGGCTCCAAATGCAAAAGCAGAAGTATTTGGGTGGTCGCCTCTTTCAAAAAATGCCAGGTGAATATTTCCCCCTGGATCCTCTACGGTCAGGGGACCATTTTTAACAGCCCAGGTCATAAGCGCATCAACGCGCTTGAAACCCATTACAGATTGATACCATTCCTCTGCCTCACCCCAACTATCGACATAAATATGTACATGATCGATACCATTCAATTTTGGTGTCATAACTATTGACCTTTCGTTCGATGTCATTGAGTTGGCCACGATCGTCAGGCGAAAACCCAGGCGACCAATATACCTGCGACTGCCAACATCCCCACGGCTAGCGTTAGCACTGCAGCAATACCTCGTTGGTCAGGCGATAGCGGCGAGAAAAGTGTCGCGATGCGTCCGGCCAAAGCCATCGGAAAACCCGCTCGCCACAGGTCTCTAACCGCCTGTGGTCCACCCCGTTTCATCACCGCGTGCACCTGTCCCATGGCGCGGACTACCGGGCCGATCAAAGCCACGCTTTGTTTGCTTTCCAGAAACCGTCCCGCTGTTACGGTCTCCAGGGCCTGACGCAGCGCGTTCTTATCCGCCGCCCATAACGAACGGAAGAGAATTACTCCGTCGCTGTTTATCAGGAATGCGGAGTTCGGCTTCGGATCCAGTGCGCGGTGTAGGTCCCCGTCGATATTGTCGACCGCCACCGGCCAATGAATGTCAAAAAATTCCTTCAATGCCCGCGCATGCTCCAGCTTCACTTCCATGGTTTCAGGTTGCGGAAAGCGTTCTCCCGGATGTGCTTCGCGGACGTATAACATGATGAAATCGACGCGGTCGCTGAAATCGTCATAAAGCTTCTGCAAAGACGGTGCAGCACTGGCTGTCATCGGGCAGGTCATTGATCCGAAGGTAAACAGGACGGGCTTGTTGCCGAGGACGTCCCGGTTTACCAGGCGATCACCGGTGGTGGTGACCAATTCAAATGCAGGCAACGGGTCACCCGGTCCGGCCGAATCTTTGCCGAATCGCAGGTCCCGGAAAAGAAGGCTGGTCGTAAACCGCTTGTAGCGATAATCATTGACAGCATCTGGCGACCGTTGGGCGATGTCTGCTGAGCTCATGAGTCCCTCCAGTCAATGGTTGTGTTCAATGGATGTGTCGTATGCCTTTGCCGACCAATATGTAGTTGACAGGAAATGCCGCCACATAGCCAGCCGCAAGAGCCAGTCCCATGCCGAGCCAGAAGATCCCGCAGCGAAAACCAGGAAGCGAAAACCAGGACATCCACAGTTTCTAAGAAGCATCAACACCCGTAAACACAACATTGTCATCAAAAGGCATTTAGGTCGCTCTTATGGATGCCGTGGCCTGTCAGCTATCGATATTGACTAATGGCAGCAGCCAGCAGCGCTCCTCCGGCGACCGGATGAATCGAATGGCGTGTAAGTCCTTACGACCGGGTAGCAGCAGGCCCGGTTAGATTTAAATGATGTTCCAATCACCGCATCCAACGCTGCCCAAGATGAGCACAGTAAGTTTGTAACGCAGTGAATGAGCCCAGGGCACGACCGAAATTAAAAGGTCCGGAATCGGCTGGCGTGCAGTAGCTGCAACGAAGGTTGCATTGGTCCATGACTGAAATCCGCAGATCCCACATCGGCCGGTTTAGGTTGTCGAGCACGGTATGCTCTCCACCAACTACGGGCACCTCGTGGTGGAAAGTAACTGGTAGTGCGTCAAGGTCTCGCATTAGTCAGGCCAAATTCCCGATTTCTTGAGCAAAAACACTGTTTGAATGCTTGTTAGAAGTAAGTTTTTTTGCCATTGAATGTGTTTTGTGTGAGTGATCTCATTCAGATGATGAGGACGACCTCGTCATCGCATGCGCCGACCCGCCGGGTCCGTGCTGAATTCCTTCGCATTCTCGAACAGGGTGACCACGTTTTCCCGGAAATATCACCCTGCTTCCCGGTTGTGATCGCACAGCCGTTCGTAATCAAGAGCTTGACAAAATATCAGCCAACAAAACATTCACGGTAAAGTGCAGGTGTTCGCCTATTGACTTTTTTGGGGGCAAAGTGCGCTGCATTCCACGACCGCACACTTCGGTCTCAACGCTTGGCGATCACGGCATTGGCGGGTGTCAGCAACTTGTAGATTTCTGCAAGCATGGACAACGCGATGGATTCTGCGCAGTCGGCCCCGATATCGAGTCCGATCGGGCCTTTGATCCGGTCGAGTCCTTCTATGCCTTCACTGGATAAGTCTGCGACCAGCCGATCGCGGCGGGCCCGCGGACCGAGCACGCCGACATAGGGAATGCTGCTTGGTGCAAGTTGTCTGAGGTAAACACGATCGGTGGTGAGGTGATGGCTCATGACGATCGCCGCGGAAAATTGTGATAAGTCTGTCGCAGCAGCGAGGTTTTTCGGTTCGATGTTGAACGCATTCGGAAGCTTGTCGAAGCCGGCCTTCTCGAGATACGCCTGACGATGGTCCATGATGGTGATTCGCCAGCCGAGCTGATTGGCGATGTTGACAACCGGTATCGCATCCAGACCAGCGCCCAGCACGAGCATCCTTGGCAAGGGTAGCACCCGGGAGTACAGCACGGTCAGCTGTCCCCCGGACTGCTCGTGCGTGATTAAGCGGGTATTGCCCTCGTGAGCTGTTTCCCGATAGTGTTCCATCAGGGTGGACTCGTAATGATCCGGTACCTGTGTGTTCAGTAGCTGTTCACCGTCGGCGTTGATAATCAGCGTGGCCCCGGTCGGGAGCCTTTCTTCGCCGCTTTCGATGATGGTTGCGCAGACCACGGGCGACCGGCCTTGAATGCAGTCCGCCAGAGTGCGAAAGGGCTCATAATCGAATGCGGGATCCAGCCGCT
>CAZMOM010000007.1:0-15870 GCA_964568075.1 uncultured Gammaproteobacteria bacterium
ACAATGCCACAAAAACTGGGAGCTTGACATTAACGCCCGATTAGAGAAGCGGACAATACAACACGGTTAGCCAGCCGGCTTTTCCAACCCACAATTTTCACAGATTCCGGCCCTTAGAACGACTGAGATCGACAACTAGGAGGATGACCCATGTCCATTACCGATAGCGAGAAGGCCCGACGCAGAACCCTGCTTAAAACCCACTATGACGTTGAGAACAGCCACGACATGAATGGTATTATGGCGACCTTCTCACCTGACGCTGAGATGCTTTTCAACCGAATCCCGTTCACGGACTCGCAAAGCATTCGTGATGCGCGCGGCCTTTCGGGTTTTTCCAGCACGGGCGGCGCTTTTGAAGACCTTCACAACTATATCGACGGCGAACATTTCACAGACGACGAAATCATCGTCGAGGGACGCCTGTGCGGCAAACATGTCGGTGAATTCCAAGGCATTAAAGCCATGGGCCGCAACGTCGAACTGCCGTTCGTCGCCTTTTATCACTTCGACAAGACCGACAAACTCATCTCCGAACGCGTAGTGATGAACCTCGGGGTGCTTGCCGTTTCGGGGTAGTCAATTGTTGTCAACATCGCAGAGATTAACAAAAGTTGAATGTTGAAATGTCCGCTTTCGGTAGGTTGCCGGGATTTGCGGATGGAGTAAGGGGCAAAAAAAGACGCCGCGGTGGGGGAAGCTGACCGCGGCGTCAGAGCGAAATCTGCATTCTTTCGATAATCTAAAAAACTACTGCGTCAATCAACCGAAGGCAACCTGTTCCAATTCGTAACCAAGCACCTTGCCGGTTTCAGGATCCGTGATCGGTTTGCCCTGCCTGAAGCAGCCGGTCGTTGGCCAGCGCTTCAGGTATTCGACATCCGATTCCACCTCTTTCAATTCAATGCGACCATTTGATCGTCTCACCAATAATTTGGCTGTCGCCGTGAAATCATCTTCCGATGACTCAAAATCCGTTTCCGGCAGTAGTAGTCCAATGACTTCGGCACCCATTTTGAATACTCCAGTGATCAAATTTTCCAACCCTGCTGGATTATGTGCAATCATCGTGCCAAAAACTCTTTTATGTTAAATTACAATAACTTACTACTTTATGGGTGCTCTCGATGAGTGACCAAATTTGTCATCTTTTGACCTTCAGGGTAAGGGTAGCGTCACTTGCTGGTATCGATTTCCCACAACCGATAAAAACAAGGGCTACTCGTTATCAATACCTGCTGCGACGTCAGAGAAGATGCCGAATATCGGGCAGGTATTTTTCCCAGGATCCGGTATTGATTAGGATCACGCGATCTCCGCTGGCGATATGTCCGTTATCGACCAGGCGCGGAAGCGCCGCGACGCAGGCCGCCCCTTCCGGGCAAACCCACCAACCTGTTTCAGCAAATGTTTTTTTTAGCGCGCCGCCAATCTCCTCTTCAGGCACCGCTATGGCGGCACCCCCACTTTCTCGAAGGATTCTCAGCACTTCGAAGTGGCCCACGCCACCTGGAACGTTAATGCCATATGCCAGGGTTTCTCCGGCAGCGACCACTTCGCTGTCCTGTCGCCCTGCCTCCCAGGCCTGAACCAACGGATCAGTCGCCTCGCTTTGAACAGCTATAAAGCGTGGCAGAGGGCCGGTAACCAGACCCAGCGCCTTCAGTTCATTGAAAGCCTTCCACATGCCCAGTATTCCGGTCCCGCCACCCGTCGGGTAAACGATTACCTCCGGCAGCCGCCAGCTGCCTTCGTTATGGGCAGCGCCCGGCTCGGCAATTTCGAGCCCCAGCGTCTTCTTGCCCTCGATGCGCCAGCCCGGCTCGTGAAACGTAGCCACCGAAAAATACCCCTGGGTCAGGTACTGGTCGCTGATCAACTGACCGGCTTCACGAATCGTCCCTTTGACGAGGTCGAGACTGATGCCTGGGTAGAGCCGGCTGTAGGCCGCGACCTTGCCGACGATCGGCATCGGCGTATTTTCGGGCATCGCGACCGCAGCTGCCAGCCCCGCCCGGGCCGCATATTCCGCCAGCGAATCACCGGCATTACCCTGCGTGGGAACTGCCAATTTCTTGAGGCCGAAGTGACGAGCCATGGAAACGACCATCGCCATACCACGGTCCTTGAAACTTCCGGTTGGATTGGCTCCAAAACCCGGCGCTGGCCGACCCTCATCCTTGAACCATAACTCGAAGCCCTTTTTCCTGGCCAACTCGTGGGATAACCACGGAAAAATCGGCGTAAACCCTTCTCCTAAACTGAAGATATCTTTCGCATCAGCCGGATCATCGGGGTCAAGTGCCAGTAATCGACCAAACCGCCACATATTCTTTCGCTCGGGCCGATAGTTGAAGTCGCCGCCCGCCGATTTGGTGATTTTTTCAGTGTCCAGACAGATTTCAACCGGCCGGTCGTCGACCGGGCACAAATTCATTACCCGGTCCAACGGGTATTCCTTCCCGCAACCCAGACAACGCAGATGACTGGCATATTTCATCGGATATCCTTTGTTACACCGGGTTAGACACTGGATTCCTCAAGGTAATGTGCGCACAATGCCACGATGAGCCAGCGGGGTGCCAGCCTCCGCCAAAAATCGACAGCACTACCCGGGAGTTGAATGAATGGCCAGTAAATTTCGCCGCTTTATGGATGATGCTTCAGGTTCCACGACATTACTCGGCGAAGGGACGCGTTTCGTCGGCAAATTCAGCGGGACGGGCCACTTTGTCGTGTGTGGAGAGGTCGAGGGAGACTGCGAACTGGACGGATCGCTGACTATAGCGGTCGATGGTCGGTGGAATGGAACCATACGTGCCGAGAATGTCGTGATCGCCGGCCACGTCAATGGCGAGATTCAGGCCTCGGGTCAGCTCGAAGTAGCAGCGAGCGCGAAAATTACCGGCAGCCTGTCCGGCGCCTCGATCGCTATCGCGGAAGGGGCGATCATTGAAGGTGGGGTAAACGTCAGCGGCCGCCAGGACACTGTTGCGTTTACGGAAAAACGCACCGAACCCGAGTGACAGGATCAGTCTGTCAACGATGCAGTTTCAGTGGTGGATCGCGTATGTAACGACCGTTCTGATCCTGATGAGTACGCCGGGGCCAAGCCAACTATTGATGCTGTCCAATAGCCTTGCCCATGGCTTTCACAAATCCATGGCGACCGCCGCCGGGGACCTGTCGGCCAATCTTTTGCAAATGCTGGTTGCCTCGTTTGGCCTGGCTACGGTAATTCGGTCATCGCAGACCTTTTTCGTGATGGTCAAATGGGCTGGCGTCGCCTATCTGCTTTACCTGGGAATCTGCCTGTATCGAAAAAAATCAGGCAACCCGGCGACAACCAGTGTCGTTCATGAGTTGGGGCGCTCGCGGCGGTCATTGTACCTGCAGGGATTCATCACGTCGGCTGCCAATCCAAAGGCCGTCATTTTTTTTGCGGCGTTGTTTCCGCAGTTTCTGATTGCCGACCAGCCAATTGCTCGGCAATTCGCCGTCCTTAGCATCACCTATTTGCTAATCGATGCCACTTTCCTGGCCTTTTACGGAAGTTCCGCAAAAATTCTTACCGGCTTCTTTTACGGCAATGCAAGGAATTATTTTCATCGCGTATCGGGAACACTGCTGATAATCGCCGCCGTGTTATTGGGATTGAAGGACATGGAGCCTGCAAATGGGAGAATCCGCTGACATGCAGATAATTGAAATCGGGGAAACTGCCCTTATGACTATTCGAAGAGACAGGACATCCCCGTTATGAACCGACAAACCGGACTGTTACTCACTGCTATTGTCGCCATTTTGGCTATCGTCACGCTAATCGTCTCGAATTCTGATGACGGGCCTGCGAGTTTCGTGCAGGGTGAATTGAGCGAACATCAATTACGCGCACGCGAGATCCTTCAACAGCTGATTGAGATAAATACCACCCACTCTGTCGGTGACACTACGCAAGCAGCCAATGCCATGGCAGACCGGCTGCTCGCTGCGGGTTTTCCAGCCGAGGATGTACGAGTACTGGGAGAAATTCCCAAACGGGGCAACCTCGTAGCGCGTCTTCGGGGTGACAACTCACGACAACCTCTCCTTCTTCTCGCTCACCTCGATGTCGTTGAAGCCGACCCAGCGGATTGGTCACTCGATCCATTCGTTTTTCTTGAAAAAGACGAATATTTTTATGGCCGGGGAACCAGTGATGACAAAGCGCAAGCCGCGATATGGATTGCCAATCTGATTCGCATGAAGGAGGGGGGTGTGGTTCCCAACCGGGACATAATCGTCGCATTAACAGCAGACGAGGAAGGTGGCGAAAATAACGGTGTTGATTGGTTGCTTAAAAACCACCGTGAATTGATCGAGGCCGAGTATGTTTTGAATGAAGGTGGTCGTGGCGCCATCATTGACGGAAGGAAAGTTTTCAACTCCATTCAAGTCAGCGAAAAGGTTTATCAAAGCTATCGCATCGAGGTGAGAAGCTCCGGCGGTCATAGCTCAAGACCTGGCGACAGTAATGCGATCTACGATCTTTCGCGAGCACTGCTGAATATTTCCGACTACCAGTTTCCTGCGATTTTGAACGATGCCACGCGTGCGTTCTTCACGAAAATAGCTGAGACGCAGTCAAAGGAAATTGCCGTTGATATGCTGGCGATCCTGAATGACCCGCCGGATTCGGACGCAATCGACCGGTTGTCTCGGACCCCGGCGCTGAATGCGACGCTACGGACGACCTGTGTCCCCACGATGTTGTCGGGCGGTCATGCCGAAAACGCTTTGCCGCAATTGGCCAGCGCGGTCATCAACTGCCGCATTTTGCCGAATCAGCCTGAGAGTGAAGTCAGGGCAAGACTGGTCGACCTGATCGGTGATGACGATGTCGAAATTACTTCGATCTGGGATGCGGTGCCCAGCGATCCGTCACCGCTGCGACCGGAAATTATCGACGCAGTGGAAAAAGTCACAAGCCGCATATGGCCAGGAGTTATTGTCGTGCCAACAATGGCCAGCGGCGCAACCGATGGTCTGTATTTAAGGAATGCCGGTATACCGGCCTATGGCGTCAGCGGAATATTTTTTGATATCAATGACACGCGGGCGCATGGCAAAGATGAGAGAATCCTGGTGCAATCATTTTTTGAGGGACAGGCTTTCCTGTACGACCTGGTTCTGGAGTTGTCTTCCGGTACTGACTAGGCGGGAGCACCAAAATGACTACCGGTAGACTTTTGCTGGTATATGATAAACAGTGTCCAATCTGTGATGCCTATTGCCGTCTAGTAAAAATCGATGATTCTTTTGGTTCGCTGAGAACCGTCGACGCGCGAGAAGAATCCGATGTCCTGCAGGAAATTTCCCGACATGGCATGGACATCGACCAGGGCATGGTGCTCAAGGCAGACGATCAACTTCACTATGGCGCGGATGCAATCCATGCACTGGCGCAGATCAGCAGTCGTGACGGTGTGTTCAATCGAATTAACTTCTGGCTTTTTCGATCCCGAACCGGATCCCGCTTGATATATCCCGTCCTGAGATTTTTTCGTAATCTGCTTTTGAAAATACTCGGACGAAAAAAGATTAATAATCTGAAACTCGACGATAACGAATTTTTTTAGATCACTGGCTGTTGTTTCCGGAAGCGGGCCAGATGGCCAATACCAATACCACAAGCCATGCGGCGGGATGGACCAGGGCCTTTGCGTCGTCGAAACGCCAGTAAGTATACATCGTTCCGACGATAATCATCGCTGCAGCGACTGCGCCGGGCAAACGGGTTTTTCGAAACCACAAAAGAAGTACGCTGGCCACCTGGATCGTCCCGGAGACGATACGAATCCAATCCGGGTAACCGTAGACAGCAAACTCCATGACCTGTTGCTGGGTCCCCACAATCCGGCTGGCCCCGGCTCCTATAAAAAGAGCCAGCAACAGAATACGGGCAGCCAGACTGACGTAACTCAAAGCGAGTTCGCAAAACGACAGCGGATCTGCTCATCAACCCAGCTTTTTCCGTCCAGTCCTTCCAGAAAGCCACAATGCCCGCCAAACTCGGTAACGGCCACTTCCAGCGCATCCGGTCTGGCGATACGGTCGATATCGCCGATCGGGATCATCGGGTCGTCGGCCGCGGTGATCAGGGTCGATGGGATAGACAAGCGGGAAAGCTTGTCGCCTGTAATCGCATAATCCGACAGATATGAATCCAGATCCGGGTAGGGCGCATAGCGATCGACAAATTTTTCCGTCATCTCGAGAAGACTTCTCATCTTCGACAAGTCATTGAAATCATAAACGTCCGGATAAAGTTTCTGCTTGATCCTGAGTGAGCGGGACCATTTCAGAACGAAATACTCCCGGTAACCAAAAAAACCCCTGTCAAGCGCCTCGAGCGTATGACGGGGTTCAAGAACCGGGCAGACGGCCACCACCCTTCGGAGTCTGATGCCTGCCGCCGGCGCACGCGTTGCGATTCGTAAACTGAAATTACCACCCAGGGAAAAACCGGCGAGATATAGCGAATGGTCCGGGAAAAGGTGTTGCAGACGCGACACCGCGCCAACAGCTTCTTTTATTCGACCCGAGTGAAAAAGATCGACGTTCAAATGATGGGTCGGACCATGATCGCGCATGTTCAGGCGAAAAACTTCAAATCCGTTTCGGTACAGGTAATCGGCAGCCGAGATCAGATACAGAGAGTTCGCGCTGCCTTCCCAGCCATGAATCAGGATCGCCAGTTTTCTCAATCTGCTATTCGAATCGACATGAGGCGAGTAATAACCGTGCCAGGTCGCCCCGCCGCCACAGTCCAGCAACATGGAGCGCGACGCGCGCAACATGTTCCGGCCGCGTATCCTGACCACCGGCTGGCGAATATTGAGCCCGGTTAAAATCGATTGTGCATGCCCGTTGCACAAGAAGCGGGGTGGCCGAAATTCTGTCATGTTTTTATTAAACCTACGATTGAAAATCCGCGGCATGATTTATCGGGACGCTACCCATGCGGAATTTATGTCTCACCCTCAGTTATTTCTATTTTACCGGATCCCGGCAACGACTCAACCAGGGTTTTTCCCACCAACAATGCCGGCGTGTGATAACCACCGGGACGGTCTTCTTCGAGAATATGCCTGACCAGCGCAAGAGTCGCTGAGACCGTCAGTGAGTACCCATTCGCTGTTTTTATTCGACCCGTTCTTATTTCACCCAAAGAGTTTTTGACCTCACCCCAGACAAACGTTGGAAGTTCCGCTCGTTCCTCTTCGCTCGGTCCGCGCCGGCCCTTTTCGATTTTTCTTCTCAGAAAATTCCGAACAACCCCAAAGCCAAGTATAAATCTCACTTTGCTCAGCATTCGCAAACGGCTAATCAGTCGCGGAGATCCCGGAACAAAAGTTTTTATGTTTGGAATTCCTGTCGAATAATTGGCGGTCGCGACGTCTCCCCAGGGGATCGTCATCGCGCATTTCTCGCCATCGCCGAAATCGATCAGCCTGCTCTCATAGGCAAGCCCGACCGACTTAAGTTTACCGTTCTCCCTTATCCGCCCGCCTTTGGCCAGACCTTCGATGGAAGTCTTCGCGGTGCCTTGGCTCAAACCCGACTGCGAATCAAAACCGAGCGCCAGGTGGGTCGCATCTGGCAACGCATCACTGAGTGCGGCAGCCAGGCAATCGGTCGGCACGACGTCAAAACCGGCGCCGGGACACACGATTATGCCGGCATCCACCGCCCGTTGATGAAGACCGTGCGCATATTCAAAAACATCGATTTCACCGGTGATATCGAGATAGTGAGTCCCCGTTTCAAGACAGGCAGACAGCATCGGCTTCGCAGTGACTGAAAAAGGTCCGGCACAATGCGCGACCAGGTCCATTCCGGATAATCCTTTCGTCGTCGCTGCGGGGTCGGTTAACGGAAACACCCGATATTCCAAACCCAGCTCTTCGGCCAGGGGCTCCAATTTTGCCGCCGACCGGCCTGCCAGCACCGGCGACAGGCCATCGATGACCGCCTGGCGGGCGATCAACTCCCCGGTATATCCATTGGCCCCGTAGATCATCCACTGTTTGTCGTACATTCTGCTCCCCCGTTTTTCGCTCCTTATCGGCCCAGTCAATTTCTCGGTTGCAGCGTGATTTCCACCCGATTATTTAGCGCCGCGATCCCGTTCCACGTATCGGCGCTGATCGATGACGCGTCGTCCGGATACGCCATTAATGGTTGTCTATTTTCGTGGTTGACGATTTCCACACGCATGGAGCCTGTGTTTAACGCCGGGGCGGACTGTAAAAATCGAGTGAAGGCCGCTGATTGCATGCTCTCTGGACCAGCCAACAAGCTGTCCACTTTGCCGCATTGTCTCACCAGTATTCCCGGTTTGGCGAGTACCCACTGATCCCGGTCTCTGGACTGGCAAAAATCTCCGCTGTGAACATTTAGCGTGATCACCCCCCGGAACCCCACCTTATCCAACCGCCGCAGCAAGCCGTCAATTGTCGCCAGGCGAACGTCACCTAGCGGTTTGTCTCCCGGAGAAACCCACTGATCGAGATTCAGCGCCCACTCCAAAGCTTCGAGATCCACATTGTTGCCGGTGATTGGTAGCACCGCGTCACCGGCAACCGCATGACTGAGTCGTAGCAAGTCGCGAGCTATACCGTCTCGAAGGTCTGTCAATTGCCGCGCCTGGCTTTGCATTTGTGACTGAAGATTTTCGACCCGTCCAGTTGATCTTGTCAGCTCATAACCCAAAGTGACGCTGGCGACGGCGAGTGCCGCAGCAACCCAGGTCCAGCTCACCTTGCGCTGCGTCTTGTTGAAATTAATGCCGTCGTTGGGGTTCTGCTGCCGCAGGGAATCGAGTTTGTTCTCCAGATCGCTGAATCTGCTGTGCAAATCCCTGAGCAACAGGTCGTCATCCGTATATCTTCGCCCGATACTCGTATCACCGTCGCCCTCGTCGTTGTTAGTCGTACTTGATGTAATCAGTCTCAGCGAGCGCAATACCTTCGAAACCTGGATAGGTTTGTTGCCTTTTGGCAGGACGCCGGCCGCTCCCAGTTCACGCACCTGATTTAGATAAACCTCACCCCGCTTGGAGGTATACATCAGGACCGGGATATTACATGTCTCCGGGCTTTCCTTTATTGCACGCAAAGCCTCAAAGCCATCTATGCCCGGCAGGAGATGATCCATAAAAATGACATCCGGATGCTGATTCTGCAAATATTCGAGAGCTGCCTCACCCGAATCCACCGTGTCAACTTCAATTTCTTGATCTGTAAGTTGCTTGGCGAGGATGGCTCTGGCAGAGGTTGAATCATCGACGACTAAAGCTTTACCTGCCATATTTGTTTATTCCGCTATGTTTTCGCTCGACTGGTGTTGAAGACCCACGCGGCGCGCGAACTTTCTTAACCGACTAAAATAATACTCGGGAAAAAATCTTTTCAGGCGCCAGTGCCAGCGGGCATTCGAATGTGCGATCAACATAAATTTTCTGGTGCTGACTGAGTCGAATATCTGGTTTGCGACATCATCAGCGGTTATCGAGCTGCGCTCCATCATTTTTTCGACCATTTCCCTGGTTGCATCCTGAGGCGCGCCAGAGGTTTCCATCAGCCTGGTCTTGAAAAAAGAAGGGCACGCCACGCTGACGCCGATGTCATTTGCCACCAGTTCAGCCCGTAAACTCTCGGAAAACGCGATCACGGCCGCTTTCGCCGTGTTATAGGCAGCCAGGCCCGGTGCAGCGGCCAGACCAGCGAATGATGCAATATTAACGATGTGACCGCCACGGGAAATCAGCGGCAACATCGTCCGCGTGGCACTGACAATGGAGAAAAAATCAATCTCAAATACGCGCCGCCAATCATCCATTTCTGTTTCGTCAACACGCCCCACCGCCGCTATTCCGGCGTTATTGACCAGAACATCCAGGCCTTGCCACTCCCGGTTTACCAATTCCGCAAATTTGTCGACGTCGGTACTATTGGTTACATCGGCGCGAACAGCCAGTCCCGCGCCTCCCGCTTGATCGATTTCATTCGCCGTGCGGCGAACTCCGGGTTCGTCCAGATCGCAAACCGCCACCCGCCAGCCGGCCCGGGCAAATCTGAGCGCCAACGCTTTTCCCAGGCCACTGGCTGCCCCGGTAATCAAGGCTCTTTTTGCACTACAATTCGACATCCCGCTATTCTCATGTTGATATTGCTCGTTCGATTCTACTGTGCCAGCAGTCCGAATACCCGCCAAAAGGAGATGCAAATGAGTTCGGCCTTGTTCGATCTGAGCGGGAAAACAGCCCTGATCAGCGGCGCCAGCAGAGGAATAGGCGCCGCCACCGCGGGATTGCTTGCCGAGCATGGCGCGCATGTGGTCATTACCAGCCGCAAAAAGGAGAACCTCGAAGAGACGGCCGAAACGATTCGCTCGGCTGGGGGTCAGGTTACGGCGATCTGTAGCCACGCCGGGAAAACGCAGGACATTGATAAACTCCTGGCGTCGCTCGCGAAAATGCCGGGAACACCAGACATCTTGATCAGCAATGCTGCGGCTAACCCACACTTCGGACCAATGCTTGAGGCCAGCATGGACGCGGTCGACAAGGTAATCGAGGTCAACATACGCGGCAGTTTTTATCTGGCGCGCGAGACAGCTAAACTCATGAAGAAGAAAGGCGGGGGGAACATCGTCTTTGTTTCATCGGTCAACGGTGTTCGTGCCGGACACTGGCAGGGAATCTACTCAGTCAGCAAAGCAGCGTTAATGTCGATGGCCCAGGCAATGGCTAAAGAATTCGCTGCGGATGATATCCGTGTGAATGCTGTACTTCCCGGCCTGACGGACACACATTTCGCATCGGCCCTGACCAGTGACGAGAACATGCTCAAAGGTTTTCTCAGCCAGGTACCGATGAGCCGAATTGCGCAACCGGCCGAAATAGCCGCAGCAATCCTCTATCTTGTCTCGCCGGCGTCTTCTTATGTGACTGGCGTGTGCCTGCCGGTGGACGGTGGCTATTTAGCCTGACTCGGTCAGGACACATTCGCCCGACAGCGTTCCTTCCTCGCTACCGTCAATGGGCTTGTGGAATCGAAGCACAAACCGGTCGGTTTTACCAAGAATGCCTTCTGCGAACATTGGTTTGTCGCGATCGTCTTCCGGGTTTCTCAGCACATCCGATGATCCGTCGAAGGCGAAACCCGCAGCCTCAATCTCGCACCGTGCAATCATCATTTGGATGCGATGCAAGCGTGTGGCAGTTTCTATTTTATTCAGCCCGGAATTGGCATCATGATCCACAACACCGAGTACGCCGCCCGGTTTTAGAAAGCGGTACATGTCCGACAACATCCGAGGGCCATCTACGTCGGGCCATGAACCATCCCCGGGCTTGTAATAAAGATCATGATACGACAGCACCAGCAATGCCACGTCCACGGAATTGGCCGGTAAGGCCACGTCTTCGACTTCGACATTGACCCGCTCTACATTGAGTAACCGACCGTCGATGTAACGTGCTGTGAGTTCATCGCTGGCATAATTCACATAGGCTTGGTTGTTCTGTGCGTACACTTTCCCGTCAGACCCAACAAGATGAGAAAGAATTTCCGCGTAATAACCGCCACCGGAAAACATATCCAGAACCGTCATGCCGGACTCAACATGGAAAAACTCGAGAACTTCTGCCGGTTTTCGAAACTTATCTCTCGCCCGGTCGGATTCGGATCGCGTCTCATTCGCCACTGCTGCCTGATACTCGGACAGTGCCTCAACCGAATCGGTGGCCTGCGCCGTTCCGGAATCGGCGCCCGCTGCCATCGACGAATCAGGAGGAGGCTCACCACCACTGCACGCGGTCAGGCAGATTCCTGCCAGAAATACCTGCAACTGTCTTTTCATGTTTGCCCCATCCTGATTCCGATTTCTTGTTCGTGCAATATAGATAGACCTCGCGAGGATTTTTGGCAAGGGATCATTCGTTCTATCGACCGTAAAGCGAGACAAGCTGCGGAGAACAGCGTCAGTAAACACAGCTGCACTATCGATTTTGCGGTGCAGTAGCCGGTTTCCGGCCCCTGTTAACATGAAATAATGTGCTTTTCCGGGGACCAGCCTTTACTGTGCGGCAACCTGACTGGCCACTTTGGGGTAATTATGTTTTCCTGTTCCTTGAATAAGACATGCCGGAGAACGGCAGGACAATGAACCGGTAGCAGCCGTCACAACAACACCACGGCGTTCAGGAACAAGGACATAGCAGCGAATCCAGGACGTCGTTTGCCGCATGGATCAGTTTGCCTGGCCTGTAGCAATGTGAATAGGCCAATCCCCTGCCATACATAACACCATGCGAAAACTACCGCTGAAAAAATATTTTCTTTCGATTGCACTACTACCGGCATTGTTGGTGGCAACCGGGCTCGGATGGCTCTATCTGCATCCGGATTCATGGTCGGCATTCGGTATTCGGCAGCTATGGCTAATCGCGTTTCCTGGTCTAATCGTGATTTCCTTGCCGGGCGTCGTTTTGGCATGGAGAATCGCGAAACGCCAGCATCAGGATATTAATTCGATAACAGATGCCGTTTCGAAACTGGCACACCACGATTTCAGCAGTCAATCTTTGAGCATTCACGATCCTGAAATACAGTCGCTGGGACAGCAGCTGGATACACTTCGAAAAAATCTGACCGGCCTCGTGGACCCGACCTACCATCTGAACGTCATTCTCGACAGCATCAATGATGCGGTGCTCGTAACATCATCAAACGGGCTGATAAAACGAGTGAACATCGCCGCCTGCAAATTACTGGGCTACAAGGAAAGTGAATTAAAGGAGATGCCCATACGGCGTCTGGTCAGCCCGGACAGAAAAAGTGTATTTCCTTTGGGTGCTTCGAGTACTGACGCGACAGACACCGTTTTTTGTTCCCGAGACGGCCAGCGTATTCCGGTCTCGGTTTCCTGTTCGGTGGTCAGCGCGGCCGATCCCCAATTTCAGGGCAATATTTATATCGCCCGAAATATCAGTGATCGTAAGCGTGCTGAAAGACGGATTCGTTACCTGGCACGCTACGACGCTCTAACTCGAATCCCAAACCGCATGCAATTCCAGCACCTGCTGCAAAGAGGGATAGCCAGGGCCAAACGAAGCAAGCTGGAGCTTGCGATGCTTTACCTGGATATGGATCACTTTAAGGAAGTCAACGACACTTTTGGTCACGCAGCTGGCGATCATTGCCTGGAAATAATCGCACAAAGATTGCAGGACGCGCTCGGTGAGAATGTTACCGTGGGGCGTCTGGCTGGCGATGAGTTCGGAGTCATTCTGGAGGGATTTGCCAACGACAAAGAGGCGCGATACCGGGCAGCAGACATTGCGCGTCTGATACTCGACCGGGTTTCCGAAGCCTTCTATGTGCAGGATTCGGAGGCTTTCATCACCGGCACGGTCGGTATCGCCTGTTACCCGAAGGACGCAGATAATGTCATCGACCTTATTCGCAATGCCGATGCAGCCATGTATCACGCGAAGCAGCATGGCGGCAACAGTTGTCAACTATATCTGCCGGAAATGAATGCCGCAGCGGTCGAGCGGCTGATGCTAAAAAATAAATTACGCAGGGCACTGGAAAGAGACGAGCTGATCATCCGCTATCAACCGACTTTTGATTTGAGGAATGGAAAGATTGCCGGTGCCGAGGCCTTGTTGCGCTGGCGGCTTCCAGGACACGGAGACATTCCCCCTTCCCAGTTTATTCCGCTTGCGGAAGAGGGCAGCATGATCACCGCGATCGGAGACTGGGTTCTGCGCAAGGTATGTAATGATTACAAACGCTGGCAGGAGTATGTGCCATCGCCCGGCAGGGTCGCGGTAAATTTGTCATTGAAGCAGCTCATGCAGCCCGGCGTACTTGAACGCATCAGAACTATTTTAAGGGAAACGAATATATCACCGGCATCTTTGGAACTGGAGCTAACAGAAACAACATTGATGCACGACGCACCGAGGACGGTGCGTATTCTCGATGAACTCTACGCCATGGGCCTGCACCTTGCGATAGACGATTTTGGCACCGGGTACTCATCACTGAGTTCGCTGAAGGAATTTCCGATCTCTACTATAAAGATCGACCAAAGTTTTGTTCGCAATGCAGATATCGATTGCAACGACGCGGCTATGGTCAAGACGATCATAGAAATGGGCAGAAATCTGGGCCTGGAGGTTGTCGCCGAGGGAGTCGAGAACAAAGAGCAGCTGCGACTGTTACGCGAATTTAATTGCACCTATGCTCAGGGGCATTTATTCGGCGAATCCATCAGTGGCGAGGAATTTCTCGATCAGCTTAAATCGCAAAATGATGGCACCAGCAAACATCAGATTCTGTTTGCCTGAATTGCCTGAATTGCCTGAATTGCCTGTCGCTACCGGTTAATATTGGAATATTGAAGCGGAGGGTAACGCGTGTCCGGTAGTTCCGAAAAACCTGCCCGGGCTATGGTCCTGAAAGGCGAGCGCCAGCCATTGCAACTCGAAAAAAGATCCATTCCGAAACCGGGACCGGGTGAGATTCTGATCAGAGTCAGCGCATGCGCTGTCTGCAGAACGGATTTGCATTTGGTTGATGGCGAGCTTCCGAATATCCAGTACCCCATCGTTCCCGGTCACGAGATCGTCGGGCGAGCGATCGCCTGGGGCGATGCTGTTGTCATTGAAGAAGGCGCGCGCCTGGGCGTACCCTGGCTCGGCTACAGCTGCGGACGATGCCCTTATTGTCGTGAGCAAAAAGAGAATCTCTGTGACAACGCGAGGTTTACGGGCTACCAGTACGATGGGGGCTTCGCCGACTACGTCATCGCCGATAACCGATATTGTTTTCAGATTCCGCATCAGTTCAGCGATGAGCAGGCGGCGCCACTGTTGTGTGCCGGGTTGATCGGTTACCGCTGTTTACGAATGACGGGAGCGAGTAAAAATATCGGTATTTACGGTTTTGGTGCAGCTGCGCATATCGTCACCCAAGTCGCTTTGCACCAGGGTCGAACAATTTTCGCATTTACCCGAAGCAACGACACAAATGCACAGAATTTCGCCCGATCAATGGGCGCGGTCTGGGCGGGTGGATCCGATGATAATCCGGGTGTGGAACTGGACGCTGCTATAATTTTTGCTCCGGAAGGGGCGTTGGTTCCGATAGCAATGTCCCGGGTTCGCAAAGGTGGTCAGATTATTTGCGGCGGGATTCATATGAGCGACATTCCATCCTTTTCGTACGATAAATTGTGGGGTGAGAGAGTTCTCCGCTCAGTCGCCAACCTGACCCGGGCCGACGCAAGAGAATTCCTGGAGATTGCCCCGCTTGTGCCGATACATACGCGAGTGAAAACTTTCGATCTCGAGCAGGCAAATGAGGCGCTGGAAATGCTCCGGAATGGTCAACTGTCCGGTGCGGCAGTGCTGGTCACGGGCTCATGAAGCGATTTCTGTTTATCATATTGGTTCTGGGTCTCCTCACCGGCCCCAGCGCATTACAGGAAAAAAACTCCGGTATTGTGTCGAGGGTATTTGATGGCGACAGTTTGATCGTCAAAATTAGTGCAAATCGTTCGGTCGAGATTCGCCTTGCAGAAATTGATGCGCCGGAGAAAAGTCAGCCATACAGCGATGTGTCACGAAATGAGTTGACAAACCTGATCGGCGGCGAACCGGTCCGCATAGAAATTTATGATATTGACGCCTATGGGCGCATCGTCGCTCACATTTACCGTCTCAGCGATCAACTGCACGTAAATGCATGGATGGTGGGCGAGGGGCTTGCATGGGTGTATGTAAAATATTCCGAAGATGAAAAGTTGATCACC
>CAZMOM010000007.1:15880-74279 GCA_964568075.1 uncultured Gammaproteobacteria bacterium
TGCAGAAAAAGGCTCGGCAGCAACGACTTGGTTTATGGAGCCTGCCGGACAGTCAGCGAATTCCGCCCTGGGTGTATCGCCGCAGAAAGTCACAGTAATCCGGAACTTATGGCTCCGCTCCAACTCGTGATGTGTCTTCGTCAATGCTGAGAATAGTGTGAAGAAGGTTGTCCTGAAAACTGGCGTTGCCGGTCAATCTGCTGTGTTTCTCGCAAAGAAAAAACGAATATTCAATGTCGATAAAACTCCATTTGTGTCGCTGGACGGTCGGGTCGTGAGTCTGTCTGGCTAACAATGACGCCTTGGTAACCCTGCCGTCCCCTGGCTCCAACATAAGGCGGTCATAATTTACGGATTTTTGCGGGTAACGTATCTGACTGGGCGAATAACGCAGCACTGACTTGCCGTCAATTTCTTCCACCAGAAACCGCGCCGGGGTCAGCCGGCAGTCGCCGCCAAAAACGATCAGCTTTACGTCTGGTTGTGGTGCCTTAACCGTCAGTGACCAGACGAAGCGTCTTGCCCTTTCAAGATTTTTTGCGAAATATGACTGTAGTAACTGGAGATATTCGAGCCCGTCCTGTGAGTTCTTAAAACGAGAAATAATGTCTTTTTCGACTTTGGGGTCGAAAATCGAAAACTGAAAACGGCGCCAGGTCTCGACGTCGAAAAAATCGCGATTCAGCGGCTCTCCGCCCACAGAAATCAACCACTGGTTGATCGGGTGAGGAAGCAATTGGTAGCTGCTCGGCCAGGTAGCGATTAGCTCTGGCGATAGTCCGCCAAGACCCCATTTCTCGCCGTTGATAATCGCCTTAACCGCACTCGTTGATCCAAGATTTGCCGTGCCCAACAATATTGCCCGACGAATTCGTGATGCGCCATAGTTGGTAACCGGAAATTCATTGTCGGTCATCTCGTCCCCAGTTCCATAGCGAATGTAATAGCGCGTTATCATCCCACCCATACTATGAGCAATAACGTCAACTTCGAGATCGGGATCCTGATAATCGCGCCGAATGGCTTCGATTAAGGAGTCAAGTTTTCTAACTGCCGTCAGATTGTCCTGCCGCCAGTCGTATGCCAAAACATAATAACGCCGTTCGCCACGCCGGGCGAGCGTACCTGGAACCGACTCCGTAAAACCGCCGGCATATTCAAGCACCTCTTTCAGTCGTCGATAATAATCCTGCCCAGCGATCCTGTCGGTCAAGCCGGTGACACGGAGTTCGGACGGTTCCGGTTCCAGCGTGACAGGGTCGATTTTCAGCGCCAGCTGGTCAAAGTTGGAAAACAGTATTTTGAAAATTGCTCCGGGCCAGACCTCCTTGCCATCAACGTAACTCAGTCGAGAACCAAGCAGCCCTGGTATCAATATGACAGGCGGCTGATCCGGATTGCCGATTTGATAACGGTAAAGTCTTTCCAGATCCGGCTTGTTGAATTGCGCACATCCGGTCAGGCCGCCAACGACGCAAAGTATCACGACAAAATGCCGGCATCTCCTCATATTCACTCGGTGCTGTGCCACCATTCCTTGAATTCCTCGCAAAAACCGTCTTCATCGATGATGGCGCGCAGTATCCCGTCAACGATTATCTGCTTGCCGTCTCGATCAAACGTACAACGCCAGTGCGCCGTTCCGGCCCTGTCCGACCAGTCGATGACATTATAACGAAACTTGATATTTTGTTGATTTGCGAATGCCTGACCTACCGCGCCACCAATCTGGTCACGTCCCGCAAGTACCTGGTCAAATGGCGTCCAGTAGTAATGCGCGTTTTCGGTGAACAATTGTGCGAAGCTGTTCTTATCCCTGGCCTCCCATGCCGCGCCCATCGCCTGAATCCAGTTTTCAAACACCTGGTACGAACGACGTTCCGGAAGATCATTCATCGGCGGGCTCCTGTCGTTTTTTTTTTCTTGCGGTTGCGTATATCACACTGATTCTTACTCCGGCAAAGTGTCAGCCTGGTTTCCTATGTCAACCAGTACCTTCCACTCGCCGCCCCGTTTGACCCAGACATTGAGATATTTTCCCTTTCTCTCCAGGACTCCCGAATCGGTGGCTACGGTCAGCAGCCAATTTCCCCATGTGTAACCCATATCGGCATTTTCGGAAACGAACGCATCCTGCGGAACCCATCGAAGCGAGTACTCTCCGGCCAGCGTTTTTGCGATATTCTCAAGACCTGTCACCGCCGGCCCGTTTCGCGGCAGACTCAGCGCGTCGACAGCGAGAAACGCTGAGAAAGCCTTCGCCGGCCCGATTTCTCCTGAAAGCTGGTCAAAACGAATATCTGCCGCGATAAGCGCTTGCCGTTCCGCCTGAAGATTAACCGGTGCGGCACACGCGACAATAAACCCGGCAACCAATAATGATAAACAATATTTTAATATGCTCACTGCTTCTCTCGGAATGATGCGAGCGACCGTGCCGAAACATTCTGGCAAGTGCCAGGCATTCCCTCGATGGAAAAAGTTTTTCGGTGACTCATCAATAGACACGTAACTTATCACTCTTTTTGTCGTTCGTGGGTCGATCGGGGGAAATGCGCCGGCAGTGTCAAATTGTAAGGACTCGCCCACGCTTCAAAAAGATGATCCGGGCTGCTCCAGAAATTCCCTTTCCTGTGCCGTAGACTGGCGACCGAGAATGCTATTTCTATGCGGATATCGGCCAAATCTCACGATAATATTCCGATGCGCATGTGCGAAATCGAGATAGGACTTAAAGGTCTTCCGGTGATTATCCGGCGACTGCTCGAAGAGAACGGTAAATAGCGCCAAGCACTCGTCCTGATCGCCCATGTCTTCAGAATGTTCAAGCGGCAAGTATGCGAACACGCGCTCGATCGGTCGCAAATCCTGATTCATATCGCTATCGATCAACATGCGGCACCAGCGGCGTGCCAAATGATCACGGGAAAAACAGCGCGGGTCGCCTCTATAGATATTTCGGCTGAATTGGTCAACGAGAATGATCAGTGCGAGCAAACCCTGTGCCGAGTCCTCCCAATCCGACAGATCGCCGGCGCGTGCGTCCTCGAGTGACTGCAAAAACTTGAGCGCGATCATCTTGTCGATATCGGGATTCTTTGACCACCACGTCGACTGTTGTTGATTAGCCACAGCCGCATCATCAGGCTGGTCTCCGAACCAGAAATCCAAGACATCTTTTTGCGTCACCAAGACAAATCTCCCCACCTGCTACCGTCCAGCTCACTTGCTCTGACCGAAAATTACGCCGCTGGTTTTTCAATATCCACCGGCAATATGAGAAGGCGCCTGTTATTTTGACGGTGGGTCAAATCCAGCGTCTCACTTTGGCCTTATAGGCCCTGTATTCGTCGCCGAAGATTCTTTCCATCATCGCCTCTTCAGGAATGACAAACACCGTTCGGATGGTCAAAAAGAATCCGGGAACAAGCAGCCACGGCGACAGGCTGCCCAGCAACAAGCAGACGCCCATCAGAACCAGGATCATGCCCAGATACATCGGATTTCGGGTGTGCCTGTACAAACCATGCGTCACCAGCGCCGTCGACTCTTCCATAGGCCTGTACGCCGTATCCGCCTTTACGAAGGAGCGGACTCCCCAGCCCGCAAAAAATATACCGATGGCGATAATTATCAGGCCCGCGTACCGGAGCGGCCCATCAAGAAGTTGCGCCAATGGCCAGAACCGGTGAATCGCCACCTGGCCGAGGATAAATAGCAGCAGATACACCGGGGGTACTATTAATGGTTTTTTTTCAGTTGTTTCCTGCATCACCAGCATCACTTGCAACCGGGCCTCCTGATTATGATTATACTGCACCATGCCAAGTCGAAAGTGCAGCCAATGGGTTCAAGTGCTAGGCTTGAATGTGGATGAAGCCAGCTTTAATAGCGGTCTATGATCAAAAGTTTTTATACCGAACTGCGCCGCCGTAATGTCGTCAAGGTCGCAACCGTTTACCTGATCGCCGGATGGCTGGCGATCCAGGTAATCGATGTCGCTTTTCCGCTGTTGGCCATCCCCGAATGGACCGGGTCACTGGTACTGATCCTGCTGTTGCTCGGTTTTCCTTTCGCGTTGATCTTCGCATGGGCCTTCGAATTGACTCCGGAGGGGCTGAAACGCGAAGCGGAGGTCGACCGCAGCCAGTCGATCACTCTTCGAACCGGCAGGCGCATTGATTTCATTATTATCGGCCTGTTGCTGGTTGCCGTAGTTTACTTTTTTCTGGAACCCAGAATTTCGATGGATCAGCCGGTCAACCCGGGAAAAAGCCCGACGGTTTCTGAAGCTGCCGCTGCGCAAAGCGATGATATATCGGTCGCGGTTCTTCCTTTTGTCAATATGAGTAGTGACAAGGACAACGAGTATTTCAGCGATGGCATATCCGAAGAACTCCTTAATGTCCTGGTCAGAATCAAGGGGCTTAGGGTCCCGTCACGAACATCCTCTTTCGCCTTTAAAAACCAGCATATGAATATTGCCGAGATAGCCAGCGCCCTGAGCGTAGACCATATCCTGGAAGGCAGCGTACGCAAGGCCGGCGGCCGGGTGCGTATCACTGCGCAACTCATCGATGTCGATACCGATACCCATCTTTGGTCGGAAACCTTTGACCGGGACCTCGAGGATATTTTTGCCGTACAGGACGAGATCGCGCAAAAAATCCTACGCGCGATTCAGGAAACGCTCTCGGTCGGAGATGTCGGCGATGCCGCCGCCGCTGTGGCGGATAACCGGCCGCCATCGCGCAGCGTCGAAGCTTACCAATTGTATTTGCAGGGCCGTCACTTTCTGTATCGGCGCGGTGATGACCTGGAGAAGGCGTTGGCCCGGTTCAAGGAGGTGGTTCAGGCCGATCCGGAATACGCGGCCGCCTGGTCCGGACTGGCTGCCACCTATATCGTTTATCCGGACTATCTGCCAATGAACCGGCAAAAGGCACACATTGATGCCCGCGAAGCCGCTGAGAAATCGCTGGAGTTAAGGCCTGACCAGGCCGAACCACTGGCCGTCCTTGGCCTGGTTGCGGCAGATCAGTTTCGCTGGGCGGACTCCATGGAGCATTTCGACCGGGCGATCGCACAAAACCCCGGCGAGCCGTCGGCCTACCTTTGGCAAGGCATCCAGCTGCTTAAGATCGGATATACGGACAAGGCGGAACAGGCCTTGCGCAAGGCAGTGGAACTGGCGCCCGGAACCGGCGTCAACAGTTCCTGGCTGGCCGTGGCGTTGTTGTTGAACGGAGAAGTCGAGGAAGCTGAGCGATACGCAATCCGGGCCCAGGATCTGGGTCACTTGTTCTCAGCGATGGTCCTGGCTGAGATTTATGAAGCGCGCGGGGACATAGAATCGGCCGCCGAAGCTATGGATCGCTGGCACAAGGCTATGCGAATCGAGCCGTTCCAGCCCACTAGCCTCGCCTATGCAGCCCGCGGTAACGATCGACTCGAGAGTGAGGTCATAGACTGGGCCCTGAACGCGAAAGCCAACTTTGGGCGCGGTGTTGCCGTCGGTCCGCTTGCGATTGTGCGCTCGCCGAAGGCTCTGGATCTGTTGCAGACGCTGTTCGTCAGCGCCCCCGCGATGGTCTCGATTTTGTGGTTTCCCAGGTATGCCTATATCAGGACGATGCCTGGAACGGCAGCACTGCTGCAGGACCTGAATCTGCAAGATTATTGGCTTGAAAACGGCTGGCCGCGCTGGTGCAGGCCCAGTGGCGAGAGCATGGTCTGCGAGTAAGGGCTGCATCCTGATCACGCCGGACGGCGCGTTTGTTGACGACAGTACTGTTTTGTCACTGGTTCACTCGTCCCGTTTATTCTCCAGATCGCGAAACTTGTCGCGCAGATCCGTTTCGCGATCGGTAATGATTTTTTCGAGCACCTTGATACGCTTTTCCATCGCCTTCAGTTGCCCCGCTGCCGCATCGCTCTCCGCCTGCAGATCTTCCTCCGCGTTCCCGCCATGTCGACCCTTGCAGCGATGACGCTTCCCCTGCCTCCGCGAAATTATCGCCTCCTTGAAAACCCAGGCGATACAGAAGATGGCTACCAGAGACAGTAGAAATTCGTATTTACTCATGCGGCATTAGTCGCAAGCTGATTTGGTTTACTCGAGATCAAGGAATTTCTCGCGCAGGGCGGTCTTCCGATCGGTGGCAATACGCTCCAGTACTTCCACGCGTCGTTGCAGGTCGTCTGCGGTCGTCGCTGCAGTAGAATCGCCCTCCAAACGACCGCTGGCCGATGGCCTCGCCCGCACCCGGAACCAGCCACGGCAACAGAAAAAACAACACAAAATAGCCGCTATCAATAAAAAGTCAATATCCATAAAACCCCCTCACCGGAATCACTCCTGATCTCTTAGCTTGTCAAACTCCCGGTCCAGTTGAAAACACTTCGAGGTTACATATCGCTCCATTTTTTGCAGCCGCGCCTCGAGATCGCGAAAACGATATCTCACCTCTGCGAATGTAGCCTTCGGCGCGCGTCTAATCGCCCGATCGAAAGCTCTTTCCGCTGCTGTTCTTTCCGGTGTATTTGGCTGGCGCGGCACGATGAAGACGAGCAAAATATAAACCAGAATCAATGTCTGGAAAAAAAGCATGCAGCAAAATGTGATGATTCTTACTGCGGTAACATCAAAGCCAAAGTAATTGGCGATGCCCGCACAGACGCCGCCGAATATTCCGTGTTTTGGATCACGGAAAAATCGTCGGGTTGGAAACTCCTGTTCGTGGGTCACTTTATTCCGATTCCCTTTCGGCGCTACGCCAAAAACTGCGTTCGCGGTCGGGCCCACAGTAATACAGTGGTCTGTCTCTCAGCAACAGACCGAAAGCCAGGTACGCGATGGCCACGGGCCAGAAAGCGAAACAAATTAGTGCAACGACCGCCAGGATGCGAACACCCAGTACGTTGAGTTCAAATCGTTCGGCCAGCCCGGCGCAGACTCCAAGTAGCATGCCATTTTCCCGATCCCTGTAAAGCATATGTGTTCCTCCTCGATACGCTTGCCCCCCATTCACGCTTTTCTCCTCCAGTCAGGAATCTCATCGTCGAGAATGGTTTCCAGTGTATTGACGCGGCTTTCCATGCGCTGCGCAATATCCCATAGGTCTTGTAGTAATTTTTCGTCTGCGCCGCTGAGTACGCCCGACTGCTTCCACCTGGTAACGTAATGCAAAATTATCGCCAGCGGGGCAATAACCAGTAACGCGACGAGTGCCAGTGTCTCAAACATTCAGTATTCCCGTTTCAGAGTAAAAACCGTCAGGCTGATTTCTCCTGCTTCAGGACTCTTTTTTTCAATTCCGCCAGCTCTCCTTCTATCGCATCGGAGGTCTCCAGATCGGCCAGTTCCCGACTCAGGTCTTTTGGCAGGCCCAGGTCGTAGGCTTCGACTCGTCCCTCCATGCTTTCCATCTTGCGTTCGAAATGCTCAAAACGAACCAGGGCGTCTTCGATCTTGTAGTCATGAATTTTTTTCCGTAGCTCGAGCCGGTTACCTGCCGTGCGGTGTCTAAGCAGAAGGGCCTTCTGCCTGTTCTTTGCATCCGCAATTTTCTCTTCCAACCGCGCTATATCGTCATTCAGTTTGGCCAGCCCCTCTTCGATCAGGGTATATTGTTCGCGTAAACCCGTCACGGCTTCGGCTGCCCGGGCCTTCTCGGCCAGCGCAGCCTTGGCAAGATCGTCCCGACCTTTGCTGACCGCAAGTTCCGCCTTGTCCCGCCATTCCTTTTCTTCACTTTCCAGCAAAGCCAGTTTGCGGTTCAAACCCTTCTTATCGGCAATCGCCCGGGCCGCGGCCGATCGGACTTCGACCAGCGTGTCCTCCATCTCCTGAATCATCAGGCGCACCAGCTTTTCCGGATCCTCTGCCTTGTCCAGGATGGAATTGATGTTCGAATTCACGATGTCGCTGAATCTTGAAAAAATGCCCATAAGACTGTCCTCTGAAAGGGCTTTCGCCCCAATAATTCTTCGCCCGGTCAATATAATGCGAGAAACGTGCCAAAAATGAAATATGGCAATAATCGACTGTTTTTAAAGAATTAAATCCAAAAATCGAGATTAAATATTAACAATTAATTTAGTTATTTTTACGAATTTATTGATTTTTACACCATTTATTCGCTATTTTTACCGGTATGACGATTCGCGGGCCAGAGACAACGCCGATCATTGGCGAAGCACCGGCATTTGTCGAAATGCTGGAGCACGTATCACGTGCCGCTGATCTGACAAAACCGGTGCTGATCATTGGCGAACGCGGTACCGGCAAGGAACTCATTGCGAACCGCTTGCATTATTTATCCGGGCGATGGGAGCAATCGCTGATAAAACTCAATTGTGCCGCAATAACAGAAGGCATTCTCGAAAGCGAATTGTTCGGCCATCAGGCGGGCTCGTTCACCGGCGCCACGGGCACTCATATCGGTTGTTTTGAAAGAGCGCATGAGGGCACTTTGTTTTTGGACGAATTGTCAACGGTCTCTCTGCGCATGCAGGAGAAAATCCTGCGAGTGATCGAGTACGGCGAATTCGAGCGAGTCGGTGGTTCCAAAACCATTCATGTCGATGTCCGTATCGTTGGCGCAAGTAACGAGGACCTTCCGGCGCTGGTACTCAGCAACCGGTTCCGGCCGGACCTGCTGGACAGACTTGCGTTCGATGTTATCGCCGTTCCTCCTTTGCGCGCCAGGAAAGAAGATATTCTGCCGCTCGCCAATTATTTTGCAGTGACAATCACCAGCGAGCTTAAACGAGATTTTTTCCCGGGATTTTCGCATCGGGCCGCCTCCGCGTTGCTGAGCTACCCGTGGCCTGGCAACGTCAGGGAATTGAAGCATACGATCGAGCGATCAGTGTATCGCGCCGAAAAGCCCGATAAACCAGTAACGCAAATTATATTTGACCCATTCGACTCGCCTTATGTACCCGGACGGATGCCGATGCCCCGACGCCGGATCCCCGGTGCAAAGCATGCGCCAGCGACCGACATCACCGGTATAAAAGCAGCCTCGACAAGCACTCATTTCCCGGTCGATCTGAAAAGTACCGTCGGAAACCTGGAAGAAAAACTGGTTCGTGAAGCGATGAAGAAGGCGAGATTCCGCCAACCAGAGGCTGCCAGGTTACTGGGTCTGAGTTATCACCAGCTACGCGGATTGCTGCGCAAGCATAATTTACAGGACGAACTGGGCCGGAAACGAAACCTGGAAAACAGTCGTTCATAACAGTGACGGTGCTGCCCGCTGACCAAAACCTCACATCGCTGGCTTTTATCCCAGCCATCGAGGCGGGCGGGCTACCACAGGGAATCCGCAGAACAGGTGGCTCGCCGGTTTTATAAGAACCAACCGATTCGCATCGTCTGCGTGATTAACTGCCGGGCAACGAGTCTTTTAGCAAGATTTCAAGCCTGGAAAACCGTTTTAGATAATCATTGTTCGCCCGGCGTATGACTTCATAGCTTTCATCGCGGCCATAGACATGGGTGTGCCTTGAAGAGATGCCCCAGCAGGTTCCACAAGGATTCTTTATCGTTTATCGCCACTGCCTGCCAGTCAGTTTCTGTAAGCTGGCGGCAACTCACCTCCGAGCTCTTTGTAACGCTCGAATAGCAAGGTCGATCGACTAACCATCGGAATCAGCCTTCCCTTGATCAGGACCATGTCGGCAAATGTCGTTACCTCCAGCGGATCACCGCTCCAGACCACCAGGTCTGCATCCATCCCGGGAGCGATGGTTCCGTATTTCTCATCGACGCCATACATTCTGGCCGGATTAATGGTCAATCCCTTAAGAGCCGCCTCATAATCCAGACCATTGGCAACCGCAACGCCTGCCGCCTGTTTCATGTTGCGAGAGTTATGCGAATTACCCGATGAGAAAGCCACAGTCACCCCGGCGGCTTCGAGTCGTGCCGAATTCTCCAGCGTAGACCCCAATGACTCGAAACTGCGCGGAAGATTATTCAGAGGATCAAGAATAACGGGCACCTGCGCCAATGATAGTTTCTCGGCAACCACCCATGCCTCTGCACCACCATTGATAATCAGGCGTATCCCGAATTCGTCCGCCAGTCTCAGCGCCGCTTCGATATCGCTAGCCCGATGAACCGATGCCACAAGCGGGATTTGGCCATTCAGCGCGCTAATCAAAACCTCGAGATCAAGTCGGCCCAGTCGATATGGTCGCCGGGCGCCCTGGTCATACTGGCTCCGGTTGGCTGCTAAATCTCGCGCGTCCTGCAATGCCTCGCGCAACAGCAACAGCGTGTTGGCGCGCGACCCTCCACTCAAGGCCGCCCCCGTTTCACCCAGCTCGACAAACAGGGCGCTGTTTCTCGCCACGATAAAATTTTCCGTCGAACCAAGATGAATGACCGTACCCAGACCCGTGATCGGCGATGCGCCAGGCTCAGGAGTAGATCGCGAGTGCGGTGCGACCATCGCCCGGGTTACCCCCTCGATGCGATTGATCGGGATCAGCGTCGACCTGGGATTGATGACGTCGCCCAACTCGAAGGAAGCTGTGAAGCGATCGTCGGATTGGAAAACATCGACCGTCTGCTCTATCAATGAAATTTCGGCGACGCCGAAATAACTGTACGCATCGAAAAACCCAGGCGTAACCACCCGGCCACTCCCATCTATCAGTGTCGCGCCGTCCGGAATGTCTACGTTATTGCCCACTGCCACGATGCGACCGTTTTCAACCAGTACGGTCGCATCACTCAGCGTGCCTTGATCACTCATTGTATGAATGCGTGCACCGGTAATTATGAGCGCTTCGGCATAGGCAACCCCTGGTAAAACAGAACATAAAAGGAGTGACGCAGCAAAATAATTTTTTCGTGCCCTCATCTGATCTCTCCGTCAATTTCCATGATGCCGAGTAAAAAATCCGACCTCGGCTGACGAGCCGGGTCATTTCGGTCATATACCAGCGCCCCATCTACAAAAACATTTTCGGCGTGGCTGTATACGCTGAACGGGTTGCCATCCCAGATTACGAGATCGGCATTTTTTCCGGCCGCCAGGGTTCCTGTCTGGTCGTCTATTCCCAACGCTTTCGCAGGATTTTCCGTGAGCCATCTCATCGCCTGCTCCTCCAGAACCGGTATGCCATTGCGATTGGCCGCGGCGATAACCTTTGCGGCTTCCTGGTTCAGGCGTTGAATGCCTGACGACGAATCCGAATGCACGATGGCGCACCCCCCGGCCTTATCCACCAGCGCGATATTCTCC
Source organism: uncultured Gammaproteobacteria bacterium (assembly GCA_964568075.1). Taxonomy (GTDB): domain Bacteria; phylum Pseudomonadota; class Gammaproteobacteria; order Steroidobacterales; family MnTg04; genus MnTg04. The sequence goes on from CAZMOM010000007.1 coordinate 27,142, forward strand.
CTGACTCCATCGTATGCCTCTATCTTAAACCCCCACCAATCAGCCCACATCGATGCGCAGATGTTATTTTCCGCGAGCAAGTCGGCCACCTTGTAGGCCTCGACGGCATGATGGAAAGAGGCGATCGAGTAACCGAACTCTTTGGCGATATCGATCATGGTCGCCATTTCATCGGCACGATAACAGTGGTTGTGAACGAGTATCTCACCATTCAGAACACCGGCAAGCGTCTCCAGCTTGAGATCACGAACCGGTTTTTCATCCGATTTGTCGCTGAGGTAATCCTGCCAGGCCTCGTTATACGCACTGGCCTCTATCCAAGCTGCCCGATAACCGGCCACGTTGCCCATTCCGGTGCTGGGAGCCAACTGACGCTCGGCGCCATAAACCCGTTTCGGATTCTCGCCACAGGCCATTTTTAGCCCGTATGGCGCACCTGGAAATTTCATACCCTGCGTTGTCCGCGATGGAACATTCTTGACGGTTACGCTTCGCCCGCCGATCAGATTGGCTGAGCCCGGCAAAATCTGCATGCTGGTGACGCCGCCCGCCAGTGCCGCGGCGAATCCCGGGTCCTTCGGATTGACCGAATGCTCGGCCCACACTTCCGCCGTTACCGGCGCGGTCGCCTCATTTCCGTCCGACTGCGCTGCGACGCCCGGCGAAGCGTAGACGCCCAGGTGCGAATGGGTGTCGATGATGCCCGGTGTCAGCCATTTTCCCGAAGCGTCGATTTCCATCGCTCCGTCCGGCAGGACCAGATTCTGTCCCAGCTCCGCAATTTTTCCGTCGCGTACCAACAGGTCACCATCGTCTATACGGCCGCCATCCCCGGTGAAAATTGTCGCCCCCCTGATCAGCATCGTTTCTGAAGGCAGAGGCCGATACGTCGACGGGAAGGGATCCGGATTCGGAGCAACGCGGGGGTCATCACCTCTGCCGCTTCCTCCTGGCGGACTGCAGGCCGTGAGTAACACCAGCAGCGTAATTATCAGCGTCGTTTTATTCATCATTGCCCCAATCTACGTCTTCTTCAGTTGGCCGGCCGGCCAAAAGGGCTTCGAATCGTAACACGGATTTCGGAACCTCCGGCCAGTGGGCCGAAAACCTAATCTTGGACGGGGTTCGCCTCAATGATGCATTATCCGTCTGCAACCCGGTTTCCAGGAGTCCGGATGACCACGATAGGCACGCCGTTGACCAGCCAGGCGACACGATTGATGCTGCTGGGGTCCGGCGAACTCGGCAAAGAAGTCGCTATAGAAGCTCAGCGATTCGGTGTTGAAGTCATCGCAGTCGATCGCTACGCAAACGCACCCGCCATGCTGGTCGCTAACCGCAGTCACGTCATCGACATGCTGGATCCTGATGCATTGAGGGACGTCATCATGAGCGAGCAACCGGACTATGTGGTTCCGGAAATAGAAGCTATCGCTACGCCGGTCCTGCTGGAGCTTGAAAAGGAAGGATTCCACATTATCCCGACCGCGATGGCCACATGTCTGACCATGGATCGGGAAGGCATACGTCGCCTTGCCGCGGAGACCCTGGGTATTGCAACTTCGCCATACCGTTTCGCCGATACAGAAAAAGAATACCGGCAGGCGATCGGAGAAATTGGGATCCCCTGTGTCATCAAGCCCGTGATGAGTTCGTCGGGAAAAGGGCAAAGCACCGTCCGCAGCGAATCAGACATCGATAATGCATGGAAACATTCGCAGCACGGAGGGCGTACCGGTGCGGGGCGGGTCATAGTCGAAGGGTTTATAGATTTCGATTACGAAATAACGTTGTTAACGGTCCGCCATATTGGCGGCACCAGCTTCTGTGCCCCGGTTGGGCATATGCAGATCGATGGTGACTATCGCGAATCCTGGCAGCCACAAGAGATGTCCGCTGCAGCGTTGAAAGAGGCGCAGGAAATTGCCTCGACGGTCACAGGGCAACTGGGCGGGCGAGGAATTTTTGGTGTTGAATTGTTCGTCAAAGGCGATCGAGTATTTTTTAGTGAAGTATCGCCACGGCCACACGACACTGGCATGGTAACGATGATTTCGCAGGACCTGTCGCAGTTCGCTCTGCACGTCAGGGCGGTACTCGGTCTGCCTGTTCCTGAGATTCGCCAGCACGGTCCGTCTGCGTCCTGCGTCATTCTCGCGGAAGGCGACTCGCATGGCGTGACTTATTCGGGATTCGACCCGGCTCTGGCACAACCCGACACAAAATTGCGTTTGTTTGGCAAACCCGAAGTCCATGGGAAACGCCGTATGGGCGTCGCGCTGGCACTGGATGAGTCGATCGACAGCGCGAGAGAAAAGGCCCGCCATGTTTCTGCGGCGATCCGTCTGCAGTTGTGAAGCCATGGCAACCGATCAGGCGTAATTGGCAAAACTGACTTTGAACAGCAGGCTGTACAAGACGGGTATGACGATCAACGTTAGCAAGGTCGCAAACAGCAGGCCAAAAATAATAGCTATCGCCAGTGGCTCCCACATCGGTCCACCGCCCAGCCATAACGGAATCATGCCGGCCACAGTCGTCGTCGTCGTCAGCAGGATGGGACGAATCCTCCGCTGAGCCGCGTTGACAATTGCGTCCTGTGGAGTGTTGTTTGGGTCGGCTTCTTCCAGGCTTATGCGGTCAATCAACACGATAGCGTTATTGATCACAATACCTGCCAGAGAAATAACACCAAGCAAGGTAATAAAACCAAAATAGGAACGTGCAACCAGCAGACCGATAATTACGCCAATAATCGACAAGGGAATCGTCATTAGAATAATCGCCGGCTTGCGCAGGGAATTAAACTGGCTAACCAGCAATATCAGGATTATCAAACCGGCGATTGGCAGTTTTTCATTGATCGACTGACTGGACTCCACGGATTTCTCCATGACACCGCCGAATTCCCAGCCAAAGCCAAATCCCCAGTCGGCCGATTCCTGGTCCAGCCAGGGTTCAATGGCCTGGTTGATCCCGGCTGCTGTATACCCTGGGTCTAGAAGAGACGATACCGTTACAGTCCGCAGGCGATCCCGCCTCCGGATTATTCCTGGCTCCCATATCATTTTCGCCTCGGCAACCTGACTCAGGGGAACCGACCTGCCGGTAGCCTGCGAGAAAACATTGATCGACTGCACCACACCCAGCTCGGTAGCCTGCGCGGCTCGCGAGCGCAAGACTATCGGTATCAGCTTGTCTTCCTCCCGGTACTCAGCCACTTCGACACCCGACAGGAAGGTCTGTAGTGAGATCGCAATGTCCTGATGACTGACGCCCGCGAGCCTGGCGCGGGTTGCGTCAATCTCGACAACAATTTTCTTTATTCTCGCGCCCCAGTCATCGGAGATCTGCCGAGTTCCGGGAATTTCAGCCAGCTGGCGCCGGACCTTATCCACGATCTCAAATAACTGATCGCTGTCCCTGCCCGATACTCTGATCTCAACCGGCGGCCAGGCAGGCGGCCCCAGCGGCAATGGCCGTACGGTTGGTTTTAGCCCGGGGAAATTGTTTTCGAGGAATTCCCGGATTGGCGGTATCAGTTGCGTCTCCAGAATATCCCTGCTGCTGGCATTGACGATGACGTAGGCGTACTCCGGTGTTGGCGGCTCGGGACGGTAGGAAAGAATGTACCTCGGTGCCCCTTCGCCGATAAACGCCCCCCAGTTAACGATGCCGGAACCGCCATTCTGGTCCGCCATCAGATTGTCGAACATGAATTGCTCCAGCGCGACGACTATTTCGTTGGTGGGTTCGATCGGACTACCGACCGGCAATTCGATTTCAATCGCCAGCGTCGGTCTGTCGTTCGCCGGGAAAAAGATATTTGGTAAAAATCTGAATCCCTGCAGGGCCAGGAAAAATACGCCACCGGCCGCCAGTAAAACCAGTGCCGGTCTCTTCAGCGCGTTTACGACGATCCCTCGGTAAACTGAGTAGAAGCGACTGGTATATTGCTCTCTTGACAGTTTTACTTTCATGAACACGACGCAAAGCATCGGAATAATAGTCAACGCAATAATCCATGAGCACAGCAGAGTAACGGTTACGACCGTGAACAACGCCGCCGTGTACTCCCCGGCGTTTGATTCCGCCAATCGAATCGGCAAAAAAGCCGCGGCTGTCGTCAATGAGGAAACCAGCAGGGGAATTCGCAGCTCGGTCGCCGAATCGATAGCTGCGCGCCTGGCTGGTTTGCCATTCGTCATCTGCACCATGATCGATTCCGCCATCACGATGGCGTTATCAACCAGCATCCCGAGTGAAATTATCAGGCCCGCCAGCGACATCTGATGGAGACCGACATCCAGTAAGCCCATAAAAAAGATCGCAGCGAACATCGCGGATGGGATCAGCGTTGCGACTATTAAGCCGGTTCGCAAACCGAGAAAGAGCAGCATAACCACAGCAACCACAATGATCGCCTGCAAGAGATTATTGGCGAAGGCATCGATTTTTCTCTCGACATCACCGGCTTGAAATTGAATAAAGTCGAATTCCACGCCAACCGGGTAAACACTGTTTGCTCTGCGGATTACATCCTTGACGGCCTGACCAAGCTGCAAAATGTTGCCGCCTTCCCGCATCGATATTGCCAGCCCCAGGCTGCTATCGCCGGCGCTACGCATCATGCTTCGCGGCGGATCGACGTACCCGCGATGGATCGTTACCAGATCCTCGAGCCTGACCAGGTCAGTTGTTCCCGGCAGATTGATGATGCTACGGCCGAGTTCGGAAAGTGCCTCGAAGTTGCCCGATGGCTCAAGAAAGATCCTTTCATATGGGGTGGAAAAATTACCGCCGGGCAAAATGATATTCCTCGACTCCAGAATCTGCTTGAGTTGCATCGGCGATAAACCGAGTTCTGCCAGTCGCGAATTGTTGAACTCGACAAAAACCTGCTCGGCTTGATCTCCATAAATCTCAACTTTGGCCACGTGTGTAATCAGCAGCAGTTCGTCCCTGACGTCATCGGCGATGGTTTTCAACTCGCGGTAGTCAAAGCCGTCCCCGGTGATGGAAACGATTGTGCCGAACACGTCGCCGAATTCGTCATCAACGATTGGGCCAATCACATCTGCTGGCAACTGGGCCCGCGTATCCTCCACTTTTCGCCTGAGCTTGTCCCAGATTGGCTGGATATCCCTGTATTCATTTCGCAGGTTAACCATGATGACCGAAATGCCGGTTTTTGATCGGCTGGTAACAAAATCCAGCTCTGGAATCTCCTGGATGGCCTTTTCCAGCTTGTCGGTTACCAGATCCTCGACACGTTTCGGGCTGGCGCCCGGAAAAACGGTCCTTACTTGTGCGGTTCGGATCGTGAATCCCGGATCCTCGGCACGAGGCATTCGCGTATAAGTCATTGCTCCTGAAATCAGAACAACAAAAAGCAACGTCAGTGCGATGCGGTTCTTCTCGATCGCGAACTGCGTAATATTCATTGCTGTTGTTCTTGTTTATTGCCGAGCAGGTGAACCCGCTGGCCATTTGCGAGCCGCCTTACACCCGCTGTCGCAATTCGCTCGCCGGCAGCCAAACCATTGATGATTTCTATGCCCGAGCGGTCAAAATCGGCGGTCTGCACGGTTCGCCTTTTCGCAACATAGTGATCACCACTTTGTTCCAGTACAAAAACATAGTGGCCCTCACGATCCTGGCCTACCGCGACCAGCGGCACCAGGATTCTTGTACGAGAATCTGCGGTCGCTATTGTTATCCGCACATCCACAGCCATGCCGGCACGGACTTGCTCGCAGCCTTCGTTGATAGAGACAGTCACCGGAAATGCGCTACTCATTCCCAAGGGCGCAACGCCAACTTCCTTCACAATGCCCGCAAAAACCTGATTGTCCAATGCGGAAATTACGATCTCTGCACTCATCCCATTGATTATGCTGCCGATCATGGTCTCCGGTATCGAAACCGCGGCTTCGGCACAGCTTCCACAAGTCAATCGTATGACGGGCTGTCCGGGAGAGATATTTTCATTTTCAATCGCAAATATTTCCGCGACGCTGCAAGCTTCCGGCGCAAGCAAACGTGTGTAAGACACCTGAAGCTGGGCTGCTTCAAGTTGCTGATTGGCCGCTCGCATCTGGGCGCTGGCAGACTCCGATGCCGCCCGCGCCGCATCGAGATCAGCCTTGGACGCATTGCGATTCTCATACAGGCCCCTGGTTCTTTCGTACGTTGCTTCAGCGTTTCGCAGCCCGGCTCGTGCCTGGGCCAGACCGGCTACAGCTTCTTTTTCCATTACCTGGTAATCCTTGGGATCGATACGCGACAGCAGTTCTCCGGCCACGACCGCATCGCCAACGTCAACCAGGTTTTCGGTAATGTTTCCCGCAACCCTGAAACTCAGTGTGCTGTCGAGCTCCGCTCGCGTGCTTCCCGAAAAAGTATGAATGGATTCTGCTCCGCTCGTCTTAACGACCATTGATCTGACAGGTCTTAACTCGACGGTCAGCTCGGGTTCAGGACCGCCACAAGATGCCACACATATAGCCGTTATAATCCAGGTGGAAATACGCGATACTTGTTTGTTCAAGGTTGATCTCCCTGCATTTTTCCTGGCGCCTAGGATGAGCCGGTTACGCTCAAAGGCGCCACGCCTTGTTCGAGGTAAAAATGACTCAACTCCTGCAGCCATTCCTCCCAGGCCAGCGGATCCATAATGAGTTCAAAATGCGATTGTCCTCGCAACAGTTTCATGTAGTCGGCAAAAAACTGATAAACCGATACGGCTGCATCAAGATCTGCTGAAAGCGCGGTGTTTTGTGCATCGATCAGATCGGTAATCGAAACCGCACCCTGAGAATAAGAGTCGGTGACCAACTCAAGACTGGCTCTGCCGGCATCTGCGGCGTTGCGCGACAATTCGATCGTTGCGTAGGACCGTCTGGCCAGTTGCAAAGCGACCCGCACCCTTGCCTCTACCAGCTCTGCAACAGCGTCCTCCTGTACCTTGAGTTTTCGCGCCGCATGTCGCGACTGTGCCAACGTAGCCTTCCGCGCGCCGCCGGAAAAGATCGGCAGCCTGGCTTCAAAAAGTACGGTCCAGTTGTCGTCCGTCCTTGTAATACCCAGTGGGTTGGCTCCGAGGTTATCCGCACCAACACCACCACGGTCGAGCACATGCCCCGACTGCCCTTTTAAAACAATATCGGGCACATAAAAATCTCTTTTGTCAGCCAGAACCTGTCTCTCCTGTGCACGCACCAGGTTATTGGCTGCCTGTATCTCCGGCGAATTTTCGAGGGCTTTCTTTACAACAAACTTCTGAAAAACGTCCCAAACGGCGGGATTACCGACAAACGCCTGAAATCTTTCGTCCTGCACTTTTTTCATCAATTGTTCGAGGCCTGGATCACCCGTGATATATGCGTTGTCTTGCGGCAGGTTTAGTGCGCGACTCAGTTCGATCGTTGCTGTGCGTCTGTTGGCTTCCGCGTCCAGCAGATTTTGCATATCGGCGGCGATCTGGCTCTCCCAGCGTAATACGTCCGACCGGCCCGAAAAACCTATCGCCGCCCTGGCCTTTGCCAATTCAAGGTGCAAACGCGTCACATCGAGATTAGACCGCCTCACCCTTTCTATGGCATTGGCGCTCAGCAGTTCGAGATAACGGATTGCGCCGGTCTGCAGCGTATCGAAAGCCCTGGCCCGGAAAACCAGGTCGCTGGATTCTCTGAGGTATTTTGCTATCGCCAGAACGGCGCGGCTGTCGTCTGAGTAAATAAGCTGCGATATCTCCAGGTCGGCGCGCAGGGTCTTTTCGGATTGAAACACCGAATTCGCCTGTTCTTCGTTAACCTGCGCAGCTGTCGCTGACAGCGTAAGTTGTGGCCGCAGCGCCCCCCTGGCTCTTCTGACCTGCTCTTTCGCAACATCGATATCAAACCGTGCCGCCTTCAGATCAAGGTTGTTGCGCACCGCCAGCTGCATCGCGCCCAGCAGCGAGAGTGGCCTGGCCTCATCGTACTCGCTATCGAAGAGTTTCTCGGCTCCAGCCAGCACCGACCATCGTGGCAATACGCCGATAGCCCTCGCGGTAGCCATATTGATGACTAACCTGGACGTCTCGATATCGGGTGTTGTCGGTACCGGATCTTCTTCCTTCAGCAACAAAGCCTGTAGTGTCAGAGCGATCCGACGGGCGAGCCGCGCGTGGTCGGTGGCCAGGCCGCCCGCCGACATCATAAAACCCATTTCAACTTCAAATTTTCCGAGTAATGAATAGCTCGGCAATTTTTTCTCGATCAGACGCGCCGCCAGATATCTCATTTGCTGATCGTTCAAACGGAACAAAGGCGCCAGATAAATCATGTCGGCGCTCTCCGGTATGCTGTCGATCATCTGGTCTACGGTGTCGTCAACCGGAATGATGCTGATCTGTATCGCCGGGTCCTTCGCCAGTTCATCGGCCAACTCCCTGATGGCAGGAACGCCATCCAGGGTTAATCTCTGAACCAGTATGGCGATATGCGTGAACGGCACGGCGTCTCTTATCCGCGCGATATCGTCCTCGACGCTATGAAAACTACTGAGGTAAATAAAATTCCTGTTAACCGCGGTCTTTACCTCAGCGAAACCCTGAAGCTCTGCATTGATCACGATAGGAGCGATCACGGGCTTTGCCAGGGCATCCAATTGCCCAGCGATGTGCGATGCCACGACGCCATTGGCAATAATGATTTCTACCTCCGGATCGCTCAGCAGCGCGAACAACGCAGACCTGACACCTGCCACCGACCAGCCGCCGTTGATTTGCTTGGTCTCGGGCATCAGCACGGTGAATTCCGGCTCCATGAGGCTGTCGAACTCCGTTCTTAGCAGGTCGACTGGAATTACCGACCGTGACTGCAATCCGTCCTGCAATACGCCGACCACTACGTCTCGGCCCCAGGCGCCGTTGGCGAACAGACACAGGAAAATACTGAGTGCAATGGTTCTGCGTGTCATTGGGGTCGGTCTCGTGATTCCGGCTTAAGCCGCGGACTATTGTACATTTTCCGATGCTTTTCCGTAGCATGGCACGGAAACAAAAAAAGGCGGTTACCAGATTCCTGGTAACCGCCATCAGCCTAAGGGAAATTTAGGTTGAGTATTGCAAATTCATTATTTAAGACTGACGGTGACGCTACCCGAGCCGGTATCGATAACGCCCGTTCCACCGCCCTGACCCAGCGTAGCCTCGAACCAGCCGTCTCCGCTTCGAACCTCACTCAGACCCGGCAAATCGATATTGATACCACCCGATCCAGTCTCGATCCGCAAAGTCATATCGGGCAATTCGGATATCTTGACCGATACGCCACCACTGCCAGAATCGAGACGCAAGCGGTGAACCGCCGACAAGTTACCTTCGATCCGGATGCTGCCGCTGCCAGTATCCACGTCGAGCAGTTTGCCGGCTTGAAAATTTCGGGCAATCAAGCCGCCTGATCCGGTGTCAACCCTGAGTGATCCGCTGACGTTCTCGAGCACCACCAAACCGGAGCCTGTATCGGCAAAAATCTCCCCGGCGATAACGTCTGTCAGTTCGATGGAACCAGAGCCCGTGTCGGCATGCACGTTTCCCGAAACATGGCTTATCGTTACTGAGCCCGAACCGGTATCGGCTTCGACATCGCCGGCACTGTCGCTGATCCGTACGGCGCCTGAGCCGGTGTCGGCGAGCATGTCTCCTTCGTGACCGCTGATGGTGATTCGCCCGGACCCGGTGTCGGCACGCACGGAACCGTGACCGCCTTCGAGGCTGATCGCACCAGAGCCCGTATCCAGGTTGAGTGCCGCATCAATGTCGCTGCCGTCGATCGGGCCAACCCGGTTATTAACCTTTAGCTTACTTCCGGCCGGCACCTTGATCAGCAAGTCGACATGCACATCGAGCGATTTGTGTCTCGTGTTGCTGCGGACCGAAACCTTGTGTCGTTGATATCGCGTGGACGTAGATTGGCGTCCACGGCCATTGCTGTCGGAATAGGTGTATTTGCGATATTCATCAACCGGGTACATCACCTGGAAATGGTGCCTGCCGCCTTTCCTGACCGAATCAAAACCAATCAGATCGGCGATCTCCGCCGCGCTTAGCCCCGCGCTGTCATCCGCAATGACGATGGCCTGAATTTCAAATTTGTCCCCCGCGGCGGCGCCGAGACTCACCGATCCAGCCAGGTTGTCGATTTCAAGTACATCGTTATCGATACTGAACTCTTTCCTTTTTTCTACTTCGGCAGCCAGGACATCGCCCGAAAAGGCGAGAAACAAAGCTACTAACGCCACGTTTAGACTGAATCTTGGTAATTTCATTTCCGATCTCCGGATTTTTCAAGCGCGATTAAGTCGGTAATTTTATGATGCCTGCAAACGAAGCCAGGTTTAAACCCTGACCAATCAAAGGGGTTTTTTGCACATATGGAATCACGACTCATCCCGATAGCGGCGCAAAAAAACCGCGCCGGTCACAAAAACGGCTGCCACCAGAATTCCGCCGTAGAGGCCTGGCTCTGCCAGCAATTTCGTAAAACTCACCATCTGGTTTACGACTTCCGGCACTGATACATCCGCCGATCCCTGCATACCCTCGCTGATCAGATTTTCTAACGATGCCGACTCGCGCACCATTATTTGAAACCCCACCAATCTGTCCCCAACCAGGTCGAGAAAGTGACGACTGCCAAACAACCACCTCTCGATAAAAAACAAGGTCGCTGGTGGCAGGATTGCCCAGAGGAACACCGATCGCTGTGCCCAGGCTGACACCAGCAATAACCAGCCGGCCAGCGGTAAATACCAAAGGATTAACCCGGCAGTGGCTTTAATCGCGATCGCGAGCCCATTAAAAAAAACGCCCGGCTGCCAAAGCACCATCCAGCCATTACCGCCAAGCGATCCGATCGTGACCGCCGCAATTATTTGCAATATCAGCCAGCCGGCGACAACGGACGCAATAGCGACGAGCGGCACCAGCACGGTCGCCGTCGCCAGCTTGGCGAGTACCGTCTCGGAATCTGATATGGGTAGCGACTTCCAGAACAGGATGCTGCGATTTTTTCGCTCGGCATAGAGGCTGTCGAGCAGGTAGACAACTGCGATGAACGTACTCACCGTGAAAATAATTCCATAAAGTAGTGACATTACGATCGGGCTGCCTGCTCGCACGTAATGCGGCGCAAGCGTATCGACGGTCAAACCATTATCAGTGATCCCGGCACCGAGTAACCCGCCTATAGAGGCTCGAACGAGCACCAGTACAACCAGGCTAATCAGTACGACAGTGGTAATGACCGGCCCCCGGTAAAGCCCTTTGTGTTCCCAGGTCTCCCTGCGTATCAAGAATGCGAATGCGTTCATGCGGCTTCTCCCCTGACCTTCGCCACAAACAGATCGGCAACACTGGGAGTGCGAATGTCGCCCAGCCCAGTGAGCTTATCCCTGCCGATTCCATCAAAAAGGAATACCGACTGGCCAAATACCTGGTGCTCGTAGACCGGCCGTAGCGAAGTCGCTTTTTCCCGGTTGTCCGGATGCACTGCAACCTCGACAAAGGTTTCCGCTACATTTTCCATGCTGGCGTCCAGCACGATCCGTCCTTTATTGATAAACAGCAGGTCGGTCAGAATATGCTCGATTTCCTCGACCTGGTGGGTAGTCACGACGATCGTTCGCTTCTCATCGAAATAGTCAGATAACAACGTCGTGTAGAAATCCTTTCTGTAGAGTATGTCCAATCCAAGTGTAGGTTCGTCGAGGATCAGAAGTTTCGCGTCGATCGCCATGATCAGGGCCAGGTGGAGTTGGGTAACCATGCCCTTTGAAAGCTGACCGACTTTTTTGTCCAATGAAACGTCGGTTCGCGAAAGAAAATCGAGCGCCCGGGCGCGATTAAATTTCGGGTGGATCGCCTCCATGAAGTCGACCGCATTGCTAACCTTCAACCACCGTGGCAAAACAGCGACGTCGGCGATAAAGCAGACTTCCTGCATCAGGTCATGACGCTGGCGATAGGGGTCAAAACCCAGAACCTTCAATTCGCCGGCAAAACGGGTCAGGCCCAGTATGGCTTTCAGAGCGGTAGTTTTCCCCGCACCGTTAGGACCGATCAGACCAACGATCCGCCCTTCCTCGACAGAGAAACTAACGTCGTCGAGAGCTTTGGTTTTCCCGTAGTGTTTGCTTAGTCGCCTGGCTTCTATGATGGCACTCATGATTCCTTATCTCCGGCCTGCTTGTTTTTATTGGTACTTTTTGCGCTTCCCAGCAGTTCTTCCGCGGCAAGACCGAGTCGCTCGATGCTGGCCAGAACCAACGGCCACTCTTCATCAAGAAACCGTTGCCGCTCATCTTTGAGCAGCCTTTTTTTTGCACCGCTGGTTACAAACATGCCCAGGCCGCGCTTTTTCTCGACCAGATTGCTATCGACCAGTTCCTGGTAGCCTTTAAGCACCGTCAAGGGGTTCAGTCGATATTCCGCGGCGACATTTCTCACCGATGGCAACGCATCGCCATCTTTGAGAACGTCTTCAAGAATCATCGCCACCACCTTGTCGCGCAATTGGCGATAGATAGGCTGATTGTCACTCCAATTCGGATCCATATTTTCTGCCTTAAAATTTCCGAGACGCCCTAGCGCGCTTCCCCGGTCTACTGCCTGCAACCAGAGATAAGCCTCACTTTTGCTGTATCGGCCGGACGCACTTATGGCGTTTTCCTATCACGCCGTTTCTCGATCAAAACAGCGCCTGCAATCGTTAGCTGTTTCGCTTCCAATAATTTGCGATGCAATCCATCCAACTCGTTCATGGAAGATTGCAATTGAATTATCACCGGCTGGACCGAGGCTTGCGCAATTTCTGACTCATGCAATTGACTGGCCGCCAACGCCATGACCATCATGGCGAACATCACCAGGCTGGCGGGGCTTTTGCGGTCATATTTTCTCCCGGTGTTCATGCTTTTTCTCCTCATCCTGCTGGCCCGGTTCCGGACCAGAATTTCCCGAGTGGTGCAACGGTGTTGTACTCCACTATAACACTATATATCCAAATTGCAACTGTACCCGATCTTTTCCCCGGTATAATTCATTTTTTATAATAAAAACAACTAATTACACTCGCTTGGATATTCAACGGCGATTAATCCGATCCGCTCTGCGCAGCGTTTGTAAGCCAGGAGAGCGTCGAAAAATCATTTTGAGCCGGGATTTGGTCGACACTGAAGTACGGACATCGAGGCACTTTTCCCGGCAGGAGAACGAACTTGAATAAGCCAGTTGCATGAGCATGCCGTCATTTGCTGCGGCCGCCCGACCGTGGTGCCGTCAATAATTTCCAGTGCTACAATTTGCGCCCGATTTTCACTGCCCGGGATCGAACCGGCTACACGAGAAAGCGATCACATGAAAAGTCCTATCAGAGTGAGTATCACCGGCGCCGCCGGTCAGATTGGCTATCAACTGGCGTTCCGAGTCGCATCAGGTCAGATGCTGGGAAATGATCAGCCTGTCATTTTGCAGTTGCTGGAAATTCAGCCGGCTATAGGCGCACTGAAAGGCGTGGAAATGGAACTACGTGACTGCGCTTTCGGAACGCTTCACGAGGTCGTTTCAACCACCGATGCTGCGGTAGCCTTCAAGGATGCCGACTTCGCATTGCTGGTTGGCGCGAAGCCAAGAGGCCCCGGCATGGAGCGAAAGGACTTGCTGCTGGAAAACGCAAAGATCTTTTCGGCGCAGGGAAAAGCACTCAACGATTTTGCCAGCCGCGACATCAGGATTCTTGTGGTTGGCAATCCGGCCAATACGAATGCGTTGATCGCGCAGAAAAATGCGCCCGATCTTAATCCTGCCTATTTCACCGCGATGACCCGCCTTGATCATAATCGCGCGCTGACTCAGCTGGCCGCTAAAACCGGTACGCATGTCAGCCATATTCGTTCAATGACAATTTGGGGAAACCATTCCGCTACCCAGTACCCGGATATCTTTCACTGCAAAATTGACGGCGAGCCAGCCAGTGACATGGTTGAGCAGAACTGGCTGGAAAGCGATTTTATCCCGACAGTCCAGCAGCGCGGTGCGGCGATTATCAAAGCGCGCGGGCTTTCTTCAGCCGCCTCCGCCGCTTCAGCTGTCATCGATAATATGCACGACTGGGTGCTCGGAACTGCCGACGGCGACTGGGTGAGTATGGGGATCCCGGCAGACGGCAGTTATGGCATCGGTGACGGTATCATCTATTCTTACCCGGTGACTTGCTCTGACGGCGAATACCGAATCGTGGAAGGACTGGATATTAATGATTTCAGCCGTCAGCGCATGGATGCGACCGAGGCAGAACTGCGCGAAGAGCGAGACGGCGTCAAGGATCTGCTGAGCTGACCGGGTAACGCCGAACCAGAGAAGACAGGATTAGGCCGCCTTGTATTAGTTGCCGCTTCGAAGCGTGTCAACGCGCCTCGCGGTAACCAGGTTTTGTCGCTGCCCCTCCTCAGCGGCCAAATGATCCGGAACACTCGTCGTCTGGCCGGTTTGCGGTATATTGGTAGCCGGTTTCGTACGGATATCTGCAGGCGCCTGATTGGGGTAGTTCATTATGATGGCTGTTATCTGGTTTTTTCTTTTCGTCGGCGTGGTTGGTTTTCTGACCTACGGACGAATTTCGCTGCCCTTGTCGACGGCAGTAATGGGCCTGCTCCTCGCAGCCTACAATTATTTTGGCAGCGGCGCCGTCCTCTGGTATGCCGTGCTGTGGGCCGTTTTCGGTGCGCTGGCTTTTCTCAACATCAAGGTATTACGCAGGCGATATCTCACCCGTCCCATGCTGGAATTCTATCGCAAGCTGGTTCCCAGTATGTCGGATACCGAACAGGAAGCGCTTGAAGCCGGGAACGTATGGTGGGAAGGAGAAATTTTTAGTGGCATGCCAGACTGGAGCAAATTGGCAAAATTGCCGCCGGCCAAACTTAGCAAGGAGGAACAGGCGTATATCGATGGTCCGGTCGAGGAGCTCTGCCGGATGCTCAACGACTGGCAGATTACGCACGAGCTGGGCGATTTGCCTCCCGAGGTTTGGGAATTCATCAAGAAAAACGGGTTTTTCGCGATGATCATTCCGAAAAAGTATGGCGGTCTGGAGTTTTCCGCCTATGCCCATTCTCAGGTCCTTATCAAGATCGCCAGCGTATCCGCGACCGCAGTTTCCACGATCGCGGTACCAAATTCACTCGGTCCGGCGGAATTGCTCCTTCACTACGGAACCGATGATCAAAAGCAACGCTATCTTCCGGGCCTCGCCAGCGGAAAGGAAATACCATGCTTTGCGCTGACGAGCCCACGCGCCGGATCAGATGCAGCATCCATTCCAGATTCGGGAGTCGTTTGCAAGGGTAAGTGGGAAGGCAAGGAAATAACAGGCCTCCTCCTCAACTGGGACAAGCGGTACATCACTCTGGCGCCGATCGCCACCGTGCTTGGGCTTGCCTTCAAAATGTACGACCCGGATCATCTGCTGGGAGACAAGGAAGACCTGGGTATAACGGCGGCCCTGATACCGACCAGTACAGATGGGGTCGTTTTCGGGCGACGGCATTTGCCGCTCAACAATCCCTTTCAAAATGGTCCCACCAGCGGGAAAGACGTATTCGTTCCGCTCAATTTTATCATCGGGGGCCCGGAAATGGCTGGCCAGGGATGGCGCATGCTGATGGAGCAGCTCGCCGTTGGCCGTTGTGTATCTCTGCCGTCGAACGCGACCGGCGGCGCCAAAGCGGCGGCATATGCCACCGGCGCTTACGCCAGAATTCGCCAGCAGTTCAATCT
The DNA here is from genome assembly GCA_964568075.1 of uncultured Gammaproteobacteria bacterium. Taxonomy (GTDB): domain Bacteria; phylum Pseudomonadota; class Gammaproteobacteria; order Steroidobacterales; family MnTg04; genus MnTg04. Next base: position 42,965 of record CAZMOM010000007.1, read on the forward strand.
GCCGGTGGGACGTTTCGAAGGAGTCGGACAGGCCATCGCCAGGCTGACGGGACTGACTTACATTATGGATGCCGGCCGCAGCGTTACGGCAGTAGCACTCGGTGAAGGCGCGAAACCCTCCGTCGCGTCCGCCATTTTGAAATATCACTGTACCGAGATGGGACGTATCGTCGCCAATGACGCGATGGACGTTCACGGCGGCAAGGGTGTTTGTCTGGGGCCGTCTAATTATCTCGCGAGAGGCTGGCAATCGGTGCCGATCGCGATCACCGTTGAAGGCGCAAACATACTGACCCGCAGCCTCATCATATTTGGACAGGGCGCAATTCGATGTCACCCTTATGTGCTCAAGGAACTGCATGCCGCCAAGAACGAGGACCGCAAGGAAGGGCTGAAAGAATTTGACGACGCGTTGTTCGGCCATATCGGTTTTGCGCTCAGCAATGCGGTTCGCAGCGTCATCCTGGCCCTGACCAACGCACGCTACACCGATGTCCCGGCGGAAGGCTCTACTCGCCGGTATTACCAGCATATCAATCGGTACAGTGCCGCCTTCGCACTCGCAGCGGACTGGGCGATGCTGACACTGGGCGGTGATCTGAAAAAACGGGAGCTGTTGTCAGCACGCCTGGGCGATGTGCTCAGCTCCGCTTTCCTCGCGTCGATGGTGCTGAAACACTATGAGAATCAGGGCAGACCGGCGGAGGATTTGCCAATCGTCGAATGGGCCTGTCGGCACCTGCTTTATTCCGCTCAGGAACAATTGCACGGCTTTTTGAGAAATTTTCCGAATCGCACCGTCGCATTTTTTCTACGGCTGCTGGTTTTCCCTCGTGGACTGACCTACAACGCGCCGAGTGACCAGCTTGGCAACAAAGTGGTTAAATTGATGATCAGTCCGAGTATGGCCAGGGAGCGAGTTAGCCACGGAGCCTACAAAACGGCCGATCCGGGTAAGCCTCTGGGTATGCTGCAAAAGACGATGGAAATGGCGGTTGCCGCGGAACCGGTCGAAAACATACTCAAGAAAGCCGTTCGCAATGGCAAAGTCACGTCACCGCACCCGCTGGCACAGATCGACGAGGCAGTGGCAGCCGGTGTCCTGAGTGAAGATCAGGGCGAAGTATTGCGCAAGTTGGATGCCGCGGTCATGGAAGTGGTCAAGGTTGACGATTTTGAATCCCACGAATTAGGGACCCTGACCTCCGCTGAAGACGCCGCCCTGGACCCGCCGGCGGACGCTGTAGCCTGAAAAGTCCGCTGTTCGTGAGCGATTGAATTGCGACCCGGCAGCAAACAACTGATCTACGAGGTCAACCTGGAGCTGGATCCCGGCATCCAGGATGAGTACGACCAGTGGCTGGAAGACCATGTTGGGGAAATGCTGGCTCTGCCCGGATTTTTGTCCGCGGACATTTCTGTTGTCGCGCCTGACGCCGAGCGACCAGACGACCGGCCTCGCCGGTGTGTCCGTTACGTTGTCGCGAGTCGCGAAGCGCTGGATGATTATTTTCGGGATCAGGCGCCCCGAATGCGTGCGCTGGGTGCGGAAAAGTTCGGCGATCGGTTTCAGGCGACCCGCCGGGTCATAGAGCATCGGACCCAAGTCAGGTCGGAGGATGCGTATGCGGAGTCGCCGCTTTGTCCTAACTGCGATACTCCGCTGAGTGGCCAGTATTGCTGGCAGTGCGGTCAACGATCCCGTGTTCGTCTTATTACTTTGTGGGAATTGCTCAGCGACGCAATAGGCGATCTTTTTGAGCTGGATTCCCGTTTGTGGCGCAGCATCGTGCCATTACTTTTCCGGCCCGGCCAACTGACCAGCGATTACCTGGCAGGAAGGCGCGCGCGTTATATGCCCCCGTTCAGAATGTATCTGGTTCTGAGCATCCTGTTTTTTCTCGTCTGGAACGTGAATTCGGACGATTTCAATATCGGCGCCGATATTGACTCTGAAAGTCCGGGTCACGGCGAGCTGGCCGCGGTCGGCGTAATCAACGACAGACTCGCTGAACTGGAGAAACTGCAAGTTGAAAATCCGAATCCCGAACGGCAAGAAAGCATCGATCATCTGGGAGAAACTTTGGCCAGGCTCGATTCGATATCGACAGACAGACACACCCTCCTGGTCTTTGGCGGTGGGGTAGCAGACCCGGGAACTGATAGCGACGAAATCGACGCGTTCTCGGGTGCATCTCCGTATGGCGAAGAACCGGAGCAGGCAAGCGACTCATCAATGGACGCATTGAACGATGTGTCCCCAGTGATTACCGACGAGGGAGCAGCGGAATCCACAAAGAATAGCGATGACTGGCATTGCGATGAGATCGAGTATGACGTCGGCTGGGACTGGTTGAACCAGTGGATCGGTGCCCATCGGATCAAGGCGGCCTGCCGGAAAATGGAGAAAGACCAGGGAAATTCCTTCGGTAAGGCCATGCTGAATAATCTGCCCGCAATGATGTTTATATTTCTGCCGCTGCTTGCGCTTGCATTGAAAGTTTTTTATCTCGGTAGTGGGCGATATTACGTAGAGCACCTTCTTTTCACCGTGCATTATCATGCGTTTTTCTTCCTGATCGTTACGATTACGATTCTGGTGCACTCATTCCAGGAATTCTTTTATTTACCGGACTGGCTCGTTGGAATTTTCACCGCGGTGGTCGTTTTCTATATTCAGCCTGTCTACTTATACAAGGCTTTGCGACGCGTATACGAGCAAGGTCATATCGTAACATCGATAAAATGGATGCTGCTGAGCATTACTTATGTCGCCGCGCTGACAGCGACGATGCTGGCGACTGTAGTCTATACTGCGTTGACGCTTTAACAAGCGGACCGTAACACTGTCGGGGGTTTGTATGAATATCAAGATTGTCACTCTGACGCTGTTTTCATTTTTCGGGACCACGCTATTGTTCGCCGTCGATCTGACTCCGGCGCCGGCTGGCGCGGCCGTAAGGATCATTTCCCCCGCAGACAGCGAAATAACGGAGAGTCCCGTCACAATCGTCTTCGGACTCTCGGGTATGGGTGTAGCGCCGGCAGGCATTGACAAAGCGGCCACCGGCCATCACCACCTGATTATTGACGAGTCATTACCGGCGTTGGATCAGCCCATCCCGTCGAGCGAGAATTACCGGCATTTCGGCGGCGGTCAGACCGAGGTTACGCTCGACCTGAAACCCGGCGACCATACATTGCAACTTTTGCTAGGCGACCAGAATCATATTCCCCATGCTCCGGCCATCTACTCGGAAATCATCCGGATCCGGGTCAGGTAATACGCTGACCGCACGCCATATCCTGCATGTCGACATGGATGCGTTTTATGCATCCGTTGAACAACTGGATAATCCGGCACTAGAAAACAAACCGGTGCTGGTCGGTGGCTCGGGGCCGCGTGGCGTAGTGGCGGCAGCCAGTTATCAGGCCAGAGCATTCGGTGTCGGTTCGGCTATGCCGATGCGCCAGGCCTTGCTCTTGTGTCCCGACGCCGAGGTCGTACGACCACGAATTTTCCGCTACCAGCAGGTTTCAAAAATCATTTTCTCGGTGTTCAAGGAGATTACTCCAATTATTGAAGGGCTCTCTTTGGACGAAGCGTTTCTGGATATAAGCGAAAAAGTTCCTGCTCAGGGCTCGTCGTCGGACATTGCCCGTCGCGTAAAACAGAGAATTCTCGAAGATACCGGCCTGACTGCGTCAGTGGGCATCGGCCCGAACAAACTTGTCGCCAAAATTGCGTCCGATCTCGAGAAACCCGATGGTCTGTGTGAAGTGCTTCCGGAGAAAACGCGTGCGACGCTGGACCCTCTCCCCATTGAAAAGCTTTTCGGTATTGGCCCGAAGACAGCTGCCCGTCTCCGTGAGGCCTCGGTAAAAACCTTCCGGGATCTGCGAACTGCAAATGATTCAGTACTGGTTCCTGTTTTTGGCCGGTTCGCTCAGCGCATGCGAGAGCGTGCCGCCGGAGTCGACCAGCGCCCGGTCGGAGAAGACAGCCAGGATAAATCGGTCAGCGCAGAGGAGACGTTTGACCGTGACATCGGTGACCGACATCTGCTCAACAGGAAGCTTCTGGGGATGACGGAACGAATCGCCGAAAAGATCCGGCGCAATGGCTGGGTTGCCAGTCAGATCGGAATCAAATTACGCCTTCCCAACTTTACGACGCTGACCCGGCAGAGGAGTTTCCACCCGCCAAGCAACAGCTGCCGTGAACTCCAGCTGATTGTCGGTGAACTGCTGGATAAATGGCTTACGGCACACCCAGGTGCCAAACTCAGGCTGTTGGGCGTTGGCGTGTCCGGCCTGGGCGAAAACAATCAGCTGGAGTTGTTCGCCGATGAAAGGCCCGCCAAAAACCGAAAAGTGGACGAGCTTTTAGGAGAAGTCTCGGAGAAATTCGGCGCTGCTGCGTTGCGGCGCGGTCATAATGCGGACGAGTAAATCGCTCCTGCCCTTGTCTGAGGACCGGACATACGGGCATCATCGGTGTCGGGCGCCAGACAGAAGACGCCGTAACGCGTACAAGACATGTACACCAGTTTTTTTGGCTTAAGCGAGAAACCATTCTCCATCACGCCGGATCCCAGGTACCTGTACCTGAGCGGGCGGCATGCAGATGCGCTGGCTCACCTTCTATACGGGATCACTGAAAGCGGTGGATTCACTCAGCTAACCGGTGAAGTGGGGACAGGTAAGACCACGCTGCTCAGAAGCCTGCTCGAGCAATTACCTAAAAATGTAGATGTCGCATTAATTGTAAACCCGAGGCTCGGGCCAGGGGACTTTCTAAAAACGATTTGCCAGGAGTTACGTGTTTCCGTATCCGGACAAAAGACAGACAAGGATTTCGCCGATGCACTAAACCTGCATTTACTTAGCGCTCACGCAGACGGGAGACGCGTCGTACTGATGGTCGATGAGGCGCAAAACCTTACGGTCGATGTGCTCGAACAGATCAGGTTGCTCACCAACCTCGAAACCAGCAAGCAAAAACTCCTGCAGATCATCCTGGTCGGCCAACCGGAACTGAGGCAGCTGCTGTCTCGTAGCGATCTGCGACAACTTGCTCAGCGTATTACCGGAAGATTTCACCTAAAGGCGCTCGACAAAGGCGAGTCAGCAGCCTATCTGCAGCACCGCCTTAAGATAGCAGGCGTCACGAGTGAAATTTTCAGGGCATCGGCCGTCAGGGAGATATTCCGGCTGTCACACGGAATACCCCGCGTCATCAACGTAATTGCCGACCGTGCATTGCTGGGAGCTTACACGCGTGAACTCACAACAATCGACGCATCGTTAATTCGCGAGGCCGCGGCAGAAGTTCACGGGCACCCATATCGTCCAGCCTGGTTTCGCTGGGCTGCTTCGATTTTGTTGCTTGGTGGAACTGCGGCACTTGCATTGGGGATGTCGCATTTGATCGAGCAGAACAAGCCGGACGGTGATGGGCATCAACCCATTCTGGAATCCCCCGTTCCTGCGGAATCGGCGGAGCGGTTGATTCTCGTCAAGAAACCGAATGCTGGCGACGAAAACCCCGCGGATGAGTTTCACTCGGTCTTGCAAAAACACTCAGCCTACACAGGGACCGACTCGGCTTTTGCTGCCCTGATCGGGCTGTGGGGGGGCAGCTATCTGGCCGGAGAGACGCCGGCCTGTCAGCAGATCGCTGCACAAGGACTGGAGTGTGTATTTCGGCGTGGATCCTGGGCGCATTTACGACAGCACAATCGCCCGGTCATACTCACGCTGCTGGATAATAACGGCATCGAACACCAGCTCGTACTGCGTTCGCTCGATGGGGGGCTCGCGGAACTGATCATTGGTGAGAACACCAGCAGTGCGTCGACCGACGCGTTGTCAAGATTCTGGTTTGGCGAGTACCTGCTGATCTGGCGACCGGTATCCATTGATGGAAGGACACTTTCCCTGGGCCTGCGTGGCGATGACATACGCTGGCTGAGGAGGAATCTCGACTTATTGAATGGCTACTCAACAGCTACCAACAACTCCGACGTTTTCGATCAGGATTTACAGCAAACCGTCCGCGAATTTCAAAGTTCGAGGCGATTGCTGGTCGATGGCATCGCTGGAACGCAGACGCTGATAGCTCTGACAAGCGCGGTCGCTGAACCCGACACCCCGGTACTGATCAGGAATTAGGCGATGTCGTTCATACTCGACGCTCTTCGAAAGTCGGAGACTCAAAACCAGAAACAACTGGGCCCTGGTTTTGCCAATGTCCGCCGCGGAAACGCCCGACGGTCGATGCCGGTATGGGTTCCATTACTTGCGCTGCTTTTGATCGTTAACATCATCGCGCTGAGTGTCGCGTTCTGGCCTGACCCAGTGAAAAATGTGCCCCCCCTTATCGAATCAAATGATGCCGTTGCGATCGATGGCCCGGAAACTGAAACAGTTCCAGGCGGCGAGGCACAAACCCGGGGAGAAATTCGTCCTTTGTCGCGCGAGATTTCAAGGGGGCAGAGAGCGATCCCCGAATCGCCGATCGACATCCCCGCTGTCGATCAGAAAAATTCCGGTGGCAGCGTACAAGTGATGTCCGAAGAGGAAATGAATCTTTTTCTGCCGCCGGCGAAGGAAACGATTGGCGTTGCTGACGATCAGCAAACAGGAACTGTTTCGGAACTGCTTGCGAACGAAATTACCGCCGTAGAGTTGTTACCCGATCTCGCGGAGTTGAGATTGAGGGGCATTCTAACGCTGCCGAAGTTGCACCTGGATGTTCACGTGTATAGCGAGACGCAGGCCGACCGGTTTGTCTTTGTCAATATGAAAAAATACCGCGAAGGAGATCGATTACGAGAGGGTCCGTTGCTGGAATCGATCACGCCACAGGGCGCGATCATGCAACATCAGGGGCAGCGCTTTGTGGTGATTCAGGATTAATCCGATGTCAGCTCGGGCGAACGGGATATTGCAGTCGGGCATTTCTATCCGCTATCTCGATGGCCGCAGAATCTCACGCGCTTTGCGCGCCGGAATGCAAAATGTTATCGCCGACCAGGAAAGATTAAACCGAATCAATGTCTTTCCCGTTCCGGACGGCGATACCGGTACCAATATGGCGCTGACGATGCAATCCATGATCAGCGCTTTAAACCGGCAGGACCATACGCACATTGGACGGACACTGATCACCGCAGCCGACGCTGCACTGGATGGTGCACGGGGTAATTCCGGCGCGATCCTCGCACAGTTTTTCCAGGGCCTGTGCGACTCGGCGGCGCAGTGCAGGATATTGGATACCAGTCAGTTTTCGCGGGCCGTGAAGACAGGAGCCGAATACGCCGCACAGGCGCTGCAAAAACCGGTAGAGGGCACGATTCTTACCGTGGTGCGGGACTTTGCACATGCCGTGGCGGATTGGCACCGGAATCATCCAGCGGCGGACTTTATTGCTTTATTGACACGCGGGCTGGAGCAGGCCGAGCGATCGCTGGCCAACACGCCCAATCAACTCGAAGTGCTGCGCAGGGCGGGTGTGGTCGACGCCGGCGCCCAGGGCTTTGTTGATCTGTTGCAGGGCATTCATGATTTCGTCGGCTCCGGCTCGCTGAGGCAATCCTGGGACCTGCCGGACATCGAAGAGGACGAGAGCATGATCAGCGCGGGCGAAGTTGAAGATCTCGAGTACCGCTTTTGCACCGAATGCATGGTGACCGGCGATGATATCGATCGGCGAAAACTTCGCGAACAATTGTCCGAACTCGGCGGCAGCATGGTCATTGCAGGAACCCACCGCAAGGTTAAAATTCATATCCACGTTAATAATCCGCAGCAGGTATTCGAAACGGCCGGTCGACACGGTGAAGTCAGCGCGACCAAGGCAGACGATATGCATCGGCAGCAGGTTGCGGCCCACGCCGCCGGCAAGGTCGCCATTATTACGGACTCGGCCGCTGACATTCCCGATCAGCAATTCGAGGAACTGAACATACACATGGTGCCGGTCAGGTTGCATTTTGGGGAGCGGTCCTATCTCGATAAAGTAAGCATCACAGCCGACGAATTTCTCGCTCTTCTGGAAAACCACCCGGAACACCCACAAACTTCGCAACCGGCGCCGGGCGACTTTCGCCGGCAGTTTCAGTTCCTTGCCAGTCACTACTCCAGGGTCATATCGATCAGTGTGACCGGGGAAGGGAGCGGGACCTACCAAGCCGCTGTCGCTGCGGCTCAACGACTACAAAATGACTCGATAATTTGTATCGACAGCCGGAATCTTTCGCTGGGTCAGGGGCTGGTCGCGATGTACGCGGCCGAGTGTGCGCAGGCCGGTTACGAAGGAGAGCAAATAATCGCCGCGATCAACGATATTATTCCGAAAACACGCTCATTCGCACTTCTTGGCGATATCGAGTACACCGTTCGAGGGGGTCGCGTTTCACCTCGCGTCAAGAGACTGGCAGACGCCTTGCATATCTCGCCAGTCATCACCACCTCGCCAAAAGGCAAAGTGACTCTGGCCAGTTTTCTTCCCGGCCGGAAAAACCTGATCAGAAAGTTTTCGAGATTCGCCAGGCGGAAAATGGTGAAAGGAAAAAAGTACCGAATTGGTGTGGGACACGTCGGCAGTCCCGACAAAGCCAGACAACTTGCAGCAGAACTAATCGAATCCTGCCCCGATCTGCACTCGTATTTCATTACCGAAATCGGAAGTGCTATCGCCTGTCACGGCGGGGCCGGAACGCTCGCTGTTGCGATACAGGAATACGCAGCGCCACTCTAGCTACTCCCGCTGCAAAAACGCAGGAATTGAACTTGCTCGCGCCAGTCTTTCAGTGAGCGGGCCCCGTTTGAAGTTTTTTGTGACAATTTCCACACAGCGCCAATAGCTCACTGAATATTTCACCGCGAGCTCGGGCGGATTGCGCCTGCATTCCATTTGCGCCTAGAACGTGGACTCGATTTGCCATGACAGTAAGATTTTCATCGGGCTCCCCGGACCTGGAAATCTCCGACGAAGTTAGTGGCACGTCAAACAAAAAATCGCTGCCAGCATTCCACGCCTCATCGGACGGGCCGATCAGTCCGTCCCACATTCTATCGATCCCCCAAAGATGCCTTTGCATATGGGTGCGTCTGCCGTCGATTTCATGGCGCGGTTTCTGATCGAAGCCAAACATCACTTCGCTGTTATTCGCCCTGTGGCAGCTGCCACAGGTCTGTGCCATCCCGGTAAGATTTGCGGCCGCATCTTCCAGGTCGGATGAGACCAATACATTCCGTGCGTATTCCCTCATTTGCGAAACAAACGCCTCCCATCCTGGCGGAAGTCCCGGAGCCGCTTCATGATCTGCCAGCCACGCCGCCGGCTCACGGGCGGCTTCGAGTTCTCCGGCTACGACAGCAGCCTTGATCGTGCTGATTCGATTCAGATGCTCGTGCATATGCTCTGCAACGTCGAGTCGGAACGCGCCGTCCTCTTGCGCCATGGCAACTGATCCGACGAAACAACAGACCAGCAGCGCCAATAAAATATTCAACGAAGCGTTCATAAATGTACCTTTCTTCGTGGTGCGCCAAAAGGCGGAACTCTTTTTAGACCCAGTCTATCAGTGATACTGGTTGCCCGGCCCAGGAAAGCAGTATAAAACCGGCGTCTCAATTTAATGCCTGGTCAAGATCCGCGATCAGGTCGTCGGGATCTTCGGCACCCACCGATACGCGTAGCATGTTGTCTGGTGCAAGTGTTCGTGGCCCCTCGATTGAGGCGCGATGCTCTATCAGGGTTTCAACCCCCCCCAGACTCGTCGCCCTTACCATTAATTTCAATCGCCCCAGGACAGCCATCGCCTGTTCGGAATTTTCCCCCGAGCAGAAACTCAGCATCGCACCAAAATCCCGCATTTGCCTCGCGGCAAGCTTGTGTCCAGGGTGACTTGCCAGGCCCGGATAATAGACTTTGGACACGTTGTCCTTAGCCAGCAGATATTCAGCCAAACGCGTAGCATTCCTAGATTGCGCACTTACCCGCAGCGGCAAGGTCGCCAGGCTTCGCAGCAACAGCCAGCAATCGAATGTGGACGGGATGGCACCGCCCTGCACCTGAAATTTTCTGACCCAGGCGATATTTTCGTCTTCATCGCCAGATACGACGACTCCGCCGGTCAGATCGCTGTGACCACCCAGGTATTTGGTTGCGCTATGAATGACGAGATCGGCACCCAGCGCCAGTGGATTTTGCAACACGGGAGTGGCAAACGTATTGTCACAGGCGAGAATAAGATTATTTTCTTTCGTCAACTCAGCCAACGCTGCAATATCACAGATTCGAAGCAATGGATTGGTCGGCGACTCAACCCATAACAGGCGCGTTGTCGGACCGATCGCCGCCTTGACGACATCAATATCCGTCGTATCGATCGTGCGCACGACGACGCCCCAACGACTGACAACCTCATCAAGCTGCTGCAATGTGCCATGATACGAGTCACGGCAGGCGAGCAATTCGTCTCCGGTTTCGAGCAAGGAAAAAACCGACAAAGCGGCCGCAGTCCCGGACGAGAAAGCCACAGCCGAAGCCCCGCCCTCCAGGCTCGCGAGACATTCCTCCAGTTGGTTGCGATTTGGATTCGACGCGCGGGAATAGCTGTACCCGCTGATATGACTGCCATCGGCTTGCCGCAGGAAATTCGTGGATAAAGTAATCCCCGGGGAAATAGCTCCGCTGCCCGCATCCGGCCGGCGACCGGCATGAATCGCCCGGGTCGCAATCTGGTATTTATCCATTTTCAGAATCCTGTTTTTGCACACTCGCTTTCTGAATAAGATCCGGACCCTGATTGCCCGGGCTGTTCACCCCCCGGCTAACCGGCCAGGTAAGCATTCGCCCTGACGGTGCAGGCAATAATGTTGACCTTAGCTGCTCCGGTTCGAGTAGCGTGTCGCTCAGCCATGTTTTCTGTTTTTCATTGTCCAGAATAACCGGCATACGATGGTGTATTGGCGCAATCAGTTTATTGGCTGTTGTCGTAATGATCGTACACGACTCCAACGCCTGCTCCTGCTCTCCTTTCTCCCACCTTTCCCACAATCCGGCGAAAACCATCGGCTCCTGGTTCCGCATGCAGATGTAGTGTGGCTGCTTTGGTCCGGAAGTTTTTTGCCATTCGTAAAATCCATTGGCGAGGATCAGACAACGCCTGCTCTTTAGCGCAGCCCGAAACGATGGCTTGTCGGCCAGCGTTTCTGCCCGTGCGTTAATCATACGATTGCCGATAGATTTTTCCTTCGACCAGAAGGGCACCAGCCCCCAGTAAAGCATCGCCATACTCGGAACGCCTGCCGTCAGCCTGATGGCCGGAACATCCTGCGTTGGTGCAATGTTATAGCGTGGATCGAGAGCGAGGTCGGTCTCGATAGAAAAGTATTCCCGGATCGCTTCGACGGGAGAATAGAAAGCATATCGCCCACACATGCACCTACTCCCTGATGCCCTTGCCCGTTGTCATCAGATAAAGGCTGCACAAAAATAACAGCGCGATAAAACCAACAATAATTACATAGGCAGAGACGATCGGTATGTCTGAAACACCGAGAATGCCATATCGAAACGCATTAACCATGTAGAGAATTGGATTGGCCCTCGACACCTGCTGCCAGATATCAGGCAATAAACTGATGCTGTAAAAAACACCGCCAAGATAGGTCAATGGAGCAAGTACAAAAGTTGGAATTATGGCGATGTCATCGAACTTAGTCGCAAAAATCGCGTTGATTAATCCAGCCAGCGAAAAAACGATCGAGGTCAGCAGTACGATACTGGCTGTGATCCATACATGTTGCACATTCAGCTCTGTAAAGAACAATGCGATGAAGGTCACCACCAGCCCCACCAGCAAGCCACGCAACATTCCGCCCGCGACGTGACCGATGATAATGAAGGAATTCGGCAGCGGCGATACCAGCATCTCCTCGATATGTTTGCCAAATTTCGCCCCAAAAAAAGACGAAACCACGTTGCCATAGGAATTGGTGATCACCGACATCATAATCAGACCGGGCGCTATGAATTGCATGTAATCATAGCCATCCATCTGCCCGATACGCCGACCAATCAGGTTGCCGAAAATAATAAAGTACAGCGTCATCGTTATCGCAGGCGGCAACAGCGTCTGCATCCAAATGCGCAGAATGCGCTTGAATTCGCGATAGACTATCGTCTGCAAGCCGATAAGATCTGCCTTAATCTTCATGCTGTCAGCTCTTGCCGAGCGTCGTCGCCATTCTGTTTGTTCTTGCTTTCAACCAGGCGCATGAATAATTCCTCCAGCCGGTTGGATTTGTTTCGCATGCTGCAGGCGTTCAAATTCAAGTCCGACAGCCTGGAAAAAACCTGATTAAGATTCTGATCCTTACCTATCTCGATTTCGATTGAGTGCTCATCCAGCTGGCGCACAACGAAGCCGTCCAAATGAGGTGTCTCATCCATCTCCTCGCACATGTTAATGACAAAGGTCTCGACCTGCAGTTTGCGCAACACGCGACTCATTCTGTCATTAACAATAATTTTTCCGTCATCAATGATCGCAACATTCCGGCACAATCTTTCCGCTTCCTCGAGGTAATGTGTAGTCAGAATGATCGTCGTACCCTGAGCGTTAATACGCTGCATGAAATTCCACATCGAACGACGAATTTCGATATCGACACCGGCGGTAGGCTCATCCAGGATCAGCAGGCGCGGCTCATGAACCAGGGCCCGCGCAATCATCAGTCGCCTCTTCATGCCGCCGGACAAATTGCGTGACAATTCATCTCGTTTGTCCCACAGCTGCAACTCGCGCAAATATTTCTCGGCGCGCACCCTGGCGAGCGGTCGCGGTATTCCATAATAGCCGGCCTGGTTCAAAACGATTGTTCTGACTTTTTCGAACTGATTGAAATTGATTTCCTGTGGCACCACTCCGATGCAGGCCTTGGCCGCATCGAGGTCGTTATCAATGTCATGCCCAAAAACGGTAACCTTTCCTGCGGTCTTGTTAACCAGCGATGTTACTATCCCGATCGCGGTGGTTTTTCCGGCGCCGTTTGGGCCCAGCAGGGCAAAAAAGTCCCCTTCCTCAACCACCAGGTCGATTCCTTTAAGGGCCTGGACTCCGTTGGCGTAGGTTTTTTGCAAGCCGGACATGGATAGTGCTTTCATATGCAAACCAGGTTAGGCCGGAGCATTCCGGCAAATCAGCATAGTAAGGGGCGAATTCTAGCAAAGCATGAGCGGCATAAGAGAAATTCGGCTTGATCAAAAACGATTCGATCATGCGATAGCCGATCTTTGTGACCGGGACCGGGATTTGAGGTTGGTCGTAACGAGCTTCGGGTCGCCGCCTTTGTGGGCGAGAAGGCCAGGTTTTCAGACTCTTGTCCATACCATCCTCGAACAACAGGTGTCGCTGCCCAGCGCGAAGGTGGTATTGACCAGGCTCAGGTCAATCTGCAAGCCGCTTAACCCGGAAAATTTTGTTGCGCTAAGGGATTCCTGCCTAAGCGAGGCTGGCTTTAGCAGGCAGAAAATGCGTTATTGCCGCGCGCTTGCCGAAGCGATTGCCAGCGGTGACCTGAATCTACGTCAACTCCACCAAATGAATGACGCAGATTTCAGAGAGAAAATCATGAGCTATCCTGGAATTGGGCCCTGGACCGCTGATGTCTATCTGCTCGGCGCGTTACGAAGACCGGATGTCTGGCCTGTCGGGGATCTCGCTTTGCTGGCTGCAGCTCACTCGCTGAAGAACCTGAAGAGCCGGCCATCCCCTACGGAACTGGAGCAAATAGGGGAGAAATGGAGGCCTCACCGTTCATCGGCAGCCCGCATACTATGGCACCATTATCTGAATCAGCGTGTGCGGAAATGATTTTAAAAAAAATCTGGCCGTTCCTGGTCCTTCTGGCTCTCGGTTTGATCCAGGTGGCGGTTTATTATCCGCAATTGCCCGAAACCCTGGCTGTCCACTTTAACTGGCGAGGCGATCCCAACGGCTGGTCAAGCCGGGAGACATTCTTTTTTATCGAAATCGGCCTCCTGACATTGTTGACCCTGGTAGCCATTTTCGCCCCCATCTGGAGTTTCAGGCCGGGAATGCGATTTCATTTGCCAAATAAGCAGTTCTGGTTTGCCGCCGAACGAAAGGCTGAAACCATCGCCTGGATCGAAAGCAGCTACCGAAAAATATTTCTGTCGTCGATGGTATTGATGTTACTGGTATGCGAGCACGTTTTGCGTGCCAATCTCGGTGCGCCCGTTCAGATAGACTCAGGATTATTGCGCCTTGCACTGGCCGTCTATTTTTTTCTCGTTTTTCTTTTGCTCGTCAGTCTTTTCAGAAGGTTCAGAAAAACGAATATTCCTCATTAAGGAAGATGGCGGAACCTGGTGGCGGCCTGCCGTTGAGATTATTTCTGCCTGCAACCGCCATGACTGATATCAACAGCGACGACATTCAGATGTCGGTTGGCCTCATCCTTGTGGCCATACAAGCTGTCGAACTGACAGGTTTCAGCCGTCGATTGCCCCATTGCCCGTTCCAGTGGTGCAATGCACCCGATCAGTGCCTGGCCGTAAAGCAAAGCCGTGCCGATCACAAATACTCTAATCACGATAATTTCCTCCTGCTACCTATACTCTGATGCATCAAAACGCGGCGAGTTTAGCGTTTCATCGCGTTCAGACCACTGGCTGCCGCAGCCAGCAACTGAATTCCCTGTATACGGGTGGAGCGGAGAATAAATTCGCCCGGTTCCTTCGCTGCTCGGACGAGACCGGTCCAGTAACGCGGTGTCCAGAGAAAATTCGCCTGCAACCGGAGATTGCCGCGACACTCCTGTTCTTTGAGCCTGTTAATGGAACAGGCGAGTAAATTGTCCCTTTCGCGCCGGGAAAGTCCCAGTACAAGCGAGCTGATTTCGCTGCCAATGCTGGCTACCGATCGGCAATAGGCAGCCGCCAGGAGCGGCAGCGCAGCAGTCTCGCGAGTACTGTATTCCCAGTAAACGGCAGTCGGTTCCCCACTGGCAAATTTTTCCGGAAACTGAACGCGAAACAAAGCGAAGGGGCTCTCCGCCAGTCTGCGGATCCCATGTTCATCCAATGATTCAAGTCCGCAAGGAGGTGGCCTGCTGATTTCGTGCCGCAAAGAGGGTGCGGTGCATCTGCTCAGAAAAGCCAGATTGAGATCCATCAGATCGGATTGTTGCTCCTCATCGAGAAAATTGACGTGCCCACCGCCGTGCCGGTATTCAATTTTGTCCATATCGATATCTCCTAATTTCAGGTCAAAAATAATGGTTGAAAGGGACCATATAAAGAGTAGTATCTATCAAAATTGGTCAAAAAAGAACAGTTAAGGTTTTTTTATGAAAGTAACTGAGGAACGCTATCTTCGCGAGCGACAGTGTTTTGATCTGGCTATCCGTATGATCGGGCACGAAGCGAGAACCCAGACCATCCGGAGCTGCACCCGACTCTCGGAGGACCGAATACGCAAGCTGTACCGGAATTTTTTCAAACACTCGACTTCGGTCAAGGTCCGGCGCCACCGCGGCAAAGCGCCGAGACGCTGCGAGTATTTCGTCGAAACCCTGGCCACTCAGTTCGAGGCAGCGACGCTGGCAGCCCTGTTTATTGCCAGCGGCATGCTGACCAAAACATCCGGACCAGGGTCGCTGCAAGAAAATCTCGATTATGGACACGCTTTTTGTCATGTCTATGAGATTTTTCTGGATTTTCACCCGTCTCCACGCATCAGTTTCGACCATGGCTGGTTTCTGTTGGAGGCCCTGCTAGCGTCCAGCGAACTGGCTCTTCGGCCGTGTAAGATCTGCGGAAATTGGTACCCGCACGACATACTGGGTCTCAGACCGCTCCAGTGTCCCGGCTGTCGGGTTCTTAAAGTCAGTTGATCGGTTTGGCCGACGATTGGTGGCTGCCCTGACGTCGGGGTTATAGTTCGTCAATTCCGACGTCAGCGGTTCAAGCTCCATGACGGCAAAGCCTCATATTTTCGCCAGCCATCACTTCGATCGAACGGGACACCGCCGTACTCAGGACGATTGGCTGGAGAAAAAACGCAGCGATGAAGAAACCCGGTTTTTGCCCGTAGCGGGAACAAAAAACCTTTTCCTTGAAGGCAAGAATCCGCGCGCAGCCCTGCTAAGTCTGGAACAACTGAGTGATCTCCCGAGTCGGTACATTTACCTCGGGGAGCACCGTGACATCAGTTGTTTCGCTGTATTGACTGGCAACGACCACGAATCGTGCTGGCCGGGCACCTTTTACCAGGAGATTCTTCGCGTAGCGACGATAATCGACAGCGCGGAAGCTTCTTTGCTGGCCTACGCCAGGGCGATGAGTATCTGGCATCAAAATCACCGGCGTTGCGGTCGCTGCGGCAGCGAAACCGAAAGCCGCCAGGCTGGACACGTCCTCGTCTGCAGCAATACCACGTGTGGTCAGGAGCAGTTCCCCCGGGTGGACCCGGCCATTATCGTCTTGGTCAGCCGCGACGAACATTGCCTGCTCGGACGGCAGGCTTCATGGGACCCCGGCCGCTATTCGACACTCGCCGGATTTGTCGAACCGGGTGAATCACTCGAAGACGCCGTCATACGCGAGGTATTTGAAGAAACCGGAATTCGGGCTGAATCGCCTGTTTATCATTCCTCACAACCGTGGCCGTTTCCAAGCTCGCTGATGCTGGGATTCACCGCCTGCGCCAATAGCGGTGAAATCGAATTGCTGGACCGTGAACTGGAGCATGCCGACTGGTTTACCCCGGATGACCTGGCCGATGGCGCGGTAATTCGTCTTGCGCCCCGTGTTTCGATATCGCGGCGGCTAATCGACGACTGGTATTTGCAGCGTACCGGCAAGAAACTGAAAGTCGGCGGCAAGCCGTCAAACAGCTGGTAAGCGCACCGCGCTCTTGAGGTCAAATCATCTGAATTGAATACCGAAGCAAACATAGAAGTTTCAGATCTGCTGATTTCATCAGGCGGCGGCCGACAATTGGCGGCAAGCTGCATTTATCCCGTTGCGAGCACCGACGGCGGCGACTGGGTCGTTATCGCGGCCGCAATGGCTGTAAGTCGTCGCTTTTATCATTCGCTGGCGGGATTTCTGGCCGGCCATGGTTACAAGGTGATCATTTTCGATTATTGGGGAATCGGCGATTCCGCGGCAACGCATCCCCGCGATTGCGACACGAGCCTGAGCGAATGGGGTCAGCTCGATATCGAAGCCGTGTTGCAGTGGACCCGCGGGCAAGGCGAGGCAAGAAAAGTTTTTCTGATCGGTCATAGTCTTGGCGCCCAGCTTCCGGGGATTGCCCCGTCTGTCGTCGATATCGATGGGCTGGTGCTGGTCGCGGCATCTAGCTGGGATTGGCGCTACTGGCCGGATATTGACAGATTCCGGACATTTTTTGTCTTCTACCTGGCGATTCCGCTGCTCACCCGGCTATTTGGCTACTTCCCCGGCCGTTTTTTGGGCGATGGTCAAAACGTGCCGCCACGAGTGGCCCTGGAGTGGGCGCGCTGGGGAAGACACCCCAACTGTCTGCGCAGACCCGACCAGGAGCCCAAGCCCTTGTTCTTCGGACAAAGCATCGCGCCGCTCCTGTGCTGGCATATCGAAGACGATCCGCTGACACCGATGAGTGCGGTCAGCGTGTTGCTGGGATGGTACCGCTCGGCAAATATCGAGATTCGCAGCACCGCCGGAGCCGACGGTGACACCCTGCCAATCGGCCACTGGGGGTGGTTCCGGGAACACAAGTGCCGTTTATTCTGGGCGGAAACCGCGGACTGGATCGACGCTCAGGCCAGGAAAACCTGATTGTGTGTCTGCTGGTCCTGGCGCTGAATCACCATCCGCAGTACCGGCTGATACTGGCCGCGAACCGCGACGAGTTTCATGACCGCAGAAGCCGGCCCGCTCATTGGTGGGACGACAACCCCGATGTTCTGGCCGGACGCGACCTGGAAGCAGGGGGCACCTGGCTGGGCCTGTCCCGGTCTGGCCGTCTGGCGCTGGTCACCAATTATCGTGAGCCCGGGAAGCGGGAAGCGGGTATACCAAGCCGCGGAAAGCTGGTCAGTAAATTTCTGGCCAGCAGAAAATCAGCTTCCGAATTCGCTGCGAACCTCTATGCGGAAGCCCCCCTCTATAGCGGCTTTAACCTGCTCGTTCTTGATGATCAGGAATGTCTGTATTTATGTAACCGTGGTCATTTTCAAAAGCGATTAGCCGACGGAATTTACGGCCTGAGCAACCACCGGCTGGATACGCCGTGGCCAAAAGTGGAAAGAACGCGGCAACGATTCGCTGCGGCCTTGAAATCCGATAAACTCGACAAGACCGAGTTATTCACCATACTTGGTGATAATCTCCCATTTAATGATATGGTGTTGCCGGATACCGGTCTCGACCCTGAGCTGGAGGTCTTGTTGTCGACACCGTTTATCATCAGTCCGATCTACGGTACGCGCTGTTCAACACTGGTTCTGTGGGATTATGAAGACAATATTCAGCTCGCCGAACGCAGTTTCGACGCATCCGGAGCCCTGGAATCGGATCTAAGCTTCAGCTTTACCATCGAACGCAAGGAAGATTAATGAAAAGTGGTGCCAGCACTAAATTGACCATCGCACCGTATGGGTCATGGCGTTCGCCGCTGGGCCTGGACCAGATGATCGAGGACGTGGTTCGTTTGGGCGAACCCAAAATCGATGGGGACGCACAATACTGGATCGAGACCCGGCCCTCGGAAAAAGGTCGCAGCGTCCTGGTCAGGCAAGCGGACGGCGAAACGAAAACCGATTTGACGCCACCGGAATTCAGTGTTCGAAGCCGCACTCATGAATATGGCGGCGGCAGTTACCTCGCTCGTGAAAACACGATCTGGTTCGTCAACAACAGCGATCAAAGCATCTATGTTCAGCCTCTGCCCGATGGACAGCCCAGGCAACTAACCGCGGACGGCGAACGGAGATTCGCCGACATGGCACTCGATCGTCCTCGTAATCGCTTGTTGTCAGTTTGCGAGGATCACAGCGGGAGCGGCGAGGCAAAAAACTTTCTTGTCGGGATCGATTTGGATTCTGGTGAAATCAACGTGCTCGTCGAGGGAGCGGACTTTTACAGCAATCCCCGCGTTTCCCCGGATGGCCGGCAAATGAGCTGGCTATGCTGGAACCATCCAAATCTGCCCTGGGACACT
The DNA here is from genome assembly GCA_964568075.1 of uncultured Gammaproteobacteria bacterium. Classification (GTDB taxonomy): domain Bacteria; phylum Pseudomonadota; class Gammaproteobacteria; order Steroidobacterales; family MnTg04; genus MnTg04. Next base: position 62,218 of record CAZMOM010000007.1, read on the forward strand.
ACCGAACTCTGGGTAGCTAAAATCGGATCGGACGGGGCCCCTTACGAACAACGATGCATCAGCCTCGAGGAAAACGAGTCAGTGTTTCAGCCCCAGTGGGCTCCGGATGGGCGGCTTTACTTCGTGTCGGACCGCAACGACTGGTGGAATCTGTGCCGGTGGGACGGCACCAGCGCGAAACCTGTTATCGAGGAGGAGGCCGAATGCGGACTACCTCAATGGGTTTTTGGTATGTCGACTTATGGGTTTACCGATTCTGATCATCTGGTCGTGGCGAGTACGCAAAACGGATTGTGGCGGCTCAGAAAAATACAGTTATCAACAGGCCTGCAGGAAACCATCGCGAGCGACTGGACCTCGATAGAATGCGTTGCGACCGGGCGGGGCAAGGTCCTGATCCTTGCCGGTAGCGGTACCCGGCCCGCGAGCATTGTCCTGATTGACCGGCGAGGCGATGAAAGAGTCCTGCAACGCGCGATCAACCGAAAACTGGGTGCCTCACACGTCAGCGAGCCTGAACCGATCTCATTTCCCAGCTCCGGGGGCGACCACGCTCACGGATTTTTTTACCCGCCGCGAAATCCACTGTTCCAGGCGCCCGATAATGAAAAACCGCCGTTGCTCGTGGTTTGCCACGGCGGTCCAACATCTGCGACGGCAACAACGCTCAAGCTCGACGTTCAATTCTGGACCAGCCGCGGGTTCGCCGTGTTGGATGTGAATTACCGAGGCAGCACCGGGTATGGCAGGGAATACCGGCAAAAACTCTATGGGACCTGGGGGCAAGCCGACGTGGATGACTGTATCCACGGTGCAGTCTATCTGGCGCAGAAGGGTTTGGTGGACAACGAGAAACTCGCTATCCGGGGTGGGAGTGCGGGTGGCTATACAGTCCTGAGCGCACTGACTTTTCACGACACCTTTAACGCCGGGTCAAGTTTTTTCGGTATTGGCGACCTCGAAAGTATGTTTGAAACGACGCACAAGTTCGAGGCCAGTTACGATCATTGGTTAATCGGCCCCAGGGAAACCCGGAAACAAATTGTCGAGCAAAGATCTCCACTAAATTTCGCTGATCAAATCAACTGCCCGGTCATTTTTTTCCAGGGCCTCGATGATAAGGTCGTGCCCCCTGATCAGTCCGTTGCAATGGTCCAGGCACTGAAAGATAACAATGTCCCCGTCGCTTATATATGTTTTGAAGGAGAGGGCCACGGTTTTCGCCAGTCACAAAACATCAAACTCTGCTATGAGGCCGAGCTGTATTTCTTCGGGAAGGTGATGGGGTTCGAACCGGCTGACAAATTAACGCCGATCGAGATTACTCATATGTGATTCAGGTTGGCCCAAGAACCAGATTGAGCCAGTTTCCGACATCCTGTATTTCCGGCATGCATACTCCGTGGCCGACCGGATAACTGTGCCACTCGACGTCATAGCCTTGCTCTAGCAAAAAATCTCTCGCATTTTCACCAAGCGCCTGCGGCAACACATCGTCCATGTTCCCATGTCCCAGGAAGATCGGCGTGTCCTGGTTTTCCGCGCTACGCTTGTCCAGGATCCGCTGCTGCATTGGCAGATAACTCGACAGACCCATAATACCGGCGAGTTTCCGGGGACTGGTCAGACCGGTCTGCAACGCGATCGCGCCGCCCTGGGAAAACCCCGCGAGCACGATTCGATTCGGCTGGATTCCCCGTGCCAGTTCTCGTTCGAGCAATGACTCTACTTTTTGCTGGCTGTCACGCATTCCCGTCTCGTCCACAGGACCACCGCGATCAAATGAATAAATGTCATACCAGGCTCGCATAGCCATGCCATTGTTGATCGTGACATTTCTGACCGGGGCATGCGGAAAAACAAAACGGGCAGCGAACGATAGCCCGAGTTCTGGAACAACAGGTTCAAAATCGTGTCCGTCCGCGCCCAGTCCGTGCAGCCAGATAATTGCCGCTTCCGGTTGTGCGCCGGTTTCGATCTCGACGGTTTCCAGATCGTCGCCCATCCAATTGTCCTTTCTGCCATCTGTACAAAATCAAAGATCAGCGATTTTAGCAATGCAAATCGCTGCTCACTTCCGGTTTGCGAAATCACGCGTCACCGGGACTGGGCTATACTCTATCCAGGTTCGCCACCGAGAATATGATGAAGATTTTCTCTCCAATCGCCGCCGTCATTTCTTTGGTTGCTGCTGCATTCTTGCAGGGTTGTGGCCAAACCGGCGATCTTTACTTGCCGGGCGACCCTTCCGGTCAGACGCCGATCGTAACAGGCGAAACCCAACCGGATGACAGGGCCGAGGAAAACGAGGATGATGAAGCGCAGGATCAGCCCGGAACATGACCGAGCAGAAGAAACCCCTGGTCCTTGTAGACGGATCGAGCTACCTTTACCGCGCATTTCATGCCCTGCCCCCACTGACCACGTCGAAGGGTGAGCCGACCGGCGCCATTCATGGCGTGCTAAACATGCTGCTAAAACTGATACGCGACTATGAGCCGGATCATATCGCGGTTGTCTTCGATGCCGGCGGTAAAACCTTTCGCGATGAAATGTTTGAGCAGTACAAAGCAAACCGCCCTCCGATGCCGGACGATCTGCGATCACAGATAGATCCGATTTTGGAAGCGGTCAAAGGCCTGGGCTTACCGCTGTTGCAGATTCCGGGCGTAGAAGCTGACGATGTGATCGGCACGCTGGCGCGCCGTGCCGAAAAGGAAGGCATCCCGACTGTGATATCGACCGGCGACAAGGACATGGCACAACTTGTCGACGACAGTATTTCGCTGGTCAACACAATGACTGGCAAAAGTATGGACAGGGAGGGTGTGAAGGAAAAGTTCGATGTATACCCGGAGCAAATTGTTGATTTTCTCGCGCTGACCGGCGACAGCTCGGACAACATCCCCGGCGTGCCAAAGGTTGGCCCGAAAACTGCGGCCAAGTGGCTGAAAGAGTACGGAAACCTGGAACAAATTGTCACCAATGCAGAGGAGATCAAGGGTAAAGTCGGTGAAAGCCTGCGTGACAATCTCGAGCAACTTGAACTATCGCATAAACTGGCGACTATTCGTTGCGACCTGGAAATTGATCAGAAAACATCAGACCTGAAACCCGGCAAGGTCGACATCGAGTGCCTCAAAAAACTTTACCGGCGGCTGGAGATGAACTCGATGCTGCGCAAGTTGCCCGTATCGGAAGAGCAATCCCCCGTCAGTCAGCCAGTGAGTGGCAAATATCAGACAATTCTCACCCAGAAGGACTTTACCGCCTGGATGAAGAAGCTGGGTAAAGCGAAACTGATTGCATTTGATACAGAAACCGACCGCCTCGATTACATGAGTGCACAAATTGTCGGACTGTCCTTTTGCGTAAAAATAGGTGAAGCGGCTTATCTGCCGGTCGCGCATGATTACCCGGGAGCGCCAGACCAACTGTCTCGCGATGAGGTGCTTGCCACCCTACGACCGATACTGGAAGACGGCGGCAAATCGAAAGTCGGTCACCACCTGAAATACGATGCGCACGTGCTTGCCAACTATGGCATTCGAATGTCGGGGATGCGTTTCGACTCCATGCTTGAGTCTTATGTGCTGAATAGTACTGCGACCCGCCACGACATGGACTCGGTCGCGAGACGCTACCTGGGCGTCGAAACGATTCACTTTGAGGATGTGGCCGGCAAGGGCGCGCAGCAGCTGACATTTAACCAGGTACCGCTGGAACAAGCCGCCCCTTATGCCGCTGAAGATGCGGACATCACCTTGCGTTTGCACGAGGAACTGTGGTCCCAGCTACAGAAAATCCCCAAACTCGAATCTTTATACACCAACATAGAACAGCCGCTGATGCCGGTGCTGCTGCGGATGGAGCGGACCGGCGTTTTGCTCGATGCGACTCTTTTAAACAAACAAAGCGCGGAAATTACGATACGTCTGCAGGAGCTGGAACAGGAGTCGTACAAGGCTGCCGGACAACCATTTAACCTGAGCTCTCCAAAACAGCTGCAGGAGATTTTGTTCGAAAAGCATCAATTGCCGGTGATCCGGAAGACGCCCAAAGGTCAGCCATCCACTGCGGAGGATGTGCTGCAAGAGCTGGCCCAGGATTATGAACTCCCGCGATTGATTATGGATTACCGGGCGTTAGCAAAACTAAAATCGACCTACACGGACAGACTTCCGGAGCAGATCAATCAGAAAACCGGTCGAGTGCACACGTCCTACCACCAGGCCGTCACAGCTACCGGACGATTGTCGTCCACCGACCCTAACCTGCAAAATATTCCAGTCAGAACGGCCGAAGGACGTCGTATCCGCCAGGCGTTTATCGCTGAAAGCGGGTTCCACCTGCTGGCGGCGGATTATTCGCAGATCGAATTGAGAATAATGGCCCATCTCTCCGGGGACGAAGGCCTGCTGAAAGCGTTTGCCGACGATCAGGACATTCACCGGGCGACAGCGGCAGAAGTCTTCTCGGTACCTGCGACCGATGTTTCCGGCGATCAGCGACGCTCGGCGAAGGCGATCAATTTCGGGCTGATTTATGGCATGTCAGCTTTCGGCCTCGCACGACAGCTCAATATCTCGCGCGGAGAAGCGCAGGATTATGTGGATTTATATTTTCAGCGTTACCCCGGCGTTCGTGAATACATGGATAGGACCCGCGAACTGGCCCGCGAGCAAGGTTATGTGGAAACCGTTTTTGGGCGGCGATTGTATCTCCCGGAAATAAACGCCCGCAATGCCCAGCGGCGGCAATACGCGGAGCGGAGCGCTATCAATGCGCCAATGCAGGGAACCGCCGCCGATATCATCAAAATGGCGATGATCAAAGTCGATCACTGGATTCAGAATGAGGCACCGGATATCCGGTTGCTAATGCAGGTGCATGACGAACTGGTCCTCGAGGTGCCGGAGTCCCGCGTGGAAGAAGCCGGGAACAATTTACGGGAGCTGATGACCGGCGCGGCCGAGTTGAAGGTGCCGCTAAAAGTCGACCTGGGCTCCGGCCATAACTGGGATGAAGTCCGTTAGCTTTAGGATAGCCGTTCCCGGGAACTTTTACGCACAGCGGTAATCTTAATAACTGAGCGCGAATAAGTCGCTCGCCTGCTGTCCTCCCTGAGCAGGCTGGCACCCGGGTTCCCCAATCCGGGTTCACTTCCCCGGCGTTATTTAACTCCGGGGATTTTTTTACCCGGCTTTTTTGTCGCCTGCTGATCGCCTTGTAATTAGCGCTTGCACCGCTTCGCGAGCCTGGTCGACTCCTGATTTTTTCGTCGCCGAAAACAACTGCAAAGATGTCTGGTCCCCGACCGCGGCCCTGACCTCGTGCAGCGCCGCCGAGCCTTTGCTCCGGCTCAATTTGTCGGCCTTGGTGAGCAATATATGGGTCGGGCAACCGACGCCTTCCGACCAGGACAGCATCTGGCGGTCAAATTCCGTCAGCGGCCTGCGTACATCCATGACCAGAATAAGGCCGGAAAGCGATCGGCGCTGGTTGAAATAACTCTCCATCAGATGACGCCAATGCCGTCTGACCGCATCCGGGACTCGGGCATATCCGTAACCGGGAAGGTCTACCAGACGATCGCCATCGGGTAAATTGAAAAAATTGACTAATTGAGTCCGTCCGGGTGTCTTGCTGATGCGGGCGAGCCCACGCCGCCCCGCGATCGCATTAAGCGCGCTGGATTTGCCGGCATTGGAGCGTCCGGCGAATGCCACTTCACTCCCCTTGTCCGGCGGAAACTGCGCGGTGCGATTTGCGCTGATTAAAAATTCGGCCTGGTCAAAAGACGGCATTATGTTCGCCTGCGGTGGACTGAAATCCGGGCAATTAGTGTACAATGCAGCGCTTGCTTGAGCCCGTCAATTTTCGTGCGCGGGAAGCAGAATGAGCCCGGGGAGACTGACAAAAAATGTATCGAATGGCCGTATTTGCCGGACTGTTGCTGATGCTGGGTCAGAGCGTCGCCATGGCCGAGGGATCGGTCGAGGCCGGCAAACAAAAATCGCTGACTTGCAGCGCCTGCCATGGCGCCGACGGCAACAGTGTGAATCCGGACTGGCCCAGGCTGGCTGGCCAGAACCAGAGATACCTGATCGAGCAACTGGAGGATTTCAAGGAAGGCAACCGGCAGAATGCACTGATGACTCCGCAGGCGATGATGTTGTCCAGACAGGACATGGAAGACCTGGCCGTTTTCTACGAAGCACAGAAAGCCGGACATGGCGAAGCCGACCTCGCCTTGGTTTCGCTTGGCGAGCAAATCTATCGCGCCGGCGTCATGAAGGAAGCCGTTATTCCTGCATGCTATGCCTGTCACGGACCGAATGGTCACGGTGTGGCGCCAGCCGGATACCCGGCCCTGGGGGGCCAGCATGCGAGCTATATCGAAGCCCAGCTCAGAGCATTCCGCTCCGGCGAGCGCAGAACTGATCCTGATCAGCAGATGCGAAATGTAGCAGCCCGTCTCAGTGACGAGGAAATCATTGCCGTCGCTTCTTATATACAGGGATTACATTAGGCCATGACCCTGTAACCGTTGATAAGCCCGGATTCTTCCCGGAACCTACGAATCATCACTCAGTCACAGTTAGCAGAACATGGGACAAACCGAATGAAACTGAAAATCTTTTTGATACTTTTCGTATTCGCCTGGAACAGCGCCTGCTCGGACAGTCCGGACGATGAAGCGCCCGCCGGGACTATCGACGATCAGGCACAGACCGCTGTTGACATGGATACCGCAGAGGTTGTGGAAGATGAGGCCGTGGCCGAATCTGAAGCGGATGCGCCGGTCATAACTGCTGGAGAATCGGAAAGTGCTGTTGAAGATGAAGCTGAGGCAAGCGCGGACATCGTGCTGGCACAGGCAAACACGGAGCCAGCAGTCGAATCGTCCTCGCGTTTTGTCGATGGCAAGCACTACAAGACTTTAATCCCGACGCAACCGACATCGAGTTCACCCGACAAGATAGAGGTGGCAGAAGTCTTCATGTTTAGCTGCCCGCATTGTTACAACTTTGAGCCGAATATTCAGAAGTGGTACGAGAGCAAAGCATCGTATATCGAATTCGTTCGGATTCCAGCAAGTTTTAATTCGATAGCACGGGAGCACGCACGGGCATATTACGCCGCGGTCCAACTTGGTATAGCTGACAAGATCGTGATTCCTTTTTTCCGTGAGATTCACATTAATCGGAATCTGTTGAATACTGCTGACCACCTCGTGGAATTTTTCACCCAATTCGATGTTAGCGAGGAAGATTTTCTCGATGCATTTAACTCTTTTGAAGTCGACTCAAAGATTCGTCGGGCGGATAAGCTGGTTCGCCGTTACCAGGTCACTGGCGTGCCCGCAGTTGTCGTTAACGGAAAATATTTGTCGGGCGTGGAGATGACTGGTAGTTATGAAAGTCTGACTGCGTTGATGGACGAACTGGCGGCACGGGAGAACAGTGCCGGAAATTAGGCCATCAGCTCATGTGATTAAAAAAAGCCCGATGTCAGTATCGGGCTTTTTTTATTTTATCGTTGGGCGTGGCGGAAGACATCGTATTCCGACCGCATAATCCGATCGCGAAATAAGAAAGAAACCGGCCCTCCGAATTGACTATCCGTACCCGATTAGCCTGATCGCGAGCACCGCCCAAATCCCGATTAACACAAGCCAACTTACAGCAAAAATCTTAAAACGGTACAAAACATTATTGCTGGTCAGGTGGATAAAGCTGTGTATATATCGCAGCGCGACATACAGCCACGCCAACGACAAAAGTAAAAGACTGGTCTGGTTTGTAACCACAATCAGAATACAAACCGCATAAAACAAGACTGGCGCTTCAAATAGATTGATTTGGTGCCTCGAAATGACGCGCAGATAGTCGGGTTCCTCATGGTTTTGATATAGCTTAAAAAATCTGGGATCGATTTTTCTATTTTTAACAGCGTTATAGCGAAGAAACCCCATGCGAAAAGCGACGAATGCGGTCAGCGCGAACATCGCGAATAAAGGGTAAATAATTTCCATTTGATACCTCTCGAATATTCGAACCCAGGCCGGGTGGCGACCAGGCCATCATCATATATGATTAAATTAGTCGCCAGCACGACGATTTTCTCCAGGAAGCGTCGTGCCGGCGATTTATGTTTCGAAGATTCGCTAGCGTCCTATCCACCCTCGGAATCGTCAGCGGACTGCGTACCACCGGTTCCGTCTGCCGACTCGATTCCACCGGTTCCGTCCGCCGACTCGATTCCGCCGGTTCCGTCAGCCGACTCGATTCCGCCGGTTCCGTCCGCCGACTCGATTCCGCCGGTTCCGTCAGCCGAGTCGATTCCACCCGTACCATCAGCAGACTCGGCATCATTACCCCGGCCTTTTTCACATGCCACTTCGTTACCATCGGCATCTGTACACATTGGCTTCTCGGCGGTTGCCGATCCAGCAAATCCAAAAACCGAAGCAGCGATAACTGCCGCGAATAGTGGTTTGATTATTTTTCTCATGCCTGGCTCTCCCATTGAAACTTCGTTGCGTTAGACAAAATCATTCCCGGTCGTCATCCAAGTGTAGACGGTTATTGGTAGTTAGAAGTCAAATCGCCAAATATTTTGGATTCGGATTGGAAATGGCATCAATTTCCCGCTGTCCGGAGTCGGTCGCGCAAATGAGGATGGCGCAAACGTTCTCCATTGTCTAGACTTCCTGTTTCGTGCGCCATGCGAAAGGACGAGAATGACAGCAAAATTTGTCAGATTCCTGATGTATCTCCGGCGCCGCCGCGTGTTCAGGGCGACGGTTGCGCACGTCGTCGGGACATGGCTATTGCTGCAGATCTTCGGTGTCGGATTTGTTGCATTTGGCATTCCAGAAACAGCGCTACGCCATGTTCTCCTTGCAGCCGTTCTGGCGTACCCGATCACGATATTTTTCACCTGGCGGTATGAAGTCAGCGTAAAAGGCATAACACGATCGAGGCCGACAAGCGGCGACCAATCCGATCTATCGGATTTGTCATTAACCCGAGCCGATTATTTTACGATCACTGCTTTGCTCTTCGTTATCGTGATCATTGGTCTGGGGATGTTCACAAAAGTCGCTGAATTACCCTTGTACCCTGCCGGCGCAGAATCCACCCGGACTGTGCCGATAAATTCCGTAGCGGTACTCCCCTTCGTCAATATGAGTGACGACGCCAGTAACGAGTACTTTAGCGATGGCATAACTGAAGAACTTCTCGACCGTCTGGCCAAGCTTGAAGGTCTCAGCGTCGCAGCGCGAACGTCGTCATTTTTCTTCAAAGGGAAGAATTTGCCGGTAACGGATATTGCCGCCAGACTTGGTGTACGAAACATAGTCGAAGGCAGCGTTCGCAAGTCCGGCAGCAGGGTCAGAATCACTGCCCAGTTAATTGATGCAGATCGGGGATTTCATCTCTGGTCTGAGACCTTTGATCGGGATCTGACCGATATATTTGCTGTTCAGGATGAATTGGCCAACAAAATCGCCCGCGAACTCTCGAAGCGGCTCGGGGCAGGCCGATCTATTGTGCCGGCCGACCCACGAACTCCGACTGGCAGTATAGAAGCCTACGATTTGTTTTTGCAGGGACATCATCAGTTATTGTTGCGTGGCGAGCTGGCCATTCGGCGAAGCATCGAATTGTTTAGCCAGGCCATAGCAATCGATCCCGCATATGCGCGGGCATACGAGTCTCTGGCAACGGCCTACGCCATTCTTCCCGAATACTCGGACGAATCGGTCATTGAGGCATACGCCGTTGCTACCGGCCACGCGACCCGCGCCATCGAGCTCGAACCATCGGCGGGTGGACCGCATGGAATACTCGGCTATATGAATATGCGGCGCTGGCGATGGAAGAACGCCGCTCCTCAATTCGAACGCGCATTAGAGCTCGATAAAAACAATGCATCGGTCCACCAATGGTACTCAAACTTTCTGAACGACGTGCTCTTTGGAGCGGACGCGCTGATAGCAGCGAAACAAGCGCACAACATCGACCGCGCATCTCCCGCTGTCAATGTTGTGCTGGCATTCAATTATGTGCTGTCAGGTACCGGCAACGGTGAATTAGCACTGAAACACAGCACTGCGGCGAACGAATATGGATACTCCGGATTGTTCGACGATCACATGAGTTTTGTGGTCAGGCTGCGCCGTGGAGAATTTGTGCAAGCTACCCAAAACCTGACACAGGCATATCGAGAGGCAGGTAAAGACACTTCGTGGATTAATCCGTTTACCAGCGCGATGATGGACTCGGATGGAGTTGCCATGGCTCTCGATGTGCTGAAGTCGGCGCAATCAGACGGCCACGCATCGGATGGCGAGCTGTTCTTTCGCTATGCCTTACTGGGCCGGGCGGACGAATTCTTCGCACTGGCAGCAAAACACATCGACGATCAGCGTCTCCCCTATGTCTATACATTATTGCCGGAGGCCGCGCCCATTCGTACGGACCTACGCTATGCCGGCTTGCTGGAAGAAATTGGCCTGATCGAGTTCTGGCAGCAATCCGGCTGGCCATCGGTATGTCAGCCATTCGACGATTCAATACGGTGCCATTAATTTATCATCCCTGAACCGTTTCCAGCAGCAGCACACAAGCCGGCAGGGTTTTTTTGCGCTGGCCCGCGGGACGCCTGCTTCGGCAACTACTTATCGACCATTTCTTGTCTCAGGCGCAGTATTTGATCCTGGCTACCGATCCTGCGAGGCGTTGCCTTGTCCACAGCAAGTGAGAAAACTGACAGGCTTTATACGCTGCGCAACCGCTATGGCGCTGAACACTCTCGCCAAAAGCTTCTCGGCAGCCATGCCTTACGACAGAAAAAGAAGTGATCTGAAGTGGTATTACGTGGAGTCTGAGGAAAAGCATGAAAACGATTATCGAACCTTTCAAGATCAAATCCGTGGAGCCTATCAAGCTGACCACTCACGAAGAACGTGAACAGATGATAAAGGACGCAGGTTATAACCTCTTTATGCTGCGTGCAGAGGATGTCGTAATTGATTTGCTCACCGACTCAGGAACCAGCGCGATGTCGGCAGAAGCCTGGGCTGGCGTTATGCGTGGTGATGAGTCCTATGCCGGCGCCCGAAGCTGGTATCGATTCCGTGACACGGTCAAGGATATCTTCGGATTTGAGCAGGTTATCCCGACGCACCAGGGTCGAGCGGCCGAACGTATCCTGTTCAGCGTGATGGTCGAAGATGATTCGGTGATTCCGAACAATACGCATTTTGATACGACTCGCGCGAATATAGAGTTTCTCGGTGGTGAGGCCGTTGATCTGCCCTGCACCGAGGCACTGGACATGGACTCGGACGATCCGTTCAAAGGCGACATGGACATCGAAGCGCTGGAGAAACTGATCAGCGACACCGGGCCGGAAAAAATCCCGATGATCATGCTGACCGTGACCAATAACTCCGGCGGTGGACAGCCCGTGTCTATGGCGAACATCAAGGAAGTCAGCCGGATTGCGAGCAGCTTTGGTATTCCGTTCTATCTGGACGCCTGCCGTTTCGCGGAAAATTCTTACTTCATCAAAAAACGCGAGGCAGGCTACGCGGACAAAAGCGCAATTGATATTGCGCGCGAGATGTTCAGTTATGCCGATGGCTGCACGATGTCGGGGAAAAAGGACGCTTTCGCCAACATCGGCGGATTTCTCTGCACCAATGATGCGCAGCTGGCGCATCGTGAGCGCAACATTCTGATATTGACAGAGGGCTTTCCAACCTACGGAGGGTTGGCCGGTCGCGATCTTGAGGCGATGGCCGTTGGTCTGCGCGAGGTGCTGGACGAGGATTATCTCGAATATCGCTTGAAATCGACACAATATGTCGTGGACCGGCTGCGAGACAAAGGTATTCCGGTCGTATACCCGGCCGGCGGCCATGCCGTCTACCTCGACGCGAGACGATTTCTCCCCCATATCCCGCCGCTGCAATACCCGGGTCAGGCACTTTCGGTCGAGCTCTACAAAGAGGCGGGCATCCGCAGCGTCGAGATCGGCACCGTGAT
>CAZMOM010000007.1:74379-92030 GCA_964568075.1 uncultured Gammaproteobacteria bacterium
CGGTCGAGCTCTACAAAGAGGCGGGCATCCGCAGCGTCGAGATCGGCACCGTGATGTTCGGCCACGATCATCACACCGGGAAGGAGAGTCCCGCGCGCTGGGACCTCGTTCGCCTTGCCATACCGCGCCGTGTGTACACGCAAAGCCATATGGATTACGTGCTCGAGGCGATCGGCCAGGTCTGGGAACGGCGCGAAAACATTCGCGGCATGAAGATCACCGAAGCGCCGGATTTCCTGCGGCATTTTACGGCAAGGTTTGAGTGGTTGTAGCTGACATCAAGCCGATTTCCGACCGTCTGGCCTGCCCGATCGGTTCACATTAACCGCGGCTAACCGCCGAATCGGCGATATAGCCCGCAGATTGGTGTACGCTTCGATCTGAATAACAACCAAGAGGAAAGGGTTATGAACTTTCTCAGCAGCTTGTCTCCCCATGTGCACTGGGGTCTGCGTCTGTCCTTGGCCGCGACCTTCCTTTACCACGGTTCGACGAAATTTCCGATCCAAGAACCGATGATGGGTATGCCCGTCGCGATCATCTGGGTTCTGGCTCTCAGTGAAATCGCCGCTGGAGTATTGTTAATCGCCGGCGCATTTGGCAAGGAGATGCTGACTCGGCTGGGCGCCCTGATCGTCATCGTCGTCATGATCGGTGCCATCATGATGGTCCACGCGGCGAAAGGCTTTAATGTCATGAATGGCGGTATGGAGTTTCAGATACTGATGCTGTTGACTGCCTTGTATCTGGCGGCGAAAGGCAACGAGGCCTAGAGGACGAGCGAGGAGGCTGCTCGCCTGTCGGCGAGCAATTGCCTGACCATGCTCTCTTTAGATATTTGGTTACCGCGCTGGTTCAGCCAGCAGTTCCGGTGTCGTTATCCAATTGATGGACCAACTTCCTTTTTCATTTAGCAAACAGACTATCCCGGCATTGCGGAATCGAACGACTTGGATCTCCGGATTCCCAGTGACTAGTAATCCCGCGAGCCGACTAAGGAAAGGCAGATGTCCCACCAGCATCGAGTTCGTCAATTCGTTTGCCGCGATTCGTTCCACAGGAACTACATCATCATTAGCGCCCAATCCGGAAACGCTGATCAGACCGCCAGATGGTTTCAGGTGCTCAGCCAAGATCTTAGCTGTTTGTTCCGCTCGGAGTTTCCCGCTATGTCGAATATGGGTGACGCTAACGCCTGCGTCGCGTGCCCAAGCGCCGATTCTTCTGACTGAATCGGCGCCTTCCGGAGTCAGGGGGCGAAGCGGATCCTCAGAAGCGGTCATAGCTTGGCCATGCTGTACTAAGAATAATTCCATATTGATCGATCACATTCGACAAATGGCGCATAACGTTGAGCTAACAGGCGGAGGCAAACGAAGCTCGCCGGAGTCCTGTTGAGCAACCTGTTAGCTGCCCCAGCTCATGACTAAAGACTCATCTCCATGAATATCGTAATGGCATAGTACTGGTTCAGCTGCCCCGTTGCCTGGTATGACTCCATACTGTTTCCGGCGTATGGGTCAATTCTTTTGAATCCGAGTGATCTGTAGAGGGAGTGTGCGGCGTCGAGGAACGCCAAACTCTCCAGTTTTAGCTTTCGGTAACCGATCGCACGCGCATCTTCAACAAGGCGCTTCGCTATGGCACGGCCGATGCCCTTGCCTCGAAATTCTTCAGGGACATACATGCGTTGTACTTCTCCCACACCGTCTTTCAGCTTCTTTAAACAGCCTACGCCTGCTATTTGGCCACCGAAGCACACAAGATAGAAACGTCCATCGGGAGGATAAAACTTGTGTGGATCTGAAAGGTCGGAATGCACCATCGCTTCCACATCAAACTCGATGCCGTATTCGCGCTTGATCCGTTCGTTCAGCCAATCCAGGTATTCGCGAATGAGAGCGTTTGCCTGCTCCATCTGCGTTTTGTTCTCGACTTGACGGAACTCTACGTTCTCCATAGTAGCCTCACTGGCGCCGGGACAAGGCGGTCTGTCGCCCAAATCAGCCGACGCGTCAGCCGTCGGCTGTAATTGATTGTCAGGCGATGATTTCCGTTACTACCTCAGTTTTAACTGAATTCGCGATAGAGCACTGCTCATGCGATTGATGATGCATCTCTTCGAGTTGCTCCAAGGTTGGCTTATTCTCCCCTGAGAATTTAATCCGTTGGCGCAGTGTAACTTTAGTCATGGAAATCTTACCATCGCTGTCTTTTTCCATCACACCTACTGCGTTATCAACGTACTCGTCAACTACGAACTTTCTTTTTGCGGCAATAGATAGGAAAAACAGCATATGACAACTGGATAGTGATGCAACGAATGCCTCTTCGGGATCGACATTTGTTTCTACGGAATAAGGAACTGGTACAACATGGGGGGAAGATGACGCCGGAACCGTTACACCACCATCAAAACTCCATTCATGGCCACGACTATATTTGTTGTCGACATATTTCTCGTCATTACCTCTATGCCATCTCACAGTAGCGGTGTATTCTGACATTACGACTCCTAATGTTGATTCGCTTTCGCCTAACCCCTCAATCCAGGGGCGCCTTTACCGTCCGGTGAATTTGGTGGTTATGCCTTTTGCAAGACGATATTGTAAGCATAAACGTCTGGTCCATCTTCTATTCTTGACGCAATCATAAGTTCTCTTTCTTCTTTGCTCTTTCGTTTCAACAAAAGATCTGAATCGTTAAGTTTATGTCCTGGGAAATACATTTGTGTAATGAGCTCAATATATCCCCTCTTGCTGACTTTAAAATGTATATGTGGAGGCCTTGTCCATTTATCAGATGCCGGATAAGCTCCAGGATTGACTGTTTTGAAACGAAACTTTCCTTCTTTTCCACTTGGCACGATAGCCCATCCTTGAAAGTTAGGGTCCAATGGAGCTTTGTTCGAGTCATGCGGATGCCTATACCTTCCAGCTGCATTCGCTTGCCACAAGTCGACCGTGACATCCTCAACTGGGTTGCCATCCGTATCCAAAACTTGCCCTTGGATGATGATGGTCTTCCCTTTAGCCACTCCCTGTTTGCCCTCTACCCGTGTCAGATCAAAGTCCTTATCTTTCTGAGCTAACACGGGATAGAAAGGACCTTCGATTTCTGGTGGAGTGGGGTTTAGCGTTGGCAAATAACTCGCATATGCAGAACTTGTAAACAGACCCGCCGCTCCGCCGATTACTCCATGCTTAAGAAAATTCCGCCTGTCCATTTTTACTCCTTGTCTTTGCATAACGCCCGCAACAGTATCGGCAAAACCGGCTAGCGGGCTTGCGGTCCGACTGCTCGTGCTGGTTAGCTGCCGTTCTCACGTTGGCGCAGCTCCGCCTGCCTCTTATTGCACTTGGTTATTCCCAATGGCAAGAGAATGCCATAGGGTATCCACATTAAGTAATTATATGGTTGCGGCAGTATGACCAGTAGCACAATGAAAATGATAATCGCGATCCAGGCGATTACAGCAGCCTTGACCATAAATGCACGTTCGCGAGGCCCATTGGTTTTCCTGATACCGAAATAGGTCCCGACCGCGCCACCGGCAAAGCCAAGAAAACCGCCTGCTATTGCTCCAATTAATCCGCCGTCCATGAATTACCCTCGCTGCTACCTAACGAGATGCGTCACCTGCGGTGGGCGAACCCGGACGCAAGTCCGTGGTGAGCGTGCCGCACGCCGTCAGGCGCAGGCGGCGGTTAGGCCGTCAGTAGCCCGCGCTGCTTTCAAGAAAGTGACACTCGCCATCTAGTACGCCTGACTTCTTTCCGGACTCAACAGCTGCCGGGTCGGTGATGAATGCCCGCGCCTTGTCAGTGTCCGTGACCTCGAATAGAAAGAACACGTTATTGGGTTCCTCCACGTCGCGCCACAGATTCATCAGGCGAAGCCCTGTATCGTGAAGTGCTCGTGAATTAGAATCGAATACACTCTTCCACTTCTCGAAATCCGCAACTCGGTTTCGACATAGCATCACCACCATCGTAATCTCCGTTTCCCTTCGACCTGCCTAACAGTTAGTTATAACGCTAGAGCAATATATCACCGCCATTTAGTACATTTGAAGCCCGAGCTTCAATGCCCGTTCTGGGGCGTAAGTGATATTGGTGCCGTAATTCGTTCAAGCGGACATTGATCACGTCTCGGGACCCCGCTTTAAAGGGGTGGAACATTGATGCTGAGGCGCTTAAGAGCGCCCCTGACATTCTTCACCTCGGGCCTTCGGCTGATTCGTCTGGATCCGGGAAGTTCAATCGCTGAATTATATCAACGTACCGTGGATCGGAACGGAGGCTGTCAAATGCTGGGAATATTCGAATCCATTCAATCCAGGGGCTGCGTTCCTGAACGGCAAGTTCTAGACTAGCGATCGCTTGATCGGTTTCACCGAGTTCGGCCAGAACGACAGCCACCGACAACGCGAAGCGTCGTCTCGTGTTCTCATCTGCCTGATCGAGGATCGTGCGAGCCTTGCTGACATCCCCGATGGCAGCATAGGTGTGGGCTAGTTCAAATAGGAAAATCGGCCCGCCAAGTTCCGACGCCTTTTGGTGCGCTTCAACCGCTTGTCTATGCAACCCGGTTCGCAAATACGCCTCTCCCAGTATCCAGAGCGCCGGCGCAAAGTCGGGATTGAGTTCAAGCGCCTTGTTTGCCTGCGCGATGGCCCGATCGTACTGTCTCGCAGCAAAATGCCGTACCGCCGTATCGGCCAAAACAATAGGTGTCAGCGGATCCAACTGCGCGGCAATGTAATTCTCACGAATCGCCTCATCAAACTGCAATAGTGCGGTTAGAGACAAAGCCAGTTTCAGATGAGCATTTGCAAGGTTCGGATTGATCTCGATAGCGCGCCGGAATCTCCTTTCCGCCTCTGACCAATTCCAATCGTGGTGCAAGCTGACCATCCCGTATGCTAAATGTGCCTCTGCCAATGTCCCATCGAGCTGCAAAGCCTTATCCGCTGCTTGTCTTGATCGTGGATAGGCGACCGAAGCGGGTATGTTTCCATGGCCAGCGGCTATCATGGAATAGGCTGATGCCAGCCCTGCATAAGCCAGCGGATCTTCCGGCTCTAATTCTATAGCCTGTTCGAAGTAGGTGACGGCTTTCGCGAACGAATCAGGCGTAAACTGGTTGGCAAAGAAGTGCCCTCGCAGATAGCTCTCGTAGGCTTCCGGGTTAACTTTCTGGGCTTTAGCAAGTCGAGATTGCTCCTGCGGGGTCAGCTTCACTTTGATCTTTTCCGCAATATCCTGAGTCACCTCACGTTGCAACATAAGCACCCCGCTCAGTGCTCTTTCGTAGGATTGAGCCAACAAGTGGCGTTCGGGTTGTGCGCCGATTAGCTGAATCTGGATCCGGATTCGATCGCCGGACTTGAACACTGAACCCTCGACGATCATCGCAACATTGAGTTCGCGGGCGATCTCCAGAACCGATAACACCGTCTCTTGATAACGCAACGTGGATGTTCTGGAAATAACGATCAGATCATTGATCCGCGCCAATTCGCCAATGAGTGCATCGTGCATACCAGCAACGAAATATTCCTGCTCAGGGTCGTTACTCAGATTGTCAAACGGCAAGACGGCAATTGAATTCTTAGGTGGATCAAACTCAGGTAATTCCACCACTTTATCTACTGGCACACCTTGTGTTGCCACGATTTCCTGACCAAGCAGAAATACGATTGCTATTGATGCGGTCGAAAGAACCAACAACACAATATAGTCGTGGGTGCGCAGTGAAAGGTCAGTTGTTTCTCCAGGGGTTGTCGGAGTACGTTTGATTCCTTGGGTAGTGATGTCGAACCGCCAACCGAAGACCATGGCCACCGGCAAACCCAGAATCGCCCCGATCCATACATATCGAATAGCAGATTCCGGGATTCCCAGACCCGGGAACGCGAGATCGGCAGCCTGAAGGACTATCCAGGCACCGACAACGTACAGCGCCACAACCCCGAATTCCCCACGGCGATGGGCTTCTCTGATGAACTGAGCAAGGCTAATTTCGCCCATTGGTGTGTTGCTCCGAGCTCGCGATTGCCCCGTATATTAATCCTAATTCACAGAAAATTGATTGTCGTTCAAGTTGGGGCCAACTTCATCGTGTTTTTATCGCATGCTTGACAGCCGGCAAAAAGCCGCTACTGGTGTAAATCATCAACGCGATGGACTGGCTACGGCCTTGCTGCGCGGAAGCCGGCTCGACACTGGTCCATAGTGTCTGTTCGCAATCTGAAAATCGGAATGTCGACGCATATTTTGAGGCTTACTCCTTTTCGCCAGTCCTGCGTAGGTTTATGCCTGGTGCTAGTAGATTACAGTTAGTTCGACCCCGTAGGTTCTCGGATCAGCAATGCGGCGAAGGGGGCCAAATCCGAACGTAATCCCGTTATTGAAATACTCCTTGTCGGCAATATTTTTTGCGAACAAAGACACTTTGAGTCGCTCGTTTGCAGTCAACCACGTGACTCTCGCATTAAGGACCCCGTATGACTTTTCACCGATGAGAGGATCTTCGAACTGGTTGTAGAAGACGTCGTCCTGCCACCGATAATCACCGCGTAATGTCAATCTGCCAAGATTGGCAAGATCGAGTTGATACTGCGCCGCCACACTGTACGAGAAATCCGGGGCCGATCTCAGGCTGTTGCCACTCAGATCAATCGAGCCTCCGAGGATCGGGTCGAAGCCAATAAACCTGTCATACTTCGCGTCGAGAAACGACAGCCACGCTTCGACTGTAAAACGATCGGTCGGTTTGGCGATGAATTCAATCTCCCCTCCCTTGATCGAAGCGGAAGCAGCATTCTCAATTATAACCTCCAGAGTGTTTTCATCAACGGTCTGAATCTGGAGATCCGAGTAGTCGTAGAAAAAGACAGCCGCATTGAATCGCACCCGATCATCGAGCCATTGAGACTTTATGCCTCCTTCATAGGCCCAAACGATCTCTTCATCAAAGGTCGATGGTTGGATGCCTAAGGACTGAAATCCACCGCTCTTGAAGCCTTTTGTCGCAGACCCATATAGGAGAACTTCATCGGTTGCCTGATACTCTATCAAGACCTTAGGGGTAGTCTCGTCCCAGTTGTCGGAAATAGGCCCGCCGGCGTTTGAGCCATCTTTGTCTTCACGGCTATAGCGTAAGCCGGCTGTCGCTGCTAGTCGATCCGTCAGTTGCAATGATCCTTGAAAAAACGCCGCGTATGCATTTGTTTGGTTTGTTGCAGACAGTGGCAGTAACACGGGGCCCGGGAACCACAGGTCGAACTTCTGGTCTGCGTCTTCATAGAAATAAAATAGACCTGCGATCCAATGAAAACGCCCATCTGCTGGCGAAAGCACCTGAAGTTCTTGGGTAAATTGCTGCTGATTGCGGGTAAGTTCGACAAATACTCCGAAAGCCTCCGTCCCATCGCTGTCCAAAAGTACTTCTTCATCAACCTTGCGGTAGCCTGAAATCGATCGGAGTTCGTAATCTCCAAAATCCCAGTCAACGATCACATGCCCACCGTAATTTTCTAGAACTTGAAAGACGGGCATATCCTGAAACACAGTAAATGGGTCGGCGACGGGTGTCGCTCCTGCTGCAATCAGGAAATCCGGCGGCGTCTGGTTGATATTCACGAAGCCATTGTCATCACTGCGCGAATAGTCACTGCCAAAAGTGACTTCGATCGATTCAGCCACCTCGAATCTCACAGATCCCCGTGCGCCGAAGTAGTCTTCGTCGTGAAAGTCTTGTCGTGGTGCGCCAGCGAGACCGTTCTTGACGAAGCCATCGTGACTATCATCGACAAACGATATTCGAGCCTCTACGTCTTCGGAAAGCGAACCGGTAGCAGTGCCCCTCAGGCGGAGGCGGTTGAAATTGCCAGTAAGAACACTCCCCGTCAACGACAATTCGTCAGTAGGCGGTTTAGACACGACATTGATAGCACCGCCGACGGAGTTGCGACCGTACAACGTGCCCTGGGGACCTCGCAGCACTTCGACGCGCTCCACGTCGAGAAAGTCAGTCAAGGCCATTTCAGTGCGCCCAAGGTAAACGCCATCCATGTAAACCGCGGAACTTCCTTCTGTGCCTATGCTGATATCCTCAGATCCAACACCTCGAATGAAGATCTGTGCGCTTCGAAGGTTACCGCTGACGATGAGCCCTGGGGTCGCGCTGGACATGTCTGTAATGCTTTCGATCGTTCTCGCCTCTAACGCAGCTGCGTCAAGAGCTGTAACGGAAATGGGAACAGATTGAAGGCTTTCTTCTTGCCTCTCCGCTACGACGACAATTTCTTCGATTTGTGTATATGCCTGACCAGAGAACGAGAGTCCAAGGGACACTCCCAGGTAGATTGCGGCGTCACAAAACCAATTTTGAGGGTTATCGCGCATCGCTTATCCCACAGTTTCCGATCGGCGACCTGGCTAAAAAGGGTAGCGGGGAAGCCTCAGTCGTATGGCCCCGATATGATAACTATAGACCAAAAACGACCAAAACCAAGGACATCCATTAACAACAAGCGACCAAAACCAAGGACATCCATTAACAACAAGGACATCCACAATCCTTGGCAAATTCTTCAGCCAGAAAGTCTGTGGCTGTCCTTGTTGTTGTTCTTATTATTGAAATAACTGGAGACGCCCGCGGACATAAGTACCTGACAAGTCATAACGGGTCCGAACTGATCCCGGCAATCTTCCGGCACTCGTCTGTAGCGGCTCGAGCGCTAATTCGCCACAGACGTGCGTTCCGCCACGGGCGGCTCTTCCCCGTCGGCGCGTTGCTGAAGGAACTCGCCAGGTATTCAGCGGTCTAGGATATTGTCTCCGACCACTCTGGGTTACTCGATACAAATAACTAACCTAGCCCGGTTGGTCGCCGACGCGCCACTATCGTCTAGCTGGGGGGTACTTCCATGAAAACGCGCTTGACCCGACGGGAAACGCTCAAATTATTGGCAGCAGGTGCTGCAGGACTGATGGTGCCTAACATGCCGGTTTTCGGAGCCATGCGCGAAAGCGTCGAATACCGCCGTCTCGGACGCACCAATCTGCAAGTGTCTGTCGTGGGATTCGGTAGTTTGTCTATCGGGCTGGCCAGTACCGAACAGCAACCCGTAACCCAGTTGCTCAATCAGGCTCTCGATAGGGGTCTGAACATCATCGATACTGCTGAGTGTTACGGGCATCCCGACAAAAACCATGCCGAGATACTCATCGGCAACGCGATCGGATCTAGACGCGACGAATATGTGCTCAGTTCGAAAGTCGGACACGAGAATGGTCATTTCGGACAAGGCAGTGACTGGTCTGCCGCGTCTGTGCTTCGAACGATTGATCGCAGCCTCACACGACTCAAGACGGATCACCTGGATATCGTTCATTTGCACGGCTGCTCGGTGGAGGTGCTGCGGGTTGGCGAGGTTACCGAAGCACTGAAACAAGCTCGCCAGGCCGGCAAGATTCGGTTCCTGGCCTACAGCGGAAGCGGTGACCGGGTCCGATATGCTATTGAAACTGATGAGTTTGATGTTGTGCAACTCACGCTCAATATCTTTGAGCAGAACGCTATCGACGATCTGCTGCCACTCACGCAGGAAAAGGACATCGGCGTGATCGCGAAGCGCCCGATTGGCAACGCCGTCTGGCGATTTCCCGAGCGGCCCGAATGGGAGTGGTACGCCGAATACTGGGATCTTATCGAACCGCTTGATTATGCATTCTTCAAAGATGATGCACTCACCGATCCCGGGCCTGAAGGCGCCGCTGGCATGGCGCTGCGTTTCCTAACCAGCACGCCCGGTGTACATACGGCCATTGTTGGTACTACCAGTCCCGGCCGGTGGACCCAGAACAATGGCAATGTCACGGCCGGACTGTTATCCGCGGAACAATATGGAGCCATTCGGACCAACTGGCGAGCCTTATCGCGCGAAAAACGCGAACTCGGTTGATACCCGTTGAATGCCACCTGGAAAGGGCGATCAACCGGACTTCTAACGGCGTCGATTAGCTTCGCTTTCGGAGACAAGATAATGCGGCAGTCCGCGATAGTGATATCAATACTCATAGTGGCGTTGTTGATTACCGCCGGTAGAGCCGATCAACTTGCGGACATGAACTGTCCAGCTACACCAAAGCTGGAAATTGTTTCCGCAATAGCACCGGCTGCAGGCGCCTATCCGGTGTGGGTTGTGGATGGATCATTCGGCCGCTGGCGAGCTCCGGACGCCGCCGTTAAAACCGCCTGGATATTGGCAAGGGATAACCCGGGCGATCTGATCGTAGTGGGTAGGAGATTGGATGGCGACGGCCGGGCATTGTTTAGATTGGCTGGCAGCGCAGATTTATCCGATCGGCTCGTCATCGCCAACGCCGACACGCAGCAGATTATGCCGGGCGGTATCGAGTCAGATGAGCTGCGCAAGTATTCCTTTCGGTCCAGCGGGGTTGTATACCCGAGCGCCGGTTGTTGGGAATTACTGGTGCGCTACGGTAAGTCTGAGAGCCGTATCGTAGTGGAACTCACTGCCCAGCGTTAAGACTGGTTGAAGGAGTCGGATATGAAAGGTTGTGTTCTGGTATTCGCCGCCGTTATCTCGATTGCCGGCATTGGCTTAGCACATGCACAGTCGACGCCGGCAACCGACAACGACAGCGAGCTTCGTCTGGAAGAACTCTGGATCTCTGTCACGGATTTGGACGAGGCCACCCGTTTCTATAGCGAGCATCTTGGCTGGCGCGTCGTGAGGCATGAGCCAGAGTACGTTACGCTGCACAATGGTCAACTTGGCCTCGTTATGGTTTCCGCCGCCGCGCCGGTACGCCACACGCGCTACAGCGTGAAGACGATGTTCAACTTCTACGTCGACGACGTGCGTGCCAAGCGAGAATCTTTCCGGCGCGCGGGCGTCCGTCTCCTCGACAACAATATCTACGAAGCCGCAGTGGGGGACTGGTTCGCCTTCTTCGATCCTTCGGGCAACCTGCACCTCATGATCGAACCGGGGGCCGGTCACCCCGTTCCGCCGGCCAAGGGGTCGACTCCAATCTTCAATCTTGAGGTCGATTGCCCAAACACCGAAGTCGCGCTGGCCTTCTACGGCGATGTGCTTGGGTTCAAACCCACGACGGAGGATTTTGCGCCGGTGTACCCAATGGCGCTCCGTGGTCCGGTTCAATTCGTGCTGGAAATCACTGGGCAGGGACGATCACCGTGCCTCCCTGGGCAGAGTGCGTGCGCATCGTTTGCGTTCACCGCTGCCGACGTGACGCTCGCGCACCGACGACTAGCGGCGCTCGGCGTCGAGTTTCTCACAGAGGGGTTTGACACAGTGGCGGGACGCGAACTCGCTTGGTTCCGCGATCCGTTCGGCAGAGTTCACGCGCTGATTAAACGTTGACCGGATGTCTGGCGGCGCCGATTGCGATTATGGTGCCCGATTATGGTGCCGGTGTTCACTTATTGACTTATTTGAATTAGTTTAAATAAGTGAATAAGTGAACACCGGCACCGTAATTCCGATTTGAGCTTTGGGTAAGCCCAATCGCCACCGGATTCTCCTACGACTGAGACCTCTCCGATAATCTCCCGCAGCAGTTCGGAGCATAATTCCCAAAACTAATCCGCGATTCAACGTCAATACAATCTATATGTGCGAGTTGTTTTGCGAACAAGAGGCAAGCGATGCTGTTCCAACGCTTTCGTACTGACACTCAAGAATCCATCAGGAAATCCACAGGAAGAAATCAGGTAATTCATCGGCAAATAATATTCAATCTGCAATCAGCAAAAAAATGATGGTGCTGTGGCCGGTTCGGCCGCTAACCTGGTAAGGAGAAATGCATGATTCGGCCATCCCTGCACGATTTTCGATTTCGCATCGTACCTCTGTTGCTGCCACTGTTGATCCTGCTGGCGCCCCCGTTCTCGACCGCTGCCGATTCCGCATTGGCTTCGCAGCATATTCGACAGCTCTCGGATTCGGACTGGCAAGTGCGCCGCGAGGCCGCGTTGGAACTCGGTGCACTTAAAGATGACGGGAAAACGACCGTTGCGGCACTGACCGCGGCCTTGGGTGACAATGATTCGCGAGTGCGGCGAGCCACAGCCGATGCGCTCGGTCAGATTGGCCCTAAAGCGTCGCGATCGATACCCGTGCTTGTGAATTTATTTGACGATATCGACCCGCGTGTTATCGAGTCAGCGGCAAGGGCAGTGGGACTTATGGGCCCGCGCGCATCCCGCGCAAGAAGCGATCTCACCGCGCTGCTGCAACATTCCAATGCACGGGTGCGCAGCGCCGCCGCAGAATCCATTGGACAGATTGGTCGGCGTGCGAGCCGCAGCATGCCGGAACTGAGCCAACAACTAGGCGACTCCCATCCTACCGTGCGCGCCGCGTCTGCCAGGTCTCTCGGGGAGATGGGCGCGAAGGCGTCGAGCTACAGCTCGCAATTGGTGCGATTGTTGGACGATGACGATCCGGCCGTGCGTAATGCCGCATCTCAGGCGCTTAGCCAAATCGGCAAACCGGCAGTCGAGGTCCTGATTCGCACACTAGGAAGCGGCGATCCGATTTTCCTGCAGTCCGTCGTAGAGACCTTAGGTAAGGTCGGCTCGTCTGCCACACCGATGCTGATAAAATCGTTACGGAGCAATACTGAGCCAACACTGACCCGGCAGTATGCAGCGATGGCTCTGGCAATAATCGGCTCCGTCGACAAGCGCGTCCTGCCCGCACTCATCGCAACGCTCGACGACGAAAAGCCAGATTTGCGCAGATCTGCAGCGGAAGCTCTCGGCAACATTGGCCCGCCTGCTGTAGTCGCATCAAAAAAACTAATCGCGCTGTCATCGAACCAGCGTGAAGATGTGCTTGTGCGCGAATTCGCGATCGCCGCACTCGCTCACATTGCTCCGCAGGACAAAGCTGTCAATCTCGCACTAGTCAATGCCGTTGCCGATGGCGACCCGAGAATTTACGAAGCCGCTATTTCGGCGCTGGTCTCAGTTCGCACGAAAACTGTGATCGAAAGCAATGTTTCCGGCTTGATCCAACAGCTGCGAGGCGGACTGCCCGATGCACGTGTCGCCGCAGCGCAGCACCTTGGCGAGATCGGACCCTATGCGGCAGGAGCCGTTTCCGGGTTAACAGATGCTCTCGCCGGGCCACAAAATTCGATCGAGCTACGCGTCGCGGCTGCGCAGTCGTTGGGGCTAATCGGTCCGGATGCCGAAGCAGCCGTTCCGGAACTGATCCACGCACTCGAGCATGATAACCACCAATTGAGTACAACGGCGCTGGTATCGCTCGGGCGCATCGGTCCGCAAACCAAGACCATCTCGGCGTTACTGCAAGCATTGAAGTCCGACGATCTGGCCACGCGCGCGGCTGGTGCAGCAAAACTGAAGAGATTCGTACTGGCCCGGATCGAAACCTGGCAGCCACTTCTACTACAATCTGCTACGCCTGTAATGCGCAACTGGCTGGCTCGCTATGCGGGACTTTACGGCGTCGAACAGGACGACTCCGGTTCCGGACCCGGCGAACCTGACGGCAACACGGCCGACTACTTCGATGTCTTGGGCGGTCGAGCTGCCATTCGTGAAAGCATACAGCTGAACCTGATTGACGAGCCGCTGATCGGCACTAACGACAAACGCCTGAATCCGGTTTCCTCGCTCCGCTCTGTAAATGTCGGGTCGCATCCGTTCAGCAAAATGCTCGAAAATAGCAACGGGCAGACTCGCACGATACCACTGGCAGAGTTCGCGCCGCCGGACCATTTCTTCGCATACTTTCGCAATGTTGCTTCACTGCGCAATGTATTTTCGGGTGCCGCCGAGCAGTTCTTTCGTTTCGAGTCGGCGTTGCCCGTCAAGAGTGTTGAATACGAAATCGAGCAGCAGTACCTGAACCGATTCGGTCTTGAGGCCGGAATACTGGACAAGCTGGAAGCAATCGGCGGCATCGGCGATCTTGCCATCATCACGCCGGATCTCTTTTTGGTTGACGGTACCGATTTGACCGCAGTTGCAACATTGATCGCACCGCAACTCACGCAGTCTGTGTTGCAACTGCTAGGTGTGGACGATTCAGGTGCAGAGATTGCGACGCTGGTATTGCCAAACGGCCTGTCTGCCTATTGGGCAATTCGCGGTGACGTGCTTGTGATCAGCAGTAGTTTTGACGAATTGTCCGCTGTGCTCGCTGTTCAAGAGAATCAGGGCAAGGACAGCCTCGGCCGCAGTGACGAATTTCTCTACATGTTGCAACAAATGGACATTAAGGAGTCAACCGAGGCCTATTTCTACTTCTCGGACCCGTTTATACGCCATCTCGTTAGCCCCGAGGTCAAGATCGCGCAATTGCGGCGCATGCAGGCACGCGCTGAGATGGAAATGCTCGTGGCTGGCGCGATGTTGTACTTGCTGGATGGCCACAAGAACGTGCCCTCCAAACAGGTATTAATCGCGTGGGATTATGTGCCGCGCTACTTCGAGGATCGTGACTACACGATTACAGAGGACCTTATCGCCAATTCGGAGAGCTATGGCATGCTCGCAGCGCCAAAGCCGCTGAGTGCAAATCCGGTGATTAATGTCAGCGATCGTGAAAAAGAGGCGTATGCCGACTTCGTCGATAACTATTCGCGTTACTGGCGACAGTTCTTCGATCCGATTGCGGTAAGGCTCGACCGAATAGATGCCAACACACACGAACTCAGCACGTTCATCCTACCGCTGCTCGACAGCCAGCTATATGACCAGGTCAAGCATGCTCTTGCGACGGTAGAAACCGGGCGCCGCTTGTATGTACCAATTATGAGTCCGAATCCATCCATGGTTTTCTCTCTGAATGTCAGCGATGACCTGCGCATCAGACTCTCGAAAGAGCTGGCCAGCACGCTGGTGCAATACACGTCGGTCAATCCGGATATCTTTGACAGCATCGGTTCCGGAATTCACTTGGCTGTACAGGATTCGACGCCCATCGTGGCACTTGGCAGTGGCGACATCTGGGGCGCACTCGACAAGGATATGCTGCACATGGAAGGATTCGAGTCTTTTTTGCCGTTCTTATTGTCACTCATGACTCAGCCGGCCACCGTGTTAATCGAGCTGGCGGAACCGCAGCATGTAATGGACTTCCTCAACGAAGCGGTCGTGCGTCGCTCTCACGGTGGAGGCCAGAGTGAGTTTCACCGGTTGCAGGACAAAGAAGCGTGGGTATATTCGCTAAACATACTCGACATGTTCCAACTCCACCTGCGTGTAGAAATCAAGAACGGTTATTTGCTAATAAGTAACTTGCCATGGTCGACGCAGCTGGACATCATCGACATCGTCGAAATGGATCTAAACGGCGCGCAGTTGCAACTAAATCTGAATGAGATTACGCAGCAACTTCCTGCATTACATACCAAAGTATTTTCGGACTACCGAACGGCAGCTGTCGACGGCATGGGCTACCTGTATCCGATTCTCATCACCGGGGTCGCAGACACCGTACCGGAAGCTATTGCACAGCACTTTAAGATTTTTGGATTCCATCCTACGCACCCGCATACAGGGCAATGGATATGGCGGGACAGCTACCTTGAGAGCACCGAGTTCGGCACGGCGCTCCGGCCTGTGCAACCAGAATTCAAACCAGGTCAGAAGGATTTTGGCGTGTTTCCAGCGCTTGAGATGATTAGCGTTAATATGCAACTTGAAGACAGCGGATTGCGCGCAAGCATCCGTTGGCGATGGTAAATTAATAGAAGATCGCCATGCGATTGATTTCCAACGAGTTTGAGGAAAGTGATAAGGACGAAACGAGCGCGAAACGAGGACATCCATAGATTACGGCAGCCGACCAAAAACCATCTATTTGAACCATACGGTCTCGCTTTTATTTCGTAGTCTTGCGACTGGACGGCGCGTATATTGGAATATCGCGGAATGCGGTCGAATTACCGTTAGGTCTAAACAATGTGGGCACAATACGCTATGGCGGTGAGATTCTCGGCATTGATTGTTGTAGCCCTCGCGATCTCGGCGTGCTTTCCCTTACTAATAACTCATCTAAAACCCTCCGCGCCGGGGGGGCAATACACCAAGATCGCTTGCGCTGGCAGGGTCGGTGTGAAGGACCGATTGGTACTAGCCGGTCCCGATGGCGTCATGATCGGGGTCGAGAGCTATTCCTTGGGAGAACTCACCCGTGTCATACGTGCGCATCAGAATGAATACACGCTCGGGTATGACAAGGTCGGAACAGGCTTCAGTATCATCTTGCGTATTCCTCCCGGGCGAACCGTTCGATTTGCGTCACGATCTTTTTTTCTAACGGATCAGGTGACTCGCGTAGTTCATGAATACCAGGGGGCAAGCGTACTGGATTTTGAAGATCCAAGAATTCTTTTTCCCGGCCTGGTTGTTGCCTTGGCCATGCAATCGGGCGACGGCTCAGTCAAGGTGCCTCAGATAGACCTAACCACGACCATCACTGGCGTGCCGCATAAAGATTCGAACAGAACACCGCGTTGGGCCGGCCCAGTGCTGGACCACCCTTACTACATCCTTGTGCCGTTTGAAGGTGTCACATGCATCGATTGCATATTGCGCTTGCCACCGCTTGTTGTTGATTCGACACCGTACGAGTTTCCCAAGGTAAGTTTCAAACTGGTCAAGGAGTGGGTTGCGGAGTCGCTGGTGCTGAACTGCTAAAGTTCAGACCTAACACGATTCTGGTGGGGTCCGGCCTTCCTCCTAACCACCATCGAGCGAGTATCGGGTTTGGCCTTCACTCTATTGGCAACGTCCGCTTTGGGCCATCAGCGGCGCCTCATCATCGTATCAGCTCAGTGGCCGCTATCGGGTGCATACCGGTCATTCCCCAACGATTTTTCAAAAATCAAAATCTGAACGTCTGCTTTTCCCGAAAGCGGCCGTTCGATCACCTTCGAAATAGCTGAATTGACAGCCTGCTTACGGCCAGGAGCGGCCATTGAAAAGCCCCGCCATAAGGGCGGGGCTTTATGTGGACAATGATCGCATCAGTTTATTCTGCTATAGCGCCACGCAGATTGAGTCTGTTTGCTCAAACTCGCTGCCGTAATGACGACAAATGTTTACATCGATGGATTCGGAAAAACAACAACAAGGACACCCACGAACTTTCTGAATAAATGCCAAGAAATATACCGCTACTAGTGAATCGACTTTGTGGATGTCCTTGTTTTCCACTGTTACGGTCGAAGACATGACTTCTCGCAAGAAATCATCGGTTCTAGTGGAAATCGACGACCGACCGCGGTCGGTGGCCGTTACGCTCGCAGAGGTAATAGCAGAAATAAAGAAGCAAATATCCTTGAGGCACAGTTTCTACTACAAGAATCCTGCACTGGTTGTTAAGCTTGGCGAATTGTTGGGATCATAATCGAGTAGTAGCAGTCATTAGTTTCTTTTTTAATTGGGCGTCTGCTTTTGGCCGAAAGCGGCCTGTCAGCACAGAGCTTTATTGGTCGAGTAAATGTCCGCTTCTCTAATCGGGCGTTAATGTCAAGCTCCCAGTTTTTGTGGCATGGTATTGGTCGCGTCTTGGCGTGGGTCAAGCTTCTCTTCGCAGTCGGTACTGGTGG
>CAZMOM010000008.1:0-90857 GCA_964568075.1 uncultured Gammaproteobacteria bacterium
TCTTCGCAATAGCCAGCTATTACGTGCGCTTCGCGCCTTGAATCTGAACATTTTGGACCACAATCTACTTCGCCCATGAACGGATCAGAGCTTCCTTAGTTGTATGTACTGGGTATTTCACCGGTATTTCGATAAATTAATAACAAAAGGACCGGCACAAAATTGCGAGTTCTTTGATAAGCGACATGGCGCACCTGGCCGTGCATCGGCCGAGTCCTCTCATCTCAATACCCAAAGCATGGCTCCCCATCAGGGTCATATGTCTAGTTTCCTCCCAGATTTTCGTCAGGAACTTTTCGCGAGCACCAATGAGCGGAGGAGGCAGCGCATGTCCGCATTGGGAGGCCGCCCGGTCCCCGCCTTCGAAAGGCGGCGTCTGGTCAGCATCTCTTGTCACAGCGTCTCGCGGGTCGCTCGCCACTCCACCAGGATCTCATCCCGGCGCTTCAGCACGGGGCGCAACTGGTCGCGCACCAGCAGGTCCCCGAGATTTGCCTTTAGCTGCTCGTAGGTCAGTGCCTCCAGGCGCCGCTCCAGTTCCGCCGATAGCTGCACCCTGACGTTGCCGATGTCCTTCGGTTTTCCGGTATGGGTGCGAAAGGTGCGCGAGTTATCGATCAGGACCAAGGTCGCTCCCGCCTCGATGTACTGCACGTGCTGCAGGGTCCGATCCTCATCGTAAACCAGCATGTCGAATACCATCATCAGATCCCACTGGTCTGGCAACTCTGCGTCGTAAATCGGGCAATAGCCGGGGAGATTGACGCCCTGTTCCTGTCGCTCCAGCTCGTTGACCAGCCCCTCCACCCAAAACTGCAGGGCGCCTTCCTTGCCATCCACCCGGCGCAGCACTGTTACCGGTATCATATTCAGGCCCAGTAGACGGTCGAGCCGGTAGGCGGCGACGCGATTGTGATAACGGTCGGAGTCGTTGATGAGCCGCAGCTGCTTTCGCCGGTTACCCGCTTCTATTGGCGTCGCCTCGCTGGAGAAAATCGCGTGGATCTCCAAACCGTCGCGCCGCAACGTAAGCTTTCGTGGACGCGTGACACCCTCTCCCACATCTTCGGACGCCACGATCGGCGCAGTACGCAGGAAGTCCTCCAGCTGGTCGTCCGTCATCGCATCGGGCCGCCAGCCGACACGCCGCGGGGTGGGCTGTGGCTCCTCGGTGGCGCCCGTGTCTCCGTAAAGCACACGGACCTGGCCCTGCTCGAGGATCAAAGCCGAGGCGCGGCCGCCGTAGACCTCGCCGAGCATGCCGGTATCCAGCAGGATGACTTTGCCATCTAGCAGGGTATAGACGCGATTGTCGAGGAGGTTGGTGGTATGTCCCGCCACGACGCGTCGTGCCTGCAGCCGCTCGAGACCCGCCTCGATCACATCGCTCTCGGTCAGCGGATTACACAAGGCCATCTTCCGGTACCTCACGGGGCCGTTCAGATTGTGTATCGGAGCCTGCTCGAGCTGCACCAGATGCTCGATGGCCGCGGCGAGGTCCGGACTTGGCTGGGCGAGAGCTGTCAGGGCCGCACGCGCGATGGCCGGTCGCTCGACGAACGGTGTGCCCGGTTCCAGCAGGCCCGATTCGATCAGCTGACGCCAGACCTCGATGTATTTCAGCAGATCTGCGCGCATGCGCTTGTTGAACTCGTCGCCCCCGAGCTTCGCAGCTAGCCCGGTCAGGCCGCCATGCAGGAAAACTGTGTCGTTGATTACAATGAGTACGGGAAACCCGAGCAGCCAGCTACCGTAGTGCCCCCGGGGCGCGAAGGCTGCCTGGTGTCCGAAATAGCCAGGCGGATAACGCTCGTCGAAACGCGCCTTCTTTTCCTCTGTGGTTTCTTTTGCTGGTGTCTCGGCCTGCCCTTCCAAAGGACCAGTCTGCTGCATGCGTGCAGATCGTTCCCAGGCGCGCTCACGGATGCCGTCCGGCTCCTCGTCGGCAAAGGCCGCGAACTCCTCGGACGAGGTTTCGTGATTCTCGCCAGTCAAGTTCATGACTTCGTGATTCCCGAGCGTTACATGCACTCGGCCGCCCGCCGCACGCGCTTCCTGCTGCAAGCGCATCAGCAAGTCCATGACCTTGCGAGAATGGGCCCCCCGGTCCACCAGATCACCGAGGCTCACGAGGTGCGTGGTGTCGCCGGACCAGTGTAGGTCGTGGTCGAGCACCTCGGCGGCCTGCAGCAACTCGACCAGAGAATCATAGGCACCGTGCACATCGGCAAAGGCGACTACCCGGTCGACACCGGTCCAGCGCCACTGGACGTCTGGCGATGGCCCGGCCGGCGCCGTGCCCGCTGCGGTTCCGAGTACCATCAGCGCCGCGCTGAGCCGGAGTCGGCGCGCCCAACGCCTAGAAGGGAGGATTCTGAATTGAAGCTGCTGGCTCATCGTGCTCTGGAACCCGCTTGCAGGGTCGTCGGTTTGCCCCGACGTACCGGTGTAGGCCGGGTCAATCGTGCGGAATTTGCCAAAGGAACGACAGCGGCCCAAAGCCTCGCTACGGTGGCGGTCGGGAAGAGCCCCGGTGCGTCCGCACGAACTCACAGCAATCGAGAGACGGCGCAACGACCTACCTGATGCTGTTGTCGGCTGGCTCTGGAGCGGCGGCGCACGCGAGCCAGACACCAGTTATTTTGCTGGCCGGCCACTGGGCAACCGACCATCGCTGCGTGCTTTGAGGTACGCGTACAAGGCGTCTATCCTGTCGTTGATATTGGGGTTGTCCTTGAACCCGGGCATGACACTCGTCTGACTCCGTGTTCCTTCCAGAGTCACGCGCACAAATGACGCATAGTCGTCGACAGCCGCGTTACCGCTGACAAGATTTGGTGCAAAGCTGCCGCCCCGACCGTCCTGGCCATGGCAGTGATTGCAGGATGAATGATACGTGCGCCACCCGATGTAGGTTTGCTTATCCACCAGGCACTGGTCTGCGGTTTTGGCATCTGACTGACACTGAACCACGTACGTAGGCGCGGATCCAGCAAACGCAGACAAGGTCGCGGCCATCAGCAAACTCAGGCAAATTCCACGCATATGCAATCTTTTCCTCCCGCTACAAGAATAGTATCATCCGCAATGCTCTGAGGAATAGTAGGGGCATACTCAGGTAGTTGTTTGACGCTACAGGTGGAGAGTTTTTCTACAGTGACAATCAACAAAACTTTGCCGCATATCTTCTTCTTACTTTGGGTTGGCCAGATCGCATCGAGCGAATGCTACGCACAAGACCTGCCTGCGGATTCTGCCATCAAGGTACTTCAAGAGCGGATCGAACGTCGCTTCGACGTACTCGATGAGCTGCGAAAAGACGCGAGTTTTGTTGAAAGCATAGGGAAGAGCCTCAAGCACGGCGAGCGAGATGGAGCGATGACCTACGCCATTTTGCTGGTTGACACCAAGGACGGAAAGATGGCGATAAAGATCTATAAGCCGGAACACCGTGAGGAGGATCTCGCCATGTCGTTGGTCCTCAACCAATACCTTGGTGAGCTGGGTTTAGCGCCAAAGCTCTATGGCTATGTTCCACGAGAACAAACGGCGAAGATCCTGAGTGAAAAGTTGGGACGTGACTCTACCGACGGCTCGTTCTCCTTCGCCATATTGATGGAGGTCATCGACGGTGCCTGGCAATTCAAACGCGATAACTATGTACCGCAGGAACTCAAGACATGGGATCTGACAGCTCTGGTTGAGCGCATCATGTTCTTTCAGCGCACGCTCGATGCGCTAAGAATCAAAGCGAACGATATACAGTATTTGATTTCGCGTAGCGGAGAAATCTATCTGATAGATTGTGACCATTTCAACTGGATATCACCGCAAAACGAGCTCTGGGGATATTCGGCCCCCTTTACGATCCAGAAGGAAGATTTCGCCCGTCTGCAAGCCAGATACGGCGATAGCCCGATCCCGGTAAAGAACGACTTCTTGTTTGATATCGAGTATCTGCAGCGGATCTTTGCAGAAAATCAGTAGCTAACACCGAACTCTATCCGACGATGGTGCCGGTCGTTAAGTTATTAAGTTTTTAAGTTGATTGCACCAGGTATCTCCCCCGAAATTTCGATAACCAAATAACTTAACGACCGACACGAAATTCCGGCACCTATTAATGGCCGCTCCCGTTCATTACTAGTACGCTTCTCGCTGTTGCGAAAAAAACTATAGGGTAATCGTTATGCGGATACTGCCCGGACTGGTGCTTGCTCTGACCCTGGCCCTCGGGGGCCGGTACCTGTCCGAGTTGATCGGCGTAACCTGGATGGGGCTGCCAAAAAGCCCGATCAGCGCCATCATGATGGCGATCCTGCTCGGCATCCTGATCCGCAACACCATCGGTCTGTCTGCAACGTTTCAGCCGGGGGTGCGCTTCGGTCTGCTTCGCGTACTCCGAGCCGGAATCGTCTTGCTAGGAATCCGTCTCAGTCTTGGCCAGGTCGGCGAAATCGGGCTGCAGAGTCTGCCGGTGATCATCGGTTGTATTTCAGCCGCGCTGCTGATCGTGACCTACTTCGGGCGTAAACTGGGGCTCAGCGGTAAGCTCGGTACCCTGATTGCAGTCGGTACCAGCATTTGCGGTGCGACCGCGATTGTCGCAACGGCGCCGGCTATCGGCGCGCGCGATGACGAGGTCGCTTATTCCGTCGCCTGCATCACGCTGTTCGGTGTCGTTGCCATGCTGGTCTATCCGTTCGCCGCCCACCTGATATTCGCGGCCGACCCATTCGCCAGCGGTCTGTTTCTCGGCACCGCGGTACACGAGACTGCACAGGTCGCCGGCGCCGGCCTCGTCTATCAGCAGTATTACAACGACCCGCAGGCCCTCGATGTCGCCACGGTCACGAAGCTCGTGCGCAACCTCGGGATGCTGATCGTCATCCCGCTGATGAGCATCGCGTACCATCGAAGCGCAACAGACACCGGCGAAGTACCGAGGTGGTGGACGATGATCCCTTTGTTCGTCGTCGGATTCGCCTGCATGAGCCTGCTGAGAACGATCGGCGACCTGGGTGAGCCGGCGCTGGGCTTCCTGCAACTGGAACAGTGGCATGATTTTGTTACTTACACGAAAAAGGCAGCGGAAATCTTCCTGGCGGTCGCCATGGCTTCAGTCGGGCTGGGTACCAGCATTAAAGGATTGAGGAGTATTGGCATGAAACCGTTGGCCGTCGGGCTGTTTTCCGCGCTATTGGTCGGTGGCGTCAGTGTATTGCTTATCAGCATCTTGTATTGATCGCGTGACCAGACGATCCCGGAATATTGCCGGGGTCAGTGCGGCGCTAGCGCAAGTGAAATCGGTCGCGGTACGAAACGCTTTGGCGTAGTCAGCTCTGCGCGTTAAACCGGGTCAAGGATCTGAAATCTTGTAATATTTCCGATTCATCGCTCTCTTTTTTGAGGACCCAGAAAAAGAAACCAGAACTAAAGGTCAATTTAGCGCTGACCGTTAGCCACTGTTTCTTCGCCAGGGGCGCACAGGGGGGTGCACAGCCGCTGATCAGGACTCCTGTCGGCCCCGTTTTTTTTGACTACGAGACAGAAAGCACGTCTGGCACACGTACATGGTCCAGGGCGGTCCGCTATAGGTACCGAGCGTTTGACACCACTTAACTTGCCAATACCTTCAAGGAGAGAGTTTATCGACCAAACGCCCTGTTGAGCTGCTCGTGACCTGGAGCGAAAGCTGCCGAGTTTTCGGGATTACTGCGACGATCAGCGAACCCACCACGCCCAGGACGGTATCACGCCCAGCGAAAAATCCGGGAAGATGCTACCGAAGCTTGCAAATCCGGATGATTTGCACTGGCGTTCTCACTGTCGAGGCTTAATCCGGCAGCCCGTCGCTGCGTGAATATTAATTCGCCACAGACACCTCGCCGCAGGTCTTCCCCCTCGTGGCTCCGTCTTTATTTCCCGGTCTTAAACTTGGCGGCCTCATCCGATCCGCCGGTGGCGTCTCCCTCGCTGTATGCGTGTGCACCCGCTCCCGCCAGTTTCCCGCCTTGCACGATCAGATATTCATCCCTTATCGGTTTACCATCAAACCAGCACTCCAGAATCTCCCTGACACCCGCGGCGTATCGTGCCTGAGCCGAAAGCGACGTTCCGGACGTGTGCGGTGTCATCGCGTGGTGGGGCATACTCCTCCACGGATGGTCCTTGGGCGGTGGCTGCGGGAACCACACGTCGCCAGCATAGCCCGCCAGCTGACCGCTCTCCAGCGCTTTTGCGATGGCGTCCCGATCGCAGATTTTTCCTCGGGCCGTATTGACGATATAGGAACCACGCTTCATCTTGTTGATCAATTTCTCGTCAAAAAGGTGTTCTGTCTCCGGATGAAGCGGGCAGTGAATGCTCAACACGTCGCTAACCTGCGCCAACGATTCCACATCCTCGTGAAAGGTAAGCCCCAGCTCTTTTTCGACCTCGGCCGATAGCCTGTGGCGATCAGTGTAGTGCAGTTCCACGTCAAACGGCTTCATGCGCTTGAGCACCGCCAATCCAATGCGCCCGGAGGCGAGGATGCCGATGCTCATTCCTTCGACATCGTACGATCTGGACACTGCGTCGGCTATGTTCCAGCCACCTTTTACTACCCAGCCGTACTGCGGGATGTAGTCGCGCACAAGCGCCAGGATCATCATGACGGTGTGCTCCGAAACACTGATGCTATTGCAAAAGGTGACCTCGCACACTGTCATATTTCTGTCGATCGCTGCCTGCAGATCGACATGGTCCGAGCCGATCCCGGCCGTGATCGCCATCTTCAGGTCGGTAGCCTTCGCAATCCGTTCGGCGGTCAGGTACGCGGGCCAAAATGGCTGAGAAATCACGATGTCAGCGTCAACCAGTTCCT
Organism: uncultured Gammaproteobacteria bacterium; assembly: GCA_964568075.1. GTDB lineage: Bacteria > Pseudomonadota > Gammaproteobacteria > Steroidobacterales > MnTg04 > MnTg04. The sequence goes on from CAZMOM010000008.1 coordinate 6,869, forward strand.
TCTCGAACACCGAATTCGGGCCGTCCTTGTCGGACATCACGACGAACTTGTGACCGCGATCTTCAAGAAAACTGCGTAATCCAAGCTCCCCTGTGACACAACCGAGGAGGTCGCCAGGAGAAAAATCGATAGCACTTGGCGAAGGCATCGACTGTCCGTCTGGATATGCCGTCAGCGTTGGCACGCTATCGCGCGCATATTTCGGTGGGTAGCCTCCTGCAGGATCATCATAAAGTACGCATACAATCTTGCTTTTCTCGTTAGACCCGCTCATTTTTCGATCTCCTATTGCCATGCCGTAGCCCGGCCATCTAAAGATCCTCCAGGGAGTCATCCGTGGCTGCTCGTAGGAAGCGAGGACCCATGGCTATTGCGTCCTGATCTTTAGGGCGGGTTTGGATTTATTGATGTTGCTTGTGACCCAAGTATAAGCTGGATGGTGGGTCTGAGGCGAATTAAAATATTAAAAACTATGTCACCGCAATATCCGAGACTTGCCAGCAGAGTCGTGAATGGTGCGTTGACCGAGTCGCGCGTGACCTGGCCATCCTGTTTATCCATCTGCTCGTATCGATCGCTCGGCCAGACGATTATCGCCGGGAAAAGTTCCGCCGGTGGTCCATGTCAGCTGCCAGGGGCAGCCTGCAGACTGATTCGCACCGGGCACAGGCGGCCAGGCCCGAAAAACACGGCCGTGCATTGGTAATTCATCTCGCCTCAGTAGCGATGCCGGATTTGTTGCTATCGGATACGAGTCAGTGGACAATAAATGATCCTACATACTAACCGGATAATTGATATATAGGATGGCTGAGATGCGAAAACTAACTGTTCTTCTAGTGGTCCTGGCATTGACTGCGTGCGGTAAGACACCGACAGAAAGTAGTGAGTCGGCGACGAACGGGGCCTCCGACAACCGCCTCGAAGCCGTGTTAGACGCTCAATCCGAGACGATCAAAGCGCGCTACCAATATAGGCACCCCCAGGGAACAATCGACTTTTTCGGCGTCATGCCTGGCATGACCATTGTGGAGGTGCTTCCTGGTGGCGGTTGGTACACCAGGATTCTATTGCCGTTTCTCGGCAGGGACGGGCACCTGATCGGCGCTGATTACGCGCTAGACATGTATCCAAAATTTGGCTTTTACGATGATGAAATTCTGGCGGCAAAGAAGTCCTGGATTAGCGACTGGACGGCCGAGGCGGAGTCCTGGCGCGACGACGACAGTGCTTCTGTCTCGGCGTTTGTATTGGGATCAATGCCCGATGAACTTGCCGGCACGGTCGATGCTGTTTTGTTTATCCGTGCTCTGCACAATCTGAACCGATTTGAAGATGACGGCGGCTATTTGACAGCAGCGTTGGATGACGCGTACCGGGTATTGAAGCCCGGAGGCATCGTCGGTGTCGTGCAACATCTTAGCGACAACCACATGCCAGACGAGTGGGCGGACGGCTCGAACGGCTATCTGAAAGAGCGGCTCGTCATCGCGCGAATGGAAGCTGCGGGCTTCGAGTTTTGGTCCGGAAGTGGCATTAATGCAAATGACAGGGACCAGCCCGGTGAAGAGGACTTCGTCTGGCGGTTACCGCCGACTCTCGCCGGCAGTGAGGACGACTCCGAGCTGCGAGTCGCAATGCAGGCTATCGGCGAGTCTAACCGAATGACGATGCTATTTCGAAAACCTGAGTGAACGACGTCGCAGGTGCTGGGCGTTAGCAAGTTTTGCAGTCAAAAAACCTAGGTGGGTTTGGTGATTCAATGCTACGACCGCATGGCTGACGGTCTATTTTTTGCAGTTTCCGTCGGTTATTTGGTCGTACCATGAAAGTTGTTTTCAGCTGACTGCTTATTCTCCGAATTCAACACGTACCCCTATCCAGCCACCCCGCCCAGCGCCGGGTCCCAGGAAGCGCGGATCGCCAAATGCGGGCCCCAGGACTTCTTCCGGTTCGCCCAGCAAACCAAAGGTCTCGTATTCGACATCGAATAGATTCTCCACTTTGGCAATTACCACAATGAGGTCGTTGACGTGATACTCCCCACGGAGATTCACCATGGCGTAACCATCCGTTTCGTCGAGCAAATTCGCCTCATCACCGCGCAGGAACCGGCCGGAGTTGAAGACGATATCCCCACCCAGTGTCAATCGAGGCGAGACAGCGACGTCGGCGCCGAACTTCAGTAAATGTTCCGGAATTCCGGGAATGCGATCGCCTTTCTCGACAGCGATTTTTCCGTTGCTATTGGCAAAAGGATGATTCGGGCTGGTGGTGGTAAACGGATCGTCAAATTCCGCATTGACGAAGGCATAGTTGGCGAACCAGTCCAGTCCGCCATAATCGCCGCTCAGTCCGACCTCGACGCCTTTGCGCACGGTATCGCCGACATTAGCGAAAAATCCTTCGTTCGCTGACACACCGCCAGTGGTCTGGAAAATAATGTCATCTTCATTGGTGGTATGAAACACGCCGGCATTCCAGGTCAGGTTGCCGCCACCCGTGCCGCCTATCTGCTGGATTTGCCCCCGCAGGCCACCCTCAAAACTCCTGGCCACCACCTGCTCAAGCGGCGGATCGGCCAGAAAGGCATTGGGGAGGTTGCACGGGGCGGCCGGATCTGAACAGATGAGTTCCACCGGTGTCGGGACGCGTGAAGACTCGCTGTAGCTGCCGTATACATTAAGTGACGGCATCGCCTGCCACGTCAGACCTATGGTCGGGTTGAATCGATCGAACCGATGATTTCCATTCAACTCCGGTTGAACGCCGGACAGGTCATCTATCTTTATCCGGGTAGTATTGAACCGCCCCGCCACGGTGAGCGTAATCTGCTGTGTCAAATAATTGATGTTGGTGAAAAAGAGCGACCCTGTTCGCGTGCGCGTTGCAACTTCTGTTGCCTCGTCGGGCACGAAGCGACCGCTTCCCGTCGTGCTCCGGTCCGCTTCCAAAACGGCTACTTCAACCATCGAACGAAACTCGGCGTCCCCCTGCTGATACGCCGCACCGAAGATGAACCGATTCTCGCGATCAAAGAGATCGCCCAGAAATGTCTGTTGAATTGAACTGCCAAAGGATTCCTGCTGAAGCGCGCCGATGTTATTGATCGCATCGAAGTCGGCTGCATTCGCGAAGAAATTGCCGTTCTGGTCGAGCACGATGTCGAAGTTGTCCACCACCGTGCACTGATCGTCGCCGTCCAGATCTTCGAAATCGTCGACCAGGATCTGTTCGCCTGCGATACTGCACGCATCGAACTCCGTTCCGTCACCGTTGAAAGCATCCGTAACGATGTCACGATAAAACACGTTGCCCGACAGCAGCATGGTTTCACTGAACCAGTGCGTGCCATCGATGATCACCATCTTCATATCGTTAGCGGTAATATCCGGTAACGTGAAGACGGCTTTACGATTGATGTCCAAAAGCTGTACGGGAGCCGGGCCATTGCCGATCAATTCGCCATCACCATAGGTAACACCGATATCGACGGTGCTGCCCTCGCCGCGCCAGCCGGCCGTGCCGAAAAAACTCTTGACCTCGGAAGGCGATTCATCGCGCCAGCCGTCTTCGTCGAAGTAGTTCATGGTGGCGAAATAGCCAAACTCACCGTTATTCCAGCCGGCTTCCGCCTGGCCGACGCGCCGGCCGAAGGATCCGCCGTAGATCTCGCCACGGTAACCGGAATGGGTGAAACCATCCTTGGTCTCAATAGCCAACGAACCACCCAAGGTATTCAGGCCGAACAGGGGATTGGCTCCGCCGATTAGATTGATGCTGGCGATGGCGGATTCCGGTATGAGCTCCCAGTTGATCATATCACCGAACGGTTCCATGATCCGGACGCCGTCCTGGTAAACCGCGATTCCCTGAGGTAGCCCCAGCAAGGGGGAAGCTGTGAATCCGCGGTACTGCACATCCGGTTGCAGTGGATTATTCTGCGCCGCACTAATATTCACACCGCCGAGATTCCGATTCAAGAATTCGGTCAGATCTAGTGACTGACTCTGGTCCAGATCGTCACTGCTCGCAGTCTGAACGTTGCTGGGTATCACTTTTTTGGGAACGCCGACGCCATGGGTGGGCGTTATACCGATGACCACAATTTCATCTATCTGTTCTGTGTCCTGCGCAAAAGAACTAGTCGCCAATAATGAAATGTACAGCCCCAGAAAAAAAATAAGCGTCCCTTTTCCAAATTCATTCCTCTTGGGCCAATCTGTCCGTAATCCCCTCGCATAGTCGATTTTTATTTCTTCGCTTACAGTTTCAGGAGAGGGTCTGGCAAATAATAGGAATAATTCCTGATAAAGGAAGGCAACCTCCAGTAAGCGTAACGCCAGATTGGCGGTCGAACGCAGTTCCCGAACAATCGTATTTCTAATGCTGTGAATCACACGCACAGGTCCGGCCACCAAGATTGGTATGACGGGGTCGTAACTGGCGGGAAAAGCTGGAATCGAGAACTCATGGCGAACAGATCTTTTGACTTTGGAATCGTACGATATCGGATTCTTCATAGCAGGGCTATGCAAAAATTTCGTTGAGATCCATAAAAGTATGGCGTCTGCCATTTACGAATGCAGCTCCTGGTCCGAATCATCCTGTACCAGGATACAAAATCCAGCCAATGGGTTTAGCCCGGATCTAAATACCATAATCGCGGTCCCGAGCCCGACCACCCGATCACCAGAGTCACGGGATAAGCTGAAATCAATTTACGTAAAAAGCGGGCGTGGATCGGTAATTCTGGATCGACGAATGACGAATTAACTGCGTACGCTAGCCATTCGACGACAAACACATTACGATTACAGAACAAGAAATCCAAACCGGATGGATTGACATATTTCTTAATTCCGGTAGAAATCTGCCCGACAGGAATTGTTGATATACGATGTTTTACAAACACGAAGAGACTTGCGCCGTACTCGGCGGTGGCGAAGGCACGTTGGGCGATGAGTATGCCGGTAACCGGATCCGCTCGCCTGCAGCACCGGGCGTAGCATAGGTGGGCGTACGCATTAGCAGAACGAGAGTGCAGCCACATTGAAGACTGATGGCGCGATGCGAAACGCGGGCGAATGGCTGGCGGTGCTACGAATTGCCACTGGCGCCTGGTTCATCAAGGCCATTTGGACCAAATGGGTTCTGCTCGGTGGATTTTTGCCCGTGCCGATGGCATCTCAGCGCTGGATCGAGACGATGCCGCGAATCCTGGAGGGGTATGCTGAAATCAATCCACTGGCCTTGTTCAGCAGCCTTCTCCAGCACAGCATAATACCCAACGTGGAAGTGTTTGCGCATCTGACTGCCATTGGTGAAGGGCTTATTGGGATCGGATTGACTCTTGGCCTGTTCACCAGAACATCAGCAGTTGGCGGTTTTTTTCTGCTCCTATGTTACGAGATCGGCGCAATGGGTTTGCCGTTTTCGCGACACGGACTTCGGTTGCTGATGATTGTTGCCGTCGTGGCGTTTTTCTTTGCTCGCGCCGGCGCTGTCTGGGGATGCGACGCCTGGTTGAGCCGGCGGTCCGCTGCCCGATTGTTGTAAATTCTATGGAGATGGTCGCGGATTCGGCCCGATCGCGACGCCCCACGGTGTTTCACCGACTTTGATCCTGGTTACTACGTCCATCGATTCGGTATCGACCACAGTAACATCGTCCGAAGGTCCATTTGCTGTATACAGGAAACGCTCATCTTCGGTAAGCACAATCCCCCATGCCCTGGGGCCAACCTCGACCGAACCAACGACTTCGAAAGTATTCAGGTCAATTGCCGATACCGTTTTTCCACGACCGTTGGCCACGTAGAGCCGCTTGTTGTCCGAGGTGATTACCATGCCCACAGGCTTTGCCGTAGCATCGAGTTCTATGGTCGCGACAACCTCGTGACTCACGACGTCTATCACCGTGATCGAATGCGCCAATTCGGCTGAGACAAACGCTCGCGACCCGTCGGGAGCGAATACTACATCACGCGGCCGCAAGCCAACAGCGATCGTCGCGACGACGGTTCCGCTGTTGGCATCCAGCACGGTAACTTCGTGATCGGTTTCACTCGTGACATACACCAACCTACCGTCAGGGCTGACCCGAACGCCCTCCGGCTCACGGCCGACGGCAACTGTTTTCATAACTTCGCCACTGGCTATATCTACGATAGTCGCCTGATCCGAATCTTCATTGGAAACAAACAAGCGCTGGCCGTCCGCACTGAGATCGAACTGTTCCGGGTCCGATCCGCCCGGTAGCACCTGCTCCAGATCGGCCGTCAAAACGTTAACAACTGCAATGCCGTCTTTGGTTTTGTCAGTTCCCTGTTTTTCGCAGTCCTCGTCAGACATAGATGGAGGACATTTCGGCGAGCCCGATAATGCAACAAATACTTTTTCCCCGGCGTGACCTACCCTGATGCCGCGTGGCCGCCGACCGACGTTCAAAGTGGTTATGACTTGATTGCTTACTGTCGATATGATCGAAATATCACCGGAATCCTCGTTGCTGACATAAACGAATTCTCCGCCCGCTGGCCACCGCACCTCGGTTGGGGCCGGCGATTCGCCTTCTTTCCCTTCTTGAGATCCGGCTTCAATATTCGGTGTCTCGTCGCAGCCAGCCAAAATGGCGAGCATTAGAAATAGTCGGCAATACGAACCCGTACTCAGACCCAACCCTGCGTTACCCATGTTTTTGACCCCCAGATAAGTCACTCTGCAAAAGGCTGTAAAAGCGCATTAGAGTATTTTTCATGCTGACTATTCGGTTTCCTCGCCGCCTGCGTGCCATTCACCGCCTCCGCTAACACATTGCTTTTTAGCCCGTGCCAACACCTGTTCCGATTTATCGTAAAGAAATATTTTTACGGGCGCGACCATTCCAGCTCCGACAACCAGTCGATCGCATTTTCCACTATAGGAAGCCGGACAATACGGTACGAATCGCGTCGTGACCTGGACGTTCGCCACAACCTGTACATCGGTCTTCCATTGGCATACACCAGATTCGAAAGAAGTTCGTTCCAGCGAAATGTTTTCGAAACAAGTTGTCGTGGTTTCATCTTGCGCGTCGCTTTTTTTATGAATAACGACACAACTACGGCCCGCTTCAACAGCTTCCTGGGCGAATGTTGTTCCCAACATCAAAATCAACAGAAATATCGATAGAATTCGCACAATCAAACTCCCTGTAGACTGACGCACGCCAGTGTATTTGTCCTGAGCGTGAAGCGGTTTTTTATGCGGCCCCGAACCTGTCGATCAACGCAGCGAAGCCGGCTTTGTATACGCCGGAAATTGCGGCTTGCGCATCAGCTTCCGGGGTCTCGTGCGGCTCGAATTCGCTCGACCACGTCACGATGGAAACCGAGGTGTCCCCGCTCACTTCAAGAGTGGATTGATAGTTTCGAACCGGCAACGGGCCAGCATCCAGAATAGTGTAGGTGTAACTTCGCGCCTTATCGTCACTCTCGTCGAGGCGCTCGACAATCTTGCTGCCATCACCTAAGGTCAGGTGGCGGATCGAGCTGTCCCCACTGCTCGCCGCCTCGCTTGCAGCAATGGCCGGATGCCAGGTATCCAGACGGTCAAAATCACCGATAACTGACCAAATGTCCGTAGCGGACGCGTTAAGTGAGACCGATTCTTTTACTGTCGTCATTGTCGAGGCTTCCTGCAACGGTACCAACGACGGACAATATCATTTCCCTCAGGCAATTGTTAGGATTCACAACGCTGCGACCATAAGCGACTCGATCGGGGAGGCCGGGCGATGAAAATACAGGCGGCGCTAATCTGCTTCATTCTGTTCGTGGGTATCGATGTCTTCGCTGTGGATTCCGAAGAGTTTCGAATTCTGAATCTGAGCCTTTTGGACGCGGCCAAAAAGGGTGAGTCGAAACTCGTCTTGTCCAAACTGAAAGAAGGCGCGTCCATACACACGCGCGATCGATTCGGCAACTCAGCCTTGATATATGCGGCGCGCACTGCCCACGTCGATACGGCCAGAATCTTACTGGACGCCGGAGCACAGGTAAATCAAGCTAATGTTGCCGGAAACACGCCATTGTTCGAGGCGGCCGCTAGTGGAGATGAGGACTTGGTGCGCCTGCTGCTGGATAGCGATGCCAACCCCAACGCCGTCAATATTAAGAACGTATCGCCACTTTCTAATGCTATATTTCACAAGCACCCGGCTGTCGGCGCGCTGCTGTTGCAATACGGTGCCAGGGCCGATTTCGTGGATAATACCGGTAAAAGTGGTGCGGTGTATGCGGCAGCCAATGGTGAAACACGAATACTCCGCCACCTGTTGGACGCTCACAGGGGGTCAGAAATTTCGGTAGATGCGCGCTACTCGCATGACCTGACGCTGTTGATGTGGGCCGCGGGTTACGGCCAGACTGATGTCGTCGAAATGCTCACGGCGCGGGGTGCGAAGTTGGATTTAGTCGATGACCGCGGCAAATCCGCGTTACTGATGGCAGCCGAAGAAGGTCACTCCAATGTTGTCAGATTCTTGCTCAATAAGGGCAGCAATAGAGTGTTACGCGACAAGAACGGCCGAACAGCGCACGATCTGGCGCTGTTGGGCGGACACGAAGAAACAACGCGTGTGCTGATGGAATCAGCGAATTGAGACAGTTTCTATAGACTGCTTAGGTGCTGCGCAACATTGATTAATTCCTGATCGGCGAAAGACGCCAGCAATGATCCTTTTGCAGGCGAATTTTGTCGCGACTTGGATTTGAAATCCAACATTGTCTTTGCAAGATATTCAGGATGTTGGCCCGCCAGCCGAGGTACGCGGCTATCGCCATCGAATTTACCTAGATGACACGCGATGCATTGCCCCGCTGTGATGACGGTTATTGCGGATCTGGTCACTTGATCATCGCTCGCATATTCGGTATCTGGCCAGACCTGTTCCGAAAAATACTTTGCGATGAGTTGCATTTGATCTTTATCAAGTGCAGAAACGACGGGGCCCATTATCGGATTCGCGCGCAGTCCCGATTTGAAATCATTGAGCTGAACGTAGAGATAGTAGAATTCCTGTCCTGCCAATATCGGGTATTGTTGTTGAGTCGATGCCCCCTGATCACCGTGACAAACTTGACATGACTTCAGTAGGTCCGCGACGGGGGCATATTCATCGCCGGTATCGATGTCTGCCAGCGTAATTGTCGCGCCAGCGAATGTCACAAACAAAAAAAAGTTCAGTAATCTTCCAATCATCATAAGCAATCTTGCTTTTAGAGCGATTCAGGTGATTTGACCGACTTTTATGACGTTCAGTTCCGGCGAATTGTCTACAGATCTGGTACCTGCAAAAATAGCGGCCGCATGTGCGGCCGCTAAAGATTACGATGACTTTTTGCCGATCTACTTGCCGAGCTTGAACGCTATTATTTCATTGCCACGCTTGTAATCAAGCTGCACATTACCGCCCGCGCCAACCACAATGTATTGGTTGCCGCCCACGTTATATGAAGCCGGTGGAGCGTTGACGCCGGCATTCGCCTTGTATTGCCACAAGACTTCGCCCGTCTTCGAATCGAAGGCTCTAAACCAGCCATTGCCTTCGCCGGTAAACACCAGGCCGCCGCCTGTCGCCAGAATCCCACCGATCATGGGCTGCTCGGTTTTGACCTTCCACCTGATTTTCCCGGTGTTGTAGTCAACTGCCGTGATATTACCCCATTGCTGTTCTTCAGCAATGACCTTGAATGCACCCCCTAGCCACAGTTTCCCGCCAGGATACGGCGTGGCCTCAACGTGGTACGTCATCGGCTGATGAAGATTGATCGCATAGGTCAAACCGAGGTTCGGATCGATGGCCATTGGAGACCATTCGACGCCACCATTAGCGCCAGGCAGCATGCGCTCGCCCTCGGGTGTCGGCAGGACCCAGCGATTTTCCTGAACCACCATGGGTTCGGAGAACCGTATGAGGCTGCAGTCTTTCGCACGGTGCACGTAGACATAACCTGTCTTGCCGGCGTGCAGCACACCCTTCACTTCGTTGCCCCTGTCGTCCACCACTGTTGTTAATACCGGTGGACTCACGGCGTCCAGATCCCATACGTCGTGTGCGATGTATTGAAAATGGCACTTGTACTTACCGGTACTCAGATCAACCGCCACGAGTGAATTCGTGTACAGATTGTCCCCGGGCCGAATCGCCCCATAAAGGTCGGGAGACGGGTTACCGACAACGAAATACACCGTATTCGTTTCCCGGTCTATCGCCATATTCTGCCAGACACCACCTCCCAGCGTTTTGTAGGGGTCACCGAGCTTTTTCAATGCCGCTTTTTCAGCTCGGATATCTCGCAACATATCGCGACCCGTTGCGTCTTTGGTCGCCCATACGCCGACAGAATTCTCGGCCGTTGTGTGGAACGTCCACAGCTCCTTGCCGGTATCCGCATCATAGGCCTTCACGAAACCGCGAATTCCGTACTCGCCGCCGTTCGTTCCGATGAGGATTTTTCCGTCAACCGCGGTCGGAGCCATGGTTTCGCTGTAGCCAAGCTCGGGATCGGCAATCTGCGTTGCCCACGCGAGACGACCTGTTTTCGCATCCAGGGCCACCAGCTTGGCATCCAGCGTACCCATATAGACTTTATCGCCATACGGGAACACACCGCGATTGTTTGGTCCGCAGCAATACGTCGTAATCGGACCCATGTCGTGTTTGTAATGCCAGATCTTCTTGCCTGTTTCTGCATTCAATGCGTAGACATGGTTGAATGACGTCGTGACATACATGACGCCGTTTACAACGATCGGTGTCGTTTCCAGAGACTCTACGACTTCAGTCTTGAACGTCCAGGCACGCTGCAAGCGGTCGACGTTGCCGATGTTAATCTGGCGCGCCGGATAGTAACGCGTCTGATTGTAGTTTCCGTTGGTATGCAGGAAATTATTGGAGTCACCGGCCGCGCGATCCAACATATCTTGCGTAACCGTCAGCATATCGCCGTACAACGTGCCGCCGCCGACTTCCTGAGATTGCACCGAACTGATACTGAACAGCGCGATACTCGATCCAACAAATAAATTTAAAAACAGATTATTGATTCTTTTGTTGCCCATCACTCTCGCCTCCCCGGTGTGAACCTTATTATTTTCCTTCCGACTGGATGCCGAACAGATACTGTGCAAATCGTGGTTCGACAATCCGAATTTAGTATACACGGTAATCGCTACAATAAGGCCCTGAACGACTAACCGGTTTCGGGCGCACAATGCTCGCAATATTTTGCGTATATCATACTGATAAATAAAGGAAAGTTTTCGATTTATCGTCATCCATTCGGGTGCTTTCGTACGACTGCAGGGACGCAGGAGGTAGGGCAACGCAGGAGCAGTTGCCGAGCAGGAATCCTTTCTGCGGCGCAGACCCGCTGGGCCTGCCCTATCACCTTGACGGAGTATTAGCTTCACCCAGAATCCGCGATCCCTGGTGAATTACGCAGGTTAGGTAGTTGCGGATTCCCCTACACCACCGGACACTGGCAAATGATGTTTATCCGCGACCGGTCGCATAGCAGCGTTGCTAAGCAGAGCGACGAATAGCAATGCGGCCATTAAATACATTGTTGTATTGTAAAGGCTACTGGTGGGATCGATGGTTCCGGGCGGTGCGATTTCCATCAGCTTGGCAATCGTGACGCTGTTTTGTGCGACCAGCGCATCGAGTTGGTCGATACCCGCGCCAAATTTTGATGTAAACACGGTCGGATCGATCTTCGCCACCAGGTTCGAAATAGCATTGCTGATCGAGGACTCTCGCAAAGAGGTGATCGCCAGCGGCCCCAGCACGCCTGCAGTACTCCAGGCCGTAAGCAGACGACCGTGAATACCGCCGACATATTTGGTGCCAAATACATCCGCGAGATACGCGGGAATTGTTGCAAAGCCCCCGCCGTACATGGTGAAAATGATCATGCTCGCCGCGTAAAAATAGACCAGCCAGACGACGCTGGGGTCTACACTGACACGCTGGGCAGAAAACGGTATCGAGCAATACAGCACAATACCGAGAGCAAAGAAAATCCAGTAAGTATTACGGCGGCCGATGAAGTCGGACGTGCTCGCCCAGAAGAAACGCCCGATCATATTGAAAACACTGATCATCACCACATAGGTTGCAGCAAACGCCCCATCGACGACGCTTGGAAGCGTGCTGCCGAATATTTCGCTCATCATGGTCTTTGCAACACCCAACACGCCGATGCCTGCCGTTACGTTGAAACACAGGACGATCCACAGCTGATAAAACTGTCTTGTCTTTAGCGCCTGATCGATATCGACATCGCGATCGGTGATCATGCGTTTGGCCGCTTTGGCGGAATCTGGCGGCGTCCAGCCTTCGGGTTGCCAACCCTCTGCTGGCACGCGGTAAGCAAGAGCGGCAATCATCATCACGACGAAGTAGATAATGCCGAGCGTAACAAATGTTTGCGCCACGCCGGTGGACCCGGTTCCAACGAGGTAGACGCCCTCTGGGCCTGGCACGATCATGTTGGCGAGGTCGTTCGCACCGACAATCACGACTTCTTTCAATTCGCCGGCAATTTCGGCAAAACGTTTGCCCGCTTGCGTGACTAATTGGAGGTCGGCGACCGGGCCAAGGTAGTCAGGCGCACGGTAAAACGTTCTGATGAAGAACCCCTTCAACGGTGCGCCGATCATGGCACCACCACCGAAGCCCATGATCGCCATGCCTGCTGCCATCCCGCGCCGGTCAGGGAACCATCGAATCAGGGTACTGACCGGAGAAACGTAACCCAGCCCGAGACCACAACCGCCGATTACGCCATAGCCAATATAGACTAACCATAACTGGTGCGTAAAAACACCCAGGCTACCGATCAAATAACCACCACCCCAACAGCAGGCGGCGACGACGCCAACCATGCGCGGCCCAACTCGTTCCAGCCAACGGCCAGCAAATGCAGCTGCTAATCCCAGGAATACAATGGCTACCGTGAAAATCCAGACAACTTCTTTGAGTGACCAATCGCTGGCCGCACTTGCGACTATCCCATGTGCTTTGATCAGCGCGGGGTTGTAAATGCTCCACGCGTAAACCGAGCCGATACACAGGTGGATTGCGATAGAAGCCGGGGGGACACGCCAACGATTGAAGCCGGGTGCTGCGATGATGTGTTCTTTCGATAAGAATCCGACCATACTAGTTTGTCATTCTTGGAACAACGATCCTTCTTTGTGCGTTAATCGTCATCAGGCGAGGCCGCCACATCGGTGTCTGGCACAAAATCGAGCAAAGGCACGTGGTACTCAGCGAAGATCGCTGCCATCGGCACAGCGGTCTTGTGCATTAACTCTTCCAGGACCCGTTTGCGTTCACCGTCGCCGTACCTCACACCCGCGGCGATCGCGAAATCGAATCGAATGCCGGGTTCTGATTCCAGGGAAATCACGACCAGTTCCACGCCTTTTGCCCGGCTGGCGAAAAAGCCCGCCATCGGTCCCCAAATGATGGCTGCGTCGAGTCTTCCACCAACGAGCTCCTTCTCAATTATTTCACCGGGGTAGGCTCCGGGATCGCCAGACATCGCGAGAAAACCGACCAGCTGCTCGCCCATGCCATGGCGTGCCAGCCATTTGGTTCCGGGCGTGGGGGTAAACGCACCGATTCTAAGACGATCGCGAATCTCGGGATTCAAGTTGATGAAGTCTTCGCCGCTCGCCACGTCATCCAGATTGCCCCCCTTCGCGTAGACCAGCGCATACGTTGAGCGGTAGTAAGGCTTCGTCGTCAACAGGCGGTCATAACCGGCCGCTACCCCCATAACGATATCGCACTTGTACCCCTCTCCAGACTGACTCGGCGCTTTGAGTGTGTTGCGGATAAATCCGCGCCGTTGCGGAAACCACGTGTACTCAATTGGCAGCCCAAGTTCATTTGCCCACAATTGCGCAATCTTGTTTTCAAACCCATCCCGATTTTTGGCCGATAAAGGTAGATTGTTTGGATCGGCGCAAACTCGAAACGCAGAAGCACCTTCAGCCAGCGCGCCAGCAGACAGACCCAAACCGATCAACAGAATTATGCCTCGTCGCATCAGGGAAGTTATCGCCAACATCTTATATTACCTATGGTTTCTTCTTCGGGCGACCAGGCGGCAGAGCGCCGTCGGATCGAGCCTTGAGATAAGCGAACAATTCCTTGTATCGTTTACTGACATTTGGATTATCTTTCCAGGGCGGCATCACGCCGACCGGGCCCGTATATCCGTTCGCCATGCGATCCACAAAAATATCAAACTCGAGCTCTTGCATACGGTCTACCAGGCTCGGTGCGAACGTGCTGCCCAACGCATCCTGTGCATGGCAACGGTGGCAAAATCCATGAAACGTTCGCCACCCAATATAGGTGTCACCATCGACGTGACAAAACGCCTCACCTGCATCATTCACCTGTCCGCATTCGACAGAGTAAAGCGCGGAGGTGCTCGGCGTCGATTCTTTGTGCTCATCCCCGGCCTGAGCAACGACCGCAGCTTTTTCATTGCCGACTGATTCTGGAGCTGGCCCTGCTGCGTTTGCCGATGCTTGATTCTGCGTGTTTTCCGCAGCGCAGGCAATTTGCGAGAACGCAACGGCGCTAAGAATCATGAATGCAACCCCATGTGCGGGTGCTCCTCGATAGTTAACGCGAATTCCCATGGTTCCACCGAAGTCGTGTGTGAAAAAAACCCCCGGCCACAATATGTGGCCGGGGGTCGCAATTAAAACTAATTGCTGGCCAAATCGCAGTTTAATCAGGCAATACGAACACCGTCAATACACCACCCAACTGCGTGTATTGGTCTAGCGCCTTGTACGCACCGACCGCGCCAAGCCCGTCGGTGTCACCCGTCAGTCCTGCCGCCATGCCGATGCCGGCCCAGCCCCCGATACCGGAGAGTACGCCGATGTACTGCTTGCCTTTAAACTTCCACGTGTTCACGTTGCCGATAATGCCAGACGGTGTCTTGAACTTATACAGTTCTTTGCCGGTTCTGGCATCGACCGCTTTGAGGTATCCCTCTAGCGTACCGTAGAACACAATGTCTCCCGCCGTCGCCAATGCGCCGCTCCAGACAGAGAACATTTCAGAGTTTGACCAAACGATTTTGCCTTTCGCGGCATCCCAGGCAATGAAGTTGCCCAGATTAGTGGTGCCGTCGCCAGTGACCCGACCTGCCGGGAACATGCTCAGCGTCGCACCTACATAAGGCTGGCCAGCGACATATTCGACCTCAAACGGCTCGTAGTCCATGCACACATGGTTTGTGGGTACATAGAACAGGCCGGTTTTTGGTGAAAATGCAGCCGGTTGCTGATCCTTACTGCCCAATGCCGCCGGGCACACGTTTTTCGTGTTGGTGTCTTGACCAGTCTGGTGCGTGCTGTATTTGGCAACAACTTGCGGGCGGCCAGTCTTCATGTCGACATGGGTTGCCCAGTTCACCGCCGGGTCGTACTTCTCCGCTACCAGCAGTTCGCCCGTTACACGGTCAAGCGTGTAACCGAAACCGTTGCGGTCAAAGTGCACCAGGACCTTACGATTCTTACCTTTGATCTTGATGTCGGCAAGGAT
Source organism: uncultured Gammaproteobacteria bacterium (assembly GCA_964568075.1). Classification (GTDB taxonomy): domain Bacteria; phylum Pseudomonadota; class Gammaproteobacteria; order Steroidobacterales; family MnTg04; genus MnTg04. The sequence continues at coordinate 22,494 of CAZMOM010000008.1, forward strand.
CATCTCGTTGATGCCATCGTAGTCCCACTCATCGTGAGGCGTCATCTGGTAGACCCACTTGGCCATGCCCGAGTCGAGATCGCGGGCAAAGATCGTCATGGACCACCGGTTGTCGCCGGGTCGCACCACGGGATTCCACGTGCTCGGATTGCCAGTCCCGTAATAGACCAGGTTGAGCTGTGGATCGTAGCTGTACCAGCCCCAGGTCGTCCCGCCACCGATTTTCCACTGATCGCCTTTCCACGTATTGGTGCCGGAATTCTTGCCAACCGGCTTGCCAAGATGGGTGGTCTTGCGGGGATCGATAAGCGTCTGATCGTCCGGACCGACGCTATAGCCTTTCCACGCCAGGCTGCCGTCCTTGGTATAGTATGCCGCCAGGAAACCCTGCACACCAAACTCACCGCCACTGATGCCGGTCAGCACTTTGTCTTTGATAACGACCGGCGCGTTGGTATTGGTACTGCCCTTTGTCGGATCACCATTCTTGATGCGCCAGATCATCTTGCCGGTTTTGGCATTCAGGGCCACCAGATGCGTGTCGGCCTGCTGCAAAAAGATTTTCCCGTCCGCATAGGCAAGACCACGGTACACCGTGTCGCAGCACATTACCGGAATCGTATCTGGATTTTGTTTTGGCTCGTAGCGCCAGATGATGGTCTGGTCGTTAAGATTGATCGCAAAAACCTTGTTCGGGAATGGTGTGTGTATATACAGCGTGTCACCAACAACCAATGGTCCGCCTTCGTGACCCCGCAGAACTCCGGTTGAGAATGTCCACGCCACCTTCAAATCGCCAACATTCTTGCTGTTGATCTGATCCAGTTTGCTGTAGCGGGTGCCGGCGTAATCGCCGCCCCAGATAGCCCAATTGTCCGGGTTATCCATTAGCTTCATCAGCTCACTGTTTGCGCTCGATGTGGCAGGCACCATTAGAGCCAGTGCAACGCCGGCGATCGCAATTAATCCAATTATTCGTTTTATCATCTCCCCACCTCCATTGATGGTTTTTATGCCTTGCATGCCAGCGCGGAATTCACCGCATACCGCTGCAAGTAACCCCTCCGCCTTATTTTTGTAAGGTCGGCCTTGTCCTAACCAAAACTTAACCGCGCTCATTGTCCTTATCGGCGGTATCCGTTCTGAATCCCACGAAGCACGATTTTTTCGCGACCGCGGTGATATTACTTATTTTCTTGACGAGAAGGCTCGCACGATCCGGGTCCCGAAAAACCCCGCCTCGTTCTCCAGGCGTTGTGCGCAATTGAGTAAACACCTCCCCTTCGACGTATTCGTCGTATGCGATCTGCTCAGCTATTTTGTCTATGGCGCATACGCACGAATACAAGTTTTCATATTTTTGACCACCATGGGAATCCATGCAACGCAAAACATATTCCACTCGAGCCTGAGTCGGAAAATCATTCGCATGAGCAGGAGAAGTCAAACACAGCATGCACAGAGTCGATGTTACAGCCACCCAATGCACGATTTCGCCTATTCCCACCAAGGTCTTTTTGTAGTCGTTCGTCGAATGCTAGCAGAGTGCGAGTAGGGTGTCAGCCCACAGTTTCCACGCCACAGCTGTTTACGCTGGTTCAAATCAAGAAAAAGTTGAAAAATCAATATGAATTGCGATTGTCTTCAAGGAGTTTCATGACCGAAAGTTTAACATAAGACAGTCGTTTAGCGGAGTGGAGAGCCCTGCTTTGGCGATCGATGCGGCGGCAAAGACGGTCATGGTCGGTCGGAATAAGGCTATGCGACTGCTCTGCGGCGTGATCTTCACCCGTGGACAGGTCGTTTTTGAGGGCAATATCGGTGCGGGTCAGGAACACTCTTCTGCGTGCGGTCAACCGCAAGTCCGGTGACGGTTATGGGCGAATCGAAGGCGCCATCGACGTTATGCCGAGCGATCCAGTGTTTTACACGTATGCTGATGCAGATGGAAAAGCGCAGGTAGCACCGGGACCACTACTTACAAAAACGGCGAAGCACTTGCAACATTTTTATCAACGAAGTTAATCGCGCTCAACCGCAAAGTTCCTACCGGCTGGCCGGAGCGATCTGCAAGGTCTGACTGAATCGGAGATCCTTCGTATCAGTGACTTCTGCAGTGAGCTGGCCCTCACTTTCCGGCACAAAGAAGAATTTGAAACTGGGGTTTTCGCTAATACCGAAGCCGGTCTCGGCGGAAAAAATTTCCTCGCCGTCGAAGCTCACTTTTACATGCCGAACGAAATGGGCGGGTGCATACATATGCGTGACCTGATTCATTTGCAATCCGCTAAGATTCGGGTGGCTGATCATCAGCTGAGCCGCTGTCGGTCGGGCCAGATGGGTCACGCTATTCGTTTTCAATTTGATTTTCCCGAGCCGTGCCATCGCCGCATCAAGATCGGAGGCAGCAGGCGCAGAGCAGCCGCCCGTCGCTTTGATGAAGCGCCGGCTCATAAATAGCTCACCATCACTGGTTTCCGCGATCGCACGTATTGGGCTGTAGGCGTTGACCCTGACCCGAAACGCCAGGTCGGCTCGCCCGCTTTTTGGTGTGAAGTGAAACGTGCCGACCAACGGCCCGGGATTCCTGTCGATGAACAAGTGAATGGTTTTGATATACCGCTCGTTCGTCTGCGGTATCTGCGCCGTGATCGATATGGGCACGATGGCCGCATCTTCCGCACGATTTGGTGCATCCAGCACGATGACGTCATCCGATTGGGTTATCGGGCGATTCTCGAAATAAGCGTGTTTCAAGCCCCCGGTCCAAACCATGTCCTCTTCGACCGTTGTCGCCTCACCCACGACAGGAGCAAGCATCGTCAACACGATGGCGCACCCACGTAGGCTGGCGAACGCACTCCAACGCGTATTATTCATCATCCTGTCAATCCTCCCATTCCAGCTCGGCGTATGCGGCCCCCACATTGCGCCGCTGGTAGCGGTCAAACAATAACCACTCTTCTGATCGGGGCTGGCCAATTTTATCCTGCGCCGAGGCTAAATCACCACCGCTCGCAATCCAGCCGCGGACGTTCTCCCGTAGCCCGGTCAGATACCGCAGCGTCGGTCCGGCGGCCGCCGGCCAAAGTGCGCGCGCCGGGCCATGGCCCGGTACGACATAAGCCAACGATTCGCCGGACATTGCCTCGAGTTCGCCGATCCAGCCGTTGATGCTGCCGTCAATGACCGGCAAATGCTCGAGAAAAACCAGGTCGCCGAGAAACGCTGTCTTCGTTTGCTCGTCGACGATACTGATATCGTGGTCCGTATGGGCGCTTTTGTGAGCCCGAACGGTCAAGACCCTGCCCCCAATATCCAATTGGATCACGCGTGTCACCGTGCGTTCCGGGAAAACGAAAATCGATTCGTCCAGCACCCTGCTTTCGTACGCGGACGCACGCTCAAGATAAGTATCGCCCCGCATCGCCAACGCGCGTGGCAGTTTGGCGTGACCGATGAATTCCACCCCGGGGCGGTGAAACGCTAAATTGCCCAGCAGATGATCGGGATGGACATGCGTATTGATCACATAACACACAGGTCGCTCGGTCACCTCGCGGATCGCACAATCCAATGCTTGCCCTTCCGCGGGACTACCGCCGGTATCGACTACCGCAACACAGCGATCGCCGACGACAAAACCAATGTTCGCAATCTCGTCACCTTCAAATACGACTGCAGTATGCCCGGGCCGTACGTAAACACCTGCAGCGACTTGCACAACCGCGGTTGATTGCGAGCAGGACTCCGGCGTTTGCACGGGGACCGCGCGGCAGGAAAGCGCCCAAAGAGCACAAGTCAGTTGCAACATTACCGACCTTCTGACACTGTATTTGCGTTGATGGCTTGGCATTAATTCGTCCCAGTCTATAGAATTCTGACGAATACCGTTGCTATCACAGGACACCAACTGGCGCGAGGGCAGCGAAGCACCGGCCTGCTGGACAAGTGGCCTTGAAGTATTTTAGACTTAGTCTAAAATAGCTCGGTTTTCCGGTTCGCGTCGATAGAACGGAGCTGGGCACCACACGCGCTCGAATTGAGCAGGAATACTCAGGCAAATACCTGGCGCGGGCTCGCACGACAAAACCCTGTCAGTTACCGGCCTTGCGTACGCAAACTGAACAGTTGCCTGAAAATAAAAAAAGTGAGAATAACAATTGAAAAAAAATAAGTGGTTTCTGGCCTGGTCTGACCTGGCAGTCGTTGTACCGCTGCTGTTTGCCGGTAGCGGCATTGCGGTCGCTGATTCGTCGAACCAGGACACCGACGCGACGGACCTCGACGAAATCGTGGTGCGCGCGACGCGTATGGACAAACGTATTGCCGAGGTTCCGGCAGCGATCAGCGTGATTACGAAGGACGATATTCAACTCGGCCGTCAACAGCTTGGCCTGGACGAGTCGCTCTCCGCCATACCCGGTCTGTTCATCCAAGACCGGTATAATTTCGCGCAGGATCAACGCATTGCCATTCGCGGGTTCGGTGCTCGATCAAGTTTCGGCATTCGCGGCGTCAAGATATTGGTGGACGGAATTCCGGAATCGCTGCCGGACGGGCAAGGCCAATCCGACGGCATTGACCTCGGCTCAATAGAACAAATCGAAGTCATTCGCGGGCCGGCGTCATCACTTTATGGCAATGCATCCGGTGGGGTTATCAATATTACGTCCGAGCGCGGACCCGACGATCCGTTCGTTGACACCCGTTTGTCCTTTGGCGATTTTGACTTCAACAAAATTCAAGTGAAGGCCGGCGACGACGTGGGCCGCTGGAACTACCTGGTTAACATTTCGGACATGCGGTATGACGGTTATCGTGACCATAGCGAAACGGAAAACACGTCGGTGAATGCCAGATTCGTCTATACAACCGACGATGATTCGGAATTTGGGCTGATCTTCAATGCTACGGATCAGCCCGTGGCTAACGACCCCGGTGGCGTGACGCTGGCGCAAATGCAGGCGGACCCCACGTCGGCGCGGCAACAGAACTTGGATTTCGACGCAGGTGAGGCGCTGGATCAGCAGCGAATCGGGCTGAGTTACAAGAAATCGATCGGCGAGCGCCATGAGATCCGCTTGCGAAATCATTACGTGTGGCGCGATTTCGCCAACAAGCTGCCATTTATTGGTGGCGGCGCCGTACAGTTTGATCGGTTTTTTGTCGGTGGCGGCGCAATATATACCTACACCGGTGATTTGTGGGGCCGGCCAAACAGTCTGATCGTCGGCACGGACATCGATCGCCAGAACGATGACCGCCGACGGTTCGACAATAATATGGGCGTACTTGGGGCGCTGACGCTCGATCAAACTGAAATCGTGACCAGTCTCGGCCTGTTCGTACAAAATGAAATCGCGCTAACCGAAGATTTGGCATTGACCGTAGGCCTGCGCTACGACGAGGTTAAATTTGAAGTTGAGGACAAGTTCCTTGCCGATGGTGACGACTCGGGCGATCGAACCCTAAGTGAGACGAGCCCGATGATTGGCATTGTGTACTCACCGTCAGAAGCGACGAGTCTCTACGCAACCATTTCCACGGCGTTTGAAACGCCAACGACAACGGAATTTGCGAACCCCAGCGGCGCCGGTGGCTTCAATCCGGACGTTGACCCACAAATCGCCACGAACTATGAGGTGGGCGTCAGGGGAACACTCGGCAAGCGCAATCGATACGAGTTGTCGCTATTTACCATTGATGTCGAGGACGAGCTGATCCCCTTTGAATTGGCAGCGCAACCGGGTCGCGATTTTTTCTCCAACGCTGGAAAATCCTCGCGCAGAGGCGCTGAGTTTTCGTTCGTCAGCCAGCCAGTCGAAGGTTTGACGATATCGGTCGCCTACACCTATTCGGATTTTGAATTCGATGAATTTATGGATGACAATGGCAACGACTTCTCTGGAAATGCGCTTCCGGGTATTCCCGATGACCTGTTTCGAGGCGAAGTGGCGTACACGCATCCGTCGGGTTTCTACGGCGCCATCGACGTGCTTAACGTTGGCGATTTTTTCGTCAACAACGCCAACTCGGCCGTTAATGATTCCTACACCGCGGTGAACCTGCGTGCCGGATTTGCCGACTTTCGATTCGGTGACTGGACACTGTCGCCATTTGTCGGTGTAAATAATCTGACGGACGAGAAATACGCCGCCAATGTGCGTATCAATGCCTTTGGTGGGCGCTATTTCGAGCCGGCGCCCGATCGGCATTTGTATGCTGGCTTCGCGATTCGGTATAATTTCGTTCAAGGGCAGCAATAACCACAAAACAAGAGAGTGCCCGACGGGGGTAACAACAATGAAGTCACGAGCAGCAGTCGCCTGGGAGCCCGGAAAACCACTGTCGATCGAAACCATTGAAGTCGATCCGCCTAAAGAGGGTGAAGTTCTGCTGCGGGTCGTCGCCAGCGGCGTTTGCCATACGGACGCATTCACCCTGTCCGGCGAAGATCCCGAGGGACTGTTCCCGGTTATCCTCGGACATGAAGGCGGCGCCGTAGTCGAAGAAATCGGCGCTGGCGTGAGCAGCGTCAAACCGGGCGACCACGTAATCCCGCTTTACACGCCGGAGTGTCGCGAATGCGACTTCTGCAAGTCCGGTAAAACGAATCTGTGTCAGGCAATCCGCGTCACTCAGGGTCAGGGCGTGATGCCCGACGGCACCTCAAGGTTCTCGCAGAACGGCAAGATGCTTCACCATTACATGGGGACATCGACGTTTTCGGAATACACCGTTGTGCCGGAGATCGCCGTTGCGAAAATTAACAAGGATGCGCCGCTGGACAAAGTGTGCTTACTTGGCTGCGGTATCACGACGGGCGTCGGTGCGGTTCTGAATACGGCGAAAGTCGAGCCGGGATCGACGGTCGCGGTGTTCGGTCTGGGTGGTATCGGACTCAGCGTCGTGCAAGGTGCGGTCATGGCAAAAGCGAGTCGCATCATCGGCATCGATCTGAATCCGGCCAAATACGAGATGGCTAAAGCGCTCGGCGCTACGGATTACGTGAATCCGAAAGATCACGACGCGCCCATTCAGGATGTCATTGTCGATCTGACGAATGGTGGCGTTGACTATTCCTTCGAATGCATCGGCAATGCCGAGGTGATGCGCGCGGCGCTTGAATGCTGTCACAAGGGTTGGGGCGAATCGACGATTATCGGTGTCGCCGGGGCAGGTCAGGAAATCTCGACCCGGCCGTTTCAGTTAGTCACGGGCCGCGTCTGGCGCGGTACTGCGTTCGGTGGTGTCAAGGGACGCAGCGAATTACCCGGCTATGTCGATAACTACCTTGCTGGAAAATTGAAGGTTGACGAGATGGCGACACATACAATGCCCATCGAGGAAATCAATCACGCCCTGCATTTGATGCACTCGGGCGAAAGTATTCGTTCTGTGGTCACATTTTAGCGTCTTACAGTCAGCAAATCGGTCGATTGGAGGGGATCCCAGGGCCGGCATGGAGTCGGCAAATAGGATTCAAGGTTGACTATGGCGCAGTGGAGCAGCATTCTGTCGCGGAACAAGAAAGATAAGCGTGACGGTCGCCGTAGCGAGGGGAACCGTTACATCTGAAACCAACGCCGCAGGTGGATACCTGAAGCCTTATTGAGTATCAGAGAACCGCCTTCAAGGCCTCCCGTGATCGTCACAGTGAACCGCGATGCATCGCAACAGGTTTTGATTCGTTGGTTTTTCGTTGGTGTATGCACCGGGAGTCGACGGCGCATTTTCGAAATGATGGGAGATTTGAGATGATAATTAAACAATTCAAGAGTTCGGTCTTCGCGTTGACGGGAATGATTATCCTGCTTTTCACGTCGATTGATGCTCAGGCTTTCGAGTCAATGAAGATGGGCGATTGGGACGTCGACATCAGCGGCAATATTAACGCCTTTTTCACGAATATTGACTGCGATGCAAAAGGCAACGGCGTTGTACAGTCCGGCCTGGCTTGCGGCTCATTAACGGGCTTTGACTACGATTCGGGAAATGTGCAGACGGGCTTATTGCCGTCCTGGTTCGGGTTCCACGCCAAGCAGGATTCCAAGGGCTATACCACGGAAATCACTATCGGCTTCCAACCGGGTGTCGACGGAGGGGGCGGCGCCATTGACACTGGCCTGGCCCTGAACTCGGAAAACCTGCGGCAGGTCAATCTCAAGTTCGGTGCCGACTGGGGCTCGATTATGCTCGGGCGCGATCTCGGCGTATTCGGTTCTGACGCGATCCTTGCGGACATGACCTTGCTGGGTGTCGGCACTGTGTCCGACTTAGCTGTTTTTGGCGGTAATACGACACTGGGTCGGATCGGGGTCGGGTATGTATACGCCGACTGGAAGGCCCAGATTCAGTACTCGTCACCCAGCTGGGACGGGTTTTCATTTAACCTTGCTATCGTTGACCCTTGGGGCCTCGTCGACCTGTCCGCCGCCGGCGGGCCCAGTCTGAGTCTCGATCAGGGTTCCTTCGGTCAGGACCCCGATACCTACGGTTTCGAAGGCAAAGCCGTCTATAAGTTCGGCGGCGATGACGACTCCACGGTCAGCGGCAAGGTATGGGCCAGCTTTATCACCCAGGCATTGGATAGTTCGGCGTTCGCCAACCAGGACGCAACAGGATTTGATGTCGGAGCCAAAGTCGAACTTAACGACTTTGAACTCGTCGGGTATTACTACAGCGGGGACGGAATCGGCACCCTCGGCTTTCTATGGGACGCCGTAGATTTAAGTGGCAACACCCGCGATTCGGACGGTTTCTATGCGCAGGCAACTTACAAGGCACCGGGCTCGGGCACGAAGTTTGGCGTCAGCTTTGGCGAGAGCAATCTCGATCTCGCGCCGGGCGAAGCGGTCTCTGCCCTGGTAGAGACCAACGAGTCTTTCGTCATAGGCGTGTATCATCCGTTGACCCCAGCGCTGAACCTCGTACTCGAGTACACGAATACGGAAGCGACAGCGCACAACGGTAATAGCGCAGAAGAAAGCACCATCGCCATCGGCGCCATCCTGTTCTACTAGTCGGGGCGGCGTTTACAAGGCGAAATAACGGTACGGGGCGGCGCCTTTGGGCGCCGTCTTCGTCCCGCAGGCCTGCTTGTGATTAAGTGCCACGCGCGCGGGAAATTCAAAGTGCAAAACCGAAAACTCCAGTTGCTGCAATGTTCCATGCCACGACCCGGGCAGGTCGCAGGGCTGCTGGTGGGATATCTTTGCGCTGTCCTTGCCTGCCTGCCGAGCGCTTATGCGGCTTCGAATTCGGTCATCTGGGAGCGCGGCGATCAGATCGTTAAACTGGTGCGGCAGGACGATCACTCGGCGGCACCGAACGACCATCCGATTGGCATAACAGCCGACGAAATCGTAGCGATGCTTAAAATGCTGCGCTTGCGTTACGCCGATGAAGAGACCGACGTCACCGCGGTGTCGGTATTCACAAAGGGGGAGATAGATAACCTCGGTAAGGCAATCGCAATCGGGCTCGGCCGCGCTACGCCGTCGCAGGACGTCATTTTTCATGTGATCGGTGCCCGCCGGCTGTCTCCAGGAGCGTTTGCAAAAAGGAACCGGGTATCTGCCGGACGCGTTTTCTATCGGGGCGGAAATCTCAATATTATTTTCGGTCAGGTCCAGTCACCGTATCGTAAGAAAAACGTGTATGGCCAGCTCGCTGAAGATTATTTTCCGCGCAACTACGGCAGCCGGACGGCGGCGGCAAAACACGATGCCGTCTTGTTGCCAAATGCGACGGCCAGTCTGTATCAAAGCGGTGGCGATGTGCGTGATGACTGGATTGTCATAGCGCTGAATGCCGCTGTCGTCGGTGACCTGCCGGACGACAAACCTGATCCGGCGCCCACACCAACTCGTGCAACCTCTGCTGCTCCGGCTGTGCTTGCGGAAACGCCGGAGGTACCATCACCACCCGCAATCAAAAGTAACGAAATTGCAACCGGGCAACTCGAAGGAACGAGCGCCCAAGCAGCGCCGACAGCGGACATGGAGGAGCGCTTGCAAGCGTTGAAGCGGTTGCGCGAGCGCGAGCTCATCTCTGAGGATGCGTACCAATCCAAAATGACAGAGATTTTGCAGGATCTCTAGCCCGGCCTATTCATGAATCGTCGCGATGATTGTGCAGAGCATTGTTTGCACACGGGATTTTCTGACCGAGTGGAATATCCCTGTATATTTCCGAGGGAAGAAAATCCCGTGTGCGGACAAGGATCAAGCAAGGGCGCGAGCGCATTCATGAATAGTCCGGGCAGGGAGAGTCGGACGAGGTTCTGCCTCGTGCTTTGCGCAATTTTATTGCCAGCTGATTATGTGCGAGCCGAGGTAACGAATATCACCGTGCGCGTCATTGCGCGAAACGCACAGTATGTCGGTGACCTTGTCGAAGGCGCGTTCGTGACGATCACGGACGCCGCGAGCGGCGAGCTGCTGGCGCAGGGGATTACCACCGGAGATGCCGGTAATCCGCAACGCACGATGCGGACTCCGCGCAACCGCGGCGAGCCGATGGCTGCCAAAGGCGATGCGAAATTTGCCGCAACTTTGGATATCGACGAGCCGCGTTATCTACAGATAACCGTCTATGGCCCACTGGACAAGCGATTTATCGCGAATCGGGCTTCGGCGACCCAGTGGATTGTGCCGGGGAAACACGTAACCGGTGGCGATGGTTGGGTGTTGGAATTGGCGGGTTTGCTGGTATCGCCGAACCTTGCGGCGAGCACCGTTCCGCTGTCAACAGCGGCGAGCGGTATAGTCATCGAAGCTGAAGTGATGTTGATGTGCGGTTGCCCGATCAAACCGGGATTCTACTGGGACCCAAAAGACTACGAAGTGGTCGCGATCGTACGCCGGGGCGATCAGGACGTGGGTCGGTATCCACTCCGCTATGCCGGCGCTGCCAGCGAATTTGCAACACAATTCACAGCGCGCATTCCGGGAGTTTATGACATCAGCGTATACGCTTATGATTCAGCGTCCGGGAATACCGGTGTGGGACAAATCGAACTAACTGTGACTGAAAATTGAGCTTGCGCAAGAAATATCCGATGGCTGCGCAATCCTCACTCGATCTCGGCTTCGGCGAGATTTTTGACTTTATCCAGGCCGATAATTTTTTCCTTGCCGATCAACTGCACGAGATAGGCACCAGACACGTCCGAACCGGTTAAGTCCAGACCCGTAACGGACGCTTTGGTAAGGTCCGCGCCCGTCAATTCCGCGCCACGAAAATTCGCATTGTCCAGTAAGACACCTCGCATCGAGGCGTACTTGGCATCCAAACGCAACGCGTTAACATTGCGCATATCGGCGCCATCCAGTTTGGCCATTCGCAATACAGTACGCATCAAGCCCATCGATTGATTCTTCATATCGGCGCCCATATCGGCGTTGCTTAAGTCGGCTCCACGCAAGTCAGCGCGTTGAAGATTGGCAACGATTCGAGCCCCTGAAAGATTTGCGTCGCGTAGATTCGCGCGCTGCATCTGCGAAGACTTTAGACTCGCGCCCCGCAAGTCCGCGCCCTCCAGATTTGCATTTAATAACCACGCTGAGTCCAGAATCGTATCGCGTAAATTTGCGCCTCTTAGGTCGGTATTATTCAATCGTGCCCAGCGCAAATTTGCACCTTTGAAATCGACACGCCGCAAATCGAGCCCCGAAAGTCGTTTACTCGTCAAATCGATGCGCTCATTCACCGTCGCCCTGGACAAAATTGCCAGGAGTTCCTGGCGCGTCAGCTCCGATTTGGTCATTTCATCGCTGGTCAAATCGACATAATCCATCGGGTCCTGCCCGCTGGCCCGATCGAGTGGCCAAAACAGGATAGCGCAGCCCAATAGAACGCAAAACACGCTACGACTCGAAATGATCATTCCTTCCATTTTTTGCTTCCAAAATTAATTTTTTTCTGTCAGTTGAAAGACAGTGTAAATAACCTTAGCACATGAGTAAAGCTTGTAATTCAATGCACCGGCTGTGGCGCCGGGATACGCGCATTTAAGACAATCCGGCGACATGCAGCCGCGAATCAGGGTTGCGCTGTTGACCGTTGCGACCGAAGCCTTGTTTTGCAGACTGCAGTTTAGCCGAGACTACGCCAGCCCGTTTGTTGCATAAGGTCAGTGGCTACTTTCTATCGCCGAACAACTCGGATGCGCCAACCGCACAGCCGCATGATGTCTGCTGCGGAAATTGGCGCCACTATGTGGGCTCGGGCAGACTCAACCAAAATTCTCTCTAAATTCAAGGAATTGGTCGCCGCCCAAATCAATATCGCGGCTAATTCCTCAAACTGTGACCTGCATCACACATTTTTCACAATTTGACTGCCTATACGGCGAATTCGGACACCGCATTGTCCTCCCGTTTCGCACAAACTGTACCTTAGAACGTGGCCAAGTAGGCCAATTGAGGTTTGGTCCTGTCGCTGGCCGCGTGAAATCGCAGAGCAATTCGGCTCTCGATACGAATGCGGTAACCGACTATGATGGAACTGGACACTATTTTAGCAATACTTCTTGGCTGGGCTTCCTATCTGTCCGGCTATCCCATGCCTTCTGATCCGCCCGAAGTCCGGTTCGAGCAACATGCGTTTTTTGTTGAGAATGTCTGTGGCGGCAGCGAGTGTAGTGTCGTTGGTTGGTATAACGACGCGGACGTCGTCTATATCGATGAACGGTATCGCACTGTTGAGAGTCAATTCGCGACAAGTCTGGTGGTACACGAGTTCACCCACTATTTGCAACACAAAAGTGACACTTTTGACTCCCTGTCGTGCGAGGACAGCATCGCACGCGAACGGGAGGCCTATTATGTTCAAAATCTCTATATCATTGACGCGCTCGCGACAGTCCAAATGATCCGCCCAAGTCCCACAACCTGCAATTACGCCATTGCGGGAATGAGTCCTCACGGGGATTAGCGCGATTTTTTCACCTGCCCCTCCTAATTTAACCGTCGCATAAGTCACACAGCCGATCTCCCGTACAAATGGTGCAGACCGCCTGATCACTTCAGCTCAACTGCCCTGCCCTCTTCGATAGGCTGATCCACTCTTCCGTCGGGCGCATCCTTTTCCAGGGATAGATGGGAAAAGATCAGCGGTTGTCACACTTTTGTCACAGTGCGAACGTTAGCCAACGTGACGTAACGTGATCAATTGTTATCAAAAAAAATATCTTATCTGAATGTTTTATCTGGTGTTATTCTGTAAGTTCTTGATTACGAACGGGTATGGCCTTGTATTCGGGAGGCAGGGGCCGTAGGTTCAAATCTTCTCACCCCGGCCGCTATTCCCTCTAACGTTCATTACAGTGAGCGTCAACTCACGAGAGTTCTGCGGGTTGCCGGGCTGTCCAATGCCGGCATTTTGTTGGCCACCGCTAACCGGCGAATTGCCGGCACTAAAACCCCTCTATCGTTGGTACGCCTATGTGTTGGAGTCCTCAGTGCATGAGCACTGTCTGGGGTCGACACCTGCGTAAAGAACTTCACCAGGCGTAAATTGACCTGGCTACGGGGTGCAGGTCATAGCGACCCACGGTATAGTCGATGGCAGGCAAAAAACCAATTCGAGCTCAGTACTCTTGTCATTTACCGGCAACCGGCTGCAAAATTTAAGCGAAATGGCGTCTATTGATTTAGTCTGAGCATATCGTCTCGACTCATGCCCCATAAAAATACGGCGCGGTATCCGATGAGCAAACACAAATCTTCCTCCAAATCAATCATCCGTGTTGGCGTCGCGGACAAGAGTCCGTTAGTGCAGGCGGCTCTGTTACACCTGTTTGCAGAGGATCAGCGTTTCGAACTGGTCGATGTGTGGGCTGATGGTGAGTCAATGCTGAAATCGATTGATCAGTGCGCTCTGAATATTGTGGTAACAGGCTGGATAATCAGCCCCGGGAACGCGAAATACATACTTGATCAGTTACGAGCCCATGCAAACGCACCACGGATCATTGTTTATTCCGGTGCAGAAGGCGAGTCCGTACCGGCGCAGGTCATGACGCACGGTGGCGCGGCATTTGTGTCCAAGAGAGAACAGCCGGAATATTTGCTCGATACAGTCGCGGCTGTCGCAGAGGGCCGCATGGTCTTTCCGTTCCTCGATGTGCGAAAGATCCACCGGAACCCTTTGACATCGCTCACGAAACGGGAGCTGGAAGTGCTTTCAACACTGGCTGCCGGGCACACGAACAAGCAGATCGCTGCCGCTCACGGCGTATCGCCCAATACCGTCAAATTTCACATCAAGAACCTGTTCGAAAAGCTGGGAGTAAATAATCGTGGTCAGGCCATTGCACTGTATCTAAAGTCGTAACAGCGCGACCCTACCTATTTGAGTGGGTTATTACCCATTCCAATACCATGATACTACCCTCCATAAGGATGTGCCCGCGCTGTTCGACTCTCAATATTATTCGTTCCATTGACCGGATATAGTGTTGAATCAAGTCAAAACGACCCAAATGAGCCAGCAATAAGCGAGGCGAAATGAAGCAATTCCAAACACTCGAAAACTACCTGCAAACACAAGTAGCGGACGATGACATTCGATCGGCCGTTGCCACAACCATTCTTTGCATCGCCGCAGCAGCCATAAGAATCAAAAACCTCGTGGCTCGAGGCCCACTGGCCGGCCGGTTGGATGCGGCCCGCGGCGACAACACGGACGGTGATGCCCAGAAAGAGCTGGATTTGATCGCCAACGATTATATTATTGAAGCTCTGCAAAGCGCACCGATCGCATACCTGGTTTCGGAAGAACTGGATCAACCGGTGCTACTACATAAAGCTGCGCCGTTGTTAGTGACAATTGACCCGCTGGACGGGTCCTCCAATATCGAGACCAACGCCGCCGTCGGCACGATCTTCTCGATATTGCCAGCAGTCGGTTCTGAAAAAGACCTGACCGACGATGCCGTTCTGCAGGCCGGTGTCAATCAACTGGCCGCCGGCTACTGCATCTATGGACCGCAAACTTCGCTCGTACTGACACTCGGCGCCGGTACGCACATTTTTACACTGGACCCGGTGCAGGGTGAGTTTCATTTGACCACGCCCAATGCACAGATCGCGGAAACGACACGGGAGTTTGCGATCAATGTGTCGAATTTCCGACATTGGGACCAACACATTCGCGCCTACATCGATGACTGCCTGGATGGTGAGGACGGCTTGCGAAAGAGCAACTACAACATGCGCTGGGTTGCATCGCTGGTCGCAGAGTGTCATCGAATTCTGTCCCGTGGCGGCATCTTCCTGTATCCCGGCGACGCCCGCAAAGGCTATGCACAGGGTCGATTACGTCTTCTTTACGAATGCAACCCGGTAGCGTTCCTGATCGAACAGGCCGGCGGCGGCGCGACAACCGGACACCAGCGAATTCTGGATCTGAAACCCGAAAAAGTACATCAGCGGGCACCGATGATCTTTGGCTCGCGCCGCGAGATTAGACGCGTTGAGCGCTACTACGCCGAATGTGACAGGACGGGCGAGAGATCGCCGTTGTTCAACAAGCGTGGACTGTTTCGCGTCTGAAGGCGAAAGGACCGGGGTATAAAAACATGTCAATCGCTCATCCCATCATTTCAGTCACAGGCTCATCGGGCGCCGGTACCACATCGGTCAAGCTCACATTTGATCAGATATTCCGGCGCGAGGGCGTCAGCGCCGCTTTTGTCGAGGGTGATGCGTTCCATCGCTACGACCGTGCCGAGATGAAACAGGTTATGTCCGACGAGGCCGCCAAAGGCAACAATCACTTCAGCCACTTCGGCCCCGAGGCAAATCTGTTTGACAAACTCGAGGCGGTATTTCGCGATTTCGGTGAGACCGGTAGCGGAAAAACGCGGCACTACGTGCACGATGCCGACGAGGTCGAGCTCTATGGCGCGGATCCTGGAACGTTCACAGACTGGGAGGATACGCCGGAAGGCGCCGATCTCCTCTTCTATGAAGGCTTGCATGGCGCGGTGGTCACTGACGCAGTCGATGTCGCGCAGTATGCCGATGTCAAGATCGGCATCGTGCCGGTCATCAATCTTGAGTGGATTCAGAAACTGCACCGGGACAAAACGGAACGCGGCTATTCGTACGAGGCCGTTATGGACACCATTCTGCGCCGCATGCCCGACTACATTCACTTCATAACCCCGCAGTTCAGTCGGACCGATATCAATTTTCAGCGTATTCCGACTGTCGATACGTCGAATCCGGAGATCGCGCGCTTGATTCCGACACCGGACGAATCGATGGTTGTGATTCGCTTTCGGAATCCACACGGCATCGACTTTCCCTATCTACTGGCCATGATCCACGACAGCTTCATGTCTCGTTCCAATTCCATCGTCATTCCCGGCAATAAACTGGATCTCGCGCTGCAACTGATTCTGACGCCGATGATCATGCAGCTCATCGAACGAAAAAGACGCGCGGTCTAACAAGAGGAATTTTTCATGAATGCAATTGCACAGGAATCCATGGCCGGCAGCGCCGTGTCCCAAAAGGCCATGGCAAACGCGATTCGTTTCCTGGCCGCGGATGCGGTGCAACGTGCGAATTCAGGCCATCCCGGCATGCCAATGGGCATGGCGGATGTCGCGACGGTCCTGTTTACACGATTCCTCAAGTTCAATCCTGATGATCCGGACTGGCAGGATCGCGACCGGTTTGTACTTTCAGCCGGTCATGGGTCAATGCTGTTGTATTCGCTGTTGCATCTCACCGGATATCGGGCGGTGTCTATGGAAGAGATCAAGAACTTTCGCCAGATTGGCAGCGTAACGGCGGGACACCCCGAGTTCGGTCACGCGCCGGGCATCGAAACCACCACTGGTCCGCTGGGGCAAGGCATTACAACCGCAGTGGGCATGGCGCTGGCCGAGCGGATGCAGCAGGCACGATTCGGGGACGACCTCGTCGACCATTACACTTATGTCATTGTCGGCGATGGTTGCCTGATGGAGGGCATCAGTCATGAGGCCATTTCGCTTGCCGGTCATCTTCGTCTTTCGCGGCTGATCGTTTTGTGGGACGACAACTCCATCAGTATCGACGGCTCGACCGACCTGTCTGTTTCGGACGACCAGTTAGCCCGATTCAAGGCGTCGGGCTGGCAGGTTGCTTCTGTCGACGGGCACGACCATGCAGCTATCGCCAATGCAATCGAAAATGCCCGCAAAGATAACCGCCCGTCATTCATTGCCTGCAGCACGGTGATCGGATTTGGTGCGCCGAATAAAGCCGGTACAGCCGCCACTCATGGGGCTCCGCTCGGTGAAGATGAACTGGCAGCGAGCCGGGTGAATCTAAACTGGCCGTATGCCCCGTTCGCCATACCGGATGATATCCAATTCGCGTGGCGCGCAGCCGGCACACGCAGTGCAGCTAGCTATGGTGATTGGCAGGAGCGTCTTGCTACCGCCAACGAGGAAAAGCGCCGTGAATTTCTCCGCACCACTGCAGGTGATTTGCCTGCCGGTTGGCAGGACGACATCAACGCATTCAAAAAGCGGCTTGCCGAAGAGCAGCCGACAATGGCAACCCGTAAAGCCTCGGGTGAAACGCTGAATATCCTGACTGCATCCATACCAGAATTGATCGGCGGATCCGCCGACCTAACAGGATCAGTCAACACCAAAACACCGCATACGGACCCGGTCACGGCGAACGACTTCAGCGGACGTTACCTGCATTACGGCGTTCGCGAGCACGCCATGGCAGCGGTGATGAACGGCATCGCTTTGCACGGAGGCTTCATTCCCTACGGTGGCACGTTCCTGATCTTCGTCGATTATATGCGCGCTGCAATGCGCCTGTCGGCACTCACGCGACAGCGCGTCATCTATGTCTTGACTCACGATTCCATAGGCCTCGGTGAAGACGGACCGACGCATCAACCGGTAGAAACCCTGGCCATGTTGCGGGCGACGCCTAACTTCAATGTTTACCGGCCGGCAGATGCGACGGAAACCGCGGAATGCTGGGCGCTGGCATTACAGGACAGGAACACGCCCTCGGGCCTCGCCCTGAGCCGACAGGGCTTACCCGCGCTGCGCACTGTGTATACCGATGATAACCTCTGCGCCCGCGGCGCTTACGTTCTGGCGGAGACCGACAACGGTGAGCGCGAGGTAACCATCATGGCGACAGGCTCCGAAGTCAGCATCGCGATGGCTGCCAGAGACATCCTGCAAAGCGAAGGTATCGGCACGGCTGTCGTTTCCATGCCGTGCTGGGAGCTATTCGAGAAACAGGATGCCACCTACAAGGACGAGGTGCTCGGGCCGGGGACCGTCGCCATTGGCCTCGAAGCGGCGGTCGGCTTCGGCTGGGACCGGTACATAGGCACTCGCGGCTGCTTTGTCGGCATGCAGGGTTTCGGCGCCTCGGCACCAGCAGCTGACCTATACGAATACTTCGGCATAACAGCGGCTGCTGTTGTCGAGGCGGCAAAGACTTACCTGACAAGCGAAGACCGATAACGAGAGGAAATCGACACGGCGGGACGTCAGTCAAAGAGCAAAGTTATTTCGTTGCCGCAGATGGTCGAACGGTACAAAAGCGGTGATTTAGAGCCGCAAACCGACCAAAGCCGGGTAGCGGCAGCATAGATTGAAAGAGGAGACAAGACGATGGATCAATCCGATCGATATGCAGACCTGTCACTAGGTGAACAGGATCTGATTGCAGGCGGACAACATGTGTTGTGCGCCTACATTATGAAACCGAAAGCCGGTTACGAGTATCTAGCGACCGCTGCTCACTTTGCCGCAGAATCTTCAACCGGCACAAATGTGTCCGTCTCGACAACGGATGATTTTACGCGCGGGGTCGATGCGCTCGTTTACGAAATCGACGAAGCGAACGAAGTCACGAAGATTGCCTACCCGGTGGAGTTGTTCGATCGGAATATCATTGACGGACGAGCCATGATCGCCTCGTTCCTCACATTGACCATTGGCAACAACCAGGGCATGGGAGATGTCGAATACGCGAAGATGCACGACTTCTATATGCCGCATGACTTTCTGCGTCTTTTTGACGGACCATCGACGACGATATCCGATCTGTGGCGCGTGCTGGGCCGCCCGGTGGTTGACGGTGGCTTCATCGTCGGGACCATAGTCAAACCCAAACTCGGTCTGCGGCCGGAACCGTTCGCGGAGGCGGCGCACCAGTTCTGGCTGGGCGGTGACTTTATCAAGAACGATGAGCCGCAGGGCAACCAGCTCTTTGCACCGTTGAAAAAGACGATTTCGCTGGTTGCCGACGCAATGCGCCGGGCACAAGACGAGACCGGAGAAGCAAAACTGTTTTCAGCAAACATCACCGCAGACGATCATTACGAAATGGTGGCCCGCGGTGAGTACATTCTCGAAACGTTTGCAGAAAACGCCGATCATGTGGCGTTCCTTGTTGACGGTTACGTCGCGGGCCCCGCAGCCATTACCACAGCACGGCGACGCTTCCCGAAGCAGTATCTGCACTATCATCGCGCTGGCCACGGCGCGGTAACGTCACCACAGTCAATGCGGGGATACACGGCATTCGTGCTCTCGAAGATGGCTCGCTTGCAGGGTGCTTCCGGTATTCATACCGGCACCATGAGCTTCGGCAAGATGGAAGGCGAAGCCAGCGACACCGACATGGCCTACATGATTCAAAGAGACAGCGCGGATGGTCCGTTCTATCACCAGGAATGGCTTGGTATGAACCCAACCACACCGATCATCTCCGGCGGCATGAATGCGCTGCGCATGCCTGGATTCTTCACCAACCTTGGTCATTCGAATCTTATATTGACCGCCGGTGGTGGCAGCTATGGACATATCGACGGTCCCGCGGCCGGCGCCCGGTCCCTGCGACAGGCTGAACAGTGCTGGAAGGAAGGCGCCGATCCTGTTGCTTTCGCCAAAGAACATCATGAATTCGCCCGCGCTTTCGAGAGTTTCCCGAGCGATGCGGATCAGCTATTCCCGAATTGGCGTCAACAGCTGGGGCACGCCGCGTAGCGGCCTGGCATCATGAACGGCTACCCGGCGGCAATCATTTGGGATCTGGACGGAACGCTGATCGATTCCGCAGCGGATCTCGCTCAGACACTGAATACGCTGTTGCGCGAGCATGGTTGCGCGGGTCTCGAGGAGCATCAGGTCCGGACCATGATCGGCGACGGGGTCGCGAAACTGATCGAACTAGGATTCAGGGCTGCCGGCGTTACAATATGCGGACCGCAATTGCAGAATATGATCCCGCGCTTCATGCTGCTCTATTCGGTACGCGCAACAAACAAAACCCGTCTTTATCCCGGGGCCCGATCGGTATTGCAGCACTTTTCCGATTCCGGCGTACGACAAGGTATATGCACCAATAAACCCGAAGATATCACTAGGCAGATTCTTTCGAACCTCTCGGTTTCCGACCACTTCGACATCGTGGTCGGTGGCGACACCGTCGCCGCGAAAAAACCGGATCCGCTCCCGCTTCGATCCTGCCTTGAGGCGCTGGACGTAAAACCACGAAAATGCGTAATGATCGGCGACTCAGCCGTCGATGTAGCGACCGCGCGCGCGATAAATATGCCTGTCGGCGTGGTCAGTTATGGTTACGCCCGTAGAGCCGCCAGGACCCTCGGTGCGGACTTCGTAATCGACAAATTATCCTCGTTGCCGGCGTCCATCGGCGAGCTGCAAAAAGCAGGTTAGAAACAATCATATTTAAAGCAATTATTTTTGATGTCGACGGTACTCTCGCCGAAACCGAGGAGATTCATCGCGCGGCCTTCAATCAGGCCTTTAAAATATATGGCTTGCCCTGGCACTGGGATTGGTTGGCTTATCGACAATTACTCAAAGTAACCGGCGGCAAAGAGCGTATCCGTCTTTTTATCAGGCAGCATAAATCGGACTGCCCGCAGATGGCTGATATCGAGGGCTTTATTCGCGACATCCACAAAACGAAAACAGAAATATATACGCAAATGATCACGAGCGGCGAAGCGGAATTCCGTCCCGGTATCAGGCAGTTGATAAGAAAGGCAATCGAAGACGAAACGCGACTGGCGATTGCCACGACCACCAGTGCACCCAATGTGGATGCCTTATTGCGATCTGAATTCGGCAGCGAAGGCCCCGGGATTTTTGAAGTGATTTGTACCGCCGACAGTGTAGCGAAGAAAAAACCAGCGCCTGATGTCTATCTTCTGACACTGGAAATGCTGGGCCTTCCAGCGGATGCCTGCGTGGCCATCGAGGACTCCCGCAATGGCCTATTGTCATCATCCGGCGCCGGTATTCCAACTGTTGTTACGCCCAGCGTATACACCAACGACGACAGTTTCGACGAAGCCATACTGGTAACAGACGAACTCAGTGACGTCGATTTCAGGGCAGTTTTCGCAGACACGCGAAACGAAATTGCGGCAGAGAGCACTGCAGAGGACGTGTTTCTACAGCAATAAAAACCCCGCCGAAGCGGGGTAAAGACTGAAGATATCCTAATGGACACTCGGGTTTTCGAGTTGATTCTTATCCCGAGTAGTTATTATTAAATACTACAATTGGATAGACTTCATAACTGGCTAATTGTTAGTCACTACTCGCCAGGATTCCTCCAAGCTTTCCAGACAGCAAGCCAAAGAAAGCACCAACGACCAATGAGACTGCAACGACAACAAGGGCATTACTAAAATTAGCCCCTGTCAAAGTACTCATTTCCAATGCACCGTCGGTCTGTAGTAGATAAGCAGCTGTGGCAGCATAGCCGTAAACACTGGCCGGGATGGAATCAAGCGCTGGGAGATGCGCAGCTAAGCACATTCCCAGGACCGTCAAACCAACAGCTATGGCCGCACCTACAGCCCCCAAACCTCCCAAAGGGGTACCCATCAATATGATGGCCATAATCCACGCGCAAACAGCACCAAAGACATTACAAGTGATGGTTTTTTTGAGTGCTGCGGTGTCACCGCCTATAGCGAAAAAGGTGGCCCAACCGATGAATATGCCCCAAATCAGAATTATTCCTGCTAGCGGACCCAATGCCAAATATGTAGCGACGCCGCCAAGGACCCCAATACTTACACAAAGTGCAATTAAACTAGTCATATGGTTTTTCTCCCTTTTTATCAATTGATGGACCATTCTTATGGCCGGTTGTGAAGCGATCATTGCTTTTTGCTACCGCCCAAACAGGCACCAAAACACCAGCAGTCAACGCCAGCCCAGCTGCCAGTCTACTTCTTATCTGAATCATTGATTTTACTCCCATGCCGGGGGGCTGTTCACGACTTGTCCGGGGAAGCGAGGACCCGTGGCTTCCCGTCTCCGTCTTTAGGCGGGTTCGCCTTTTTGTTGTTACCTCTTAACCATAGTTGAGAATTGGTAGATTGCCAGTCAGTTAACCCAATCGGGCAATATCCGCGCCCCGATAATGTCTGAACCGCCCCGGGTATTCCGGAGACTCCATTTTTTGCGAGGATGATTTATAAACACAGCAAAACGAAATTCCCCGGAAGTACGGGAGCGAGCGGTTCGGATGGTGCCGGACCCATGTCGGCAAGGCACTTGGCAGCTTATACATGCTAAAATCGCTGCAAATATGCATAACAGCGAATCGGGCCATCGGAACAGTGTCAGCATGCCGCCTCCTCTAGCATCAGTCGCTCTTATCGGCTCGTACCTGCCGAGACAGTGTGGTATCGCCACGTTTACGACTGATCTTGCCACCGCGATTGTCGACAACGATCCAAACATTGACTGCACTATCGTAGCCATGAATGATCGGCGTGAGGGGTACGAGTATCCGGAAGCGGTCAAATTTCAGATCAGCCAGGACAAACTGAATGAATACCGTCGCGCTGCCGATTTCCTGAACCTGCGTGATCCGGATGTGGTTTGTCTGCAACACGAATACGGAATATTCGGTGGTCAACGCGGCAGCTTCATTATCGAACTCGCCCGGAACTTGAAAAGCCCCTTGATAACCACCTTGCACACAATATTGAGAAATCCATCAGCAGAGGAACGGACGATCATCAAGCAGTTATCGGAACTGTCCTATCGATTCGTGGTCATGAGTGAGCGCGGTGCCGATTTTCTTAGAGATATATATCAAGTTCCAGCGAGCAAGATAGCGCTCATCCATCATGGAATTCCCGATGTGCCTTTTCTGGACCCGGATCCGTGTAAGAGCAAGGTCGCTGCAGACGACAAAATCGTGATCCTGACATTTGGCCTGCTCTCGCCCGGCAAGGGTATCGAGTTTATGATTGATGCCTTGCCGAACATCGTCAGCTCACATCCGGAAGTGCTCTATTTCGTGGTTGGCGCCACTCATCCAAACTGCAGGACCGAAAGTGGCGAGGCCTATCGCCTGAGTTTGCACCGCCGGGCAAAGGAACTGGGCGTGGCCGACAACATTGTGTTCCATGATCGATTCTTGGAGCGAGATGAATTGCTTGAGATCATTCGGGCTGCCGATATCTATGTCACCCCGTACCTGAATGAGGCTCAGATTGTATCCGGAACGCTCGCCTACGCGGTGGGAGCTGGAAAAGCCGTCGTCTCCACCCCGTATTGGCATGCAAAGGAGATGTTGGCTGATGGTCGAGGCAGGCTCGTACCATTTAAAGATCACATGGCTTTGGCGCACGAGATAAATCAACTTCTGGACTTTCCAGAGGAGCGACTCAAGATGCGCCGTGCAGCTTACGAATATTCCCGACCCATGGTGATGAGGGAGATGGGCCGCCGGTATCTGGAATTGTTTTTACAAGCCAAGACGCAACATACGCGTATAGGCGACCTGCCGGTACTCGATACGCTGAGTCAGCGCGATCAGCGACTGCCGCAGATCAATTTGAAGCATCTCCGCCATATGACAGATCACACCGGCATACTCCAGCACGCGAAATTCACGGTTCCAAACCGCGCCCACGGCTACTGTGTCGACGACAATGCTCGGGCACTCATCGTTGTTACCAGAGCGCATGATCTGGATAGAACCGATACCTCACTGACGGAATTGTCTTCCATTTATCTCAGTTTTCTGGATGATGCTTTCGATTCGGAAACCGGGCGATTTCACAATTTCATGTCGTACGATCGTAAATGGCTGGACACCATTGGATCGGAGGATTCTCACGGCCGCGCGTTGTGGGCGCTGGGCACGATGGCAGGCTGGGGCCAAAATTCAGGTCAAGTCGCGCTCGCCACTAAACTCTTCCACGATGCGCTGCCGGCACTGGAAAACTTTTCGGATTCGCGTGCCATAGCATTCCCTATCCTTGGGATTCAAGCGTACCTCCGCCGGCACGACGACGATCACCAAGTCCGCGAGCTGATCAAATCGCTGGGCGAGACACTCTGGACCCGCTTCAGACAGCACGCCACCAAAGACTGGCAATGGTACGAATCGATACTGACCTACGACAATGCACGCCTGCCCGAAGCATTGATGGTCTGTGGTCGCGTTACCAACGATGATGACATGGTGAAGACCGGTATCGAGGTACTCGAATGGTTGAGAGGCATTCAGCTCGATTCATCAGGCGAGTGGTTTGCACCGGTGGGTAATCAGGGTTGGTTCCACGAATCCGGCAGCAAGGCGCAATACGATCAACAGCCCCTCGAAGCAGCCGCCATGATCGGCGCCTGTATTGAAGCCTACGAATGTACGCAGCACGAGGAATGGGTTCAACTGGCATCGGTCTGCTTCAACTGGTATCTGGGTAAGAATGATCAACAAACCCAACTTTATGATCATACCAGTGGTGGATGCCGCGACGGGCTCACACGCGACGGGGCCAATGAGAATCAGGGTGCGGAGTCAACACTGTCGTACCTGGCCTCCTTACTCGCCATTTATAATCTCCGCGGATTGACAGCGAACCATCGGGACGTTAAGAAGCCGGCGTTGGAAAAATATCTCGCGGAAAACACTAAGACGCAGCTCAAGTCTGCGGGTGCTCCTTAAGACGGCGTAACAATTCGGGAATCGAAACGGTGGCAACTCTGCAGCGTTGATCAGCAATGCCATAAGGGACAATCAACGCGTCCCCATGACTCATACTTCCGCAAGAATAGACCACATTGGGCACATAGCCGTCCCGCTCATGCTCATCAGGTGTCAGTATCGGTTCGTCTAGCCGGCCGATGACCTTGGACGGATCGTCAATGTCCAGCAGCTCGGCCCACATGCTGTATTTCCGCATCGGTCCGACACCATGGAAAAGCGCGAGCCATCCCTCGGACGTTTCCACCGGCGAGCCACAGTTGCCAACCTGAACGAACTCCAGCGGATGAACGGGCTCCTGAAGGAGCTCTGCCTCGTTCCAGAAACGAAGGCTGTCCGAGAACATGATGTAGTTATTAACGCCGTCCTGGCGTGACAACATCGCGTACTGTCCATTGATCTTCCTGGGAAACAACGCCATACCCTTATTCTGTGCGGCTTTGCCACTGAGTGTGTGCATCTTGAAGGTCAGGAAGTCGGTAGTCTCGAGAATCTGCGGCAGTATGTCAAAACCATTGTATGCGGTATAAGTGGCATAGTAGACGACTGATTTATCATCATCCTCGAAACGCACAAACCGAGCATCCTCGATGCCTGCGCTCTCGTTTTCCGACACCGGAAAGATCACTCTCTCAGAGATCTGTGAATCAGGGCGGAATATCACTTCGTAATTGGACCGAGCCAGCCACATCGCCGTATCAATCGCGTGGTGTTTGTCCCTCAGTCGAAACTTGGTCGAGCGGAGATTGCGTATTTGTGTTTCCAGCTCATCAAACGTAAACGTCTCGTCTAATCCTTCCAACAGGTGATTCGTGAGCCGGTCGCGTACTCCCATCTCTTCGAGTTTTCGTCGAAAATGAAGACGGTGGTAAACGGGGTCTGTGTGCGTCTCAGGCGTGGCAACGTATTGGCTGATGGGATCGAAATAGATGTCCTGGTTTTCGTCAACGATTCCGCTACGAAATTCGATCGAGGACAGATGACCTTCGCCGGTCGCTCTGAAGCTCATGACGAATCGCTTCGATCCCTTGTCCACGCCTTTCTGATCGGGGTGCGGAACGATAGAAGGATTAAAGAACGCGGCTGCCTCAACTGAATACTCTGCGGTAAAGTAGGCACCAAGCAAAAGCCGTTGCTCGGACGACAACGAGAGACGTTTCGGGACATGTTCTGCAATACGATTAAAGTTTCTCTCCAGGACCTCTCGAAAGTTCCGGTGGCGCCCTGAGAAGTCCTGGAATACAGCCTCCAGCAAGTGATGGACGTCTTCGTCGCTCAGCTTTGCGACGCGTTCGATCAGGCTCTTGCTGCGTGCCTTGTCTCCTGGAATATGCGGCCGGGTAATAACGCGTGAGCTCTCGGCGTTCAGCAACGTTGACCGCCGTTTGACCAGTTGCTCGCGTTTTTCGCCAACTCCCATCAATTGATTGCGCCCCGATTTAAATTGACTAACAATGGTCCTGGGTAAGTGGCCCGGGTTCAGACGGTGCGGATTATAGCCGCGAAGGCCGCCAGAAGCATGTATTACAATTCACACTTCTGAGAATCACGAGTTTTGAGCATGTCTTTGCGTATCGCAGTCCTCAGCCCCATTTCATGGCGAACCCCTCCTCGCCATTACGGACCATGGGAGTCCGTCGTGAGCCTGCTCACGGAAGAACTCGTACGAATGGGCCTGGATGTGACTCTTTTCGCCACCGGGGATTCGAAAACCAGTGGCAAGCTGGTCGCTGTGTGTCCGCGCCCGTATTCGGAGGACCCCTCAGTGAATCCAAAGGTCGCCGAATGCCTGCACATTTCGGAGGTTTTCGAGCGTGCTGCCGAATTCGATCTCATTCATAATCACTATGACTTTCTACCGCTCACATATTCCGCGCTCGTTGATACACCGGTGTTGACTACGATCCACGGTTTCTCATCGCCGTCCATCATCCCGGTCTACAGAAAATATCATGCTCGAAACCACTACGTAGCGATCAGCGAGGCAGATAAGTCCTCAGAACTCGACTACATAGCCACCATCCATCATGGTATTGATATTGCGCAATTTCCCTTTTATGAAGCTGCGGGAGAGTATCTGTTGTTTTTTGGTCGGATCCATGCGGATAAGGGCGTGCACGAAGCGATTCAAGTGGCACAGCGCGTCGGAATAAAGTTGGTGATTGCCGGCATCATTCAGGATCAGGATTACTTCGCCACCCGAGTGGAGCCTCATATCGACGGAACAACTGTAGAGTATCTGGGTTCTGTGGGGCCTGACCGAAAAGCGGAAGTGCTGGGACGCGCACTGGCACTATTGCATTTAATAAACTTCGAGGAGCCTTTCGGATTAAGCATGGTTGAATCACTGGCGTGCGGGACGCCTGTCATCGCGTTTACTCGTGGGTCAATTCCAGAGATTATCCGACACGGTGAAACCGGCTATATCGTCGAGGATATTGAACATGCGGTGAACGCGGTCGCTGCGATAAAATCGATCGACAGGTCCGCTTGTCGGGAGGACGTTGAGCAGCGCTTCTCACACACACGCATGGCACGCGACTACGTTGGCGTGTACCGAAAGATCATAAATCCAGGAGCAGGCGATGATCGATAAGCAGTTAGTGACGCGGTATAAAGGCAATCCAATCCTCACCAAGCACGACATCCCCTACGCCGTGGAGACGGTTCACAATGCAGGTGCCTGCAAGTTTGCGGACAAATATGTCTTGCTATTTCGCTCCCACCTGCGCAACGGGCGATCGATAATCGGCATCGCATGGAGCGATGATGGTTACGAGTTTCGCGCAGAACCCGCGCCATTAATGGTGCCAAGCACCGAAGGCGTTTTTGCGGTGCACGAGGAGTACGGGATCGAAGACCCGCGAATTTGCTCCATTGCCGGTGAGCATTATATTACTTACAGCGCTTATTCCAGGTTTGGCGTGCGCATCGGTTTGGCGAAGACACGGGACTTCAAGACAGTCGAGAGAGTGTCGCTGATTAGTCAGGCAGACATGCGCAATGTCGTAATTTTCCCGGACACGTTCAACGGTCGTTACGCGCGGCTGGATCGGCCCCACTCGGAAATCAACCCCTGGTGCATCTGGCTATCCTGGTCTCCGGATCTGATTCACTGGGGTGATTCGGTGCCGGTGATCCAGCCTGTCCCTTATCATTGGGACCAAATGAAGATGGGCCCAGGTGCGACGCCTATCAAGACGCCGAACG
This sequence comes from uncultured Gammaproteobacteria bacterium, assembly GCA_964568075.1. GTDB lineage: Bacteria > Pseudomonadota > Gammaproteobacteria > Steroidobacterales > MnTg04 > MnTg04. The sequence continues at coordinate 50,744 of CAZMOM010000008.1, forward strand.
GGTGGCTTAGTATTTACCATGGCGTGTTTCCAACGATGGATGGTGCCGTGTATCGCCTGGGTGTGGCACTTCATGATCTTGCCAACCCCGCCAAAGTACTCGGTGTTGCTGACGATTGGATACTGTCACCGGAGGATCCGTGGGAGTTAACCGGTTACGTCCACAATGTAGTTTTTACCTGTGGTGCAATCGCCGAGGACGATGGTACCGTGAAAATTTACTGGGGCGGCGCAGACAGCGTCATGTGTATCGGCGTCGCGAAGATCGACGACCTGGTTGATCTTTGTCTGAAAAAGACCCGACCGCCCTTGTTATGACTGCGCTAGCCCTCAAATCAGTATTGTCAAGGTAACCCACTCGGCAACCGGAAATTGGCAATATCGGCTGTCTTGCAAGGTATCGATGCCGGTCATTAAGTTATTTGGTTTTTTTTACCAGGTATCTCACCGGAATTTCGATAACCTAATAACTACACGACCGGCACGAATTTCGCGGCGGGCCCGCCAACGTCGTTGCCGATGCCCAGGCTCGAAATATTATTGCAGCGGCCGGTTAATCGGCGGTGGACCGCGATTAACCCTTCAATTTTCTCAATTCGTTTAGCAGAACCTTTGGATCCGGCCGGTCGATGACAAACCGCGAAAGTTTTGAAAACCGTATGATGCCTTCCGCGTCAACAACCAGTGCCATTGGCCAGACCGTATCCGCACCGTATTCCTTTCGGTGATCGCCGGGCACGCTGGCGGGCATAAGCAGGCCCAATTGCTTCGCTGCATTGAGCTGATCGTCCAGCCAGAATTCGAATTCGACTTCAAAAAACTCCGCAACACGACGAGTCATCTCGAGGGGTCTTGGTGTAACGAATATAAGTCTGGCACCGAGATCAACGATATCTTTGTAATGCTTGGTCAGCTCTTCGACCTGCCTGGTACAAAACGGGCACCAGTTACCGCGAACGAAAAGCATCGCTGTCGGAGACCCAATCAATTGTACAGACCGGACGGGGTTGCCTTGCTCGTCGACTGCGGCGAAGTCCGGCAGTGACTTTCCCGGCCGAAGTGCGTCAGGGATGCTCGGTCCGCTCTTCTTCTTGAGAAAAATCCAGACGCCGGCGATAAGCAGAATGACCGCTGCGCCAATAATCCAATAGAGATTGTCCGGCATGTCTATCTCCCCAGAGCGTGAGCCCGTCCCTGAGACATTGTCCGTTGATGTCCCGGCATTGGCCGAGTATGACGCGAGCGCGACTGCAGACACAAGCGGGACGGTGTGTACTCTTTAATTTGTCGAAAGTACCGGTACCAAAAGAACCCGGCCTGCTCGGCCGGTCCTCAGTCTGCATAGCCGACTCTTCAATTTTCGCTGTCCAGCGCCATGTGTACATGGACTGTAGACCCTGTGTAAGGCCCGTGTAAGCCCTGCCTGGCTATGTTGGACCCACGATCACCAACCGGAGACCAGCCGTGATGTACGAACAGCCACAATACGAGATTGAGAACAGCGTTATCGTCCTGGGAATTGCCTACGCAACGATTTTGATCAGCCTGATTGTCTGGATTGCCTGATCGACCGGTCGGATCCGAGCCTACAACGGCGGCACACCGACAAGACAATCGTTCACATCCGGAAACGCAATACCGGGCAACGTAAACCAGTGATGGAGACCTCCGGGAGCTGGCGAATCGAGACAATGGGCGCTCGCGTCCCGAAAACAGGAGGTATACTTGCCACTCTCCACTGAAGAATAAAGGCACCCGCAATGAATGACGCGGCCGACTTCCTGATTGAGATTCACGACCTCCACTACTCGCGAGGGTCGCTGCAAATATTCACAGGCCTGAATCTCAGCATTCGGCGGTGTCAGATTACCGCCATCATGGGACCAAGCGGCACAGGCAAAACAACGCTGCTGCGGCTCATTACCCGGCAGCTGAGACCAGATCGCGGAACGATTCTGATCGACGGAATCGACATTGCCACCCTCAATCAAAAGGAGTTGTACCGTCTGCGACGGCGTTTCGGAATGCTATTTCAAAATGGCGCGCTGCTGACTGACCTGAGTGTGTTCGAAAACGTCGCATTTCCATTGCGCGAACACACCAGCTTGCCAAATCGTCTGATACGTCACGTCGTCCTGACCAAACTTCATGCGGTCGGACTGCGTGGTGCGGCCGACATGATGCCGGCCCAATTATCGGGTGGCATGGCTCGAAGGGTTGCACTGGCCAGGGCAATGGTGATGGATCCGGACATACTGATTTACGACGAGCCATTCGTTGGGCTTGACCCGATTTCGATGGGTGTAATCGTGCGTCTTGTCCGCAAGATGAATGATGCACTTGGGGTCTCCAGCATTCTGGTCAGCCACGATGTGCAAGAGATCGCAGCGGTGGCGGACTGCAGTTATCTATTATCGGATGGCACCGTGGCTGCGTCGGGCAGTCCAGACGAACTCAGCAATGCCCCGTCTGAACTGGTCAGGCAATTCATGCACGGCATGGCAGACGGGCCGGTTGCGTTTCATTTCGATGCCCCGGACTATGCAGAACAACTTCTCGGCCGGGATGCCGAGTAACTGGTAATGCTCCGAGATCTTTACCGTTCATTTGTCGAATTCCTGCGCACCTTTGGCGCGTTGCAGTTATTTTTTATGCGGTTGCTCACGCATTCGCCGACAATTTTGGTACGCCGGTTCGGCCTGGTGGTACAGCAGGTCTACAACGCCGGCGCTTTGTCGCTCGTGATCATCATGATCTGCGGCTTTTTTGTTGGTGGCGTACTCGGTCTACAAGGCTATGCAAATCTCTCGAAGTTCAATGCCGAGGATTCGGTCGGCACTTTCGTGGCATTTGCGCTGCTGAAGGAACTGGGTCCTGTCATCACGGCACTGTTGTTCGCCGGCCGTGCCGGTACTGCACTGGCGTCCGAAATCGGCCTGATGAAGGCAACGGAACAGCTTTCCGCCATGGAAATGATGGCGGTCGATCCTCTGCGGAGGATATTGGTACCGCGCTTCCTCGGCGGCGTGATATCGATGCCGATGCTGACTGCTATCTTCAGTGTCATTGGTTTATTTGGTGCTCACCTGGTCGCGGTCGATATGCTAGGCGTGGACGCCGGAGCGTTCTGGCAACAGATGCGGAGTACGCTGGAGATCGGCGATGTTTGGGAAGGCATCATCAAGAGCGTAGTTTTCGGCATCGTCGCGAGTCTGCTCGCGGTGTGGGAAGGTTATAATGCGATTCCGACCGCCGAAGGGGTCGGCCGGGCAACAACGAGAACGGTGGTAATCACAGCAATCGCGGTCTTGATCCTGGATTTCATGATCACTGCGATCGCAATTTGAGGTAGAACGATGCAACAAACTCGATCAATCGAAATGGGAACCGGGCTGTTCGTTCTGCTCGGAATGGCAGCATTATTCTTTCTGACTACGCAGACAACCGGGTCGGGCGACTTTTCCGGATCCGATACGTACGAAGTCACCGCGCGGTTCGATAATGTCGGGAGTCTGAAAAACCGGGCTCCGGTAAGGATGTCCGGAGTCACGATCGGCCGCGTAACATCGGTGCGTTTTGACCCGGTGACACTGGTTGCGGAAGTGAAACTCGAAATCGAGAGTCAATACGATCGGATACCGAAGGATTCGGATGCCGGTATCCTTACCGCAGGCTTGCTTGGCAGCCAGTACATTGGGCTGCAGGCGGGCGGATCGGACCTGAGCCTGCAAGACGGCAGCGAGATCGAGTTTACCCAATCCGCGATCATCATCGAAAATCTGATCAGCAAGTATTTGTTCAATAAAGGCTCCGATAGCGACAAAAAATAGACTGGGCAATGGAAAGAACGGAATTGACTATGAGGAATCGGCGCAGCAATTGGCGGCGGATGCCGGCAGCGGTCAGCTTCGATGAGTAAATTTAGACTCGAAGACCAGGGTGGCGGCCGTTTCCTGTTAAGCGGCAAAATGACCTTTCGCTACGTCGGCCCGATACTTCGCGTGAGTATGGAATCGTTTCATGAGCACCCTCGTATCGAGGTTGATCTGTCCGGAGTTACCGAGACTGATTCGGCGGGCCTGGCACTGTTGCTCGAGTGGATTACCTGGGCCAACCACAATGTGCACGAGATTCAATTTCTACATACACCGGAAAAGATTGACGCGATCGCGAAAACGACAGAGGTTGACCACCTGCTGAAACGCGGTGAACGTTGGGCTGGTTTTATAAAGGCCCCGACCTCGTAAATCACTCAATAGATTTATTGCCGAGGCAGCAGACCTCGTAGCGGAGGATTCGGTGCCAGTCATTAAGTTATTTAGTTGTTTGTACTACGCATCTCACCGGAATTTCGATAACTTAATAGCTAAACGACCGGTTCTAAATTCATTTAGACTGCCGGAAAATTACCTGGATCATGCGGTGCTGACGCATTTGAAATCGGTCGCGGTACGAAACGCTCTGGCGTAGTCAGCTCTACTCGTTAAACCGGGTCAAGGATCTGAGATCTTGCAGTACTTCCGATTCATCGCTCTCTTTTTTGAGGACCCAGAATATGTGCTTGCAGAAAATGACGGTGGGCAACAAGTTGAGCTTCGCTCTATCCCACAGAATTGCATATCTTCGACTCTTTTCGACATGCGTATTTTTCTTTCTATATAAACCGTATGCGACCAAGGACCCAACCGCAAACAAAGGATAAAACAAGATTCCGAGAATCACCGACGCACCGGTAATTTTGGTGCGCACACGCTCTGAAATCTTAAATCCTGATAGCGTACAAATGGTCTGAAGATGCTGTACGCTAACCAGAAACAGGTGGCCAAAATACAAGCGGCTGGAGTTCGCTTCCGAGAACCAAACGCTGTCTATTTCCGTTGGTGGCGTCCTGCGCCAAAGTTCGCTCTCCATTAAAAACATCGACAACCTACCCCGGGCGTGGGAAATATTTGGCGTTGTGATGATCAAGGTTCCGCCCTTCTTGAGAACTCGATTGAATTCCTTAAACAGGCTAATCTTGTCTGGCATATGCTCTATGCCTTCCTGGCAGATCAGGTAGTCGACACTCGAGTCCTCAACCGGCATACGGCCGGTGAGATCCGCATACTCGGCCTTGACTTCATCGAATTTCATGAACTCGGGATAAAGGTCGAACGCTTTGACCGTGGCGCCCTTGCAGGCGAACGTATAACTGGATCGACCGTCACCACAGGGAATATCGATAACGACCTTGCCGGTCAGATCGGGTAGACCATCGATATACCGCGAGACGTAATTGTGAACGCCGGGATTTGGAAATTTGTATTCTTTTTCCACAGGTTTCAGTTTGTCCGTGATCGAGTCGTTCGGTCAGAAAGTATAGTCAAAACGCCACAGAAATTGGAGAATTTGGTGGACGAATAAGATGGCGAAACCAAGCACAATCTTACCATTGTAATCACCGTCCCCACCACCATTAGAATCGAACGATTAATGTTGACCGCTGTCTTCTGAATCACCAGTCGCTGTATAGCGATGTTGATCCGCATGGACGGGCAGCGAAAATGGTTGGGTTAGAAAAAATGGGACTGTCAGTTTTTACCAGGAAACCGCCTCATGCGCACTAGAAAATTGTCGGTCGCTTTTATTGCACGACTATGTGTTTTCGTTACGCTGGGCTTGACCAGCATGAACAGTTCCAGTCTTGCGACGAACGTCGCAACGTACAAAATACAGGTTAGCCGAAATCTGAAAACTCTCGATATCTACGTAACTCCGTCTCCAGACCAGGTATTGACACGACTGCGCCCCCTCTCGCGTAACGCCTGGAATCGTCTCGACAAAAACAGTTTGCAAGGTCTGACTATCCGAAGAGCGGGACTAACTGTATCGCCGACCGCGGATCACTATCGTTACTCGGTTGATATAGGCAGCGGCTCGCGGAGGTGGAGTTCAGGCAACTTCTTGACGGGAATCATCCGCCTGACAGATTCCAGAGACTGGTTTTGGGTACCTGACCAGTGGCAGGCGAACGACACCATACGGGTAGAGTTCGAGATTCCCGAGGGCCTATCGGTCTCGACACCGTGGGAGCGAATTTCGGATAGAGCTGATGAACAAGATTTGTCTGAACATTTCCTTGCCCGACCGGTGATGCTGTTCAACAAGAGCACCGTTTTATTCGGTCGACTTCAGTTGGCACAGGTTAAATTACCGGGTGGCACATTGAATCTTGCGGTCGCCACGAAAAAGAGGAGAACCAAGGATCGATATGTCGCCTGGACGAGGCGCATCACCAAGAGTGTCGTTGACGAATTTGGCCGAATGCCAGTGCCATCCACCCAGGTCGTTGTCATTCCCACGTGGATTGGCAGCGGATCGGTGCCCTGGGGCTCGGTGCAGCGTGGCAACGGATCAGGATTGTTCCTGGTTCCAAACAATGGAGCGACAATGGCCGAATTGGTAGAGGACTGGACCCTGTACCACGAATTCACGCATCTGTTCCATCCCTATCTTGGCAACAGAGGGCGCTGGGTCGCGGAAGGTTTCGCGAGCTATTATCAAAACGTATTGAGGGCGAAGGCGGGCGTAATAACGGCAGAATATGCGTGGGAACGTATGCTGGCCGGTTTCGCCCGTGGCGAGCAACAAACTCGTAGGGGAAGATCGGTAGTCAATGGCGGTTTGATGCGAACCTATTGGACTGGTGCGGTCATGGCATTGGAACTTGACATACGATTGCGGCAAGAGCATCGGACGACACTAGGCAATGTCCTCGGTAAATTTTCAGGTTGCTGTCTGCCGGCATCACGTTCCTGGCGGCCGCTCAGATTCATGCAGAAACTCGATGAGATTACTGATACCAAGTTGTTCACCGATATCTACAGGGAATATTCGTCTGGCATGGAGTTCCCGGACTACGACGATTTATTGCACGCGTTGGACATCGACAATTCTGCCGACACGCTGGCATTCGGCAAATCAGCCTTGCGTGACTCGATTATGAATGATTCCAGATCGTAGGCGTACTTTGCGCAGCCTGTCGCAGGGTATATCCATGTCAAGCACCAGGTCTCAGCACCCTTAGCTCTTAACGTCACAGACGTCAGCATTATCACAGGCCCTGAGAAAATTTGATTTTCCTATCCGGTGGCTCACAATTGCGAAGGGGTAGCGCCTGAATCCGACGAGGCCGGCCACTGGTGCAGGCTGTCTTTATTGCCCGCGATATGGAAATGGCTACGCTTGACGCCAGGCACGAGCAGATAGGTAGGGACATATCTTGAAGTACCTGAAGTACGCAGCAGTCGTTTTGCTCATTCTGGCGATCCTTGCTGCTGTCATCCACTTCTATCGCGAATTGATTGCCCGCGAATTGGCTAACTCCGCGCTCGGTGAGTACGGAATTACCGTGACTGAACTCTCCATTCAAACATTGGGAACCGATTACGTCCACTTGTCACGTCTCGTTCTCGAACAGGACGATGGTACGCGCTACCAGATTTCCGGGCTGTCATTTCCCATAAGTTTCCCCAGTGTGCGCGCGGAAAAGATCTCGATCGAACAACTAATCGTAACGCCGGCAGATACGGCAGCCGTGCCGGTGCCGCTTGCCCGCTTGCTGCTCACTTTTCTTCTGTTACCGAGTAGCGTGCCAAATACGGAAGTAAGAGTCTCCCATCTTACGGTGCCGGATACCCCGCCGGTCGATAACATCGTGTGGCGGTCTACGGATCGACAACAACATCTCGCGTTCAGGATCGATCCGGTCGAAATCACGATTGATGTCGATTCTGTGGACGATGGCGACCATCAGGCAACGGTGAACGCGGTTGTCGGCGGTATTTCCGACGCATTGTCCATGACACTAACTATGCATCACAGCAACACCGGATTTTCGATTGACGGACTGTCGACGATCATTCTTTCTCCATGGCTTCCGGTGCTCAAATCCGTCGGCATATTGCCAGCCGATATTATCTCGCTCGCCGCCGAGTTTGATGGTCGGGTTACGATCAGGTTGGACGACGACGAGACCCAGTCCGTTCCTGCCAGGGCGCACTTTTTACTTACCAGCGAGATGACCACGGATTACAGGATTGCTGACGATTCGAGCGTCCGGCTGCGAACAAATTCTTCAGATCCAGTACGGCTTACCTTCGAGTACCCATCCCTCGAATGGACCGCCAGTGTCGGGCAGATCGATATGCTCGTTGGGATAAACGCGAGCGATGACATTCCGGTACGACTCAGCGATCTCGAGTGCCGCTCGGGCATTCAATGCACGATGAGGGCATCTCTGGACGCGGGTCCCTTTGAACTGGGGGCTATGACCATCGGCAATGCTAAGCTGTCAGCGTCACTGGCAATTACTGACGACGAAACAACGCGCGTGAATATCTCGCCGGATTTCGCCCTGACGCTGACCGAGATTGAATCACAGAGCTTCTCGGTGACATCAATCAGTACCACGCAGTTTTCCGGGGCACAGCTGGCTGTCGACGATGGCGCGTGGCGCGGCGATATCGATCACATGGAGTTGGTGTTCGACTCATTGACTGACGAAGAGAGCCTGTTCGCATCATTACCTGTAACATTCAACACACTGCGCCTGCGCCATAGCGGTGCAGTCCTCGATACTGAAGTTTCAATACGGCCAGGATCTGTCACTTTGTCCTGGGATGGTAGCAACATTATCTCGCCGGGTGTCGAAGGAAAAATTTCGCTGAAAGACGATAAAGCCGCAGCGTCCATTGTGCTGTTCGACGACGTACGCGCTCTGTCGGCACACGCTGATGTATCGCATAACTTTGCGACAGGCGAAGGATCGGTCACAGTGCGTGACGCTGCGCTGCTTTTCGACCAAAGAAAACTTTCCGACCGCTTCTTGAAATGGCCACACGCATGGGATGTTGTTTCCGGTGCTTTGAGCATGGAACTTAAACTGAACTGGAAAACTGGCGATACCGGTACCGAGTACAGCGGCACAATGACGCATCACGCAAAATCGCTGGCGGGCAATTACAACGATATCGCCTTCGCCGGCTTGAGCACCAAGTTGACTTCAAGGCTGGACTCGACGGCAGGCGTCGCAATATCGCCAATGTCTATCGAGGTAGCGTTACTCGACCTCGGCCTGCCGTTGGAGCGGATTACAGCAGATTTCGCACTGAATATCCGGGAACAATCGATGCAGGTGCAGAATCTGTCTATGTTGGCGCTGGGCGGGCAGATTGTGGCAGATCCTTTCCGCTTTGACATGCGGGAGGAGAGAAACGACATAGTACTGCGGCCACAATCTATTCAGCTTCAGTTCATGGTCGACCTTGTAGAATTCGAGCGCATTAAACTGACTGGCAGTATATCAGGGGTGCTCCCCATGGTAATCAGTAACAAGACAATGACGATCGCCCACGGCCGGCTGGAGAATGATCCGCCCGGCGGTGTAATCCGTTACTTGCCGGGAATTGACACGGAGGACGTAGAGGTGTCTGATTCGAAGTTAGGCTTGGTATCGCGGGCGCTGGCTAATTTTCAGTTCAATTCGTTAACAGCGGACGTCGACTACGCGGAAAACGGAGACTTGATATTGCATATGAGGCTAGTCGGCATCAATCCCGACATGGACGACAAGCAGCCGGTCATCTTGAACCTGGGGGTGGAAAACAACATTCCACAATTGTTACGAAGCCTGCAGGCAATCAGGTCGGTCGAGGAAATACTTGAAAGAAGATCCGCAAATTAAACATTGACACTTCCGCAGAGCTGAAGCACCGATTGATCTGTCGCGGAGGCACAACAAAGGTTCTCCACGGTTATGAAAACATTATTTATTTTTCTAGTTTTACTTGCCTCTCTTGCCGGCTGTACGCCAACAGTACAGGTCGCCGTGCCGAAAGAACCGATCGAAATCAACTTGAATGTCAAGATCCAGCACGACATTCGTATACGGGTGGATAAGGAACTTGAAAGCCTGTTTGAAGAAGAGAGCGATATATTCTGAGGGTTACTGGCATGAGAAAGATACTTGTAGCAATTTTTCTGGCCCTTGTTGTGCAGACAGCATGGGCCATCGATATCGGCACGGCCAAGGACCAGGGCCTGGTCGGCGAAGCAAACACCGGTTACCTGGCCATAGTAAGAACGCCAGCCAGCGCGGAAGTGCAAGCGCTAATTGTTAGCGTGAACGCGAAGCGCAAGGCCAAGTTCGAAAGCACCGCAAATAAGACCAAGACGACAATCAAACAAGTCAGCTACCGTTTCTATGAACTGGCGGTACAAAGAACCAAAGCTGGAAATTACTACCAGGCGGCTAACGGCAGCTGGAAGAAGAAATAGATCGTTCGGCGCCGTCTCTTCCAGCGCCCCTAGTACCGGAAACACTGCCGATGCCAGCGGCCAACGGCGTCTGGTTTGACAATATCAGGGAGCGTTCGCCCCCCGGTATCGGTGCCGGTCATTAAGTTATTTAGTTGTTTTTACTAGGTATCTCACCGGAATTTCGATAACTTAATAAACTAAACGACCGGCACGAAATTCGCGCAAACTGTCCTTGTTCCCGATCCAAACGGCTGCGTGCATGAAACAAGCAAAATCGCTTACACAGGCAGCGACGGTGGGCATTGCTCTCGTCCTTTGTAGCTGCGGTACTTTGCCAAACGGTCGTGGCTGGGGTCAGAATGCGACCATCAAACCGGGTTGGGATACAGTGCGTGAGTCAGCTATTCGCGCGGCAAAGTCACCGTATACCTGGGGGCCTCTTGCCGGGGCGCTGCTGTTGCAAGTCGATGACTGGGACGAAAATATTTCTAATTGGGCGGCGGATAAAACACCGCTGTTTGGTTCACAGCGATCCGCACGAGATGCCAGCGATGTCCTCAGAGGTCTTTCGATCGCTGCGTATTTGGCCACGGCCCTCGCCACTCCCAGCGGAGACTCGTCGGGCGATTGGCTCGCTGCCAAGACTAAGGGGTTTGCTGTTGCAGCCGCTGCCAATTTGTTGAATGGCGGGGCGACCGCTTCTTTGAAAAACTGGTCTGACAGAACCCGCCCGGATGCTAGCGATAGCAATAGTTTTCCGTCAGGCCACAGCTCCTTCGCAACACTCAGCTCAACCCTCGCTGCCCGCAACCTGCGATCTATTGACATGAACGCCAACTACAGGCGAACGATGGAAATCGGTCTGGGCGTATTTGCGGCTGGTGCCGCATGGGCTCGGGTGGAAAGCAATTTACACTTTCCGTCCGACGTACTCGCCGGTGCGGCCCTTGGTCATTTTATTGCTGCGTTCATCAACGATGCATTTATCGGCCTCAACGAGTCAGCCCCCCGGTCGATCAACCTTTCATTGACGCCGGAATTAATTTTGATTCAATTTCAGCTAGCATTTTAAAATCGTTGCGGATACGGTCCCGGTGGTTTCGACTTTCTCGCGGATGCGATTTTAATCTCCTGCGCCGACTTCGGCGCGCAGATATGCCAGGCCACCCTCTTTTATATAGAGTACGCAACCGATGTCCGTTTGTGGCTGATGGCTGGCTTCAGCCGGTAAACGAAGCCAGGTGCCGGCCTCGTAACTGCCACGTTCGTCGGTGAACCGCCCTTCCAGCACGAAGTACTCGGCACCGGCCGCGTAACAAAGTGAATCTAGTACGCTATCCGACGTCCACCGTTCCAGGCGCATCGTGTCCAAAAAACCTTCTTGCTGGTACAGCGGTTTGACCTCGACTCCCGGTCGGGAGTTCGTTTGCCAGCTGAGCAGGTTGGTATCCAGTGCTATGTGTCGGCGTTGCCTGCCCGGGAGCTGCCGGAGCTTGACGAACAGTTTGCAGCCGTCTTTCGAGAACGGAGCGTGGCGAAACCCCTCCGGGTTCAGCAAATAGGTGCCAGCCGGCCAGTCACCGTGCTCATCCGAAAAAACCCCATCGAGCACCAGGATTTCCTCGCCGTCGGGATGATCGTGCGCCGGAAATCTGGAGTTGGGCTGGAACCGAACCACGGAGGTTACCTGGCCCGATTCGGCCGGGCCGACCAGATGGACGCGCTTGCGCCAGACGGTACCGCTGGGACTCGGTATCCAATCCATCTGGCCAGTATCCACCGCAGCTCGGATGGACAGATCGCCATTAATTGTTTCGGACATCAGAACACCTGTCACTTTCGTATATTTGTCCGCGTATTGGAAATTAGCACGCTATATCAATCGTCGGACTGCTTTTCTCATTTTTCTGCCTTGCGATCCTCTACCAATTTCTCTACATCGTCTTTGCTTGCGGCTTCTTCAATGACCCGAATTCGGCAAGACTGTAAACCTCTACCCAGGTCGCGGTAGATAACCTCGCCAAAACTATCCGAGCACACTCTGGTGAAAGTATCTTTCACGGCGATCGTGTGTGCGCTCTGTAATCCGATGCATCCGCCGTCCACCGTGAACAGCAAGTGCTTGTGTGGACCAGTGGCCTTGACGTAGATGTGCCGGTCATCAATTGCATCGAATGACGTGATGTTTCTTACGCCTACGCATACTCTGCCGACCCCTTCCGATGACCTATCTGCCACCTTTTCCGATGAGGCGGCGCAGCCACTCAAAGCCAGGACCAGAACAAAGGGAATAGGTTGCCATCGTTTCATAATGTTCCTCCATAGTTCATATTATTGAATATACAGGTCTAATTAGTTTTATTTTCTTATACGAACACATACACAATAATATACCTATACAACGATATTTCTGAATATTACTGGAGGAGGGAGATCGTGGGATTATTAATCGACGGCCAATGGCACACCGACTGGTATGACACCGAATCCACGGGCGGTGAATTCGTACGGAAGGACTCGCAGTTTCGCCAGTGGATCGGCGAACCGAGTATTGCAGCCGAAGCCGAGCGCTACCACCTGTTTGTCTCGCTGGCTTGCCCCTGGGCCCACCGCACCCTGATTTTTCGCAAGCTAAAAAAACTCGAGCAAATCATCGGCATTACGATCGTCGATGCCAAGATGCTGGAGCACGGTTGGGTATTTTCCGAGGATTCCCAGGATAATCCCATCGAGGGCATTGATTACCTGCACCAGGTTTACACCACCGCCGATGCCAACTACACCGGCCGGGTCACGGTGCCGGTGCTGTGGGATAAAAAACGACACAGCATAGTGAACAACGAATCCGCGGATATTATTCGCATGCTCAACAGCGCCTTTGATGACCTGACGGGAGAGCACAGCGACTATTATCCCCAACCACTGCGGGCGGATATCGATGAACTCAACCAGTCAGTCTATGACAATATCAACAATGGAGTTTACCGCGCTGGCTTTGCTACCTCGCAACAGGCCTATGAAGCTGCCTTCCATCGCCTGTTTGATACCCTCGAATTGATTGAACAACGTTTAGGGCAGCAGCGTTATTTGATGGGCGAACACATTACAGAGGCGGATTGGCGTTTGTTTACGACCTTGATTCGATTCGACGCGGTGTACTATGGCCATTTCAAAACCAACCTCAAGCGAATCGAGGACTACCCGAACCTTTCCAACTACCTGCGGGATTTGTTTCAAATTAAAGGTGTCGCCGACACGGTGAATTTCGAGCACATCAAGACTCACTATTATTTCAGTCAGACCACGATCAATCCAACGCAGGTGATACCAGTGGGTCCGGCTCTGGATTTCGCTCGTCCCCACAACCGCAATCGATTTCTGGAGAATACGGAATAAGTGGTCAGTATCGTCAAGGACGCTTGGTAATGTCTGCTTTCGGCTGCCGACTCAACCGAAGCCAATCCGGCCTGTCGCGGGCGATTTGTCGCTTGCGGAGTCAGTTTAAATAAGTGAATACGTGAACACCGGCACGATCGTCGCAACACCGGCACGATCGTCGCTCCTCGCATGACCAAGGCGCCAGTTGAAACCTCCACTTCGCAGGATGTCCCGTCGAATTCGATATGGGTGATTGTCGCCCGATGTTTGTATCGGCCTCGCAGTTCAATCGGTGTACTTGATGTCCTCGGGCACGGCCTGGGTGACCGCGTTTAGGCTCTCTTCAATGGTCAGATCCGATGTGTCGATAGTCTGGTGAGCCTTGGCGTAAAAAGGTTCGCGTTCACTGAGAATCAATCGCAGATCGGATATGGCGTCGTCATGATCGAGCATCGGTCGTAAGTCACCTTGCAGTTTGACACGCTCAATATACTGCTCGGGCCGGGCCCGCAGCCAAACGACAAAGCAGGTGGTCAGCAGTATATTCAACAATCGCGGTTCAGTGACGATGCTGCCGCCCGCTTCGATGACGCAACGATCATGACGCTTGAGCGTCTCCACCAGGGCCTGCTCTTCCAGTCGCCGGTATCCAGGCTGACCCGACAGGGAAAAAATCTCCGAAACGCTCATTCTGGCCATTTCCTCGATCACCCCCACCAAGCGCACGAAGGGCAATCCGAGCTGCTCGGCCAGTATGGTCCCGATCGTGGTTTTCCCCGCACCGCGTAGTCCAATCAGAGCAACACGAAGTTGAGAGGTGGCTGGTAGCGAAAACCGCTCATAGAGCATTTGCAGCGCAGTTTTCTGATCGACGGCTGTCAGCTCCCGCAGCAACTCCGCCACCAGTATCTGTTCGGCAGTCTGGTGATCATGGATGCGCAGCAGCTCGGCCGCATCCGTCTGCAGGGCTGCGGCGACCCGGTCCAGCAACGCGATAGAGATGTTCCCGCACCCCTGCTCCAGCTGTGCCAGGTAGCGCACGGAAACAGCCGAATGCTTAGCCAGCATCTTGCGGGTCATGCCCCGGCGAGCCCGCATGTTCCGAACCTTCTGGCCGACAAGTTTCAGTAACTCGGAGCTCTCTGTGATGTTGATGTCGGGTTGCGCAGCCATCGAGCCCTCAGGTGAACAATAATTCCGCCTGGCCTTGCCCGGCGATCGTTCGAAGTATATTATTCTGCATCTTCTATCAGCTATTTGGCAAGTTCACGCATTATTATGCATGCCATCCACCAAGCGGTTGCAGAATCCACCCCAACTGTAGATTTCCGCACCGGTCCGGAACCCTATCGGCACCGGGAGCTCTCGAGTGACGGACCCGAGACCATGGAGACCAGGATTTTTCGCCGCCTCAGTGCCTGGCAAAACTGGATTTTTTCGACGGCCCCACGCTGTCGGCGAATCCGGAAGTCTGAAGCTCAACGGCACGGACCGCCGCGCAGTGTGTGACAGCAATAGAGACTGACAATGACCGAAGTAGGCTACGATTCATTGATCCTGAATAACGTGAAGCTGGCAGCCGGATGCGGAGACGGGAGAAGTAACCGTGAGCAATGAGTACGAGACGAAATCCAGGTCAGCCGGAGCCGCAGTAAACATTGCAGATGGAATGACCGCAACGGTGCTGCGCATCAACGGTGAAAATCATCCTGCGGTCTTTCCCACCAATCACACCCTGCTTGAAGTGCTGCGTGAAGAATGCCGGTTGACCGGGACCAAGCATGGCTGTGAGCTCGGTGAGTGCGGCGCCTGTGCAGTCCTGGTGAATGGTGAGCCGGTGTTGTCTTGTCTGCTGCTCGCCGCAGACATACAGGGAAAAACTATTGACACCGTAGAAGGTCTGCAACGCAACAACGCGCTTCATCCCCTGCAGGCGGCGTTCGCGGATCTGGGTGCGACACAGTGTGGGTACTGCACGCCCGGCATCCTGATGGTCGCGGCTGCTCTTTTGAAACGCGAACCTGATCCAACCGAAGATCAGATTACCGAGGCCCTGTCGGGCAATCTCTGCCGTTGCACCGGTTATAACCGGATCGTTCAGGCGGTGCTGTGGGCGGCAGCCATGGAGCGTGGTGAAGACTGGTGCCCCGACGACGAGCTGTTCGAGGGAACCATATTGCCCGGCGCAAGCCACTGACCGGGCGCAGCACCAGGATCATGGTCAAGCCATTGGGAAAGCCATTAGGAAAGCAACCGGAAGGATCTTCTGAGGTAACGGAAGAAAGCGAGTTTCGATTGATCGGCAAACCATTCCGGCGCGTCGATGGCCGGGCGAAGGTCACCGGCCGCACGCGGTTTGCCGATGATATGGACTTCCCGCGGATGGCCTTCGTGAAACTCGTACGCAGTACCGTACCCCACGCCCGTATTGAATCCATCGATTTGTCAGCAGCCCTGGCCATGAAGGGCGTCCTGGGTACGCTCGTTGGAGAGGAAATCCCCAACTCATTCGGGATCTTGCCGGTTTCGGAAGACGAGCATGCACTGGCGATCGACACGGTTCGGTTCGTTGGTGACCCCGTTGCCGCGGTGGCCGCTGTCACCGAAGACATCGCCCATGCAGCGGCGCTGGCGGTAAGGGTGGAATACGCCATTCTGCCCACGATCTCCAGTTTCGATGAGGCACTCAAGATCGCCGAACCGAGAATTCACGACTACGGCGACGGAGGAAACCTGCACAAGAAAGTTTCGTTGGAGTTTGGAGATGTCGATAGCGGCCTGCAGGAAGCCGATATCGTGCTGGAGGATATATTTTACTACGAGGGCAACACGCATCTGGCGTTGGAACAACACGCTTCGATTGCGATTGCCGAAGACGATGATCGCGTGACTTTGTACTCCTCCACCCAGACGCCGCACTACGTGCACCGCGCACTGACGAAGACACTGGGCCTACCATCATCCCGGATACGCGTAGTTTCCTGCTCCAATGGCGGCGGGTTTGGTGGCAAGACCGATCCCTTCAATCATGAGGTGGTCGTCGCCAAGATGGCGCTGAAACTCGGCAGGCCGGTCAAGATCACGCTGACCCGCGAGGAAGTGTTTTACTGCCACCGGGGGCGTCACCCGGCGCTGATGCACCTCCGCACAGGCTTCCGCAAGGACGGCGCCATGACCGCTCAGCACCTGCGCACGGCACTCGACGGCGGTGCCTTCGGCAGCTACGGCGTCGCAAGCCTTTATTATACCGGTGCGTTGCAGACCACAACCTATCGTCTGCCAAATTACCGGTTCGATGGCGCCCGGGCGTTTACTAACAAGCCACCCTGCGGGCCAAAGCGCGGTCATGGCACGCCGCAACCCCGATTCGCGTTTGAGATTCACCTGGACAAAGCGGCGCACGCGCTGGGCATCGATCCAGCCGAGTTGCGCCTGCGGAACCTGGTATCGCCCGACACGATTACGGCGAACTGGTTGCAGATAGGTACGATCGGGCTGCGTGAGTGCATCGAGGCCGTGGTGGCAGGCAGTAATTGGCCGGAGCGTTACGGCAAACTGCCGGAAGGGCGCGGTCTTGGTCTGGCCTGTAGTGCTTATATGTGCGGCGCAGGTCTGCCGATCTACTGGAACCACATGCCCCAGTCAGGAGTTCAGCTACAGCTGGACCGCAGTGGTCGTGTCGCGGTGTTCTGTGGCGAAGCGGAAATCGGCCAGGGCTCGGACAGCGTGCTGGCCGCGGTTGTTGCCGAGGTCCTGGGGATCGATCTACAAGACATCCGCCTGTGCGTGGGGGATACGGATCTGACACCGGTGGACCTGGGCAGCTATTCCTCCCGGGTGACGCTAATGATGGGTCAGGCCGCCATGCAGGCAGCCGGGCGAGCCCGGGACATGATTGCCGAATCCGTTGCCGAGCACCTCGAGGTGCCGGCGGACACACTGGTCTTCGCTGATCGCCGGGTCTTCCCGGCCGGCGAGCCGGACAGCGGTCTGGACTTCAACGAAGCAGTCGTGGTCACGGAATCCCGTTTCGGGACGCTGGGCACGACCGGATCGTATATTCCGCCGCGGGCGCCAGGGCGTTACCGTGGGTCCGGTGTCGGCCCCTCCCCGACTTACTCGTACACAGCTGCCGTCATCGAGGTGGAAGTAGATCCAGACACGGGTCTGTACAACGTGGAACACGTCTGGTGCGCACACGATATCGGCCGGGCGATCAACCCGGTCCTGGCCCAGGGCCAGATCGAAGGCAGCATCTACATGGGGCTGGGCGAAGCGATGATGGAGGAACAGGTTTTTCGCCGGCTGCCCAAGCATTTATCGCCGGCGCTCGTGCACAAGATGCCATCCATGCTGGAATACAAGAGCCCCGGCTTCCACGATATGCCGGGCATCACCAGTTACATGATCGAAACCGTTGACGAGCGGGGTCCGTTCGGAGCGAAGGAAGCGGGTCAGGGTCCGCTGCTTCCCGTGTTACCGGCATTGGCGAATGCCATCTTCGATGCTGTTGGCGTGCGCGTGGATCAGGTGCCGATTCAGCCCGACATGGTACTCAAGGGCCTGCAGGCGAAGGCTGACGGGAAGGACGCGCGGGTCGGGCCGAAGACATTTCCACCTATCGAGTTCGGAGAACTGTTGCGGGTACCGACACCAGAGCAAGGTGGGGACGGGCGGGCGTTGGGGGATCCAAAGGCGAAGCATGCCGGTGTTCGGTCGGCATCGGGCACGATGAAGGACCGCGAAGAAGCATTGAAGGAGCACAGCAGTGCTACGCTTACCACCGATTGAGTTCAAGACGGCCAGGCGCATGGAAGATGTCCTAGCGGCACTGGCCGGCGATGAAGTTCGGTTGGTGGCCGGCGGCACTGACCTGTGGCCGAATATGAAACGCCGGCATCAGCAGGCCAAAACGGTTGTCAGTTTGATGTCCATCCCGGAGCTGCGGGGCATCGAGCAGGCCGATGGCGATCTGCGCGTGGGTGCAACCACAACACTCACCGATATCGTACGCGACGAACGTATCCGTACTCATTATCCTGCGTTTGCCCGTGCGGTTGCATCGATTTCATCGCCGCCTCTGCGCAACATGGGTACCTTGGGCGGCAATCTCTGTATCGATACGCGGTGCACTTATTACAACCAATCAGAAGAGTGGCGTCGTTCGATCGATTACTGCCTCAAGGAGCAGGGTAAAATCTGCTGGGTTGCAACCAAGTCACCGCGATGCTGGGCCCATTCGGCCAGTGACGCGGCACCGATTCTGTGTGCCCTGGGCGCTCGGGTAAAACTGGTCTCAAGCGCCGGAAAAAGAGTCCTGCCGTTGATCGATCTTTACCGGGACGATGGAATCGAGTACCTGACCAAGCAACGAGATGAAGTTCTTTCAGAGATACTGATACCGTCGGATAGTGGCAGCGAGCATTGCCGCTCGACGTTCTGGAAGCTGAGACGCCGGGGCTCGATCGACTTCTCCGTGTTTTCCGTTGCGACGGCAGTCTGGACGGACTCCTCGGGGATTGTAACGCGGGCATCCATGTATCTCGGCGCCGTAGAATCGCGCCCGATATCCGTCGACGGGATTGACATCGCCATAGGTAAAACGCTGGACGAACAACTGATCGCCGAGATCGCTCGTCAGGCCCACCAGATTGCCAAGCCCATGGACAACACCGATTTCACGCCCTCCTGGCGCGGCAAGATGGCGGAACAATATGCACAGGCAGCGCTGAGTGAGATTGCGGGTTTGCCGGTGCGACGACTCTCGCCTCGCCATGGTCTGACTGTCGTCTGAGCCCGATGTCCTGTCCCACAGATATCTTTACGTTTCCGCAGCGAACGGCCTGTGGAATTTACGTATTCATCGGCCGGAGTACTTCATGGTTGAATGCTTTTTTATGAACGTGGGGATTCTGCCATGACAGATTCTGCGCAACGCTGGATGATGGTGGCTACCGGTAAGCCACTGATCCGGGAAACATTCGATCCGTTTCCGCCTGCGGCCGGTGAGGTCGTTGTTGAGGTGGCGGGCTGCGGTGTTTGCCATACGGATCTGGGTTTTTACTTCGCTGGCGTCCGGACGAAACACGGGTTGCCCCTGGCGCTGGGCCATGAAATCAGTGGCCGCGTGGTCGCCGCGGCGCCCGATGTGGAAACCTGGAGTGGAACGGCGGTCATCATCCCCGCCGTCATTCCCTGTGGACAATGCGACCTCTGTCGCCGCGGCCGATACACCATCTGCCCAAATCAGAAAATGCCCGGCAACGACATACAGGGCGGTTTCGCCACCCATATCCGGGTACCGACCGATGGGCTTTGCAGGGTGGATAAAGGACGTCTGGCCGATGCCGGCCTTGGCCTGGCGGATGTCTCCGTGGTGGCAGATGCTGTTACGACACCCTACCAGGCCATCGCGCGATCCGGGCTCGGCGAAGGCGACGTTGTCATTGTCATCGGCATCGGAGGCGTCGGCGGTTACACGGTGCAAATTGCCAGTGCCATGGGCGCCACGGTTATCGCCATCGACGTGGATAAAGACAAATTGACCGCCATCGGCGAGTACGGTGCCGCACTGACTCTGAATGCGCGCGATCTGGAATTTTCGGATTTGAAACAGGCGGTTCGCGGGTTCGTGAAAGAGAACAGCCTGCGGCAAACGGAGTGGATCGTCTTCGAGTGCTCGGGTACGGCCGCCGGGCAGCAGACTGCTTTCGGCCTCCTGAATTTTGGTTCGACCCTCTGCGTCGTCGGTTTCACGATGGACAAGATCCAACTCCGCCTGTCGAATCTGATGGCCTTAGATGCACGGGCCATCGGCAACTGGGGCTGTGAACCGGCTCTCTATCCGGCAGCGCTGGATCTTGTGCTGGACGGAAAAATCCAGCTCCTGCCGTTTGTGGAACACCGGCCGCTGGCAACGATTAACGAAGTGTTCGACGAGGTACACAGTGGGCGAATGAAGCGCCGCGCAATTATGGTGCCGGAGATGCAGCCATGACTGATCCCGTGATTGTCTCCCTGGAGCGCGACGACCGCGTCCTGCACGTCCGCCTCGCCCGGCCGAAAGCGAACATCGTCGACAGCGCCATGATTGCGGCCCTGGAAAAAGCCTTCGGCGACGTGGCGAGGATGCCACAGCTCAAAGCCGTGCTACTGGGATCGGAAGGTCCTCATTTCAGCTTTGGTGCAAGCGTGGAAGAGCATTTGCCGGAGCAGTGCGCCGGCATGCTGAAAGGATTTCACGAGCTAATCCTGAACATCGTCTCCTGTCCGGTACCGGTCCTCGTGGCCGTGAATGGACAATGCCTGGGCGGCGGACTCGAAGTGGCGACGGCCGGGCACCTGATGTTCGTTTCACCCGGTGCACAGATGGGTCAGCCAGAGATCAAACTCGGCGTATTCGCCCCGGCTGCATCCTGCCTGCTACCGCTGCGTATCGGGCAAATGCAGGCAGAGGATATTCTCCTCTCAGGCCGCAGCATCAACGCCGAAGAAGCGCTGCAGTGTGGGTTGATCACCGCCATCGCCGATGATCCTGAGGCAGCAGCATTCGAGTACTACGAAACACATCTCGCCGCACTGAGTGCAAGCTCGCTGCGGCTGGCGGTGCGGGCCGCGCGATCGAGCTTCACGACGCAGGTCCGGCAACGACTCGCCGAGGTCGAAACCCTCTACCTCGACAAGCTAATGAAAAATGCCGACCCGGTCGAGGGTCTGAAAGCGTTTATCGAGAAACGCGCTCCCGTCTGGACCGACGAGTAAATATTACTCGGTCCCGACCGGAGGATCGGGGTCATCGGCCCAGTCCTCATCCGGCTCGGGAAGTTTATCCAGCCAATCTTCCAGCAGGCTTACATGTTTGCGTTCGTCTTCGGCAAGCCGGCGCGCCATGGCCGCCACTTCCTTATCATCGGTCTTCTCCTCGACGCCCGTGAAAAACGCCACCGCCCTGCGTTCAGCCCGCAATGCCAGAGAGATTGCGTGGTACGGCTGCATGAGATAATGAACGTCTTCGTATTCCGGGGCTTCCGAGGCCCCCGGATCGACCCATCCGTGCTTCCACAACGTTGTCATCGACAGGTCCACATCCCCGCTGATATCGCGCACCTGCTGAATGTGCTTCCCCTCGATCTCCGCCAGCTTGCTGAATAACTCAGCGACCTCCGGATTGTTGTGAGTCTCCATCTGGTCGGCGAGCTCTGCGTAGCGTTCAGCCGCTTCCATCTCGATGGCCATGGCGTGGGCCAAAAGCTCGTCGGCCGAAGCGATGGCGGCAACTTTATTCTTAGCCTGCATTTCTCACCGTCCAACGTAGCGAGGCGATTCAACTCTAAATTCCTTCTCGAGCGCGGCAACCTCCTCGCACGTTTGCTGCGGGGCCGGTTCGGACGGCGCCCGCCGGCCGCGATACAGCACCCCGGTAAAATAGGCATCATCGGTCAACAGGCGCCGTGCCGCCCGGGCGGGGTCGTCGGTCGGTTCCACGGGCGCCGGGTGGACCAGTTTCTTCCACTGTCGCTGCTCCGGGCGGAATGTCACGCAGGGGCTCAATACCTGGATAAACGAGAATCCCGGGTGCTGAATCGCTTCGACGATTGTCTGGGCCGTGCCATTGGGATCACTGCTGGAGCACCGGGCAATGAAATTGGCTCCCGACGCAAGAGCAATCACGAGCGGTTGAAAGGGGTTGATTCCTGTCCCGCCGGGCGTGAGCTTGCCCTCCTCCCAATTCGGGTCGGTCGTGGGTGAGGCCTGACCCTTGGTCATGCCGTAGACCTGGTTGTCCATGACGATGTAGGTCAGATCCGTGTTGCACCGGCACGCGTGCAAAAAATGATTGCCACCGATGGAGAAGCCGTCCCCATCACCGCCGGCCACCAGTACGGTGAGATCGGGCCGAGCCAATTTCAGCCCTGTGGCCAACGGCAGTGCCCGGCCGTGCACCGCGTGGAAGCCGTACACATCGAGATAGGCCGGAATCCGCGATGAACAACCGATACCTGAGATGACAGCGACGTCCTCACGAGGCAGACCAAGCGCGGACAGGACTTTTGTGATCGAGGACAGTACACCGAAATCACCACAACCCGGACACCAGACAGGCTTTAGGCCCGACTTATACTGTTTGGGTTCAAGCCGAACGGTTCCGACGTCCATCGCTATGCACTCCAGCCGACAATCTCGTTAAGAATGGTGCCCGGGCGAATGGTCACGGCGCCGGACTGACAGAAAGTCTTCACCTCACCCGGCAGGTCATACTTGGCACGCAGATAATCGTGAAACTGCCCCGTCTGGCTTTGCTCGATCACCAAAACCCGATGCACGCCTTCCAGTGCGGCTGCCAGGTGCTCAGGTCGTGAGGGTGACAGGAGCCGTATAGCGATCAGCCGTATTTTCGATTGCCAGTCGGTCATTCGGGCTAGCGCCTCACGGATCGGCCCGGTAGTCGAACCCCAGGTGATGATCGCCGTATCGCCTTCACCCTCGATCTCAGCCCAGTGAGCCCCATAGTCGTAGTTCTCAAGCTTGCCGTGCCGTTTCCTGAGTTGGGCGACGTGATTCAGGGCCGCTGCCGAAGGTACGCCGCGTTCGGTATGGGCCAGACCCTCCGCCGTGTACTGGCCCCCTGCAAGACCAGGGATCGCCATAGGCGACACCCCGGAATCCGTCAACGCATAGCGATGGTATTCGCCGTTGATGGGCCCGGCGATCCGGCGCTTCGCGATATAATCCACGCTCGCCGGACGGTCGATGATAGCGCGGGTCTGACCGAGGAATTGATCCGACAACACGATGGCGGGCGTCTGCAACGCCTCCGCGAGATGCACCGCCCACTGGGTCGTCAAGAGACAATCCGCCACCGATAGCGCTGCAAGCACAAGGTGGGGAGCATCGCCATGCAGGCCATGGATGGCGATATTCAGGTCGGTCTGCTCGGACTTGGTGGGAATCCCGGTCGAGGGCCCGCCCCGCATAACATCGACGACGACGATGGGCACTTCTGCTGCTACGGCAAGACCGATTGACTCTACCATCAAGGCAAGCCCAGGCCCGGAGGTTGCTGTCAACGCCGGAACGCCACCGAAGGACGCGCCAATGATCTGGGCGACCGATGCCAGTTCGTCCTCGGCCTGCACCAGCTTGCCCCCGACTTTGGGCAAAGCGGTCGCCAGCCATTCCAGAATTTCCGTCGCCGGAGTGATGGGATAACCCGCTGCGTAGCGTATCCCGCCGTGTACCGCACCGCAGGCCGCAGCCTCGTTGCCCGTGATACTCCAGCGTTCTCCGCCAGCATCAGCAGTCGGTGCCGGTATGTCCAGCCCGGACAACTCGGTTGCCGCATCCATACCGGCCCGCAGACCGGCGAGCCCGGCTTCGACCACGTCGCGCCCGCGCTTTTTCAGACCACGCTCGGCGGTCGCCACGACCGACTCCACGGGAATTCCTGTTAATGCCGCCAGAACCCCGAGGGCCACCATATTCGGACGCCCGCCGGGAATTTTTTTGGCTATCTGGGCCAGCGGAATGTCGCGCTGATCTGCGTTGATCGCTTGAATAGATTCGGGAATAACACCTGCTTTCGGGTCGCCGATGATCAGGCTGTCCTGGCTCAGCGCAACTTCCGGCAGAAACCGTTCGATATTCCGCCAGTCCAACGCCACCAGCACGTCATCACGATCACCGACGCATTCCACCGGCCGGCTCGACAGGCGGATCGTGGTCATGGCCTCGCCGCCGCGTATCTGGGGTCCGTAGGACCGGGTCATCAGACCATACCGGCCGGCTTGCGCGGCCGCATCCAGCAGCATCTTGCCGGCGGTCATGACACCGGAGCCACCGCTGCCTGCGATGATGATTGAGACGGATTGCCGTGCTTGTTTGGTCACCAGAGGTCCATCATCCTGCCGTACTCCGAGATAAGATCGCCAAGCGGCGGCCGCCAGACTCCCATGAGGCTAGGATACGGCGCCCATAAGTGCAATATAATACGTAATATTCCTTATTTCTCTGCTACATTGGAGCTGTAAAATGCATTTTAGTGCATGTATCATTAGCTGATCGCATCCAACCGCAGTTGGAGGGAGCGTATTGACATGAGTAAGACTACTTCTGCAGCAGCGAAGAATGGCACGCCTGCCGGTCTTGCGGATCACAATCTGGCCGCGGCGCCCGATTGCACCAGCGTGCTTTACGAGTTGCGTCCGGCGAAGACCCCCGACGGCCAGGTGGTCGAGGGTCTGCACAACGCCTGGATCATCCTGAACAACCCTCAACAGTACAACTCCTACACCACCGAAATGGTGAAAGCGGTGATTCTTGCATTCCGGCGAGCATCCAACGCCCGGGATGTCAATGCGGTGGTTTTTACCGGTTCCGGTGACCGGGCTTTTTGCACCGGCGGCAACACCAAGGAGTACGCCGAGTATTACGCCGGCAAGCCCGAGGAATATCGGCAGTACATGCGTCTTTTCAACGACATGGTGTCCAGTATCCTGTCGTGCGATAAGCCGGTGGTCTGCCGCGTGAACGGCATGCGGATTGGCGGCGGCCAGGAAATCGGTATGGCCTGTGACTTCACCATCGCCCAGGACCTGGCGAATTTCGGCCAGGCCGGCCCGAAGCACGGCTCCGCGGCCATCGGCGGTGCAACGGATTTCCTGCCCGTCATGATCGGTAGCGAACAGGCAATGGTCTCGGGCACTTTGTGCGAGCCTTTCTCTGCGCACAAGGCTTACCGGCTGGGCATCGCGGCGGACATCGTCCCGGCGCTGAAGGTCGACGGCAAATTCATTCCAAACCCGATGGTGATTACCGACCGCGTTCTGGATGCGTACGGTCGTATTATCCATGGTGAATTCAAGACCGGCGAAGAATTTGCCCAGGGCAAAGCCCTGCTGAAAAGTGGTGAGGTGGATCTCACGCTGCTCGATGAAAAGGTCGAGGAGTTCTGCGCAAAACTGCTCCTGACATTCCCCGGCTGCACAACGAAGAGCCTGGAGGAACTGCGTAAGCCAAAAGTCGAGGCATGGAATCGCAATCGGGAAGATTCCCGAGCCTGGCTGGCGTTGAACATGATAAGTGAAGCCAATGCCGGCTTCCGGGCCTTTAACGAGGGGAATCGGGAAATCGGTCGTGAGATCGATTTCGTCGCCCTGCGGAGAGCGATTGCCGCGGGCGAACCCTGGACGCCGGATCTTGTTGAAAGCCTGCTTCCAAAATGAGTCGGCGCCTGAGAGATGATGTGAAGCGAATGACAACAGCGGAAATTATCAAGCGCTGCCAAGTGTTATATGAGGACCTGAATTTCACCACCGCCCGTGAGTGGAAGGCGGCCGAACCAGGCCGCAAAGTCATCGGGTTCATGCCGGTGTACGTGCCGAGAGAAATCATCCATGCCGGCGGCATGCTACCGCTGGGTATTCTCGGCGGCGGCGATCGGCTCGAGGTGATTCACGGTGATGCCTACTACCAGAGTTATATCTGCCGGATTCCACGCTCGACCATCGAGCTGGGTGTGTCGAAACGGCTGGATTTCATCGACGGGATGCTGTTTCCGAGCATCTGCGATGTTATCCGTAATCTCTCCGGCATGTGGCAGCTGATGTTCCCGGACGTGTACGTACGCTATTTCGACGTTCCTCAAAACTTTCAGGATGACATAGGCGGCGAGTACTACATCCGCGAGCTCAATGAGCTCAGAGCCGGACTGGAGTCTGTTGCCGGTCGGGAAATTACGGATAACGCGCTGCGCAACTCCGTCTCTGTATACAACGAAAATCGGCGGCTGGTACGGGCGCTCTATGCCTGGCGGGCCGAGCGCCCGGAGCAGGCGCCGGCCTCTGAGGTGTATCTCATTACTCGGGCAGGCATGGTGCTGCCGGTCGAAGAACACAATGAAATATTGCGTGCATACCTCGAAGCTTCCCGGAGCGAAGAGCGACCCATTCGGGACAACTGCCGGGTCGTGATCAATGGCGCCTTCTGTGAACAGCCGCCGCTGAACCTGATCAAGTCCATTGAGATGGCGGGCTGCTACATCGTCGATGACGACTATATGCTGGTGAATCGCTGGGATCTGGAAGATATCCCGGTCGACGGTGACCCCGTGAAGAATCTGGCGCTGTCATTTCTGCATCAGTCCGCGGATACCGCAGCCAAGTACTGCACCACAGAAGCAGAAACCGGCCAACAACTCCTCGAATCGATCGAGCGAACCCGCGCCGAGGGCGTGATTTTCAGCGCACCCAGTTTCTGTGATCCGGCCCTTTTGGAAAGACCGATGCTGGTGGACCGGTTAGTCGAGAATGATATCCCGTATATCACGTTCAAATATGCAGAGAACTCCGGCCAGATGCAGCCCATCCGGGAGCAGGCTGGAACCTTTGCCGACTCCATTAAACTCTGGAGCTAATTGTGAACACACAGGCGAATACCGAAGTCATCAAAGAATCGTCGATGTTACAGCAGAAGATAATGATCGCCGGGAACTACGATCGCCTCACCAACGCCCCCACCGAGGGACGCAAGATCGTCGCGACCTTCGTACCCGGCAATCTGAACGAGCTCATCATGTGCTTCGACATGCTGAACAACCTGCCGGAGATCAATGCCATCAACAACGCGATGCGCAAGAAAACCGGCATGATGGTCATGCAGGCGGAAAAGCAGGGACTTTCAGAGGATGTCTGTACCTACGTCAAGGCGGATATCGGGTCCATGGCGAAGGGCAGTATTGCACCAAATGGCCAGCCCATGCCCCCGCCTGATCTGCTGATGCTCTCATATACCGGCTGTTTCACGTTCATGAAATGGTTCGAGTTGTTGCGTCACGAATACCACTGTGAAACGGCGATGCTGCACATACCCTATCAAGGTGACGGCGTTATCACGGACAGCATGCGTGATTACGTCGTTAAACAACTCAAGGAAGTGATCATTCCCGCCATGGAACGCGTGAGCGGCGTCAAATTCGATATCGATCGGTTGCGCGAATACCTGAAAAACTCGGCGCAAGCCGAAGAGGACTTCGTCTGGGTTCTGGAGAGCGCCAAGAACAAACCTTCGCCCATCGATGCGTATTTCGGCGGGGTGTATTACATCGGCCCGATTTTTACGGCCTTCCGCGGCACCGAAGCAGCGATCAACTACTACCAAACACTGCGGGAAGAAGTCTCGCAACGACTGGCCGCAGGCAAGGGTCCGGTCACACCGGAAGGCGACATGGAGGAAGAGCGCTATCGACTGGTGGTCGAGGGTCCGCCCAACTGGACCAGTTTCCGGGATTTCTGGAAGATGTTCTACGACGATGGGGCCGTGGTCGTAGCCAGCAGCTACACGAAGGTGGGTGGTGTTTATGATCTCGGCTTCCGCCACGACCCGGAAAAACCCCTGGAATCCCTGGCCGAATATTGTCTGGGTTGCTATACGAATCGCAACCTCTCCCAACGGGTCGACATGCTGGTGCGTTACCTCAACGAATATGAGGCAGACGGATTACTGATCAACTCCATCAAAAGCTGCAACAGCTTTTCCGCCGGCCAGCTCTTGATGATGCGGGAAATTGGGAAGCGCACCGGCAAACCGACCGCCTTCATCGAGACCGATCTCGTCGATCCGAGGTACTTCTCGGCGGCTAATGTCAAAAATCGCCTCGAAAGCTACTTTCAGATGATCGAACAGAAACGCGGAACCGCGATCGCGGCTGCCTAGGAAATTATTATGGAGTGCTACGTTGGTATCGATCTGGGCTCCACTACCAGTAAGGCGGTGCTCATGGACACCGCCGGTGAAGTGCTGGGCAGCGGTATTACCAACTCCCGCTCCAACTACGATACCGCCACCCAGGTAGCCAAACTGGAGGCGTTCATCAGCACCCGCCTCACTTTGCTGCGACGGGAGATGGGCAGAATGCCGGATCTGGGGGGCAGGGTAGACGATCTGCTCGACGCGCTGGAAAGGAATTTCCGTCTCGAGCTGGCCCTGGAGCAACTGGGTAAGCTGGAAGGCCACTGTCGAAAATTCTCGGAAACACAAGCGGTCACAGCCCACAACGGCCATGTCCGGCAGTCGCTGGACGAGGTATTCGGTCGGCTGCTGGGTGAGATCGTGAAAGTCTACAGCCCTGGCACGGTTCGCAAGTCAGACTTCTTCAGGGACATCGTCGGGTCCGAGTACATGCGGGTCTCGGACGATGTAGCACGAGATGGCGGCGTGCCGTTCGAGGTACTGGTGAACCTCTACGACAAATCCATCATCCAGGTCGAAAACACACCGCCCAGCGAAAAAATAGAGAGCAAGTTCCTGCAGGCTCTGGACCGCGTCTGCGCGGAAGGTATGGAGCTTCCACTCGACACCGAAGCCATCCGGGCGCCCATCAGAACCGTACTGGACGTAGAGCTCGAGGAGTGCAGCGCCGTGGGTACCGGGTACGGTCGGGTTCGCCTCCCCTTCCCCAAAGAGCAAATACGCTCGGAGATCCTGTGTCACGGTCTCGGCGCGCATCTCATGCATCCGAACACCCGTACAGTGTTGGATATCGGTGGCCAGGACACCAAAGGCATCCAGGTCGACAAGGATGGCATTGTCGTCAATTTCCAGATGAATGATCGCTGCGCCGCTGGCTGCGGTCGCTACCTGGGGTACATTGCCGATGAAATGAACATCGGGCTGCACGAGCTGGGCCCGATGGCGATGCAGGCCACCAAGTCCATCCGGATCAACTCGACCTGCACGGTATTCGCCGGCGCTGAACTGCGGGATCGTCTGGCCATGGGTGAGAAACGCGCCGACATTTTGGCCGGGCTCCACCGCTCGATCATCCTGCGTGCCATGTCGATAATCTCGCGGTCCGGTGGCATTACCGATGAATTCACATTTACCGGCGGCGTTGCCAAGAACGAGGCTGCCGTGAAAGAACTGAAAATACTCGTCAAAGAACACTACGGCGACATGACTATCAACATCAATCCGGATTCCATTTACACAGGTGCGTTGGGGGCTGCTGAGTTTGCCCGCCGCACCCGGGAAATGTGAAATGACAATCACAGCAGGAATCGATCTGGGTAGTGGTGCGGTCAAGGCCGTTGTGTTCCGCTTCGAAGGAGATGACAGCGAATGGCTGGCACGCCGGAACGAAAAAATCCGGCGCCGGGATCCCTTCCAACTCGCCAGATCGGCTTTCGACGAATCCCTGGCCGATGCCGGCCTCACCCAAGACGACGTGAACTACATTGCGACCACCGGCGAAGGCGAGAGTATCAAGTTCAGTACCGGACACTTTTATTCCATGACCACCCATGCCCGGGGCGCCATCTACCTGGAGCCTGAGGCCCGATCATTACTGGACTGTGGGGCACTGCACGGGCGGGCGGTCAAAATGGACGAGCGCGGTAAGGTTCTCAATTACAAGATGACCAGTCAGTGCGCGTCCGGGTCGGGTCAGTTCCTGGAGAACATCGCCCGGTATCTCGGCATCGCCCAGACCGAGATCGGGGAGCTATCCAAACAGGCCGATAATCCGGAGACCGTATCCAGCATCTGTGCAGTGCTGGCGGAAACCGACGTGATCAATATGGTTTCCCGCGGAATTACCGCACCGAATATTCTCAAGGGCATCCACCTGTCCATGGCCGACCGGATGACCAAGCTCCTGCGTGTAATCAAGGCCGGCGAGGGTGTAACCCTGGTGACAGGTGGACTGGCGCTGGATGATGGGCTGGTTGCCGCGCTGGCCGAGTCCGCCCGGAACCAGAAGTTGAAAACTACCATCAAGAGCCACCCGGATTCACCGTATGCCGGGGCGATCGGCGCGGCTCTTTGGGGCGCCTTCCGTTACGAAAAACTGGTGGCACAAGGTCGGCTGGCTGCCTGACGTGGCGCAACCTTTGGCAAGGAAAGAATTGCGAGGGAGGGAATAATGGCACTACTGATCAAAGATAACTGTACCGCCTGCGATGCGTGCGTAGACGAATGTCCGAGCGAGGCCATATCAGTCGGGGATCCCATCTACATCATCGATGCGCTGCGCTGTACCGAGTGCGTCGGCGCCGAGGACGAGCCCCAGTGCGAAATGGTGTGCCCGGTGGACGACTGCATCGTTCCCAACCCCGAATTCCAGGAGTCAAAAGAAGAGCTCCTGGAAAAATACGAAATGCTCCACGGCTAAAGTATCCGCTGGAACCTGTGAGTTGTCCCAACTGAGCCAGCATCGACCCGGATGAGCACCGAAAAAAACGATGCGACAGAAATGCTTGTGCCCTATATAGAGGGCAGGTGCAACTCGCCTCTGGAACCAGCCATCCTGGATGCGCTGCGCGGTGTTTACGATCCTGAAATTCCAGTCAGCCTTTTTGATCTGGGCCTGATCTACGACCTTGAAGTCAGTGACGATGGATTGGTTACCGTCGTGATGACGCTGACCACCCCCGCCTGTCCGGTGGCTGAAGAGATCCCAATCTGGGTTCGGGATGCGATCGCCGCAGTGGCCGGTGTGAAACAGGTCGAGATCAAGCTGGTATGGGAGCCGTTCTGGAAACCTGAATACATGACCGAAGCGGCCCGACTGGAACTGGGTCTGTTCTAAAACGTCCGCCCGGTGTGCGCATGGCATCACAGATGAATACATCGGTCATCGGATGCTTCCCCTGGCTTCGTTTCAATCCACCTGGATGGGTAAGGCGGTTTCGAATTTTATCTGTCTGAGTGCGAAATTCGAGTGTACCTGGGAGACGCCCGCCGCCGAAAAGATGACGTTTTCAAGAAAGTCATCATAGGCAGAGACGCTGGGTGTCACCACGCGCAACAGGATATCTGCATCGCCGGTCGTAAAAAAACACTCCATGACCTCGGGATGGGCCCGCATCAATTCGGCGAACTCCACGCTCGAGGCCTTTGAATGACGGGTCAACGATACATGGGCGAAAACACTTTCGCCGATACCGATTTTCTTCGGATCGAGGATGGCCGCGTAGCGCAGAATCACACCCGTATCTTCAAGGGCCTTGACCCGGCGCCAGCAGGCCGATGGCGACAGGCCAACCTGCTTGGCCAGTTCCTGATTGGTCAGCCGGGCATTGGCCTGCAGGGCCACCAGTATGCGCCTCTCATAGCGATCCAGCGGCACAGCGGGGGTCGGGTCGCTTCGAGGCATAAAGAACAATCCTTTCTTTTTAGTCGATAAATATTACTAAATATTCCAATAATACTAGGATTATCGGCAAAAAGGAAAGCCTATTTCGCTTGATCAGGCATAAACTACCAGAGAACACGAGTTCGAGTTATCGGGAGAGTAAGCATGATTGCAGATGGCATTAGCCTGACCGTCGATGCGCTGGCCGCCGCGGCCCGAGACCCGGGCGTGCAGGTCGAGTTTCCCCCGGAAATCCGTGAGCGCGTCGCCGCCTCCCGCGCACTTTTGGACAAATTCGTCGCCTCGGGCCGGATAATATACGGCGTGACAACCGGCGTCGGCGGTTTCGTGACCTGGCTGATTCCACCGGCCATGGCGGAGGAAGTACAAAACAACATCCTGCGCTGCGTCCAATCCAATGTCGGGCCCGGCCTGGACGATGAATACGTGCGCGCCGGGATGCTGGCGCGCATCAATTCCCTGGGCCGCGGCTACTCGGCGATCACCGTGGAGAATCTTGAAAAATATATCGCCATGTACAACCGCGGCATAGTGCCCTGTATTCCCGAGAAAGGCTCACTCGGCACCAGCGGCGATCTGGCTCCGCTGGCCTGTATCGCCCTGGTCGGTACCGGGCAATGGCGGGCCCGGTACGAAGGCGAGATTATGCCGGGCGCCGAGGCGCTGAAAAAAGCCGGCATCGAGCCGATGAAACTCAGCTACAAGGAAGGGCTGGCCCTGATCAACGGTACCTCGGTCATGACCGGCCTGGCCTCCTGCCTGATCTCCGATGCCAAACGCCTGATCAAGGCCCACACCCTGGCCTCCTGCATGAGTCTGGAGGTCCTCAGAGGCAAAATCATGCCTTTCCACCCGGCTGCCCACAGGCAAAAACCGCATCCGGGCCAGATCCGTACCGCCGATTGCGTGTATTCAACCCTGACGGACAGTGCCATGATCATTCAGGATCATGAAGTGGAACAGTGGCTGCGCAAGATGGCGAGCGACGAGCCCCGGAACATGGACCAGCAGATCGAAGATGCCTACTCGATCCGTGCCATGCCCCAGATCATGGGCCCGGTGGTGGACACCACGCTGTCCGTGCAACAGACCGTTGAAACGGAACTTAACTCGTCGAATGACAACCCGCTGATCGTGGTCGAGGAAGACGATGCGGTCCATAATGCCAATTTCCACGGCCAGTACATCTCCAACGGCATGGATCAGCTGGCCATCGTGCTGACCACCATGTGCAATCTTTCGGACCGGCGCAATAACCGCCTGCTTCACCCCAGCCTGAATGGCGATCTGCCGCCTTTCCTCGCCCTTAAAAATCCCGGCATGCGCCAGGGCATGATGGGCGGACAGTTCATGGCCGTTTCCCTGACCGCCGAAAACCGGCAGATGAGCGCGCCGATGTCCGTGCATTCGTTGCCTTCCACGGGCGACTTCCAGGATCATGTGTCTTTCGGCCTCAACTCCGCTCGGCGAACGCGGGATATTCTGCGCAACTCTTATTATGTACTCGCTTTCGAATTAATCTGCGCCTGCCAGGCGGCCGATATCCGGGGTGTTGAAAAGTTGAGTTCAGCGACGAAGAAACTGCATGACCTGGTACGTGAAAAAGTGCCTTATCTAGATCACGATGAGCCACTGACGGATTATGTCGAAACCGTAGCCGCGTCGTTCGCTACCGGCAAGTTTCTCGAAGCGCTACCGGAGAACGTCGCGGGCTACGATTGGTAGGGATGACCGCCGTGGTTTCGCCAATCCACCAGACCTATCTCGCACGCACAGCAGCGAGTGCCGAGGCCCATGCGCAGGCGAAAAAGCTGATGCCTGGCGGAACCTCTCGCCAGGCTGGCTACTGGGCCCCCTATCCTCTTACCATCGGGCACGGAAAGGGCGTGAATCTGTGGGACCTCGACGGGCATCGATATCTCGACCTGATCAACAACTACACGTCCATGGTACATGGACATGCCTATCCGCCCATCGTCGAGGCTGTTTGCGAGAGTATTGGACACGGCACGGCATGGTCCGCGGGCAATGAAGCCCAATGCCGGCTCGCAGCGCAACTTGTCGATCGTGTTCCCGCTGTGGAGCAGGTCCGGTTTACCAATTCCGGAACAGAAGCCGGCGCGCTTGCCGCTACCATCGCCCGAGTGGTCACCGGCCGGAGCAAAATCCTGATGGCCCGGTATGGATACCACGGCTCTCTGCCTGAATTCGAAACCGGATCATCGGGCCACGAAGGCCCCGTTACCTATCTGGCCGGTTTTGATGACCTTGCGGATTTCGAAACGGTGCTCGATGCCCACGGCGATGAGATTGCCGCGGTGTTCCTGGAACCGGTACTGGGCTCCGGCGGCGTTCGCCCGGCCTCGGCAGCATTTCTGCAGGGTGTCAAAAAAGCGGCGCAGAAAACCGGCGCGCTATTTGTGCTCGACGAGGTACTGAGCTTTCGTTTCGCCACGGGCGGTTGCCAAGCGGGTATCGGTCTTGAACCCGATCTCACCATGTTCGGCAAACTGATCGGCGGCGGTTTTCCTGTCGGCGCGGTGGGTGGCCCGCGGGATCTGCTGAGGATCTTCGACCCCGCCGACTTGAAGATCTTTCACACCGGCACATTCAACGCTAATCCGATCACCATGACTGCGGGCGAGATTTCGGTGCGTGAGCTCACGGCCCGAAGAATTTCCGCCATGGGGGAACTGTGCAACGCCCTGAAGGATGGCCTTGCACGGGCAGCAGAAAAATGCGGCCTGCCGCTGTCGATCAACCACTACGGGTCCTGCCTGAACCTGTACTTCAGCGAATCGGTGCCGGAATCTTCCATCGTCCGCAAAGACCAGGAAACGATTGGCAAGTTCCACCTGGCAGCGCTGAACCATGGGCTATTCCTCGCACCGAGGGGCATGGTCGCGGTGTCGACAGTCACTACCCGGGAGCATGTTGCCCAGGCGCTGAAACTGGCCGAAATGGCCATGCAGGATGTAGCAGCAGAGATTAATTAGCCAAGATGAAATATCACGCGCAAATTCCCTACGGTGCCTATTGGTCGACACCCTTCGCCCGCTGGCAAGGCAGTTTCGCCAACCTGAACAGCATCGAGTTCGCCGCCCATGTCGCGCGTCAGGAACTGGAAAGACGGTCTATCGCTATTGATCAATTCGACTACGGCGTACTGGGTATCACAGTCCCGCAACATCATTCCTTCTATGGATTACCCTGGTTTATGGGCTCGATTGGAGCGAGTCGCGTCGCAGGCCCTACCATCAACCAGGCTTGTGCCACCGGCACCCGGGTACTGTCAGCGGCCGTGCAGGAGATCGAATCCGGCCTTGCCACGACGGCGCTGGCGGTCGCCTGCGATCGTACCTCCAACGGCCCGCACCTTTATTACCCCGATCCCAGGGCGCCTGGCGGCACGGGCGCGTCAGAAGACTGGGTGATGGACAACTTCGGCTGCGATCCTTTGGGCGGACATGCGATGGTCGATACCGCGGAAAACGTCGCTCGCAAGCACGGTATCAGCACCGGGGAACAACATGAACTGGTGCTGCATCGCCAGACGCAGTATCACGATGCCCTGGCCGACGAGAATGCTTTTCAAAAACGTTACATGACCTTTCCGTTCGACGTGCCTTCGACCAACTACAAGAAAGTCGCGGAAACAATCGAGGGCGATCAGGGGATCATGGTTTCCACCGTGGACGGGCTCGGAAAACTCCGGCCGATACGCGAGAACGGATCGGTCACCTTCGGGGGACAAACTTATCCGGCGGACGGCAACGCCGCGATCATCGTGACGACCGCCGAGCGGGCGAGGGAACTCAGCACCGATCCCAACATCATGATCGAAATTCTTGGCTTCGGTTCGGCGCGCACGGAACTGGCCTTCATGCCGGAAGCAACGATCCCGGCGGCAGCAGGCGCACTTGACCAGGCCGGGTGCGCCCTGGCCGACATGGATGCCATCAAGTCGCACAACCCCTTTGCCGTGAACGACATCGTATTTGCCAGGGAAACAGGCTGCGATTTGCTGGCGATGAACCACTATGGCTGCCCGCTGATCTGGGGCCATCCCCAGGGGCCCACCGCCTTGCGCGCGATCATCGAGCTCATCGAGGAACTGGCTGTTCGGGGCGGCGGCCTGGGACTCTTCGAGGGTTGCGCCGCCGGCGATACCGCCATGGCCGTGGTGCTTCGGGTCGGCGATCAGTGAGAAGTTTTCCGTCACTGGCATGAGCACCGGTCTCCGGGCACACTTGGAATTCGCGCCCGCGCGAGTCGAGGTCGAGGATCTACCGGACGGCGGTTTCATCCTGCGCTCACCGATCAAACTCAAACCTTATGCCGGGAATATCTGCAGCTATTTGGCCCACTGGGCGGAGCAGGCACCGGAGCGGACTTTTCTTGCGGAACGCGACCCGACAGGTCGCTGGCGCCAGGTATCCTACAGCGAAGCCCTGCACAATGTGCGAGCGGTCGCCCAGGCGTTACTCGACCGGGGCGTCAGCATCGACCGGCCTGTCATGATCCTCTCGGACAACAGTATCGAGAGCGGCCTGTTGCAGCTCGGTGCCATGTACGCGGGATTGCCGGTGACGCCGACGTCACCGGCCTATTCGCTGGTATCGAAGGATTTCGGCAAGCTCAAACATGTGTTCGGCCTGATCCAGCCCGGGCTGGTGTTTGTGGATGATGCAGAACGATTCCGCTCGGCCCTTGCAGTCCTGGATCTTCGTGACGTGGTGCTCGTGGTGAAACAGAATTCTCCGCAGGAATGCGATGCGCTTGTTTTTGCAGAGCTGACCGACACCAAGGCAACCACCGCTGTGGATACGGCTTACACCGAGGTTGGCCCGGATACGGTGGCAAAAATTCTCTTTACCTCCGGATCCACCGGAGAACCGAAAGGGGTAATCAATACCCAACGCATGATCTGCTCCAACCAGCAAGCCATCGTGCAGATCTGGCCCTTCATCACCCGGAAGCCCCCGATTCTGGTCGACTGGTTGCCATGGAGCCACACCTTCGGTGGCAACCACAATTTCAATATGATCCTGAGAAATGGCGGGACACTTTTTATAGATGGAGGCAGACCGGCGCCTGATTTGATCGAGATGACAATCGCCAATCTTCGCGCCGTCGCACCCACGCTCTATTTCAATGTACCCAGGGGCTTTCAAATGATATTGCCCTACCTCGAGAAGGACATACAGCTGCGTGATCACTTCTTCTCAAACCTCGATACGATTTTCTATGCCGCCGCCGCCCTGCCCCAGGACCTGTGGGAGCGCCTGGAAAAACTATCGCTGGCCGCACGGGGTGAAAAAGTGACAATGACCTCTGCCTGGGGATTAACGGAGACGGCACCGCTGGCCACCGGGGTGCATTTCCCGATCGAGCGGGCCGGAGTGATCGGGTTACCGATCCCGGAAATGGAATTGAAGATGACTCCCAAACACGGCAAGCTGGAAATGCTCGTACGCGGGCCCAACATCACCCCGGGGTATTACAAGCGCGACGACCTGACCCGGGAGGCCTTCGACGAAGACGGTTTTTACCGAACCGGCGATGCCGGCAGACTTGCCGACCCGAATGACCCGGCCAAAGGCATTCTTTTTGATGGCCGTGTCGCCGAGAACTTCAAGCTGCTGACGGGCACATGGGTCAACACCGGAGCCATCCGTATCGCGGCAATTTCTGCCGGCGCGCCGATTATCCAGGATGCCGTCGTGGCCGGGCATGATCGTGATGAAATCGGATTGCTGGTGTTTCCCAATTTTTCCGCTTGTGCAAAAATTGCCGGCGTTCGGCCCGACACACCTCCAGCGGAACTGGCAGACCATGAGAAGGTGCGGAACGCCTTACGCGAAGGCCTTGCCACCTACAACGCCGAAAATCCGGGCTCCAGCAGAGCCATTGCGCGCGTTCTGCTAATGACGGAGCCGCCCGATATCGATGCCGGCGAAATCACCGACAAAGGATATGTCAATCAACGTGCCGTCTTGCAATTACGGCACACTCTGGTCGCCACCATGTACAGCGGTGATTCCCGGGTAATCCTGGTCAACGCCGCCGGCAAACAATCCTGAGCATGAAGACCATGTGGAATTTCCGTAATCGAAAGGCTCTGGTCAGTGGCGGAGCCCGCGGCATCGGCCGCTGCATCGCCGGGCAGCTGGTGGAAGCCGGTGCCGAAGTATTCGTATTCGATCTCAACGAAGATCCGGACAATAAGGCGCCGGGCGAGTTTCATGCGGTGGACATCGGCGATCCGGGTGCTGTACGGAAAGCGGTTGCGAAACTGCCTGCGGGCATTACGCTGCTGGTCAACAATGCCGGTATCACCCGCGACCGCAGCATCGCCAGAATGAGTGATGAAGAATGGCAGGCGGTGATCGATGTCAATCTGAGTGGGGCCTTTTACCTGACCCGGGCGCTGGCCCCAGGCATGCGTGATGCCGGCGGTGGGCGGATCGTCAACATTACCTCCATCAACGGCATCCGCGGCAAGTTCGGCCAGGCCAACTATTGTGCGGCAAAAGCGGGCCTAATCGGGTTGACCAAAACCGCGGCCCGCGAGTTCGGCGCCAATGGCATCACTGTCAATGCGGTGGCCCCAGGGATGGTCCTGACCGAGATGGCGGAGAAATTGCCGCCGGAAATCCTGCGAAAGGCGCTGGATGAGACCGTGCTCAAACATCTCGCCGAACCCACGGATATTGCCGACGCGGTCCTGTTTTTGCTCTCGGACAAAGCCCGTTGCATTACCGGCGAAGTATTGCAAGTGGATGCCGGCCAGTATATTTGACAAACGTCAGAGCATTTTTTCGAGCACCGATCGAATCTCGTCCGGTAGGTTCTCCGCTTTACGGGTATCCAGATCCATGAACACCTTCGTAATATGCGCCTCGAAACACGACTGTCCGTCGTGCTTGCGGAGTATCTGATAATGAAACGTCGCCGAAGATACCCCCACCTTTTCAACCGCCAGCTTTACGATCGCAATATCGCCATAGGTGAGCGGCGAAATGAACTGCGACTCGATAGCAACCGCAGGGAAACCACGCCGCATCTCCTTGATAAGCCGCGGATAGGAAATGGTAGCAACATCGTCGAAAAAATCCTCAAATGCCTTGTGACACAGGTGGAAGAACTGCGGATAGTAGACAATTCCAGCACCGTCGACATCGTCGAATCGTATTTTCTGTGTGCTCGTAAACGCCATCGGGATACTCAGTAGGGATTTAGCATAATTGATCCAGTTGCTCTGGCGTATCGATATCGATAGCTGCAGCTGGCAAGTCTACAGCGGACACCGCTTTTGCGGCGAGGATAATCTGCTTGGCACCACCCTGACCTTTCAGGTCACGCAGCTGCTGCCAATACTGCGGCGGGAAGATTGCCGGTACACCCAGGATACCTGCGTACCGGGCTGCGGCAATTTGCCTGGGCGCACGCCGCCAGGTTGACGTCAGACAACTCAGATCTTCAGCAGTGACGGCGGGCTGATCGCACAGCATCAACAACACACCGGCACTGTTTTCTGAGACGCCCGCCATACCGCTGCGGATCGATGAACTCATTCCCTCTCGCCATTGATGATTACGGATAACCCGAACAGGCAGATCATCCAGTAGCGGCGCGAACTCGTCGTAGCTCGCACCTGCCACGACTATGACGCCTGCAGCACATTGGCTTGTTGCGCGACGTACCGCAAGGGCGATCATCGTCTCGCCTCCAATATCGGCCGCCTGCTTCGGGCTGCCGAAACGTGTTGATGCACCCGCAGCGAGGATGATTCCGACCAACTGTAAGGACGCTGCAGTTTTTCCTGTTTGCACCATGTCTCATTAATAGCATCAAACCGGGCTGCCTGGTCAGCAAAACATCAGCAGGTATCGCCTGACAGTGGGAAATGGACTGGTTATCATCAAACATCAAAACCAAGTCCCGGCGATCAGGTGGCATGAGCACACGACAAATCATCGACGCATTCGATCGATGGCGTAGCGAGCAGCGCACCCTGGTACTCGTGACCGTCTATCACACCGAGGGCTCCACATACAGCAAGGCAGGTCACCGTATCCTGGTCGCAGACAATGGCGATTATCAGGGACTCGTCAGTGGGGGTTGTCTCGAGGGCGATCTGGCGGAGCATAGCGGCGAGGTGATTGCCAACGGAAAGGCCAGACTGGTGACCTATGATATGAGGGACGATGCAGATGAGTTATGGGGCCTCGGTATCGGCTGCAATGGACTCATCCAGGTAATGTTGCAGCGGCTGGATCCCGCATTC
>CAZMOM010000009.1:0-89354 GCA_964568075.1 uncultured Gammaproteobacteria bacterium
GTTCCTTCCGATATCTACGCATTTCACCGCTACACCGGAAATTCCACTTCCCTCTCCCATACTCTAGCCATGCAGTTTCGAATGCAGTTCCCAGGTTGAGCCCAGGGCTTTCACATCCGACTTACAAAGCCGCCTACGCGCGCTTTACGCCCAGTAATTCCGATTAACGCTTGCACCCTCCGTATTACCGCGGCTGCTGGCACGGAGTTAGCCGGTGCTTCTTCTGTAGGTTACGTCAAGACTTACAGGTATTAACCGTAAGCTTTTCTTCTCTACTGAAAGTGCTTTACAACCCGCAGGCCTTCTTCACACACGCGGCATTGCTGGATCAGGCTTGCGCCCATTGTCCAATATTCCCCACTGCTGCCTCCCGTAGGAGTCTGGGCCGTGTCTCAGTCCCAGTGTGGCTGGTCGTCCTCTCAGACCAGCTACGGATCGTCGCCTTGGTGAGCCATTACCTCACCAACAAGCTAATCCGACTTAGGCTCATCCAATAGTGCGAGGCCCGAAGGTCCCCCGCTTTCCCCCGTAGGGCGTATGCGGTATTAGCTCGAGTTTCCCCGAGTTGTCCCCCGCTACTGGGCAGATTCCTAAGTATTACTCACCCGTCCGCCACTCGTCAGCGCCAAGTTCACCCCGAAGGGATCCCAACGGCCTGTTACCGTTCGACTTGCATGTGTTAAGCATACCGCCAGCGTTCAATCTGAGCCAGGATCAAACTCTTCAGTTCAAAGGTTCTACTAGAACTGTCGAAAGATCCAAGCCAATTACATCTGACTTGGGTCACTCCCGACAGAATTGCATCCGCAAATCTGACGCGAGCGCCCACACAAGTTATCTGATTCTGTTGTTAAAGAACGACCCGGCGGCATTGTCCGGGCAGACCGTTAATTATACATGACACCCCGGGGCGGTCAATAATTTACCGGCCACCCTGCATCATGTAATCGGTTGATTTGCCGGAGCCTCAGCTCCGTCGAGGGCGGCATTATAAGGGCAACACTGGCCACGTCAACCCATTTTTCGTTCTGTCGTTCCCAGGTTTCTCAGGGTCTTCCTGCAAACCTCGTTAGACGGCCGCCGGTAAACGCAGCGGCATCGATTTTTATCGGTTTACCTTGGAATTTGATCCGCAGGGGAATGCTTGGATCCGTGCTTGCCCGAGCACTATTGGCGCCAGGTTAGCCGGTCGATCGCCCGGCGGGAATTCGAAAAAGCGAAAAAGGGGACAGACCCTGTTATTAATGCCGCCGCGACGATTGGGCCCCGGCCTCTCCCTTGTACACCATGTAAATATCGCTGCGCCGGTACGGGGAACGCCCGGGCCTCGGTTGATGGACGAATCCAGCGGACTCATACAAACCGATCGCCGGAACCAATCTGCTGTTTGACTCCAGGTGCAGGTGCGTGCCGCCCAGCTGGTGATATCTCAATATCGACTCCTGTAACAGACGTCTGCCGATTCCAAGGCCCTGGCTTTTGGCGGTAACTGCCATCTTGCTGATTTCGAAAGCGCCTCTTCGATGATTGATCAGGGCGCAAGTGCCAACGATTTCCCCCATATAGCGAGCGTAAAAAATCGCCCCGCCAGGATCGAGGATGTTCTTCTCCGGATCGGACAGGGCCTGTTGATCGGCTTCCTCGACGTAAAAATACTTCTGCAGCCATTCCGTATTCAGCTCGAGGAACGCAGATTTATACTGCGGTTCGTAGTCAAGGATCTCAACGGTATCGCCCTTGGATTTTTTCGCCACCTGGCGAACATCAGCGACAAAATCGTTTGCGGCCAGCACCGACTCGAAGCTTCTCAGCGCAGCCAGTAAATCATGTTGTGTTGCCGAAATGTATTGACTCAAAACCTGGACGATCGCC
This sequence comes from uncultured Gammaproteobacteria bacterium, assembly GCA_964568075.1. Taxonomy (GTDB): domain Bacteria; phylum Pseudomonadota; class Gammaproteobacteria; order Steroidobacterales; family MnTg04; genus MnTg04. Next base: position 1,873 of record CAZMOM010000009.1, read on the forward strand.
CCCCAGACAGGTTGCAGATCACGAATGGCCTGCTGACCGGCAGCGGTCAACGACAGTCGTCGCTGACGGCGATCGTCGTCAGCTACACTGTGTTTGAGATAGCCTTTTTTCTCAAGACGCTTGCTGAGCTGACTGACCGCCGAGTGACTCTGTCCGATGCGTACGGCAATCTCCGTCACCGACAGTGTCTCGTCCGCCAGTACGTGCAGAACGGGAAACGATGCGGCATGAATATCCAGACCGTTGTCTTTATAAACAGCGTCGACGACGCCATACAGCTGATCGGTAATCCTGCGCAGCAGGGAACCCAAAGTCAGCTCGTCAAGTTTGTCCAGGATCGGAACTGCCATTGAAGGATTATCTCACGGTATTTACGTTACTACTAACATAAATAGCCGCACCTGGCGATCGATGTTGTTTCAACCCACTTCAGGATTTCAGGTTGACCCTGGCAAACTTGCGCCGGCCGACCTGGATGACGTAGGTGGCGCCTGCCTTTAAGGCCAGATCACGGTCGGCGACCTTCGCGCCGTCCACTTTCACCGCGCCCTGTCGAATCATGCGGAATCCTTCCGAGTTGCTGGAGGTCAGTCCGGCGCCGCGCAAAACGTTGGCGATACCTAATTCACCATTCTCGGTGGCGAGTTCCATTTCGTTCATCTGGTCCGGTATTTTGCCCTCGGCGAACCTGGCGATAAAGTCATCCCGTGCCTTTTTGGCTGCTGCGCTATCGTGAAACCGTTCTATGATTTCCATGGCCAGTTCGAACTTGATGTCGCGAGGATTTTTCCCATCGTCGACCGCTTTCTTCAGACCTTGTATATCGGCAGAACTGCGAAAACTCAGCAATTCAAAATAACGCCACATCAGCTCATCGGACACAGACATCAGTTTGCCGAACATGTCTTCCGGACTATCGGTAATGCCGACATAGTTTCCCAGCGATTTCGACATCTTTTGCACGCCATCCAGACCTTCAAGCAATGGCATGATGACGATGATCTGCGGCGGCTGGCCGAATGCTTGCTGGAGCTGCCGCCCAACCAGGAGATTGAATTTTTGGTCTGTCCCGCCGAGTTCTACATCGGCCTTCATCGCAACTGAGTCATAGCCCTGGACCAGGGGGTAAAGGAACTCATGTATCGAGATGGCATGACCTTCCTTGTATCGTTTTCTGAAATCGTCCCGTTCCAGCATTCTAGCAACGGTATGCTTGCCAGCCAACTGAACCAAGTCAGCGGCGCTCATTTTTCCCATCCATTCCGAGTTGAACATGATGCTGGTTGTCTCTGGATCAAGGATCTTGAAGATCTGATCCTGATAAGTTCTCGCATTCTCCTCAATTTCGTCCCTGCTCAAGGCCGGCCGCGTCGAGTTTTTCCCCGATGGATCGCCGATCATCCCGGTAAAATCTCCGATGAGGAAAACAACTTCATGGCCGAGCAGCTGAAACTGGCGCATTTTGTTGATCAGGACGGTATGACCGATATGCAGATCCGGCGCAGTCGGGTCAAAACCAGCCTTTACCCGCAATTTGCCCCCCGCCTGCAGGCGCTTCTTGAGCTCCTCCTCGACAATGATCTCGTCAGCACCACGTCGAATGAGTTCCATTTGTTCTTTGACTGTTGGCATTGGCCGATTATAGAGCCCGGTAGACAGAGTTGCACCGCTTGTTGTTCCCCGCACTCATCAGGCATCGCACGAGCCGCATTTCCCACCATAATCAGCATTTGACGCTCCGGATAAGTCCCGCTAGTGTTAGCCGCAGCTAACATCTGGGGCCACCTGTGCACCGAGTAGCCAGCCAGCTAAGGCACGACTACAAATTTGTCTCACCCAAGTCAGGCAAATCACTGAAGCTCCTTTGGTTCGCCGCGGGTCTTTCGCTGTCTGTGGGGGTCACATTGATGCTGCTGCCACCATCCGAGACCGGATCGACCACCATTCACCAGCCGCTGGCCGACGGAATTATGACCCTGTCCAAAGACCAGATGCTGACCCTGCCGGTCGCGCTGCCCGGTGTCGGGATTCCGGAGAAAAGCGGTATCTTTGGAGACTCTGCAGATGGGCTGGTATCGATGATGCCGGCCGCTGGGGATGACGACAGTTATAGTGAAGATATTGCCGGTGACAAAGTCATGCTGACTGTCAGGAGCGGCGATACCCTGGACGGTTTGTTTGGACGCAACAAGTTAAGCCGCGCTGATCTGATGAATATTCTGAAAATCCCCGAAGCCAGTTCTGCATTACGCAATATCATGCCCGGCGATCAGATCGAAGTCGTTCATACCAATGGCACGCTTCAGAGTCTTCGACGCCGAGTTAACGAAACCACGACAATCGAACTGCTGCGTCACGGAGACGCTTTCGATCTCCAGACCATCGCACACCCCACAGAAAGGAGAATGGCGTACCGCCATGGAGAAATTGATAACTCCCTTTTTGAAGCGGGCAAGCAGGCGAATGTTTCTGACAAGGTGATAATGAATCTGGCCGGCATATTTGCCTGGGACGTCGATTTTGTTCTCGACATACGCGCCGGCGACCGATTCATCGTTATCTATGAGCAGCTTTGGCAGGATGGCGAGCTGTTGCGGGATGCAGATATTCTCGCCGCGGAGTTCATAAACAATGGCGATTCGTACCGCGCCCTAAGGTACACCGACGAAAAGGGGAGATCGGATTATTTCACGCCCGATGGCCATTCGGTCAGAAAAGCGTTCATCAGGGCGCCGGTTGATTTCTCGCGAGTCAGTTCGAGTTTCAACCCGCGGCGCAAACACCCGATCTTAAAAGTGGTCCGTCCCCATCGCGGTGTGGACTACTCGGCGCCAATCGGCACACCGATCAAAGCAGCTGGTGACGGCAGGGTCATTCACAGGGGCAGGAAAGGTGGCTACGGAAACGCTGTGATTTTGCAACACGGCGGAAATATAACGACGCTATATGCACATATGTCACGATTCGCAAAAAATGTTCGCTACGGAAGCCGGGTAAGACAAGGCCAGGTTATCGGCTACGTAGGCAATACCGGCCTGGTTACGGCGGCGCACCTGCATTATGAATATCGCCTGAATGGTGTTCACCGGAATCCACGAACCGTGTCACTCCCCAAGGTCGAGCCCATCGCTGCCGACCAGCGTGAGTTATTTTTTCAGCAAACTGGTGGCCTGCTCGCGCAACTCGATACGGTAAAACGCTCTCAGGTCGCAATCACGGCCACCCGCTGAGACCGATAATGTCGGATCATTATATTGGGTTGATGTCCGGCACCAGTCTCGATGCTGTGGACGCGGCTTTGCTTTGTTTCGATGATGATAAAGCCAATTTATTGCATGCCATTGCGTTTCCTTTGCCGCCGGTGGCGCGGCAAGAGCTGCTGCTGCAGTTTTCCTCACCCGAAACGTCTGATCTGAGGGTGCTGGGCCGGCTGGACAGACAAATCGGAGAGTGTTTTGCGGAAGCGGCCGGCGAGTTGCTGCGCAGCGCGGGAATCAGCGCGACATCCATCGAGGCGATCGGCAGCCACGGGCAGACTCTATGGCACCAGTCCGGCAAAGAGGGATTTACCTGGCAAATCGGCGACCCAAATATTATTGCCGCGAAAACCGGCATTACCACGGTCGCTGATTTCAGACGCATGGATATGGCGCTTGGCGGTCAGGGTGCGCCATTGACGCCGGCATTTCACCGGGCTGTATTTTCAAGCTCCCGGGAATCCCGCGTCATCGTCAATATTGGCGGTATATCCAATCTGACGATTTTACCGGCAGACGGGGAGACGACCGGCTTCGACGCTGGGCCGGGCAATGTGTTGATGGATGCGTGGTCCGAGCGCTGTAATGAGGAGCAGTTCGATCGCGATGGCGAATGGGCGGCCACCGGGCAGGTTATTCCCGGCTTGCTGGAAATAATGCTCGGTCACGATTTTTTCCGCTTATCGCCGCCAAAAAGTACCGGGCGCGAGGATTTCAATCTCACCTGGGTGACCAGCCTGATAACGAAGCTTGAGTTGGCGCCCCGGCTGCAAGATGTACAGGCGACGCTGGCCGAACTGACGGCGGTCAGCATCTGTGACGTGGTTCGGGCATACGCCCCGGACGGTACTCACTTGTTCGTTTGTGGCGGTGGCAGTCACAACCGGTATTTAATGAAGAGACTACAGACGCTGCTGACGGGAAGACACGTAGAAACCACAGCACAATGCGGTCTGGACCCTGATTGGGTTGAAGCGGCCGCATTCGCCTGGCTGGCCAGAGAAACCCTGGCCAGCCGGCCCGTCGATCTGACCCGGATCACCGGCGCCCAAAAACCCGCCGTTCTTGGCGGTATTTACACCGGTGAATAATGAATGCTTTGCTATTCAGACGGAAAAAGATGAGCCGCAACCACACGTGGTGCTGGCAGTCGGGTTTCTGATGACAAACTGAGCGCCCTGAAGATCTTCCTGGTAATCGATCTCGGCGCCAAGCAGATACTGGATGCTCAGCGGATCGACGAGCAAAGTAACGCCACAATTTTCGATCTTGGTGTCGCCGTCTTCCTCTGCTTCATCGAATGTGAAACCATACTGGAACCCGGAACAGCCACCGCCAGCTACATATACTCGAAGCTTGAGATTGGGGTTTTCTTCTTCACGAATTAACTCTCCTACCTTCAAGGCGGCCGAGTCCGTGAATATCATTGCGGGACTTTCTGTTGCCATCTTCCTACTCTCGTACTTACCGGTTCGAATATAAGTCTCAACCAACAAATCAGGAGGCGTCTGTGGCCTCTGCGGCGTCTGTGACGTCCGTAGTCTTTTTCTGGTGCGCCAGTAACGGTGTCGTCGTCCCAGGTTTGTGGATTAACTTGCCATTAACTTCGGCCCCAATCGACATCTCGATCAGATTGTAATAAACGTTGCCGTTAACCCGCGCGTTGGGCCCCAGAACAATCCGGTTCCGAGCCACGACGTCACCCTTGATCGTTCCATTGAGCATTATTTCAGGCGCGTTGACCGTTCCCTCGATAATACCCCGCTCACTGACGCTGACAATAGAAAACGACTCGGTAACGGCCCTGACGTCACCTTTGACATAACCATCGACATGAAACCCGCCGCCAAAGCGAATATCCCCGTCAATTCGACTGTTGCAACCGACCAGCGTGTCTATTGAAGTCTTTTTCTTTTTACTGCCAAACATCTTGTTCCCCGGCTGTTTCCCGCAGCCTGTAAAAGTATTAACTGGATTGCGGCTGCCAGTCAAAGGATTCACGCACAGCTCCGGACGATCGCCGACTGGGGATCACCTCTATGTTGATGCGTTCAGCGACAAACCCGTCCGGCAAAACCAGCTCGCGCTCAAATTCCTGGAAATATCTGAATGAAAAACTTATCGCCTGGTTATCGCTGTTCGCAGGACTGAGTTGAGACATTTCCAGGCTCAGTGCCTCACCATCTATTACGCCGTCCACACTAATTCGAACTTTGCCGGAAACCACGCGACCATGATTAACCGCTTGCATTAATACCAGGTTCACTCGAAAATATTTTTCGTCGGTCAGAGACTCCAGGACCATTTCCTTTATCTGCAAGCCTTCGACCTGCGACTCCGGCGCCATAATTCCGCGATAAAAGCTCAGATCCTTTTGTTGATCTGCAAGCTTCTTCTGCAAATCAAGCAATTTCTCTTCGACCTGCTTATACGCTCCCTGGTCTATATTCCGTGACGCTTCCTGGACCGCAAGCTGCTGACGAAGACCATCGGAAAGCGCCGTCAGCTCCTCAATTTGCTGCCGTTGGTTTTGTTGTTTCTCAACAGTCTCGAGAAGATTGAATCCTGCCTGCATGCGCCCGTATTCGAAACTCAACCACAAGGCTCCAATCAGTAATAACACCCCCAGGGCCCAGCTGAAACCTGACCGGACGGGTGAATGACTTTTAACAATCAGGCGTGATCTGCTCATCGCAGACATCTCCAATCAATGCCGATATTAGCTGTGGGCGCCGCGACAATAAGGTATTTACCCTTTTTGCTCAAGGGAACGCTCACAGTACAATATCCTGTCGATCGGAAACACGGTGAGGTTCTGACATGATCTGGGTCAAAGCGATGCATGTTATTTTCATGGTCACGTGGTTTGCCGGCCTTTTCTACCAGGCAAGATTGTATATCTATCATCTCCAGACCACGGATGAAGACAGCCACCAGCGATTCATCGTCATGGAAAGACGGCTGTTCATCATCATGACTATTGGCGGTGTTCTGACCTTCTTTTTCGGCTTCTGGGCGATCGCTCTGCAACCTTTGTATCTCGACATGCTGTGGGTTCAGGTCAAGCTGGCGCTGGTTGCCGGACTGGTTCTGTACCAGGCTTATCTCTGGAAAATTCACCGGGACCTGGCCCGGAAAAAATGCAAACACAGCGATCCCTGGCTGCGTGTTTTTAATGAAGTACCAACGATCGGTCTGATCCTGATCATTATTCTGGCGGTGGTTCGTCCCTTTTAACGCCAACCGGGGCCGCATCCAGCCATTTTGGTTCCCGAGGCAATAATTCCGGACCCAAATACTGCCCGAGTTCCCTCAGGGCCTGAGCGTATACCTTGCGTTTAAAAAAAATAACTTCACGAACAGGGTGCCAGTAATCCACCCATCGCCATCGATCAAATTCAGGCTTACCCGTGGAATCAAAACGTAGTCTTGTTTCGTCGCTGGTAAGACGCAGGAGAAACCAGCGTTGTTTCTGACCGACACATAATGGCAGGCTGTTGCTACGCTGATATTTTTTTGGCAGATGATAGCGCAACCAGTCTTTCGTACTTCCCAGGACATCGACATCCGTTTGGGCGAGGCCAATTTCTTCATGCAATTCACGATACATTGCGGCCTCAGCGGTCTCCCCCTGCGCGATCCCGCCTTGCGGAAACTGCCAGCCACGCTGGCATGCACGTCCGCCGAGAAAAACCTGGCCGTCGCCGCGACTGAGAACAATACCGACGTTGGCCCGGAATCCTTCCGAATCTATATGGTCCCGCATGTTTCGAGCTAAAAAGCCACCAATAAAGACACTGACTCGATTGTTCCACATGGCTGCGCTCAGAACCAGAACAACAGACACACCCCGGGAAAAGCGGCTTGTCCGCGTGCGGCGCCTTGTTTACCCTTAACTGCCTGATCATCAGCCGACTCAGCGCTTCACAATCTGACCAGGCCCGGAGATTGAGTACTTGAAACCAGCTTCCCGATTCAGGATATACCTGGCGATGGCGTTGACTGCCGTGGCCAGCCTGTTTCTCGCGTTGATGACTGGTTCGGCCCCGCTCGGTCTTGCAGCGATTCTTTCGCTTCCCGGCGGCCATGCCGACGAACTCACCAACACCCTGATAATGGACATTCGGCTGCCGCGAGCGCTGGCGGCATTTACCACGGGTGGAATGCTCGCACTCGCTGGCTGTCTGATGCAGGTACTGCTGAGAAATCCGCTGGCAGACCCGTATATTCTGGGTATATCCGGCGGCGCAGCGGTCGGTGCATTGCTGGCGCTGGCGGCAGGCGCAGGAGGCCTTTGGGTAGATGGCAGTGCTTTTGCCGGCGCCCTGGGTATTACGCTTTTGGTGTTCATAATTGCCAGGGGCCGCGGTGGCTGGACACCAATCCGTTTACTGCTGGTCGGTGTGGTTATTGCGTCGGGCATGGGTGCCCTGATCAGCCTTATTCTTGCGCTTGGCCCTGACAGCAGCTTGAGAGGCATGCTGTTTTGGTTGATGGGGGACTTTTCTTTTGCGCGCCAGTGGAGCGGTCAAATGGTTGTTCTGGTCGTCGCACTCATGATCAGCATGTCCCTGGCACGACCGTTAAATCTGCTGACTCGGGGTGAGAAACAGGCGACCGTGCTCGGAGTCGAAGTCGGCCCGCTGCGGACGGTGATTTATCTCCTGGGCTCATTGCTCACCGCTGCAGCGGTCACGACCGCTGGAAGTATCGGCTTTGTTGGGCTGGTGATCCCGCACCTGGTCAGACTGATCGCGGGCTCCGATCATCGTATCGTCCTGCCGGCATCGGTGTTGCTGGGAGGGTCTTTACTGGTCGTTGCCGACACACTCGCCAGGACCGTTGTCGCGCCGCGGCAGCTGCCCGTCGGGGCGCTGACCGCGCTGATTGGCGTTCCTCTGTTTCTCGTGCTGCTTAATTCGCGACGCAGTCTTTAAGACCCGGAACGATAAACCCGGGAATCATGTGGGATGTTTTTTATCGCCGTGAGTCGGGAAGGTTACGACGTGATCTGCCTCCAAACGAACGCCAATATGCTCGCCGACATGGTGATTGTGATGACTCGGGACCAATGCGTACAGATGTTCGCCGCAATCCAGACACAAGGTATACAGGATATCCGCGCCGCGAAATTCCTTGTGGCAGACTCTTGCGGTCAAATCGCTGTCGTCATCATGAACAATATCATCGGGCCTCAGGAGTACATCGACCGTACTTCCCGGCTTCAGCATATCGCTGCCTCCTGTCAACAGGCCCAATTCGATTCTGATACCGCCCGGTTCGACCCGACCTGGAACAATCACTCCGCGACCTATGAAATCAGCAACGAACCGGTTTGCAGGTTCATGGTACAACTGGTAAGCGATGTCCCATTGCATCAACTGCCCCTCGTGCATAACGCCTATATTGTCGGCAATCGAAAAAGCCTCCTGCTGATCATGGGTCACCATCAATGTCGTGGTCCCCCGAGCCTTCAATAATTCCCTGACCTCAAGATTGAGCCGGTGCCGCAGTTCCCCGTCAAGACTGGAAAACGGCTCGTCCATCAGTAATAAAGGGGGGTTCGGAGCCAGTGCGCGGGCCAATGCGACGCGTTGTTGCTGACCACCCGACAGTTCATGTGGGTACATGCCGGCGGTCGCAGACAAATCCATGGACGCCAACGTCTCGATCGCCTGCACTTTCCTGGCGGCCTTCGGCAGGCCATGCAGTCCGAATTCCACATTTTCCAGCACTTTCAGATGCGGTAACAGGGCAAAGTCCTGGAACACCATTCCAATGCCACGCAGTTGTGGCGCCACTGTGAACCCGGGCCCGCTGATGACGATGTTGTCGGTTATCACCTGCCCTTCGAGTATCGGCTCGAAGCCCGCGACGCAGCGCAAGACGGTAGTTTTGCCACAGCCGCTGGGGCCGAGCAGACAACCGATTTCGCCTTGTTCTATTCGAAAACTGATGCCATTGAGTACATGGCTTTTTCCATACGCCTGCACAACATTATCGAGTTCAAGCCACATGCTCTTCTGCCCTTCGTGTCAATATCACGACCGGTATCAGCCCCACGAGAACGATCGCGCAGGCGGGCAACGCCGCCCGCTGCCATTGCCCTTCGGACGTCATTTCATAAACTCTGACCGCCAGCGTCTCCCAGCCAAACGGCCGGGTCATCAAAGTAATCGGCATTTCCTTCATCAGATCGACAAACGCCAGCGCAAACGCCGTCAGCATTCCTGTCTTCAACATCGGAAAATGAACTCTCCTCAGCAATGACCAACCCGACACTCCCAGAACCCCTACCGATTCGTCGATCGACGGTGTGATCCGCAGCATGTTTGCCGCAACCGGCTGGTGAGCCACCGCCAGAAAGCGTACCAGATAGGCGATCAACATGGTGGCAAGCCCCGCCTGCAAGCTAAGCTTGGGTGCATCTGCTGCAAACAAAAAGTCCAGCGCCGCTTGCAACTGATTATTGATAAACACCAGCGGCACGAAGATACCCACCGCAAGCACGGTGCCGGGCAATGCATAACCGAGCGTGGCAATGCGACCCGCTATTTTACTGGCCGGGTGCGCATCGAGCCTCATCGCATAGTTAAGCATCAGCGCAGCAACGGCGATCACCCCGGCCGCCACCATAGACAAACTGACAGAACGCCAGGCAAACCCGAGGAATCTGAGATTCAGGCCGCCAGCGATAATATCCTGCCAGGCCCAAACCACGAGTTGGACGAATGGCAACAAGAAAGCGGTTAGTAAAACCAGGCCACAGGAAGCAGCCGCCAGCCATCGATCACGGACGATAAGGTCGATCCGGCCACCGGGCGGTGATTTGGCCTGATGGTAGCGAGAACCGGAACGCAGCCACTGTTCGATAACCAGGACGATAAAAACACCCAGTACCAGGAACGAAGCCAGCTGCAAAGCAGCCTTGACTGAAAACAAGCCAAACCACGTGTGATAAATAGCCGTCGTCAGCGTGTCGTAATTAAAAACCGCAACCGTGCCGAAATCGGCCAGGGTCTCCATCATTACGAGCATCACTCCGCCGGCAATCCAGGGTCTGGCCATCGGTAATGCAACCTTGAAAAAACCTTGCTGACGGCTGTAACCGGCCGCCTGAGCGACCTCGAGTACGCGCTTGCCCTGGGTCAGAAAAGCGCTGCGCGCCACCAGATAGACGTAGGGATAAAGAGTAAGACTCAGTACCATGATGATGCCGGCGCGCGATCGAATTGATGGAAACCATGTGCCCGAACCCAGCCAGTCGCGAATCAATCCCTGTACCGGTCCCGAATACTCGAGCAAGCCGATCGCAACAAAACCGAGTACATAACCCGGTATTGCCAGTGGCAACAACAATGCCCATGAAAAAAACCCGCGCCCCGGAAATTCGCAGATCGATGTGAGCCATGCCAGGCCGGTCCCAATCACGGTCGTCAGCGCAGCAACGCCCACCACCAGCCAGAACGTGTTGCCCAGCACTCGTGGCAAGACGAACTCGAACAGATGCGGCCAGTTTTCGGTGTCCGGGCTAAACAGCGACCCAACGATGACACCGACGGCGAGCAGCGAAGGCAGGGCGATACCGAGCGCAACCAAAAACCATGGGCCGGGCAAGTATCGCGTCAGGCTTCTTATTTGCTGGCTGAGCCCCATTTTTCTGTCGGGTGCTAGTGGTATCCGGCCCGATCCATAAGCCTGACGGCATCGGCCTGAAACTCGCCGGCGGTTTCCACTTCAATCGGGCTGGCGTCAAAACTTCCCCACGCAGCAACCAGTGGGTCGGGCGAGACGGCGGGATTTGCCGGGAATTCCATATCGACGCCGGCAAACAAAGCCTGTGCGGCAGGTCCGGACAACCACTCGAGAAAGGAAATTGCGGCTTCCGCATGTGGTGCATAACGCGTCACGCCGGCACCGGCAACGTTGACATGTACGCCGCCGTTTGCCTTGTCCGGCCAAAACAACGCCAGCGGCAGGTCCGGCTCGGCTTTTTGCAGGCGACCAAAATAGTAACTGTTGACGATGCCGAGCTCGCACTGCCCGGCAAGTATCGCTCTCATCAGTTGCGTATCGTCAGGGAATACATCGGTTGCGAGGTTTTTCACCCAGCCAGCGACTGCGGCTTCCGTCCGCTCCTCGCCGTACTGCACGATCAACATGGCCACCAGCGACTGGTTATAGACTTTTTTGGATGTCCTCAGGCAAAGACGCCCCCGCCAGCGAGGATCGGCCAGGTCCATGTAGTCCTTCAGTTCATCGCGAGACGCTACAGCCGGGTCGTAAACGATAGTTCTCGCCCGTACCGAGATGCCAAACCACCGATTATCACGGTCGCGAAGATGACTCGGAATATTAGCCTCAAGGAGAGAGGATTCAACGCGCTGAAACATACCCTGTCCGGCGGCGTACCACAGGTTACCGGCGTCGACTGTAATCAGAAGATCGGCCGGGCTCTGCTGCCCTTCGGCGATCAGCCTTTGCATCAGGACTTCGGCTTTATCGGTTACAAAATCGACATGAACGCCGGTTTGTTTCTCGTAAAGATCGAAGACAGGCTTTATCAGCTGTTCGTTGCGCGCTGAATAGACGACCAGCGCTGTATCGGCAGGCCGGCCGCAAGCTGACAGACATAATATGAGCAGCAGCGGGCTGGCAAAGAATAGTCGGGTCATATTCGGTTCACTCTCCAAATGCTAATGATTCTCATTATCGCTCTAATCGCTTGTAATTACAACGCTTTTTCCAGCTGTAATTCCGACGGTCGACATCGGCGCCGCCTGGCGCCAGGAAAAACCAATGTAGCGCGACCGGAATAATTCAAGGATCGTCGGCGGTCCGGACGCAATCGCGGCCTGCCGATTTCGCCTTGTACATTGCGACGTCCGCGGCAGCCAACAGCGCTTCAGCGACCGTTTTCAGATCCTGCTCATATTCGTCTGGCAGGCACACCGAAATGCCGATCGACACGGTAATCGTCACAGCATCGTGAGCTCCAACGGCGATGGGAGTTTTACTGACCGCCTCGCGTATCCTGTTAGCCAGATCTATCGCGTCATTAATCTGTGTCGCCGGCAGAAGCAAGACAAATTCCTCGCCGCCATAGCGCGCCGCCATGTCGCTGCTTCTGGTCTGGCTTTCTACTCTCTGGGCAATTTCCCGTAAGGTCTTGTCGCCGGCGAGATGCCCGAACTTATCATTAATTCGCTTGAAATGATCGACATCCAGCATCAGGCAGCAAAGACTCAACCGGTCTCTTCGCGCACGTGCAAGCTCTTCCCGTAACCGATCCTGAAGATAGCGGCGATTATGCCAACCGGTCAGCACGTCGGTCAGTCCGCTGCGGACCAGCCGCGCCCGGTTGACCATGTTTTCCAGCGAAAATGACGCAATGGTTGCCAAGTGTGCCAGGACTTCGGTTCCATGCATGGGTGTATAGCGAGCCTCGTCAGTCGAGCCGAAGTTCAGGCTTCCCATCAAGCGGTTCTGACGAATCAGCGGTAACAAGGCGACGCTTTTCAGGTGCGACGCACCCGGAAATACCAGTTGATGATCGGCTGCGTTGTACGGACCCAGCCACGGTCGGCTCAACGAGGTAAATTGTGGAGCCAGTCCTGTCAGCGAATCTACGTAAATTACGTCGGTCGGGTCTTCGTGCTGATCTGTGGCGTCCATGAGCAAATGACGAATTTCATGGTGTGGATCGCACAGCAACAAGGTGACGTTGCTCAGGCCATAGGAATTGGCCAGCCCGACGATCATTTTGTCCATCAGATCCGGTAGAGATTCCGCCCGTAAAAGGTCAAGTTCCCTGGCCTGCGAGCGAGCCCGTATCGAATGATTCTTTTCGGCCTCGCTGGTCAACACAGCCAGACTTTTCTTGAGCTTTTTATTCTCGGCTTGTAGGTCGCTCATTCAGTTCCTTCGGCGGTCGGCAACGGCCTGACCTGTGTTGCTCTTTTTATCGGCTGTCTGTGCACAATGCAAGCGGTCGTCAGCGGGCGACAAAAAAACAGTTCAACAAAAATACTTCAGGTCCCGGGAAAATCCACCACGGCCGTGGTTGCTTTCCTGTGAATGTCTCCAACGAAGGGGGCCAGGCGCGTCTGGAGAAAGTCATCCATCATTTGTTCCAGCCCCGGCAGCCATTTTTTGTCAAGCCCGCTGATCGTTACCTTGACCGCGAGGCGGGTTTCCGTGCCGTGAGGATAAAACTGGTATTGTGCATTCAAATACATGGCTCTCGGCTCGCGCCGGGAAATCCATTGCACCACCTCAGCATCCGGACCCGCGCCTGCCAGAAAACCCGCCGGGCCATCATCCAGTATCTTATCCCACCAACCCTGAACATAGCCGGAAACGGGTTCAAACAGCTTGTCAGTACCCGCCGGCAATATCACCCAACTGGTAAACACAATGGTCTGTTCGCTCGAAAACGAATAGGCCTCCTCCTGATCGCCGGAATAGGAAAATAAAGTTTGGTCGAATTCGAATTCAGGTTCCGCGACAGCCTGGGCGAACGATGTGTGGCTGAAGCCAATCCCCGCAACAAGCAACGCGACCGTTATTCCCCAGGCCATCGAAACCCCCGCAGTCCGTAACACAAACCGGTACAGGACTGCGGGGAGTATGCTTGGCCGGAAAGCACCAGACAAGCGGAGTCTAGTTTATCGGCACCCGGATAGTGATCTCATGGTCGCGGCGGTCGTAGTAAGTAAAGCCGATGTATCCATTGCCATATAGAGCGCCGTAATACCCGTAACCATAAGGATTGAGATACCCATAATGGCGCCCGTATCGCTGCCGGAAACCATGCCGGTGGTGCCCGCGACGATACCGCGCACGAGAATCCCTGTGTCCGTGGTCAAAATACCGGCGCTCATGGTGACGCTGGTCGCGGTGGTGGCGGTAGCCCCGCGCGTGCCGGCGATCGGAACGGTGGTCGGAATGCCGGTCTGAACGGCGATAGGAACGCCGGTCCGAATGGCGGTCTGAACGGCGGTCTGAACGGCGGTGGAACCGATCGTCACTGTCTGCAACACGTTCGACAACCCTGCCGGCCATCGTGCCGGTCGTAAATGGATCGGCGATTGCCGGGCCGCCAATCAGCAAGCCCAAGGCTGCGATTGCGAAGATCTTCATACAGCACCTCCTGTCAAAACCTGTACTCTGATAGACAGGCTAAGGGGGTACGCCTGAACCCACGCTGAATCTATTTTTTTTTTAAATCAGCGAGTTATTTGTTCTTTTTTTTCGCTACAGGCCTATCGGGCGAAAAACCTCAGCATCAGGTCGGCCAGTTTGCTCCGCGGTGGGTAAATCGCTTTGGCGAAGTTGAGACGTGGCCGGCTCAAGACGCCTTTGGCATGAGAAAAGGTCAGAAAACCCTCGCGACCCTGGTAGGCGCCCATCCCGGAACTGCCCACCCCGCCGAACGGCATGTCGTGAATGGCAATATGAAAAATCGTGTCATTGACGCAGGCGCCGCCCGAATGTGTCTGCGACAGGATTCGACGAATATTGCGCTTATCGTGATCAAAAAGGTACAGCGCGAGAGGCCTGGGGTGCGAATTCACATAGGCTATGGTCTCGCCCAAATCACGATAGGTCATCACCGGGAGCAGCGGGCCAAATATTTCTTCCTGCATTATCTTCATCTCGTCGGTGACGCCAAATACGAGATGCAGCGCCATCCGGCACTCCCCGAGTTCCTGACCTGCCGGATTAACGACTTCGACCCTGGCGCCTTTTTCCTTCGCATCCTCAATCCACGCTTCCAGCCTCCTTTTGTGCTGCTTATTGATGATGCAGGTGTGCTCGGGATTACCCGCGAGGTGCGGGTACATTTTGGCAAATTGTTGCCGAATGGCGCGTTCCAGCTGGTCGACCTTGTCTGCGGGGCAAAACAGATAATCGGGCGCCAGGCAGATCTGGCCTGAGTTCAGGGACTTGCCAAAACATATTCTTTCTGCGGCCATCTCGACGTCCGCTTCCGGACCAATAATGACTGGCGATTTCCCACCAAGCTCGAGCGTCACCGGCGTCAGATTATTCGCGGCCGCTTTCATCACCTGTCGGCCTACGGCGGTCGAGCCGGTAAACAGCAAGTGATCAAATGGAAGATCCACAAATTGCTTTGCTGTCTCGACGCCGCCTGTCACCGCGACAACTTCATCGTCCGAGAAGGCTTCGGCAAGCATTGCCCGGGTAGCCTCAGACGTGCGCGGCGTTATTTCCGACAACTTCAACATCACCCGGTTACCCGCCGCCAACGCGTAGGATAAAGGCTGAACCGCAAGATAAACCGGGAAGTTCCACGGCGCGACGATTCCGGTGACGCCGAGCGGCTGGAAGTGAATTTTCGCACTGGTGCTGGCCATCAACAGCCCGACGCGACGACGTTGAGGTTTCATCCATTTTTTGATGTGCTTTTTCAGATACCGGATATTTTCGAGCGGCATCATGATTTCCGCGAACTCCGTTTCCAACCGGCTGCGTCCACCGAAATCGTCGTTTATCGCAGCGATCAGTTTTTCCCGATTAGCCAGTAATGCCACCCTGAGTCGGTTCAGTCGATCGACACGAACCTCGTACGAAGGCATGGGCTGGCTACCGAACGCGCGTCGCTGCAGATCCATCAGCCGCAACAATTCGTCGCGACCGGTTTCGACTGCGGAGAACGGTACTTCCGCTGGACTTGCTGACATTGCACCACCACTGCTCTCAGGACGGGCAACATCAGCGTGCTGATATAATTCCCGATTGGATTGCCTGGTATCTCAGAAACGTTATATTAGACCTTTCGGCCTGCCCCGCAAGGCCGCATCGAAACGAGACGTTTACGCTGATGCACGAAGGCAAATCGATTCGCTCCACCACAGGTTTTTAGATCATGACGATGACAAAAAAAACAACACCCGGTTTGGCCCAGTTATCTTCGGTTCGCATATTTGAAGGCGAGTTGCAGAAATTTGAGCATTTTTCAGAAAGCTGTGACGCGCCGATGCGATTTTCGGTGTTCCTGCCCCCTCATGCAGCAACAAAGGGCGGAACGGGCAAGGTACCGGTTTTGTTGTGGCTGTCCGGCCTGACCTGTAACGAAGATAACTTCATGGTCAAATCAGGCGCCCAACGCTACGCAGCGGAGCTGGGGATTGCGTTGGTCGCACCGGATACCAGTCCGCGAGACACGGGTACGGCGGGCGAGGACGACGACTGGGATTTTGGCAGCGGGGCAGGATTCTATGTCAACGCCACGCGCCGTCCCTGGTCCCGCCACTACAGGATGTACGACTACGTAACCAGGGATCTGATACATGCGCTGGACGAAAACTTTCCCATCGATATCGAGAAAATGTCGGTCAGCGGTCATTCGATGGGTGGACACGGTGCGCTGATCCTGGCTTTGAAAAATCCTGGGATGTTCCGCTCTGTGTCGGCGTTTTCGCCCATTTGTGCGCCATCTCGAGGTCCGTGGGGCATCAAGGCTTTTACCGGATATCTTGGCGACGACAGGACTCAGTGGAGTGCGTATGACGCGAGCGAGCTGGTCGCGCAGGCCAGCGAAAAACTGCCCTTGCTGATCGATCAGGGGGCCGCCGATGAATTCATGGAAACACAGCTGATGCCAGACGTTCTGGAACTGGCCTGCGGCAAACACGATCATCCGATAAAACTGCGAATCCGACCTGGGTATGATCACAGCTATTACTTTATCGCGAGTTTCATCGGCGAGCATTTGAGACACCATGCACAGGCACTGACGGGGAATAATCAAAGTCAGTGATGGCGTGGGCTCCTTTTGCCGGCGACCTGACAGGACCAGTATGCGCAAATTGTGTCCCCAGATAGCAGACTGCGGCGGTTGTTGATGACCGGAGAATCTTCGGGTCTGGCGCTGGCGGCCGGATCGTTCTGCGCTGCACAGGCGGGCGAGCGCGTTGCAGAACTCGGTGGCAACGCCGTCGATGCCGCGATTGCAGCAAGCATCGTTGCCGCAATCACTGAACCCGGTGTCGCCGCACTCGGCGGTGGCGCGTACCTCACCATCTGGGTACCGGGAGAAGACCCTATTACGATCGATGGAAACGCCGAAATGCCAGGACGTGAGGGCATTCCGGAAAATCCCGATCTGGAAGCGGTTGATATGGGATATGGCGGCGGCGTCCGAACCATGGTCGGTCACGCATCTGTCGGTACGCCGGGTGCCATAGCGGCATGTGGTCTCGCCCGGGAAAAATTTGGCTGCCTGCCGTGGGCAACATTGCTCGAGCCGGCCATTGACGTGGCAAAAAGCGGCTTCCCGCTCAGCGTGGCGTCCTGGTCTTATCTGCAATATTCGGCGGAACCGATTTTCTCCCGCAGCGAAACAGGAAAAAAAGTCCTGTTTGCCGCCGACGGATCCTTGCACCCGGCGGGAAGCACTATTTTCCAGCCTGCGCTCGCCGCGAGCCTCGCGACGCTGGCACAGCAGGGCCCAGAGTGTTTTTATACCGGTGCCCTCGGGGGAAAAATCGCTCGGGATGTTATGCGGTCGCGCGGTCTGTTGAGCGCGACAGATCTTGCAAGCTACAAACCCATCGAACGCGAATCGGTCCTCGTCGAACTGGGAGACTGGGTAATCGCCAGCAATCCGCCACCGGCAGCCGGTGGCACCATCCTAGCGGCCATGCTTTTACTGTTGAAAAACCGGGCGGCGAAGGAAGAAACGAGCGCTTCTTTGCTGTTGCCGATTCAGCGAGACGCTATTGGTCTTCGCCACACATTGGCTCGCGAACCGGACTCGGCGGAGGTCGCCCATTGTTATCTTGAGCAACTCGCCAGAGGAGCCTCTGCACCGAACACCGTCCATGTTTCAGCCGTGGACAGGAACGGGCTGGCTTGCGCCATTACCTGGTCGGCCGGATATGGTAGCGGTCTGATGCCGGGTGGCGCCGGTATCTGGTTGAACAATAGTCTCGGTGAGATCGAACTGAATCGGCGCGGGCTGCTTGCCGATCCACCCGGCACAAGGGTGCCGTCCAACATGGCCCCGACCATTGCCAGGAACAAGAATGGCTCGGTGCTGGCGATCGGCTCGCCGGGAGCCGAACGTATCACGACGGCCCT
This sequence comes from uncultured Gammaproteobacteria bacterium, assembly GCA_964568075.1. Classification (GTDB taxonomy): domain Bacteria; phylum Pseudomonadota; class Gammaproteobacteria; order Steroidobacterales; family MnTg04; genus MnTg04. The sequence goes on from CAZMOM010000009.1 coordinate 20,238, forward strand.
GCTTTACACCTTGTATTACGTGATTTTCGAATCGCTCGAACTTGGCGAAGCGATCGGCCAGCCGCGCGCCCATGTCGAAATATCCGGCGAGGATTTTTCTGTCGCGTGTGAGCCGGATGCAGATTGTGGCGATACCGATATGCCACTCAGGCTGTTTGGAAAACGGGACATGTTTTTTGGTGGAGTTACCGCCGCAGCCAAGCTCGCTGATGGAACTCTGACCGCGGCGGCCGACCCGCGACGCACTGGCGCAACATTGATCAGGTAGATGACGCAAATCAATGACTGAATAACTGAGATTGATTAATATCGCCTCCGATGTCAGATGGATCCACCGCCTTATTGTTATGACAGGACGTTTTATGCCGACAAAGCATCAGCATTTCCTTCCTGAATCCCTGCCGGATGATCCCCTGCGTATCGCCAATGACTGGATTGCAGATGCGACAAGGCAGGAAACCGGCCCCAACCCGAACGCGATGGTGTTTTCGACCTGCGCGCCGGACGGGATGCCGTCATCACGTGTTTTACTCTGCAAGGAATTGGTCGCAGATCCAGGCTACCTCGTGTTTTTTACCAATTACCTGTCCGCGAAAGGACAGGAAATAGAGACGAACCCAAAGGCCTCGGTTGTTTTTCATTGGGATCAGCTACACAGACAGATTCGCCTCCAGGGGCTTCTCCTAAAATCGCCGGCAAACGAGAGTGACGCCTATTTCGAGAGCCGCCCGTGGCAACGGCAACTTGGCGCCTGGGCGAGCCACCAGAGCCAGCCCCTGGGATCAATGGCGGAAATGCAGGAGAAAGTCGAACAAACGGCGCGGGAACTGGATCTGGATATTGCCGCGCTGGAAAAACAGGGACTGGTGCCGGCCGCCATCCCACGCCCAAAGCATTGGGGCGGGTACCGGCTTTGGATATCCAGCGTCGAATTGTGGGTTGAGGGCGCCGGCAGGGTCCACGACCGCGGCCTCTGGACCCGTGAACTTACGCCAGCAGGTCCGGACGATTTCCACACCGGGCGGTGGCAATCCACCCGGCTGCAACCTTAAGACCGGTCGTTTTTTGCTACCGGTAGTTCCGCCAAAAAGTCCATCACCATCCGATTGAAAGCCCGGGCCTGGTCAATCGGCGTAAGGTGGCGGCTGTTCTCAACGACTTTCAATTGCGCATTAGGTATCTGTTCCAGATATTTACGCTTGTCATCGATCGGTGTGTAGTCGTGATCCGCGCTGATCAGCAAGACCGGCATCGACAAAGTGCCAAGCCGTTCGGTCACAGACCAGACGGAAAGCGCATTTAACCAGATCAAATAAGATTTTTTGTCATTGTCGGCAAAGTGCCCCGCCATTTTTTTTCTTAGTTCGAGCTGATCGTCGCGTGGCAACAACCTTCTCGCCATGATCCGGCCAAGCGATTTCAGGCCGAAAAGCCGGACCATGATCCTGCGTAATAAAAATTCCTTCTGCTTGGAAAGAGTATCGGGCAAGAAACTGGGCAGGCTGTTCAGAATAATCAGGCTGCGGATACGCTCCGGAAAATCCGTTGCCATCTGAAAGGCGACGGCGCCACCCATTGAAAATCCAAGCACATGACACCGATCTATCTGCAAATACTCGAGCAAGGCGAAAACCTGCCCGGCGAATTCGGGAATTCCGCAAGCCTGCGTCAGTTTGCTGCTGCGACCGAAGCCAATCAGATCCGGTGTTATGACCTGGTAACGAGTTGAAAATGCGGGCACCTGCTCTTCCCAGTCCCGGCCGCTGGAACCCAGGCCATGGAGCAGCAACAATGGATCGCCGCTACCGGTAACGTCACAGTAGATATTCTGACCGTTCAAACTGACAATCGGCATCGCGGACTCCATTATCTGGCCGTGGATGGACTTATCGTTAATAATGACCGCGGGCCAACCGAAACAGCAAGCATGACAATACTGCTCGAGTGTAAAAATCTGGATGTTTCCGTCGCCGGGCGCTGCCTGGTCCGGTCGCTCGATCTCTCGTTGAGGTCCGGCCAGATGGTGTGCCTGCTTGGAGAAAATGGAACCGGAAAGACATCAACCTTGCACACGCTCGCAGGTCTGTTGCCATCTGCGTCCGGCCAGGTTCTGGTGTCCGGCGAACCTTTGGAGCAGTGGCGCCGCAAGGAACTCGCCCGACACCTTGGTCTGCTGATGCAGGATCACGAAGATGCATTCCCGTCCAGGGTCATGGAGAGCGTATTGATTGGTCGGCATCCCTATCTCGGCCTGTTCGGCTGGGAAAGCCGCCAGGATGTCCGGCTTGCCGAAAATGCCCTGGACGAAATGGGGCTTGCCGGACTGGAGGAAAGGGCGATCGACACGTTGTCCGGCGGCGAGCGACGCAGACTGGCCATCGCAACCTTGTGGGTGCAAGACCCCGGAATCCTGCTGCTGGACGAACCGATTAATCATCTTGACCCAAGGCACCAGTTGCGGATTCTAAAACAGTTGCGATCATTGGCGGAACGGGGAAAAACGGTGCTGGCAAGCTTGCACGATATCAACCTGGCCCGGCGATTTTTTAATCAGGCTTTGTTATTGACCGGCGATGGTGAATGGCAATTTGGTCCTGTCGATGCGGTACTGAACACGGGCAACCTAGAACAAATTTTCCACACGCCGTTTACCGCCGTGCCGCACGCCGACGGCGAATACATTATCGCCGACTGATCAGCCGGTCTGTGCCTCAGGGCAGCGCAATCTGCCCCTGCAAATAAACCACTGCCTGGCCGGCAACACCGACACGATCGCCCCGCATCTTACAGAGCAAATACCCGCCGCGTGCCGATATCTGGCGGGCGGTCATTTGAGTCTTGTTCAACCGTTCCGCCCAATATGGCGTCAACATGCAATGGGCCGACCCGGTTACCGGATCCTCATTGATGCCGGCCTGCGGCGCAAAAAATCGCGAGACGAAATCTACATCGACACCCGGTGCCGTTGCAATCACTCCGATCCGATCGAGCGCGGCTATCGTGACGAAGTCGGGCTCCAATTCCAGGACTTGCTGTGCGGTTTCGAGGACAGCGAAATAATAACTGCCCACCCTCCATTCGAGCGGCTCACAGCCCAGACTTTTAATCAGCGCGGGTGTCGCGTCGATGGCCTCTCCCGGATCGGCCGGAAAGTCCAGCTCATACCATCCGTCGTCGTAGGAAACTCCCAACGGGCCACTGGCCGAATCGAAATTGATCTGATTGCGGCCCGGCTCGAGAAATTCGCGTATGACCACGGCCGAAGCAACGGTCGCGTGACCACAAAGAGGTACTTCATACGCAGGAGTAAACCAGCGAATCTGGTATTCGCCATCGCCGCCGACCAGAAAAGCCGTTTCCGACAGATTATTTTCCCTGGCAAGAGCCAGCATCACGTCGTCCGGTAACCATTCCTCGAGCGGGCATACCGCGGCCTGGTTGCCTGTTAATAACTCGTTGGTAAATGCATCAACCTGATAAATAGGTATTGTCACAGGAACTCCCCGGCAAGCTGATGTAACCGTCCGTTACTGGCCAGCACGCTTGTGGTGTCGAGCCCCACGGATTCACCGTTCAGATCGGTGAAACGGCCGCCGGCCTGCTCGACGATAACATGCAGTGCGGCTATATCGAGAATATTGACGTCGGACTCGACAACCAGGTCGATCCGGCCCGATGCCAACAGATGGTAATGATAAAAATCTCCATAGCCACGACCGCGATCGACTGTCGCCAACAACCGGCCAAAGCCATCCCAGCGCTCGCTGGCTGCCAGGCTGGCAATATTCCCGGAAGACAGGGACGCGTCGGCCAGATCATTACACGCACTGACCTCGATCCGCTCACCGTTCAGCCAAGCGCCCAGGCCCTGGGCTGCCCAGGCCTGTTCGCCAAACCACGGTGCGTTGGAAACACCGACGACCAGCTCGCCACGGTACATCAGGGCGATCTGGGTCGAAAAAAACGGGTAATTTCGGATAAAACTTTTGGTTCCATCGATCGGGTCGACCAACCATAAAAAATCGCCGCCTCCGCTGCGGCCGGTTTCTTCGCCAAAAAAACCGTGGTCCGGATATCGTTTTGAAATGATCCCGTGAATCACTTCTTCAGCCCTCCGATCTGCTTCAGTCACCGGCGAACGGTCGGACTTGAGGCTGACGTCAAGCGTTCCCCTGTAATGATGGCTGATGATTTCCGCTGCCGCGTTGGCCGCTTCCCGCGCAGTTTCGACAAAATCTCCGAACATTGATAAACGCCCATTAACCGAATGGCCGCATTCTATATCAGCTGAGTTGCTCTCCGCCAAACAACATCACGAGCACGCTTGACAGTGCCGGTGGCGCAAACATAAAGTGCGGGCTCCATCTGGTGCAGGCAGCGTGGCTGCCCGGGAAGCCGGTGCACTGATCTCTGGATTCAGTTATTCCGGCACTGCCCCCGCAACGGTGATCGAGTCAAACTTTATCATCACGGCTGGATCGTGAATCCACTGCGTTTTGGCGCGGGAAGGAGATAAAGCCGGCGTTTTACGCCCCTCGTCAGTCCGGAGACCGACCCGATGATCAACACACCGACGCCGCGGAGGGCAAAGCGTCACTGGGTCTATTTCCCTGCCTCCCCCACGGATCGGTGTCTTTCTGGTCTCAATCACCGCGGGTGCGTGGTAAGGAGCCGACGATGAAATTCCTGTATCCAATTGCTGTGGTAGCAACAGTACTCCCACAATCCGTTTTCGCTTGTTGTGACGACGACAAGTCCGTTTTGCAACCGCTGGTGGTAACGGCCACTCGCGAAGAGCAGGCCATTGAGCGAACGCTTGCCCCGATCCTGGTCATAAACCGCGAAGAAATAGAACTCAGTCTGGCCAGAGACCTCGCCGATTTATTGCGTTTTCATGCCGGTCTCGAAATCGCCCGGAATGGCGGGACCGGGAAAACCACCTCTTTGTTTGTCCGCGGCACAGACAGTAATCACGTCATGGTCATGATTGACGGCGTAAAAATAAATCCGGGAACCATCGGTGGTGCTGCAATACAAAATATCCGCCCTGACATGATCCAGCGCATCGAGGTCATCAAGGGACCGCGGTCGAGTCTGTACGGCTCGGACGCGATTGGCGGCGTGATCAATATTATCACGCGCAGCACGGATCGTAATTATGAACTCAGCACCGGCGGCGGACACTTTGGCACGCGTGCTGGCAGCGCGATGATGGCCTGGCGGGGTGCCGGAAAATCTTTACAAGCGACGTTCAGCCGATTTGCGACAGACGGATTTCCGATTATGGCCGGCGGCACGATCGATCGCGGCTATGACAACAACACTGCCAGGATTCAGGCGGGCACCCGAGTGGGAGCGGCCGATCTTGGTTTCGCCTTCTGGCAGGCTTCGGGAACCAGTGAATACATGGATTTCCTTGGCACGCCGGTCAGCCAGGATTACCGAAACCGGACGACTTCAGTGACACTGGGCATGACGCCTGGCCAAAACTGGTCCAGCCGGCTGGTGGTAGCGCGAATCTCCGATGTGATTAGGCAAAATGACAGCGCGGACTATGTTCAGACCGACCGATCTACGCTGGACTGGTATAACAGCCTGGCAGTCAGCGACACACAGCGGCTTTCGGCGGGACTTTACCTATCGCGAGAGAACGCCGAGACCCTGTCGTTTGGATCCGGCTTCGACCGGGACCGGGACGACCAGGCCGTCTACGTTCAGGACCAGCTTAGCCTCGGAGATCATCAATTGTTGCTGGCTGCGCGGTTCAGCAATTTCGACAGCTTCGGCAATATCACGACCTGGAACGCCGAGTACGGATTTCTGGCCGGCGGGCGACTGATGTTGACGGCATCTGCCGGTACCGGTTTTCGCGCGCCGGACGCCACTGATCTGTTTGGGTTCGGTGGCAATCCTGATCTATTCGCGGAAGAGTCGGAAAACTTCGAGCTTGGCATTCGCTGGCTGATTAGTCAGAACAGCAGCGTGACATTGCACGCGTTTGACAACCGGATCGATAACCTTATCCAGTTTGTGATTTTCGACCCGATGACTTTTGCCGGCCAGAACCAGAATGTCTCGAAAGCCAGAATCAAAGGAATAGAAGCCACCTGGCGTCTCCGGAATAACGACTGGGACCTGCACAGCAGCGTTATCGTGCAGGATCCGAGAAACATCAGCGACGACCAGCAGTTGTTGCGCCGATCAAAAAGAAGCGTGACGGCCGGGATCACCCGCCACCAGGGTGCATTTGATCTGGGAATCAATGTGCTGACAACAGACGCGAGAAAGGATTTTGGATTCCCATCCGCTATTGATCTCGGCGGATACACGCTGGTCAATTTGCATAGCCGGTACCGCTTCAGCGAGCAGTGGCAAGTGCGCCTGAAAGTTGAAAACCTGCTAAATAAGGATTATCAGACAGCTTTTGGTTTTAACAGCTCTGAACGGGCTGCGTTCGTCACGGTAGACTACCTGGTGCCGGCCAAATAAGGTCGGCGCGAGGGGGAGCGATCAATGGGGCACCGCCTGAGCAAAATCTATACCCGCACCGGCGATAAGGGTACGACCGGTTTGGGCGATGGCGAACGGGTCAGTAAGGATCATGCGCGCGTGGAAGCGTGCGGCTGCGTGGATGAAACCAACAGCTCGATTGGGGTGGTATTGGCGATCGACGGTCTGCCGCAGGACGTGCACGCGTGCCTGACCGATGTTCAGCATGACTTGTTCGATCTTGGCGGCGAGTTGTGTATTCCCGGTCACCAGGCGATCACCGATGACTACATCGATCGGCTGGAGGACCGGCTGGATCACTTCAATGAAGATCTGCCAGCCCTGAAGGAATTCATATTACCGGGCGGTGGACCCGCGGCAGCCGCCTGCCATCTGGCGCGAACGATCTGTCGACGCGCTGAACGTCGTGTCGTCAGCCTCGCGTCGGCTGAAGACAATATCCGACCTCAGGCGGTACAATATCTGAACCGCTTGTCGGACCTTTTGTTCGTTATCGCGAGAGTTCTGGCCAGGCACGAGCAAGGCAGCGAGATACTTTGGCAAAGGGACCGCGACTAATTTATCGCATAAGCGCTTCGGCCAGGTTACCGCGCGCCTGGTCCAGTGCATGACAAACCTGCGCCGCGCCATCTGCCAGTCTGGGGCCCGCGCGTTCCAGCAGTTCCGAATCGAGAATAAACAGGTTGCCGAGACTGACTGCCTTCATCTGGGGATAGTTGTGCCAGGATTCCAGAGGATTGCCGTTCCCCACGCTCCCGGAAAGAATGACTTGAGGGTTGCGCAACAGCACGGATTCCATACTGACCGCAGGAGCCAATGCGTCCAGATCGGAAAAAATATTCTTCCCGCCGCACAACGAAATAACTTCGCTGATTATCTGTTGACCGCCAACGGTAAATAGCGGACGCGCCGAGATTTGATAAAAGACACTAACGAGCGGTTTATTCGCATTGGTGGCTCGCAGTTCGTCGATGCTCGCCAGGTAATCCACGGCCGCTCTTTCCGCCTGCTCGGTACGCTCCGTCAGCTTGCCGATCAGCCTCAGTTGTACTGCGACTGATTCAATGCCATCCACTCCCAACTCAATTACCCGGTACCCATCCTGGCGCAGGAACTGGAGCAATGAATCGGGATTCCCCCCCGACCAGGCCAGCAGGAGGTCCGGGTTCAAAGTGGCGAGCATCTCCGCATCCACCCGATACGCATCACCGATCCGCGGAACATTGTTGGCCTGATCCGGGTAATCGCTGTACTCGACCGTGCCGACCAGCAAATCGCCGGCGCCTGCGACAAAGACAAGCTCCGCCAGATGCGGAGCCAGTGTGACGATGCGCTGGGGCGGCCCGGCCTGCGGGTTCTTTATTTTTTCTTTTTGCTGGTTCTCACATCCGGCGAACGCCAGCATCAGTAATCCGGCTGCAACACAACGCCCGGCTTTCATTTACCGAATCAAACCGCCAGGCCCAGTAGCGTCAGCACAGCAATACCGAAAACCCAAACGAACAAAGCGCGGCGAATCAGCCTGATCGCGGCCCGGGCCGCACAGCTTTGCGGATCATCGTCGACCATGTCGTCACGAATCTGCTCCAATGCCCCCTGGCCAACGATCGCTACCATCTCTCTGGTTCTCTGGAAAAACCGGATGTCGCGGCGCCGTTGCGCAGCGTATCCGCGCCAGGCAGAGAAAGCTCCGTCAAAACTGCCGGCGATGGCATACCCAACCGCCAGCAACCGTGCGGGAATCCAGGCCAGCAGGCCATGTATCCAGCTCAGGGGATCTCCCGCCTGCATGACCTCATCGCTACTTTCACCCTGCCGTGCTATTTCGAACGCTCTGCGCCGGCGAAACAGATCCACGACCCGAAACATCCACGCGCCCACAGGCCCAAGCAGCATAAACCAGAATACGACAGCGAAAATTCTGTTAAGCGCCTGAACCAGCACAGCATCTTCCAACGCAAGCTCCCTTTCTCCGGGGTCGCGAGGCAAATCACTCTCGGTCAGTTCCTTGGCGCTGCGGCTGGCTTCCTCTTCGTCCCCACTGCGACGAGCTTTACAAAACGCCGTTACCTCTTGCTGCAGGTCCCGCGGACCCAGACTGAAAATCAGCAGGACGATCGCAAATGCGACATAAGGGACTCCCAGCAATACATCGCGGAAGGCAACCGTGATCGCCAGCACCGGCAACACCGGAAGCGAAATCAGGCCGATCATCACAATGGGTACCTGCCAGGTTTTGAGTTCACGCACACACCTGAGACACCAGTCAAAATATTGGTCCATCCAGCGCGGTTCACGAAGATGCAGCAATTGAGTGACCAGCCGCTCTATCAACAGGCCCAGGATTAACGCGATTAAATTCATTCGATTCAGTGACCTTTACTTTGGATCACGCAAGATCCCTCTAAACTGTTTCCATTCAAAACCCGGCCCCGGGTCTTTCTTCCTCCCCGGTGCAATATCGCTGTGACCGGTAACGCGATCATCGCTCAGTTCAGGATATGCCTTGCACAGACACTTCACAACATCGGCGAGTCGCTGATACTGCGTCACTTCGTAACTACCGTCATCAATCCCTTCCAGCTCGATCCCAATCGAAAAATCGTTACAAGCGGTTCTTCCGCAATAAGCAGAATCTCCCGCATGCCAGGCTCGCTCTTGAAATGGCACAAATTGGATGATTTGGCCGTCTCGCCTGATCAACAAATGGGCCGACACCTTTTGCTGCCAGATTTCCTTGAAATACGGGTGCTCACCCGGTGGCAGCTCATTGCAGAAAAATTTCTCTATCCACGGCTCGCCATACTGGCCCGGTGGCAGACTGATACAGTGAATCACAATGAGTTCCGGCCGACAGTCTGCCGGTCTTTGATCGCGATTTGGCGATTCAATGTAGACGGCTTCATCAAGCAGCCCGGTATGAATATCGATTTTCATCGGGTCCGTTTTTCAATGACTCCCAACAGCAAGTTTGCCACAGCTTCGCCTGTGACGGACCCATGTTCGAACAGCCTGTCGGAAAAAAACCGGTATAGCGGTAATGTTTGACGGATTTGTTTTTGCTGATCTGCCACCCGAGTTCGGCGTCGATGAAAATCAACCGATGCACGTTTTCAGGCGATCACGGCGGTCACGATCATTTTCTCAAGTTTATCCAGATCGGGGACCAACGGGTGTTCATTAATCATGCGCAATTGGCAGAGGACCGGCGCATTTTTATTTCGCTTATCGTCAGGCTCAGTACTCAATACTCCCGGGTTTACTCTGACCAGCTGTGGAAATCCCTGGCTGACGATGGCAAAACAGCCTCCGGGCATATCCCCGCCGGCCGCGTAAAAAATGACTATCCTGCTGCGCCTGCCGGTTTCAGGAATAGAGTCGCCACAACACCCTTCAAAAGATACGACCGGCACCAGCCTGCCATTCCAGCGAATCCCACCAAGGCACCAAGGTTGGTCACTATTCATTGGCTCCGGCCCGGAAAACCCGACCACCTCGGCAACGCATGCTCTCGGCACCAGCAATCTCTTCTCCGAGAGCGGTATCAGCAGGCTGTACAACTCCTGCACCGGCTCATTCATCGGCCTGTCTCTCTAACCAGCGGTTCTATCGCGTCCAGCAACTGGCTTTCCTGATAAGGCTTACCGAGGTAATCGTTCACCCCCAGCTCAATGGCGCGGGCACGATGTTTCTCGCCGGCGCGCGACGTGATCATAACGATGGGGACTTCTGCCAGATGTTCATCATTACGAATCCTGGAAGCCAGTTCGTAACCATCCATGCGCGGCATTTCGATATCCAGCAATATGATGTCCGGCGTGTGCTCCTGCAAAAGATCCATCGCATCGATACCGTCTTTCGCGGTAATGACTCGCATGCCATTTCGCTCGAGCAACCTTTGCGTGACCCTGCGAACGGTAATGGAATCATCGACGACCAAAACAAATGTTCGCGTATCTTCCTCGCGGGCGAATGGCTTCGGACGCCGACGCGACGCTTCGGAACGCACCAGTCCGCCGAGATCAAGAATTAACGCGACGCTGCCATCACCGAGTATCGTACCGCCTGAAATTCCCTGAATACCGGCGACCTGCGGCCCGACCGACTTGACGACTATTTCCCTGCTGCCCAGTAATTCGTCGGCGACCAGGGCGGTGGAATGAGAGCCGGCACGAACCAGGATGATCGAAACAGACAGCTCCTCGTCGGCAAAACCGCTCGAGTGACCGCCGACAAAATGAGCCAGGTGACGCAACCGGTATTGCCTGCCGCCATATTCAAATTCCGGATCATCTTTTTCGAGTTGTTCACTGACCTGGTGACGCGGCATCCGGGCGATACCCTCCACGGTCGGCAAGGGCAATGCATAAAACTCTTCGCCAACCCGAACAATCATGGCCTGGGTAATCGCCAGCGTAAACGGCAGTCGAATAACAAAAACTGCCCCCTCACCGACGGTTGACTCAACGTGAACCGAACCGCCCAGGCGTTCCACTTCTGTCGCGACGACATCGAGCCCTACGCCCCGTCCTGCCGCCTGGGTTACCTCGCCTGCCATCGAAAAACCGGGTCGGAATATCATCTGCAGAACTTGTTCGGCCGGCATCGATTCGCTGGCATCAAATAAGCCGCTGACCACGGATTTCCGTCGAATCGCGTCCGGATCAATTCCGGCCCCGTTATCCGATACCCGGATCAGCATTTCCGAGCCTTCCTTATGCAGAGCGATACATATTTCCCCCACCTCAGATTTTTGTGCTTTTTGTCTGGTGACCGGATCTTCAATTCCATGGACGACTGCGTTTCGCAGGATGTGCTCAAGCGGCTGCAACATGCGTTCCAGCACCTGCCGGTCGAGTTCGCCGCTGGCGCCCTCCAGTTTTAACTCCACTTTCTTGCCGGTTTCGTTGGCAACCTGTCGCACCAACCTGTCCAGACGTTTCTCGTAACGGCTAAACGGCACCATACGTGTTCGCATCAGTATGCGTTGCAGATCCGCGGTCAGTCTGGCCTGTTGCGACAGCAACGCGTCAGACTCATGCGACAGGTTATCGAGCAAGTCTCGCAGGCTGGCGACGTCGTTGACCGACTCGGCGAGTGCTCTGCTCAATTGCTGGATCATCGAGTAGCGATCAAGTTCAAGCGGATCGAAATCACTGGTCGCACCTTCTTCCTGGTGGCGATGCAAAATCTGGGACTCGGTCTCCGATTCCATTTTGCGCAATTGAGCACGCAGCCGCGTTACGGTCCGCGATAACTCCGCCAGATGAAAGTCGGACGAGCGCATCTGCTGATCGAGCCGCGAACGATAGATACTGATTTCACCGGCCAGGTTCAGCATCTCATCCAGCTGATCTGCTTCAACGCGCGTGTATTCCTGTCTTTCAATCGACTCCGTTCTCATCGGAGCGGCGGGCGGCGGCTGGGGCGACGGCATCGGTGGCAGCGAGGCAAGCGCATCCATCGCCTCCCGACCAGCGGCCACGTCGTCTGCAGTTTCACTGCGGACCGGTGGCAGTCCCGGCAGATCCGCGGCCGCGCCAGTATCCCCCGCCTTTATCGCGGGTTCCGGAACGACCGGCTCGTCATCCGGTATTTGCGCCTTCTGTTGGCCGGGTTGTCCCGCCGCCAGGTCACTTATTTTCTGTTCGAGATCCGTCCTCGGCGCAGCCTGTTGACCGAAACTGACTGTTTCCCGCATAGAATGCAGGCCATCCAGCGAGCCCTGCAGCACATCCGCAGCAGAATCGCTGAACTGCATTTGTCGCTGCTCGATAAGATCCAGCAGCGACTCGGTTTCATGACTGAGATTGGCCATGGCGGGAACGCCCGCCATCCGCGCTCCCCCTTTGAGCGTGTGCAGGCAACGTTTGAGTTCGGCCAACGCAGTCTGATCTGATGCGTCCTGACGAAGCCCGGACAACGCCGCCTCTGCCGTATCCAGCAACTCGGCTGCTTCTTCGCTGAATATCGACGCAATCTCGCCATCGAATTCAACGTCCGCCTCTTCCGCCCGATCTGCAGTATCCGGTTCAGCCGAGGTATCCGCCTGTTCAGCTTCCAGCTCCGCTGCCAACGTGTGCAGCCGGTGAATCAACCCTGCGTGGCTGGGGAAAAATCCGGTGTCCTCGTCGAGGTGCCGGATAATCCTGTCGAAGGACGCAACGACATCGTGGCAGATACTGATACCCGCTTCATCCAGCCCTTTGCCCAGCTCATGCAGTTTTCGAATATACCGGTCCAGTGGCTCCGCTATCTTGACGCCCTGCATGGCACCCGCCATTTTCGCACTGCCGTGCAATGTGTGGCACGCGCGATAAAGTCTCTCGGTAACCGGATACGGAGCGACTCCGGCGATGCAACCCTGCAAAAAATCTCTGATGCTTTCCAGGTGCCCGGAGCTTTCCTTGGCAAAAATTTCCCTCAGCACCGGATCCATTTCCGGTTCCGGCAGTTCATCTGGTGCGACCAGCCCGGCATCCTCTGTCTCTTCCTTCGCGGACTGGATTTCCTTCACAATGTGCGGAGCGATCATGGTTGCGTCGCCATCATCACCGTCGCCAGCTTCCCGTGGTTCGTCAGTAACCGCCGGCTCTGTTTTCGCCAATCGCATTGCCATTTGCATCAGACTCGCGATATTGGCTCGAGCCTTTGTTCCGACCTCAAGCTCTTCAACAAGCTCCGGCAAAATCGCGCTACTGATTTTCAACAGCCGCGTCATATCAACGGTAACTTCGCGAGTGCCGTCGATGATTCGATTAAGCAGATTTTCCATGGCCCAGGCGAACTCGGCGATCCGATTGGCACCAACCATGCGCCCGCTGCCTTTGAGGGTATGATAGGAACGGCGCATCCGGGTTAATGCATTCTGGTCGTTGCTATCCGCGGACCATAAATTTTGTTGCTCGCTGATAACCAGGGCTTCATCGCGGGCCTCCTCGATAAACAGCTCGAGAAATTCGGGGTCCGCTCTTTCGCCGCTTGCGCGCGCCTGTTGCTGGTCAAACACAGGCAGATTGCCAGCCACTGCCGGTTTCTTTTTATCGTGATCGCGGACCGCAACGCGAGCGATCGCCGTCGCATCCAGATCCACTTCATCAATAACAGGTATCCTGGCGGCATCAGCGGGTACTTCAAGGACCCTGAGACATTGATCGACATTATCCAGCATGTACCAAGGATCACCTCGCCCGTTCCTCAGTGTTTCCAGGTAATACTCGATACTGACCACCGCATCGGCCAGACGGTCCATTTCGTCTGCGTTCAATGAATTAAGTCCCGGTTGCACCCGGGCGCGGATCAATTCGCTGATTTTCTGGGACTGATCAACCGCTCTTGACTTACCCAGCATGAGCAGTCCCGAAATTACGCCATGCATTAGCTCAGTGACCTGGTCCATCGCCCGGAACTCGCTGTTCTGCAGCGCCTCCGTCATCGCGTCTTTAACTCTCGCGATATTGACAATACATTCCCGAAGAACAGCGTCGGCCACCTGCCGAAATTCGCGCGCCGCATCACTGTCTTCTTCCGTGTCTGTTTCCGAGCTCGTCGAACTCGGGAGAATAAGTTTCAGCAAGGCGTCGTCAAGTCCGTCTTCAACTGTTAACAAAACAGAGGCCATTTGCAGCAGTTCACTCTCCGCCGGTGCTTCGCTACCAGCGAGGATGGCCTGCATCCTTCGCGTCTCATTCATGACCAGTGTGCGGAATGCGCCCAGCCCGAGCACACCCAAAGTGTCGCTGATCTTTTTCAGCAGATCAGCCTGTGGTTTCAGTTCCTGTGCCGACTCCATCCCGGTACGAACAAAAATGTCGAGGACATCTTTTACGTTCGCCAGATCCTCCTTGATCGCCGCGGCCACTGTTTTCATTAATTTGACGCTGGGAGCCGACAGACTTTCCCTGGCCTGTTCTATCTGCTCATCACCCGGTATTATTTCATCGAGTTTGAACGCTTTGCTAATTGCGCTAACTCTCTCCCCGTGGCTGGACGAACGGCCGATGTAATAAAGCAGGTTATTTCGCAACTCGACGGAGGCATTCTCGCTACTGTCCTGCTCGCCGATATCTACCAGTCTCTTGATCTGCCGGTCCGCCTGCCCGAGCAATCTTTTTAGCGACACGCTGGTCTCGAGCCCACCGTCACGCAAGGCCTCGACGACGCCGCCAATTACCCACCACAATTGTTCCACGTCGGGATTGCTTGCCGCCGACTCCAGGCTCGCTACAATTTCCGCGAGATGCTGCAAATCCGTTTCCGGGTCGTTCCCGCGAATCCAGCCGAGCAAGCTATTTTGAAACAGCGGGCGCTGACGGGTGGCGGCTTCCCTTATGCCAGGCCCCTTCTTACCAGGCTTTTTCTTTGACAGGGCCGATTGCGGTGTTTCCGCCTTCAGATTGAGCAACAGAAGCGTGCCTTCTGACAATAGGGGTCGGCCACGCACTACCCGCAAATCGTTCAACAGTGGCAACAGGATCAAGGCAATATCGCGGCCACCGCTGCTAACCCGGTCGAGATAAACCGGCAACTGCACCATGGACCGGCTCAAGGCCTCCAGGGCATCGTTCTGCGCCTTCTCGCCGCGTTGACTTTCGAGGAGATAGGCGACGACTTTTTCCATTTCCTCGACAAGCAACGCCGCACCATAGACTTCGACCATGGCCAGAACACCCTGGGCCTCGTGCAAATATCTGGCGGTGTCCTGCAAAACCTGCCGGCGAACCGGATCCTCGATGTACTCCTCAAGACCCGCTCGCGCTCTTTGCAAGGTTTCAGACAGTTCCTGATTAACCAATTCCAGGTTCTGCTGAGACCTCTCCGATGTGTGCGGGTGTTCCTGCAACCGGGTCACACCTGCGCTACTTCGTCTTGATCATCGTCAACCTTCAGTACGTCGATCATGTTGGCATTTTTCACCGGAGACCCTTTCGCTTTCTCACTCTTTTTTGTCACGATCGAAGCTGCCTTATCGTCGGGCAGCGTAAAACCAGCCACGGATCGGCGCAAATTTTTCGCCAGTTCAGCCAGTTTGCGTATCGATTCGGAAGTCGCGTTGGTGCTATCCGCTGTTTGCTCGCTGATTTCCCTGAGTACGCCGGTGTTGCGCATAATATCAGTTGCGACCAGCGCCTGCTGCTTCGCAGAGCTGGAAATATTTTGCACGAGCGACGCAATCTGATTGGAAACCTGCTCTATTTCCTCCAGCGCCGCGCCGGCATTCTCAGCAAGCAAAGCCCCGCCGACGACATCCGTTGTGCTTCTCTCCATCGACACGACGGCTTCACTCGTATCCGACTGGATGGTTCTGACCAGCACCTCGATCTGTTTGGTAGCATTTGCCGACCTTTCTGCGAGCCGTTGCACCTCATCAGCAACGACCGCGAACCCTCTGCCGGCTTCACCCGCCATACTTGCCTGGATCGATGCGTTGAGTGCGAGAATATTAGTTTGCTCTGCGATGTCGTTGATCAGTTCGACGATATTGCCGATCTCCTGCGAACTCTCGCCGAGCCGTTTGATCCGCTTAGAAGTGTCCTGAATCGTTTCGCGAATCGAGTTCATTCCCTCAATGGTTCGACGGACTGCAACGCCTCCTTTTAGAGCGACGTCGACCGAGTGCCTGGCGACATCTGCCGCCCGCTCTGCGTTTCCCGACACCTCTTCAACCGAGTTAGCCATCCGGGCGATCGAGTCCGAGGCCGCGCCTACTTGCTGAGCCTGCGTTTCGCTGGCTGCCGCCAGGTGACCGATCGTTGCCGCCGACTGCGTCGCGGCGGCTTCCACCATGATCGCGGAATCTTTGATCGTCGTAACGAGATTTCGTAAAGCTTCGATTGCGAAATTAATCGAATCGGCAATCGCTCCGGTAATATGTTCGGTTACCGTAGCCTGCACGGTCAGGTCCCCATCGGCAAGGCTGCCCAGTTCATCCAGCAAGCGAAGTATCGCCTCCTGGTTACGCTCATTTTGACGCGCATGCTCTTCCGCAACCCGCTGAACATTAGCGGACGAGAAATAAAGGGTGACCAGTCCGGCGAGTATAAGCAACGCCAGCACCAGGATCGTGATATTCAGCGCCGGGCTGGCCAGCAAACCGCCTGCGGGCCCAGCCTGACTAACCGCTGTATCGATCTGCCCGCGCAAACGATCGGCGGCGGGCTCCAGGTCCGATCGTGCCTGCTGTGCCCTGACGCTGGCCGCGACGCCAGCAGTTGCTGCCTGCAAGACAGGCTCGAAAGCCAGGTAAGCCTGGCGAATCTCATCCGCCGTCCGGCCGCCAATGTCCCGGTCGTTCAGCAGCCCATTCATGACTTCCGTCAGGTCGCGCATGCCCCCATCAAGCCGCAACCGCGCTTCTTGCAAACTGATCTGGTCTGTTTCAAGCGCCTTCAATGCGCCTCTGACCGACCTGCCGATATCGACAGCCTTTTGCAAGCCGTCGTACTGAGACTGCCAGCGGCTTCCCAGCAGTGTCGCAGACATCCGGTCCAGGGCCGTTGCAAAATCCCTAGCGCCTTCCTCGCCCTGTTTCGTCGAGTCGGCGAACGTACTTACCTGCTCCTGTCCGCCCAGCAAGTCGCCGACAGCCCCGTCCAGAATCTGCCAGTCGCTGTCGTCGCCCGACTGCAAACCGATGCCGGGCAGATCGTCTCTGGCTGATAAAATCTGCTGATAGTCATCGGCCAGCTCACGATAAGCCGTTGCGTCGCCAGCGCTGGCTCTTTCGGCCGTTGTCGCCAGTGACCCGAGACGGTCCCTTAACAGACTCGCGCTCAGCGCTCTTGACTGCGTTATTCCCTGCGCCCGGTTACCCAAAACCGCAGTCAGCAGAGCCAGGATCAGCATCAGGCTCAGAGCCCCCATCAGCACCGGCAATCTCATCACAGCGTCTAATTTATCTAGCATTGATTTTCCCGTCTCAGGACGCCGCCGCTCCCGAGTCCGCCGCATTCAAAAACTCGTCGCTGTCGATCAGGCTTTGCAAACTAAGCACAGGCCAGACCTCGCCGCCTTGCTCAAAACTGCCTTGCAGATAGCGATCACACCTGATCACGGTCCTGGGTACTTCCTTGCGGCGCTGGTTTTCAGGGAAGCGCCTGAAGCCAAGCACTTCGTCCACCAGCAGGCCGACCGGCACATCGCGGTGGTTGACCGACAAGACCCTGGCGAGGCGGCTGTTCGCTGCGATGCCACCGCCAAAAAAATGATTGATATCAACCAGCGGCAATAGCTGTCCACGGATATTGGCCAGTCCGCGAAGCCAGCGTTTCGCGCCTGGCACCCTGGCGATATCGGTCGGTACGGTCAGAACCTCGCGAATCTCGTCCCTTGGCACCAGGAACTGCTCGTCACCCAGGCGAAATCCGATGCCGACATATTCAGCATGCTGTTGATCGACATTACCGCCGCCCGCCGCGGAAGAAAGTGCACGCCGCTCCATTTCCTGCAGCAGCTCGAACGGTCTGTTGATCAGTGTGCTGAGGTCGGTTGATTTCGACATTGTCTTACCTCTCCAGGACCGAACGGGCCATCGATACCAGCTTATCGTCGTCGAACGGTTTGATCAGGTAATCCACCGCGCCCTGGCGCATACCCCAGATACGATCCGTTTCCTGCCCCTTCGTGGTCACCATAATAATGGGTATTCCTGCCGTTTCCGGGTCATTGCTGAGCTTGCGCGTCGCCTGGAATCCATTGACTCCCGGCATGACAATATCCATGAGAATCAGGTCCGGTTTGAGCTCCCGGGCCTTGCGGATTCCTTCGTCGCCATCTTCAGCGGCGACGGTCTCAAAGCCGTGCTTTCTCAACGCTTTCTGCATGACATGCAATTCTGTTGGTGAATCTTCGATTATGAGCACCATCGCCATTCGTTTCTCCCGACCGCTAATCCGTTATCTTCCGACGTGATTTTCGATTGCGCCAAGCAATTCATCTTTGGTAAACGGCTTTGTCAGATATTGCTGCGAGCCGACAATTCTCCCCCTGGCACGGTCGAACAAGCCATCCTTGCTGGACAACATGATGACCGGTATGGAACTGAAAACCTTGTTGTGCTTGATCAGGGCACAAGTCTGGTACCCGTCCAGCCGCGGCATCATGATATCGACGAAAACGATGTCCGGCTGATGGTCAGCTATTTTGGATAGCGCATCGAATCCGTCCACTGCGGTAAACACTTTGCATCCTTCCTTGGAAAGCAATGTTTCGGCTGTTCTGCGAATGGTTTTGCTGTCATCAATGACCAGTACTTTGATTCCATCAAGGTTAGGTCGATTTTCTTCAGCCACTAGCGCCACTCCTGTTCGCTACGACCCGCTAATCCTTTTCGGCGGCGTAATGAGGTCTTCGACTAATCAGCAAATGAATCGCTGTATCAAAAGCGTTTTTTAACACATTGGGGCGGCTTCCGTCACCCGGACGGAAAAGCGCTTTGCGTTCCGCCCCTTTGCTATCATGCGGGCACAGGCGGGCCCATACCAGACCCTTGTCCGGAGCGCCGGAGACGGAAAATCGATATGAGCAGAAAACCATTGAAGCTGGGCGTCGTCATGGACCCCATCGCCAACATCAAGCCGTACAAAGACAGCACCTTCGCCATGTTGCTGGAGGCTGCTGCCCGTGGCTGGGAACTTCATTATATGGAGCAGCCTGATCTGTGGCTGGATAATGGCAGGGCAATGGCGAATGTCCGCGTATTGGAGGTTCGGGACCAAACAGAGGACTGGTTTTCCCTGCAAGAGTCGAGAGAAATAGCGATGGGTGATCTCGACGCCATCCTGATGCGCAAGGACCCGCCGTTCGACATGGAGTACATTTACTCCAGTTACATCCTGGAACTGGCGCAGGACCAGGGTGCGTTGGTCGTCAACGACCCGGCGAGCCTCCGTGACGCCAATGAAAAAGTGTATATGTCGTGGTTCCCGCAATGTTGCGCGGAAACATTGGTTACCCGGTCGATGTCGCTTATCCGCGAATTCTCTCAGCAGCACGAACGTATCATCCTGAAACCCCTGGATGGCATGGGTGGACGGTCTGTCTTTGTCGCCGGGAAAGACGACCCGAACAACAGCGTCATCGCTGAAATCCTGACGGATTATGGCCGGCGCTATGCCATGGCCCAGCGCTTTTTACCCGAAATCAATGAAAGCGGCGATAAACGCATATTGCTTGTTGATGGAAACCCGGTGCCTTATGCGCTTGCCCGGAAACCGGCCGAAGGCGAATTCCGTGGCAACCTGGCGGTCGGAGCCAGTGCCAAAGGCGTACCGCTGACCGAACGCGATTTCTGGATCTGTTCGGAAATGGGCCGGACATTGAAGGAAAAAGGCCTGTTGTTCGTAGGGATCGACGTTATCGGTGACTACCTGACCGAAATAAACGTTACCAGCCCCACTTGTATCCGCGAGCTCGATGCGGAATTCAAGTTGAATATTGCAGCGCTGATCATGGATGCCATCGAAGACAGACTGAATGAGGTGTCGGGCCATTAAGCCGCTCCTGGCGGTATGCGCCGTACTGCTGACCTCTTCTTGCCAGCCCCGGTTATCGACCTGGCATACCGAATTCCTCGCCTTCGGCACGACGATCGAACTGTCAGTCTGGGGCGTACCGGATGCAGCCGCCTATGCGGCCGGCGAAGAAATCAGACACATGTTCGAAACTTTGCATCATCGTTGGCATCCTTGGGACACGGGCGCCTTGGGGGTATTCAACTCGGGCCTGATGAACGAGGGAACCGCGACTGGCGATGAGGAGCTGAAGCAGACGATTCGACGGGCGCTGGGGTACTCACAACTCAGTGGCGGCCTGTTTCAGCCCGGGGTAGCCGCCCTGGTCAGGAAATGGGGATTTAACGAGGCTAAGCCGGGGACGATGCCCCCCGACCCGGAAGAACTGCACAGGCTGCTGCGATCCATCCCGCGCTACGAGGAGATCGCCTGGCAAAACGGGCGTCTGATTTCGCCACGGCCGGGGTGGGCTGTCGATTTGGGAGGCCTCGCCAAGGGCGTGGCGGTCGACCGGGCGATCAAGCTGTTAAGGCAGGCCGGTATCGATAACGCCATCATCAATGCCGGGGGTGACCTCAGAGCCATCGGCAGCCCTGGCCGGCGCTCATGGCGGATTGGCATACGAAATCCCCGTGGACCTGGCGTCATCGCCGGCATCTTGATCCAGGATGATGAAAGCGTTTTTACTTCCGGGGATTATGAGCGTTACTTCGAATTTCAGGGCCGGCGTTATCATCACATTCTTGATCCACGGACCGGCTACCCGGCCGCAGAGACCATGTCGGTAACCGTAATCGGGAAAGACGGCGCGACCGCGGATGCGGCGGCAACCGCTTTGTTCGTGGCGGGGCCTGGCGAGTGGTCAGCGGTCGCCGACTCGATGGGAATCCACGAGGTCATGTTGATTGCCAGCGATGGCCATATAGAAATGACAGCCGAAATGGCCGCCAGGATTCAGCTCCAGGTGGCCGACGGAACAGCGATCAGCATTGTCGGCCAGCACTGACGTGGCCGCTGTCATATAATGGGCGGCGCCTCGACGACGGAAAAGCGGATGAGCGAAGAGCCTGCAACAGGCAACAGCATCAAGGACAGAATGGTCACCACTCTGTTTGTCGCCGCCGTATTTCACGGCATCGTCATTCTCGGGGTCACGTTTGCTCCCGTGCTCCCATCGGATCAGCCGTATCAACCCTCGCTACAAGTCGCCCTGCTGGTTAACCCGACCGATGACCTGAAAAAAAGGGAAGCTGAGTATCAGGCGCAGACCAGTCAGACCGGTAGCGGTACGGCGGCCGAAGAGAACTCACCGGCGACGCCGCTGCCCGTTCCTGCGAGCCTGCCACAGGATGGCATGCCCGGCGCCAGTGATCTCGAACTGACCGATCCGGGTCAGCGTGTACAACAAAGAGAATTGCTCGCGAGCAGGGCCGAAAGTGACCGTAAGGTCAGCACGGTTCCGGATCCCAGCGAGCAACCCGCGATAACGCGCCAGCGCCCGACCGATCGCCAGCAAAACGACCTCAGCCTGGATGTGATTGCCGATATTGATGAGACCGCGAGACTTTCAGGTCAGCGAGAATTACTGATTACGGCCGACACCACCGCTTCAGATATTGCTGTATATCTGGATTCATGGAGACGCAAGATCGAAAAAGTCGGAACACAGAATTTTCCGGTGGACACCAACGACGCAATCAACCCCACCCTGGAGGTAGTGGTCCAATCCGATGGCCTGCTGCGCGAAATCATCGTACTGCGGTCGTCGGGACAAAAGCATCTGGACGAAGCGGCGCTGAGAATCCTGCGACTTGCCGCGCCTTTTGATCCATTTCCGGATGATCTGCGGAAGAAGTATGACGTAGTCCGGTTCGCCTACGAGTGGCAGTTCATCTCGAATGCGCAGGAGAGAGCACACAGGTAACGCCGGCGGCGACCGAAAAATACCGAATCTTGTTACTGCGAATCGCTTATAATAAAGACATGTCCAACGATACTTTTTTAAACGACCAGTTTCTAATTGCGATGCCGGCGCTCGGCGACCCGAATTTCCAGCGCAGTGTTACCTATATTTGCGAGCACAATGAGCAGGGCGCGCTGGGTATTACCATCAACCGGCCAATGAATCTCTGCCTGGTGGACATTTTTGAGCAGCTCAAACTGGAGCACAGCCCGACCGTCGGCGGTACGACGCCGGTGTTGCTCGGTGGGCCGGTACAGCAGGAAAGAGGATTTATTTTGCACCCGCCTGGCGGCAACTGGGACTCGACGATGGAGACCGGAGAAAACGTACAGGTCACAACTTCGCAGGATGTCTTACAGGCGATGGCTCGTGGCGAGGGCCCGGAAAAGGCGATCGTTGCCCTCGGCTACGCCGGCTGGACGGCAGGGCAGCTGGAGCAGGAAGTGGCTGAAAATTCCTGGCTGACGGTTCCGGCCACCAGTGACATCCTCTTCGATACGCCGTATGAAAAGAGATGGGAATCTGCCGTGGCGTTGCTGGGTGTCGATGTGAAAAACATCAGTAATTACGCCGGCCATGCCTGAGACCCCCCCCGGTGGGCAGGACGGCACAGCCGTCTCCACAAGAATCAACGCGAAAGATCTACAGGGCACGCTGCTTGCTTTCGATTTCGGACTCAAGCGAATTGGCGTCGCAGTCGCTGAAACAATACTCGGCAACGCACGTGGCCTAGGTGTCGTTAATCACTCGGAGAGCGGACCCGACTGGTCCGCAATCGACGATCTCCTGAAAGATTGGCAACCGGTGCTACTGCTCGTCGGATACCCGTGCAACATGGATGGCAGCCCCAGCGAAATGTCGGATCGGGCGCTGGAGTTTGCCGGTGAGCTGAAAAAGCGTAGCCGGATTCCCGTCGAGCCCGTCGATGAAAGGCTTAGCTCCAGTGAGGCGATGGACCAGTTGCGCCAGCAACGTCGAGATGGACTGCGTAAAAGACGGATCAACAAGGAATTGATCGACCAGGAGGCGGCTCGTCTGCTTTTGCAACAGTGGCTGACTGAGTCCGCTGGATGACAATGGCGAAGCGATTCATTAGGATGCGCACGGCACCGGGTAACGGTATCCAACCAGTCCAGCCGGAGCGGCAATCAGACGTGAATGAACAGGTCGACAGTCAGGGTCGGTTACACCACCTGGTCTCACTTGAGGGGCTCGGAGAGACTTTGCTGACCCAGTTGATGGATCGGGCCGAAAAATATCTTCTCGCGCCGGGACGTCCCGGGCCCGGCGATGGCTCCCTGCGGGGCTTGACCGTGTGTCACCTTTTTTTCGAAGCGAGCACGAGGACCCAGATATCTTTCGAACTCGCGGCCAGACGACAGGGTGCCGCGGTCGTAAATCTTGCCGTCCCTGCCTCTTCCGCAATCAAGGGCGAAACCGCACTGGATACGTTACAGACGATCCAGGCGATGGCCGTCGAATTTTTCGTGGTCCGCCACCAAGAAACGGGATTGATGCGGTCGATCGCGAGAACCCTGGGGCAGGAGGCAAGCGTAATCAGTGCCGGTGAGGGCCACCGATCACACCCTACCCAGGGCCTGCTCGATGCGTTGACCATTCGACAACACAAGAAAAAATTTGCAGACCTCAGCATTGCCATCGTTGGAGACATCCGTCACTCAAGGGTTGCCCGCTCCGCTTGCCATGCTCTGCTGGAGCTCGGTGTCCATGACCTGCGGCTGGTCGCGCCCGAAAACCTGCTGCCAGATGCCGACGAACTGACTCATACGCGGCGCTATTCAGATTGTGATACAGGGATCGCTGATTGCGACGTGGTTATGATGCTGCGTATCCAGAAAGAAAGAATGAACTCCGCGGACATTCCGGATCTGGATAAATACAGGCAGCTCTACGGCCTGACCGCGCGACGGCTAAAACTCGCCAAGGATGACGCCATCGTCATGCACCCCGGCCCGATAAATCGCGGTATAGAGATGGATGACGAAGTCGCCGACGGTTGTCAGTCCGTGGTGCGTCAGCAGGTCGGTAATGGTGTCGCAATTCGTATGGCCGTACTCGCGGCGATCGCGGAAGGCAAGAAATCTTGAGCGGCTATGGCAGGAAGCATCGTGATACGATTTTTATTGAAGACGCCAGCGTTATTTCCCAGCAGGAATACGACGGTCAGCAGTACATTATTCGACTGCACGCACCCCAATGCGCCGGCACTGCCAGGCCGGGGACATTCGTCCATGTCTGTTGCGATCCGGCGGTGCCGATGCGACGACCGTTGTCCATCATGCGTGCCAGTAGAGAGGATGGCTGGTTGGAGCTGTTTTATAAGGTCATCGGCCACGGCTTGCAGCACTTGTCCTCGCGGCGCAAAGGCGACTCCATCAGCATCATGGGCCCGATAGGAAGACCTTTTGTTGCCGGTGCACAGTGTTCCAGGCCCTTGCTGATCGGCGGCGGTGTTGGCATTCCGCCGATGATTTTCCTTGCGGAGACATTGATCGACGGATCGGGTGAAGCTATGAAACCCGTGGTTCTCATGGGTTCTGAGCTGCCTTTTCCTTTCGCAGCGGTCAAATCAACATTACCAGTCCCAGGCCTCGGCAGGGAGAGCAGTCACGCAATGCCATTACTGGAATCCATGGGAATACCGTCGAGGCTGGCGAGCGGGTCCGGGTACGAAGGATGTTATGAAGGCTTTGTCACTGAGCTTGCCAGACAGTGGCTTGACTCGTTGAGTCTCGAAGAACTGGGTAGAGTAGAGATTTTCGCCTGCGGTCCAGTCCAGATGCTGAAAGCCTGCGCCGATCTTGCCCGAAGTTTCAATCTTCCTTGCCAGATTTCACTGGAGGAATTCATGGCCTGCGCGGTCGGTGGTTGCGCTGGCTGCACCGTGGAAATTCACGACGAAGAAAGAATTACGATGCAGCGAGTCTGCGTGGACGGACCGGTTTTCGATTCCCGCGCCGTTTACCCGCAGTAATGCGTCCTGTTATCAGCCAAAATTGATTTTTGTTTCAAGATTGGTTCGCGAATCTGCATTGGCAAGCGCTTCCTCGAGATCGATTCGCCCATCCCGGAAAAGGCTATATAGCGCGGTATCGAAATCCTGTATACCGGCCTCGTCGCTATTTGACAGGGCTTCCTTGACGCCCGATATGTCTCCCTTCAGCGTCAGCTCGGCGATGTGCGGCGTTTGCAGCATCACTTCGACCGCGGCGACACGCCGCTTGTCTTTGCCCATGACCAGCCGCTGGGAAATAACCGCTTTCAGGTAATGGGACAAGTCCATGAATATTTGCTTTTGCTGCTCGACCGCATACAGATTGATGATTCGGTCAAGCGTCTCCGGTGCATTGTTGGCATGCAGGGTTGCGATGGCGAGGTGTCCTGTGCCGGCCAGTGTCAGTGCCGCGTTCATCGTCAGGCGATCGCGTATTTCACCTATCTGAATCACATCAGGGGCGGCTCGCATCGCGCTACGCAGAGCGACTTCATATGATTTCGTATCCAGACCCAGCTCACGCTGATTAATAATGCACTTCCGGTTGGGGTGAAGAAATTCGATAGGGTCTTCAATGGTAATAATATGTTCGGACACACTTTCGTTACGATGATTGACCATCGCGGCCAGGGTTGTTGACTTACCCGAGCCCGTTGCGCCGACCATCAGAATCAGGCCACGTTTGATCATCGCCAGTTTTTTTAACACCAGCGGCAAGCCGAGATCGTCCAACCGCGGCATTTCAGACGTTACATAGCGCAACACCATGGCCACGTTGCCGCGCTGGTGAAAAACATTAGCCCTGAACCGCCCGAGGCCTGGTTCCGATATGGCGAAATCGACTTCCAAGTGTTTGTTGAAATGCTCGATCTGCTCTTCGTTCATCAAGCCAAGCGCGGCCTGTTTGACCATCTTTGGTGTCAGCTCGATCTTGTTAACACTCATGATGCGGCCCTCGATCTTGATTTTGACCGGCGCATAGGTAGTGAAAAACAAGTCTGAGGCGCTTTTTTCCACCATCAGTTTAAAAAGTGGTTTGGTGTTCATCCTTAATACCCGCTCAAATATTCCTTATGCTGATTCCCGCCCCGCCGAGGGCACTCCTAGCGTTCATCACCGACCACCGAGAGATCTTCCGCTGCGGCATCGCCGGACGATGAATCACGATTACTTTCAAGTTTGATGCGCAGACGCAGCTCATTCTTGGAATCGGCGTTGCGCATCGCGTCGTCATGGGAAATCGTGGCGGATTCATACAGGCTAAACAGCGCCTGATCAAATGTCTGCATGCCCAGCCGGTTCGATTTGGCCATAATTTCCTTTAACTGATGGACTTCACCGCGGAGTATCAGGTCGTTGACCAACGGTGAGGCCAGCAAGATTTCCATCGCCGCGACGCGGCCCTTGGTGCCTTCGCGCGGAATTAATCGTTGCGAGATCAACGCTATGATATTCAAAGACAAATCCATCAGCAACTGACTGCGCCGTTCATCCGGAAAGAAGTTAATGATGCGATCCAGCGCCTGGTTGGAACTGTTTGCATGTAAGGTCGCCAGGCACAAGTGACCGGTTTCGGCAAACTGGATCCCATATTCCATGGTTTCGCGATCCCGGATTTCGCCGATCAATATGACATCGGGCGCCTGGCGTAAAGCATTTTTCAGAGCGAAGTGCCACGATTCCGTGTCTACGCCCACCTCACGCTGAGTGACGACGCAACTCACGTGCGAATGCACATACTCGACCGGGTCCTCGATCGTAATGATGTGCCCATGAGTGTTGGCGTTGCGATAACCGATCATCGCGGCCAGTGTCGTCGATTTACCCGAACCGGTGCCGCCGACGATAATGGCCAGTCCGCGCTTGTTCATCACGACGTCGCTCAGTTGACTTGGCAGTTCGAGTTCATCTAGCGTGGGGATCCTGGTAACAATCGTTCTGAGCACGGCGCCGGTGTAGCCCTGCTGAACAAAGGCGCTTACCCGAAAACGGCCTATACCTTTCGGGTTGATCGCGAAATTACATTCCCTGGTGGAATCGAATTGCCGGGTTTGCTTGTCGTTCATAATCGACCGTACGATCAGCGCACTTTGTTCGGAGCTCAACGCCTTTTCCATCACCGGCATTACCTCGCCGTCGACTTTGATCGCCGGCGGAAATCCTCTGGTAATAAACAAATCAGAACCATTCACCTGAATCATGCGGCGAAGCAGATCCTGCATCAGCTTGGTCGCTTGTTCCCGTTCCATTGCCATATCGACGCTCCGCTAAACCCTAAATGGTTTCCTTGTTGGCAGCCTTGAACCTGGCCTCTTCCTTGCTGACCATGCCCATCCGGGTCAGGTCCTGAAGACATTGGTCCAGCGTTTGCATACCCATGTTCTGACCGGTCTGAATCGCCGAATACATCTGCGCGATTTTACCTTCGCGAATCAGGTTTCTGATCGCGGGCGTACCGATCATGATTTCATGCGCCGCGATCCGGCCACCGCCGATCTTTTTCAGCAAAGTTTGTGAAATGACGGCACGTAGTGATTCGGACAGCATGGATCGCACCATTTCCTTTTCTTCCCCCGGAAAGACGTCAACGATCCGATCGATCGTCTTGGCGGCTGAACTCGTATGCACCGTACCGAAAACGAGGTGGCCTGTTTCCGCCGCGGTCAGGGCCAGCCGGATGGTTTCCAGGTCACGCATTTCGCCGATAAGAATGACATCCGGATCCTCACGCAAAGCAGAGCGCATCGCCTCGTTGAAACCCAGCGTGTCACGGTGTACCTCGCGCTGGTTGATCAGTGCGCGACGGCTCTCGTGCACAAATTCGATCGGGTCCTCGATGGTAATAATATGATCCGGCTTGTTGTCGTTGATATAGTCGATCAGTGCGGCCAGCGTAGTTGATTTGCCGGACCCCGTCGGTCCGGTCACCAGCACCAGCCCTCTCGGGTACATGGCCACATCTTTGAAAATTTTTGGCGCCTGCAAATCCTCCAGCGACAAGATTTCCGACGGAATGGTTCTGAATACGGCAGCCGCTCCCCGATGCTGGTTATAGGCATTTACGCGGAACCGGGCCAGCTGCGGAATCTCAAAGGAAAAGTCGGTTTCGAAGAATTCCTCATAATCCTTACGCTGCTTGTCATTCATGATGTCGTAAATCATCGCGTGCACGTCTTTATGGGACAATGCGGGCATATTGATTCGTTTTACGTCACCATCCACTCGGATAAGCGGCGGCATTTCTGCTGACAAATGAAGGTCTGACGCCTTATTTTTCACCGAAAACGTCAAGAGTTGTGCAATATCAGCAGCCACATTCAAATTCCTGTAGTCAAAGCGTCAAATACGGTAATTCTGGCCCATAACTGTCTAAAACCAGCGATGCTCAGTATAGCGAACCCAGCTTAAGTAAAACATGACGAACGTCACACAGAATATGTCGGGACTGACACTGCGAATCCGGCGGGCTTGCGAAAACAGTGGCCGCGACCCGGATTCGGTCAGGCTGCTGGCGGTCAGCAAGAAAAATCCGGCGGCAGCAATAAGAACGGCCTTTGCCGCCGGTCAGATCGATTTTGGGGAAAATATCGTCCAGGAGGCGCTGGTCAAGCAAAAACAACTCCGGGACCTACAGATCGAATGGCATTTTATCGGTCGCATTCAAAGCAACAAGACGCGCGATATCGCTGCCGCTTTCAGCTGGGCGCACGGTGTCGATCGGCTTCGTGTTGCCAAACTGCTGAATAAGTACCGGCAACCGGATCAACCACGGTTAAATATCTGCCTGCAGGTCGCGTTGGCCGATGAGCCGGGGAAATCCGGCGTGAAGCCGGATGCGCTGGTGACCCTCGCTGGCGAAATCGCTGACTTACCGCGTCTGCGACTGAGAGGGCTCATGTGTATTCCGCCACCGTCCGCGGATCCGGCCCGGCAGCGCCACTGGTTTGCACGGCTCGCTGAAATGCGCGACCAGCTGAATGGCCAGGGCTTTGCCCTGGACACCTTATCGATGGGAATGAGCAATGATCTTGAGGCGGCGATCGCCGAGGGAGCGACATTGATCAGGATTGGGACGGCATTTTTTGGCGCACGGCCAGGCTGACCCGAACGAACGCGGGAACACGTGATGATTGAACCGATTGCCGGCCGTGCTATGTTTAGCTGTACTTTCTTGAGTAGGAACGCTGCGCAACGATGAACGCGATTTCTTTTCTGGTGTCCACGATCGGCGATCTGTATATCTTGTGTTTCCTGTTGCGATTTCTATTGCAATGGGTCAAAGCGGATTTTCATAATCCTTTGTCGAAATTTGTCGTCAGCGTTACCGGACCACTGGTGCGCCCGGTTAGAAGAATTATCCCCGGGTGGAAGGGGCTCGATCTGGCCACCATTATCGTCGCCCTGGCGCTGGAGCTCGCTCTGACTGTGCTTTTGCTTACGATCAATGGCCTGTCGACACCATCCGCCGATATCTTGCTTTTGTTGGTACTACAAAGGTTTTTGCTTAATGGACTGCGTCTTTTCTTCTTCGCCGTTTTGATTCGAGCGATATTGAGCTGGGTCGGGTCCGCTGGTTACAGCCCGGTCACGGCCATACTGGTGTCTTTGACCGAGCCGCTGATCAGGCCGATAAGGCGTCTGCTGCCGCCAGTCGGCGGTCTGGATCTGGCTCCGCTGTTCGTGTTGCTGGCCCTGCAGGCGCTGATCCTCGCAGTGAGTTGATGTCGTTTTATCGTTGGGACAATGAGAACCTGATTATCGACCTGCGGATACAACCGCGGGCCAGTCAGTGTGCGTTTGCCGGGCCGTACGGACAACGCTACAAAGTCAGGCTGACCGCGACGCCCGCTGACAATAAGGCCAACCAACAGCTTGCGAATTTCCTTGGAAAGTCTTTCACAGTGGCTCCGTCACACATCCGGATTCTCTCCGGCGGAACCGGCCGCAACAAACGGGTTTTGATCCAAGCTCCGGGCACCATACCACCAGTGCTTCGCGAGGCCGGTATTCGCAATCCAGAATAGAGCGCCTGGAGATCATTAGTGCTCTTATTTCTGACTCGCCAGCACCCGGTTGCGGATTTTCATCAAGCTCGTATTACGCACATACAATAAGTCGGCGACTTTCCGTACCAACGCATCCTCCAACGGATCGAGATATTCGTCCGCGTAAGCAATACGCCACATCATTTCAAGCAACCTCTCCCGCTCCTCGTTCGTCAGAGACCGATGCAACACGCTCGTAAATTCGTGCAGTGAAACCGATTCGTTCGCCTGTAAACTGGCGTATTCAAACAACGTCGCCACCTCGTCCACGTCAAGAGTGAAATGATTTCTCAGCAACTCAAGTATCAATTCCGCGTCGTCACCTTCGCTGTAATGATCAGCTCCGCCCATTTCCACGAGCAACGCAGCGGTTGCCAGCCTCAGCGCATTCTCATGGCTGTGGCTTTGATCATTGCCGGCAGATTCGAATTGCTGCTTGAGCGCTGTGACAACCAATTTCAACATGATTAGTTTCTGAAAGGATCAGTGAGATACCTGTTCAGGCTACCCCCATTTCAAGGAGTTTTTCTGTCACTGTGTCGCGTAAAAGATTCAGCTTGCCATGAAAAAAATGTCCGCAGCCTTTCGCGATAAATATTTCTGGCGGCGTGTCCAGCTGTGCCAGCCATTTCATGTTCTCTTCGCAATTCACCGTCGTGTCGGCTTCGCCGTGAATCAGGAGCCACGGGCACCCTGGGTTCATCGTCTCGCTATACTCCAGTCGATGCACAGCGGGTGCAACAGTAACCAGAAGGCTGGCGTCGGCCAGCGCCGCCGCTTGCAGTGCCACCACCCCACCGAAAGAAAATCCGGCCATCCAAAGCCTGGCGCCGGGAAATTTTTCTCGCATGTAGGCCGCGGCGGCCAGCGCATCCTGAATTTCGCCCCTGCCCTCGTCATAGAGCCCTGCGCTCGCGCCGACGCCACGAAAATTGAAACGCAAGGTAGCGGCTCCCAGCCGTCGGAACGTACGCGCCAGCGTGTGCACGACTTTGTTCGTCATCGTGCCATGATATAGAGGGTGCGGATGACAAATAACGGCTGCTCTTGCTGCCCCATCTCGCGGAATTTCCAACAGGGATTCGAGA
Organism: uncultured Gammaproteobacteria bacterium; assembly: GCA_964568075.1. GTDB lineage: Bacteria > Pseudomonadota > Gammaproteobacteria > Steroidobacterales > MnTg04 > MnTg04. Next base: position 51,371 of record CAZMOM010000009.1, read on the forward strand.
GCGCCGGCAGGGCCTTGAATAATTACTTTTTCAACGCGGGCCATTGGATTCGTGATCGGCGTTTTCGTTTCCGGACTTTTCCTGATCTTCGACATTCTGGTCCACTGTACGTTCCGGACCATAGTAGACAACCGTTTCACCCACTCCGGGTTCGGGTTCGGTGTCTGTCGAAATAAACTGAACCTTGAGGTTCTCATCAAGCACCAGAAGTTTAATGGCCTCGCTCGGGCAATCCCCTAGAAAGTCACTGTATGAGTAATTCTCTGTGATCCGCGTCTTGTAAAAAGTCCAGGCCCTGACATGCTGGCGCCAGAGTTTTTCGAAAACAGCCTGTTCGTCGAATGCCATGCGACCTCTTAACCCTCGGGCGACCCCCGAGGGTCGTCCTCCCCCTGTTCCCCCATCGGTAATTGAAATGCTTGGCTTCGACCGACTTCAGGCGCCAATGCGGTACAGACGAGCGAGTTGTATGAGTCATTGTTGGTTGCCGCCAGCACCGTCCCCATACGACCCAACTCAATCGACTCCTCCGCGAACTCTGAAAGTATCTCGCCATAAAAAACTTTGATGCCCGCAAGACGCGCGGTACGAAGGTTGTGCCACGAACTATCCACCACCAGGACAGGCACCCCCAGGTTGTGCAGCGTTCGCGCGAAATCAACGGTCCATGGCGTCGCACCCACCAGTAGCACGCCGTCGCGGCTGGTGTCGGCCAGGCCAAGACGACTTGCCAGCCAGTTTATCGAGAGGCCATGCAATGTGATCGTCGAAAAAATCACCACAAATACCAGTGGCAGCTAAGCGTCGGCACCGGAAAACCCCTGTTCGGCCAATTTTGGCGCCATCACGCCGGCGGTGGCCGCCGCGACGATGCCCCTGGGTGCGATCCAGGCCAGCAATAATCTGTCTTTCCATTCCACGTCGGAGCCGATCGTCGATATCAGGATACTGGCGGGCCGGGTCAGGAATAAAACCGCTGCCACAAGGAGAATCCCCCTGTAATCCAGTGCGGCGAACCGGGCAAATTCCAAATCGGCTGTCAGCATGACAAAAACCATCGCGACCAGCATGATGCTGATGTACTCCTTGAAGCGCTTCATGTCCTGAATGCTCGGCAGATTCATATTGCCGACGACCATACCCATGATCGTGACTGCAAGCAGGCCAGCCTCGTTCTGTACGACATTGGTGACCGCAAAAATGACCAGTACTGCAGTCAGCATCACCGGTGATTTAAGATACTCGGGGACATGCCCGTGGATATACGCTTTTCCGATCAACCAGCCACCGACACCGCCCAGAAGCACGCCCGCCAATATCGCCCGGCCCAGGCCGCCGGCAAGTGGCGACAAACCTGGCTCGCCGCCGGACAGAACAAAAAACTGGAACACCAGAACCGCGAGCAACGCGCCCATCGGGTCGTTGATGATCGCTTCCCACTTGAAGTAAGAGGCGGTGCGGCGATTCAGACCCGCTTGCCGCAGCATCGGGATAATCACCGTCGGTCCGGTCACGACCATAATCGCACCGAACACCAGCGAAACGGCCCAGCCGAGTCCGGCCAAATAATGCGCCGCGCAACCAGCCAGCAACCACGCCAGCGGCGGACCGAAATAAGTCAGCCTGCGAACGCCCATGCCGGCAAGTTTAAGATCGCGAAGCTGCAGGCTAAGGCCGCCTTCAAAAAGAATCACCGCAACACAAAGACTAATGGTTGGCTGGAACAGAGATCCGAGATCTTCGCTGGGATCGATTAATCCGAGTACCGGGCCGGCGATCAGACCGGCTAATGACATCAGCAAAATCGCCGGAACGCGCGTGCGCCAGGCCGCCCACAACGCCAGCACCCCCAATGCCACGACAGCGACCAGACCAAGAATCAGATATTGCTGATGCAAGCGGCTCTCCTGGCAAATCGTGCCGCGCAAGTATTACATGGCCTTGCGGTCCGGGCACACCCGGCCGCAAGGCATCTCTGGATAATCAGACCGGATATACCCTAAAATTGGTGGCCTGCCGTAAGCCCAAGCGGCTTGTTTTTTTGTTCCCCGGAGGCGTGTCATGAATTCTACGATCGAACTGGAAAAGCGCTATTGCGCACACAACTATCATCCGTTGCCGGTCGTGCTGGTTCGCGGCGAAGGAGTCCATGTCTGGGACGATGAAGGCAACAAGTATCTCGATATGATGAGTGCGTACTCTGCAGTCAGTCATGGTCATGCCGATCCGCGGCTGGTCAAAGTCTTGAGTGATCAGGCAGCCACCCTGAACATCGTTTCCAGGGCATTTCATTCAGACAAACTGGCCCCATTCCTGCAACGCGCCTGTGAGTTGACCGGCCAGGACATGGCGCTGCCCATGAACACCGGCTCCGAAGCGGTCGAGACAGCATTAAAAGCTGCGCGCAAATGGGCATATGAAGTTAAAGGCGTCGCCACGGATCAGGCGGAGATTATTTCTTGCGAGGGGAATTTTCACGGTCGTACAATAGCCATCGTCGGACTCTCTTCGGATCCGGAGTACCAAAAAGGCTTCGGACCTTTCCCGGGTGGCCTGAAAACGATCAGTTATGCCGATTCGGCTGCGTTGGAGGGGGCGATAACCGAAAAAACGGCTGCGTTCCTGGTCGAGCCGATCCAGGGCGAGGGGGGCATCAATATTCCGCCCGACGGCTATCTGAGTGAATGTGCGGAAATTTGCCGCCGACACAATGTCCTGCTGATTTGCGACGAAGTCCAGACCGGCCTCGGCCGCACCGGGAAACTGCTCGCCTGTGACCACGAAAACGTCAAGCCGGATGGCTTAATCCTCGGTAAGGCGCTGGGTGGCGGAATTCTCCCGGTATCCCTTTTTCTCGCACGCCGGGAGGTCATGGACGTATTCCAGCCTGGTACACACGGAAGCACCTTTGGCGGCAACGCCCTGGCTGCGACAGTCGGACTCGAAGCGCTCAACATTCTGATCGAAGACGATCTGGCACAACACAGTCAGGAAATGGGCGAGTATTTTCTTGGCCGGTTGAAAACGATCAACAGCGCACTGATCAGCGAGTTGCGCGGCAAAGGACTGTTTATCGGAATGGAAATTGATCCGGCGAAGGCGACCGCGCGGGAAATTTGCGAGCGTCTGATGAAGAAGGGGCTGCTGAGTAAAGAAACTCACGAAACCGTGGTTCGTTTTGCACCGCCGCTGATCGTTACGCGCGAACAGCTGGACTGGGCGTTTGAGCAGATCAGCGCCGTCCTGGCGGACATGGAGCGAATGGCCAAAGCATCGTGAGCGGGATTTAAGCAAACCAGCGGTGATTTCTTTGCGGAGAATTGGCGGAGGTTCTCATGTACCTGAAGATCGAAGAATTTGATAATCAGCAAGCCATACCGGGTGTGTTGGCATTTGCAGTTATTGACCCGGTTGAGCACGTAAAACTCAGCGCGAATCGCAACCCGACCCTGCGCTGGGGCGGCTTGCCCGACGGCACGCGTTCGCTGGTGTTACTGTGTGTCGATGACACAGTCCCGACTAGGCCGGATGACGTGAACCAGGAAGACAGAGAGGTGCCGGAGGATTTACCGCGAACCGATTTTTATCATTGGGTCATGGTCGATATTCCACCATCGGCTGACGGCATAGCCGGAGGCAGTTGTTCGAACGGTGTAACCGCGAGAGGCAAACAACAGCCAGCCGGACCTGATGGCTCACGGCAAGGCATCAACGATTACACCGGCTGGTTTGCCGGCGATGAAGCGATGAGCGGTAATTATTTCGGATATGACGGTCCGTGCCCGCCATGGAACGACAGCCTGGTTCATCAATACCATTTCGTTTTGTACGCGAGCGACCTGGAAAGGTGTGAGGTCGACGGCGCATTCACCGGCGGCGATGTTGTCGCGGCCCTGCAAGAGCATATACTCGGAGAAGCAAGCGTTACCGGACTGTATACCCTGAATCCCCGGCTCGCTGGCTGATCGCCCTCAACCAGCGTCTCCCGCTGTGCTGAATTCCACGACCTCTATGCGTTTCTCTGAAGCGGGTCCCGGCACTGCCGGTTCGAAGCGTCGCTGACGAACTTCCTCGATGGCCTGACGCTCGTATACCCCTTCCGGAAACGCGTTCAGAACTTTTATCCGGTCAACGCTGCCATCGACGCCGACCCAGACTTCCAGCTCGACAAAGCCCCTGCTCGCGTTGCTCGTGGTCGGGCCGGGCAGTTCCAGCCTCGGCACCGCTACCGGATCCGGCGGCGGGCGATTTTCACCCAGTTCGGCGGCGAGGTCCGCCCGTCGAAACTCGTCAAGCAACTCGACAGGGTGTGCCTGCAGTCCGGCTGCATCAGGCTCGTGAAATTGCCCGTAAATTTCGAGTCCCGTTATCAGCAACAATAGAACCACGACGATCGCGGCCAGAAATGATCCCAGTATTCTGAACGCCGTGACCATTTTTCTATTGTCTTGCGCGGTCAGTCTGACGCTTTACCACGACGCCGCCTTGCATGACAAAGCTGATGTCCTGCAACACCGAAATATCACGCAGCGGATCTTCGTCGAGCGCGATAATATCGGCGAATCGTCCCGGACGAATTGAGCCCAGGTTATCCATCTGCTCAAGCAGCTCGGCCGCCACCGAAGTAGCCGACATGATCGCCTCCATTGGCGACATACCGCCCTCTACCATGTAAACAAATTCCCTGGCGTTTGAGCCGTGGGCGCCGACTCCACTGTCCGTGCCAAAAGCGATAGTTACTCCCTTCTTGTACGCTCTGGCGAAGGTTCTTTCGATAACCGGGCCGATAGCCGCTGCCTTTACTCTGATCATTTCGGGAAAATAGCCGGGCTCCAGGGCTTTTTCAGCGACAAATTTCCCGGCGGAAATCGTCGGCACAAAAAAAGTGCCATGCTTTTTCATCAGGGCCATGGCTTCGTCATCCATAAAAGTACCATGTTCGATGCTTCTGACACCGGCGCGAATCGCTCTCTTCATTCCCTCGGCGCCGTGCGCATGCGCGGCGACATGAAAACCATAATCCCTCGCCGTCGCTACCAGCGCTTCCAGCTCCCGCTCCAGAAATTGTGGATTCTGACCACTTTTTGCCGGGCTCAGCACGCCACCCGTGGCGGTAATCTTTATCAAGTCGGCACCGTCTTTGTACCGCTGCCGCACCGCCTGTGCCGCCTGCGATGGTCCGTTGACAACGCCGTCCGCCGGACCCGGATCTCCTTCAATAATATCGGCCCAGTTATTGGTCGGATCGCCATGGCCGCCGGTTGTGGCGATGGATTTCCCGGCGCTGAATATTCTGGGTCCGCTCGCTTCGCCCCGCGTAATCGCGTTACGCAATGCGATGGCGGCGTTATACCGGCCACCCAGATCGCGAACCGTCGTAAATCCGGCTTGCAGGGTAACTCTCGCAAAATGTGCGGCCATCAAAGCATAGTCCGCACCATTCAGCGTGAACCGCTCCATGTAGCTGCGGCTATGGTTCTGGTGGTCCAGGTGCGTGTGCATATCCATAAGCCCGGGCAACACCGTTTGCGACGACAGATCAATCAACGTGTCGCCGCCAGCGGGCTCCAAAAACCCATCTTCGACACCGACGATCCGCTCACCCTCGACAACGATGGTGATTTCAGAACGATAAGTCTTCGAAACACCGTCGATCAGGCGACCTGCATGAATCAGTGTTCTCGCGTCAGCCGTCTGAACCAGCATCGCGAGCGACGCCCCGACGACCCACCCGGTAATAATTCTCAACATGTTCCCGTCCTTTCGATTATTCGTTGGTCTTTTTCCGTGCATCGATCGACCGTGCAAAGAAATCCTGCCAGGTGTGGTTCGGCTCCCAGATCGCCGTCACATCGATCATCGCTTGGTCGCTATCTGCACCCTGCTCGAGGACCCGGTATAGGTAGGTCATCGCCGACGCCCGGTAATTTGCGAAGCAGTGAATCAGGATTTTTTTCTCCGGATTACCGGCTATCGTCAACAGAAATGCATCCAGTTCGTCTGCTGACGGTGATTTCCACGAGACCGGCAAATGTATGTAAGTGAGACCTTCCATAAGCGCTTCACTGGCTTCGTCTGCATCAAATTCGTCGCGGATATCGACGATCATCTGATAATCATGATTGGCGAGCCAGCGGACGCCGCCGACGGACAAGGCGCCGCCGGTTCCCAGTCGCTCCGACACGACGTAATAATTGCGTATTGGTACCTGCTCGCCGTCGCCGGCCGGGGCCGCCTGCAAATTCGCAACTGCCAACAGGGCAAACATCAGCAAATAGCCCTTTCTCATCAGCGGATACCCAGCAATTCGACATCGAACAACAAGGTTGCATTCGGCGGAATAACGTCGCCTGAACCGCTACTGCCATAACCGAGTTCAGGAGGAATAATCAACATGCGCCGTTCGCCAACCTGCATCCCCGCGACACCGAGATCCCATCCCTGAATTACGCGGCTGGCGCCCAGTGGAAAACTATACGGCTGATTGCGGTCCCGTGAACTGTCGAATTTTTCTCCCTTGCCCTCAGGTTGATCCTCGTCATACAACCATCCTGTGTAATGCACCATCGCGCCATTTCCGGCCGCTATCGCCGGGCCGTCACCGGCGGCCAATTCGAGGTATTTTAGTCCGTTTTCCAGTTCGACCAATACCGGCGCAGCCTGCTCTTCCGTAGCGACATCCGCGCTGGCGTCGGTTTGGGCCGTGCCGTTTTCGGTCGACATATTTTCGTCTGTGTTGGTTACCGCCGGGGAACCGCAGGCCGCCAGCGCAAAAATTACTGTAAAAAAGATTGAGCGTTGCATGATTTCTCCTCTTTCATTCCGGTTGGACCGGGTGAGATTAGGCTGCCGGCAAGACGCGCCAAATAGTTTGTTCGTCTTGGGGAAGCTCTGATCTAATTATGGGCGAAGTAGATTGTGATCCAAAATGTTCAGATTCAAGGCGCGAAGCGCACGTAATAGCTAGTTATTGCGAAGATTTGTAACACAGAAGCTGAATGTTTTGGGCGCAAAATACGAGTCCATGAATAGATCAGGGCTTCCTTGGATTCGAGGATGGAGTTTGGTTTTCTTCCGACTCTGCAAAATTTAATGCAGCCGAATTGATGCAGTATCGCCGTCCGCTGGGCATAGGACCGTCTTCGAAGACGTGGCCAAGGTGCGCCCCACATTCGGCGCAGCCAACTTCGGAGCGCAACATGCCCTGGCTGTGGTCGGCCTGGATACGTATGCGGTCTTCAGCCAGCGGCAGCCAGAAACTGGGCCATCCGGATCCCGAATCATACTTTGTTTCCGACTCGAATAAGTGACTGCCACACACAATGCATTCATAGGTGCCTTTTGCCTTATTGTGCAGCAGCCTGCCAGTAAATGGTCTTTCGGTCGCCTTTTCCTGCGTGACACTGTATTGCAGATCATCCAACCGGCTCAGGTCGGCCTGTTTATTTCCTCCGTGTGGTTCCGGCGAAATTTTTTCGTGTTTCATCGCCCCCTCCTGTCTTCCAGATATTACACTGTGGTTCGGGGATAGGTCATGTGGTTGGCCGGCAGGAGACAGAATGAAGCAGATCAGCGGGAGACAAGCATTGCTGACCGGTGCGACCGGAGGTCTCGGGCCATATATTGCCAAGACGCTGGCCGGGCAGGGAGTCAACCTTTTACTGACGGGCCGGCGCCGGGAATTATTGGAAGAGATTGCAGAAGGATTGCGAACGGATTCGGTCAACGTGGAATTTATCGTCGCCGATCTTGCCAATGATGACGACCGGCTGGCGTTGGCGAGCAAGGCCGCCGGTACCGATATTCTGATCAATAACGCCGGGCTGGAAGTGGTGGCGGCTTACCAGAACCAGGATCCGGCGGAGATTACCGCTAGCGTGCTGACCAACGTCCTCGCGCCGTTGTTGCTGACTCGTGAGTTGCTGCCCGGGATGCTGGAGAGAAAGTCTGGCCATATCATCAATATCGGGTCGCTGGCCGGTCGGCTGGGCATGCCTTATGGAAGCACCTATTCAGGTACCAAGGCAGCGCTCTCCGAATGGGGATTATCGCTTTGGGTCGAGCTGCAGGGTACCGGCGTCGGTATCACCACTATCTGCCCGGGATTCGTCACCGATGTGGGCTTGTTCGCGCGCAAAGAGCGGCTCGCGCCGCGCAGTCTGGGAAGTTGTACGCCGGATCAGGTCGCAAACGCTGTACTGCGAGCCTTGAGTTCCAATAAGCCGGAAATAATGGTCAACAGTATGCCGGTCAGACCGCTGATGGCGATCAAAAGTATCAGCCCGAATATGGCGATGAGTCTTGGCAATAGGCTGGGACTGGTTAAGTTCCTCCGCTCTTTGACCGAGCGATAATTTGAGAAAAGAGTGACGGGTTTACCGGCCCGGCCGGTAATCGTATTGCGGAAGGATTCAGTCGGTTTTTTTCTGGCCAGCCAGTTTCGCCAAATAAGGATCGCCGATTATTTCGTCGATCCGCGAGTCGCTGATTAGCGGGTCACTCTTTTCGGTTTTGGCGTTTTTTACCGCACTCATCTTTTTTTTCTGCGCGGCCGTCACTGGATCGTTTATCAGGCGGCTGCGATAACCGCGTCGTTCATTGTCGGCCGTCTTTTTCACGCTCTTCTCCGGTTGAATCCGGATAGTTTATGTTTTCGCGTAATGCCGTTATGTGACACACGTCACACCATTACCGGCTATCGGAACTTATCCGAGTCTGAGGTACAGAAGTCCGGCGCAGTATACTGCCACACCACCGAGGAATAATAGCCGCGGCAAGGTTCCTATCCAAAAAACAAAACCGGCGACCAGATCCTCCAGTTCATCAAGGCATTGTACGATCACTTCCATGTCAACTCCTTCACCGGATCCATAAATTCATCGGGGACACAAGCAAGCAGGTTTCAGACGAACCTTGACCGGTCAGGGCATTCAATTACAGGCAGCTTCCCGCGACCCATAGACGAATTTTGTTCGACCGATCTGGTCGCCGCCGCTATCGCGTTCGCCACCCAGGTTTTCCTGTCCATCTTCAATGGCTTCGAATCCTGCCGCTTGGAAGATTGGTTACTCATCGATGCTTCGCTCCAGAAAAATCAGCTTCCGAAGACGACTTTAGTGAACCTGTTAGCTGTTCACTGTGTTGCAGTTCACAAAGGCAATAAGTCCTTACCAATGCTCTGAACATAATCCCCGAATAGCTTTTTTGCCGGCTCAATCTAGCGTATCGTTCGGTGTCATGAAGAAGATCGTCGTGTTGAACCCGAAAGGCGGATCAGGCAAAACGACAATTGCCACCAACCTCGCGGCGTATTACGCGACCCAGGGACTGGAGCCGACCTTGATGGATATGGATCGTCAGGGCTCGAGCATGCACTGGCTTAGCAAACGGTTTGCCGATCTACCTGTAATACATGGTATCGCCGCTTTCGAAAACCCAGCGCGAGTAACCAAAAGCTGGCAAATGCGCATCCGTCCGGAGTCCCGGAGAATCATTGTCGATACGCCGGCGGCGATAGACCCACAGCTGTTGCCGGAGATTACCCGCGGTGCACAGGCCATTCTGATTCCAGTTGTGCCATCGGATATCGATATATATGCGGCCACAAATCTGATCAGAAATCTTTTGCTGGTTGCCAGGATCAGGCGCAGCGACGGGAGAATTGGTGTTTTGGCCAACCGCGTGAAAAGCAATACGTTAATTTACCAGTCGCTAATGCGGTTCCTGCGAAATTTGAGAATTCCAATCGTCGGCGTGTTGAGGGACTCGCAAGTCTATGTCCGTTGCGCCGAGCAGGGAATCGGGATTCACGAATTGCAACCACACCAAGTGCGTAAGGATCTCGATCAATGGAAATCAATTCTGAGCTGGGAAAAGGGCAGACCCTCTAACGCGATGAATTCGGTGGGAGTGGTCTGAGCGATTCGTTTATTGGTCGGTCGAATCAGAATCCCAGTCTTTTTTAATCTGGGCTATCCAGTCCTTGTAACCTTGCAGCGTATAAACCGAGCTGTCGGCCATAACGCGGCGGCCGCGGGTCCCGGCTACCTGACCCAGCCAGCTTCGGTAAGCGGCCCAGCCTTCTTCGTCGGCCCGTGCAGACCTGCGGACATCCTGCCACTCTGTTTCTACGCGTTTCGTGTCGCGCTCACCCATACTACCATCCTGGTGACAACCCGAGCGTTTACAGTAATTGGACCCCCGGTCCCAAGACAGGAACTGGTTCACAATCGAGCTTACCTGAACTTATTGATTTTCATAGTATTATTGTAAAACAGCGATCCGTATGAGGGTCCATTCCGGAACCGGTGCGTAGCAAACCCGGTAGCGTCGTCAGCCTCGTCTGACAACATTGCCAGTTTCGCATCAGGGGAGGATTTCGATCGGCGTGTTCGCTTTTGTCATTGTCCAGATATCCATCATGTCCGGATTCGAGACCGCAATACAACCATCGGTCCAGTCCCATTCCGCGTAGTACTCCCGGCCGTGCCGCTTCTCATTTGGCACACCATGAATCATGATATTTCCACCCGGTGAAGCGCCTTGCCGGTGTGCTTCGGAGATATCATTCTGGCTGGGGTAACTGATATGGATGGAAAGAAAGTAATCGCTGTTAAGGTTACGATCATCCAGCACATAAGACCCTTCCGGTGTTCGGAAATCGCCCTCGCTGGTTTTGTCTCCGTCCGGTACCAATCCGAGGCGTATTTCGATCGCCTTGAGAATTCGCTGGTCCCTGATCAGGAAAAGTTTACGCTGTGATTTGAGCACCAGAACCCTGTCAGCCATCCAGTCCGGATCATCCTGATTGGATGGAATGGCGACCATGACAGGCAATACCAGAAGGAACAATAACCTTCGAATAGTCTGCGTCGCCACTATTAATCTCCGTCAGGAACCGTCTGCCCGCTCAAGACCCAGTACATCGACTCCCTGAATGAAATATACGTCAACCGGAATTCCAGCAGAAGCGAGACGGTCGAGATCAGATTGCAGCTCACCTCCAATCATCCCCTTGTCTCTAAACAGTCTCCCGACGCCATCGTAATCGCCGTCGCCCTGCAAGGTCAGGATGAGCTCAGACAGGGCGGCTATACTCTCCTGCATACGGTCAGAATCGACTCGGTACTGTCCTGTTTCGCTGTTCCTGCTGAAGGCTCCCAGGTCCTGAAAGAAGTTGAACCTCACCATATTGGCCTGGCCATGCGCGCTGGAGGCCCCGAACCGGACCGAACGAAAAATCCCGGTAAGAAAGGTGACGTAGTAGTCCATCAGGTCGCCATCGGTGATTTCTCCTGTTTCGAAAAGCCTGGTGATCATATACACGCCCAGGACATCGGCCTTGCCTTCTTCCATGGCTGAGGCGAGTTCCCGCAACGCGAGGCGAACCGTACCCTCACCGGTGATCGTATTCTTGATTCCCAGTCCGTGAGCCACTTCATGAAACATGGTGTTGGTGAAAAAAGCGTTGAAAGTCACGTGACTGCGTTGACTCTCCTCGATCAATTCATCGGCTATGGGCCGCATGATTTTGTCGAACTTCGCCTGCATGGCATTTTTTAGTTGTAACCGACGGGTACCCTTTTGTAACTGAACCGACTCGTCATTTGGCAGGTTGATCGCAATGGTTTTAGCGCCGGCATTGCTGTGGCCCGCATAATACAGCACGTCATAAGCGTTTAGATCCGAATCGGTTCCCGGCGACTCGGTCTTGTATGGTTCCGGAACCGGCAATCCTTCCTGCAGATGCGGCAGATAGCTGACGTAGCGACTGAGTCGCTCGGACCAGGCGAGGTCCTTGAGCAGGACGTATGATTCGAACGCCGTCTTGTAACCAAAAAGCCGATCTTCATAGGTCTCTATAGGGCCAATGACGATATCGATCGGATTATTTTTCATATCCATCCACAGCATGTCGCTGGCGAAATAATCATCGTCGAGTAAGGCCTTGGCTCGCGCGGACAGATATGCTGAAAACTCGCCGTCGTCAGCCAGTGCCGCGGCGTCACGCAATAGCGAAGACGCGCTCTGTAGTTGGGGCTTATAGGCCTGACTGTACGGCAACACATAAAGCTCACCCTTTTCGTTCCGTCTGAGCAAGGTATAAAGACCGTCTTTCCCTGGAAGATCCGCGGCGTTGAACTCCTCGATCGTCATGTCAGCCGGATATAGATTCGCCCCCAGAGGCTTGTCAAAATAACCGTCAATAAACGGCATTTCGTTCGCCAGCCGGTCCCAGGGGCCGTAGTTCATCCGGGCAAATTCCCGTGCGTTTTTGCTCTCGATATTGGCCATGAAAGCGGTCTTGTCGCCGACGGCTTGTTGCCAGAAAAGATCGTCCATAATTTCCGATGCCTGTATGAGTTTGACCAGCATCGACCGCTGCTTGTCGCTCAGATGGGAGAGATCGGCCGACAACGTAAAGGGCGCGTAGATCGGCAGCCGTCTTTCTGCCCAGTTCTCCGGTGTCGCCTCCGGCGCCTCCGCGGCGGTATCCGGTAATTCGGATCGCTGCTGATCCTGAGCTCTCCTGTCGTCACCGGCATCGCTACAACCGGCAAGCCCGGTAAAAATGAAAATTCCTGTTAGCAGGCACGATATATGTTTGTCTCGCATAGCTGTTTCCCTTGTCCCCGACATCGACGTCCGTCGACATCATAACTTTTTCACCCAAACTCGTCCCGATTCCTCTCCGCCAGATACTGGTGTCTTAGCTGTTCAGTCCACAGCAGCGTCGCGCCGATGACTGCCGTCGGCATCGCCACAAAATTAATTATCGGTACGATCGTCAGCGAAGTAACGCCACAGCCAAACCCGAAGGCCAGCATCGTACGACGGCGAATCAACGTCTGCTGGCTGTTGATCGATAGACGCCAATTGCCCAGTGGGTAATCGAGGTACTCCACCGCAAGCACCCAGGCACCGAACCCGGCCCAGGCAAATGGCAGCAGCGGATACAAGGGTGGAATAAGCCAGAGCGCCGCCGGCAGGATCGCCAGAAACAAGAAGTAAATAATCTTTCGCAGCTCCTGGACGGGCGCTGTCAGCAACTCTTGCCATAGAGACAAGTCGGGCGGGCCGGAAGCTTCAGGGTCAGCCAGGTGTTCGACCCGCGCTGCCAACAACCCGTTGAAGGGGGACGCGAGCAGGTTTGCCAGCAGGGTAAATCCGAAAAAAAGGCTCAGCAGCGCAAGCAAAATAAATACCGGCCAAAGCAGCCAGACCACCCAGCTGAGATAGTCGGGTGCCGCCGTTTGAATTGCAGCGATCAGGTTGCCTAAGCGGCTGCCTCCCCAGCAAATTGCCAGCGAAAACAATAACGCGTTGACCGTTAATGGAACGATGACAAAGGTCCGAATGTCTTTTCGCCCTAACCAGCAGAGGCCACGAAAAACGAATTGCAGACCCAGGAGAAAATCCTTCACCGTGCAATCTCCGGCCAGCGGGGAAAGCCACTTATTCGCATCCGGCTACAGAACGCGGTGAGTTCATATCAAATCGAAATGATGAGTCTACTCATCGGCCATATGCGGATATGGGAAATCCTGGGGCGGGGAAAAAGTTTCCTTAATCGCCCGCGGCGATGCCCAGCGAATGAGATTAAAAATGCTGCCGGCCTTGTCGTTGGTCCCGCTCGCTCTCCCACCGCCGAACGGCTGTTGGCCAACCACCGCGCCGGTTGGCTTGTCATTAATATAGAAATTACCGGCGGCCGATCGCAGTGCCTCGCTCATTCTTGCAATTTCACCCCGGTCGCGACAAAAAATTGCCCCGGTCAGTGCATACGGACTGGCCTGCTCAACCGCGCCGAGCGCCTCATCCATCCGCTGATCGTCATATCGGTACATAGTCAGGACCGGGCCAAAAATCTCCTCACTCATCAGGCGCGATGTCGGGTTATCGGCCTCGACCAGGGTCGGACTGATAAAATATCCCTTGCTGTCATCGCATTCACCGCCGGCCAGAATATTGTGATCCTTGCTGTCTCGGGCATGGTCGATAAAGCCACTGATATTCTTATATGAGCGCTCATCGATAATGGCGCACATAAAATTGCTGAAATCCAGCGGTGAGCCCATCGTGATCCGCGACATTTGTTCTTGCATGCAGGCCACTACGTCGTCCCAAAGACTGGCAGGAATAAACGCCCGACTCGCGGCCGAGCATTTTTGCCCTTGGTACTCAAAGGCTCCGCGGGTTAGCGCGGTCACCAGCGACTGAATGTGGGCGCTTGGATGCGCAAACACAAAATCCTTGCCGCCCGTCTCTCCGACCAGGCGTGGATAACTGTTGTATTTGTCTATGTTGTTACCGACCGTCGTCCACAAGTGCCTGAACGTCGCAGTACTACCGGTGAAATGTATGCCCGCCAGATCCGGGCTCGCCAGAACCGGGTCACCGACAACGGCACCCTTGCCTGGGAGGAAACTGATTACGCCGGGCGGTAATCCCGCTTCATGAAGCACCTTCAAAATGACCCAGGCGCTGTAAGTTTGTGTTGACGATGGTTTCCACAAGACGGTGTTTCCCATCATTGCCGGCGCCGTAGGCAGATTGCCCGCTATCGATGTGAAATTGAATGGCGATATCGCAAAAACAAACCCGTCGAGCGGCCGATAATCCAATGTATTCCACATGCCGTCCGAGGATTCCGGCTGCACCGAGTAAATCTGTTCCATGAAGTGCACATTGAACCGCCAGAAATCGATCAATTCACAGGCTGCATCGATTTCGGCCTGGAAAACGGTCTTGCTCTGGCCGAGCATGGTCGCAGCATTAATTTCGTCTCGATACGGACCGGCCAGCAAGTCGGCAGCCTTCAGAAAAACCGCGGCACGGTCTTCCCATCGCATCGCAGCCCAGTGTCTGGCTGCGCTGGTAGCAGCGTCTATCGCCAGGCCCACTTCCTTCTCTCCGGCCATGTGATATCTGGCGAGCAAGTGCTGATGGTCATGCGGAGCCCGGTTTTCTCCCAGTCGCCCCGTATGAATTTCACGTTCTCCCACCACCACAGGTATTTCGATCTCCTGCTCGATCAACTGTGCCAACCGGACGGTCAGCGATGCGCGCATTTCGCTACCCGGTGCATAGGTACCGATCGGTTCGTTAAACGGCGGCGGTGTGGTGATTATCGAGCTGGACATATTGAATCCTTGACGGCATCAGAACCACTCTGGCGGAGCGGCATTGTATCCAGTCGCGCCAGCCGGCCACAAGGCGTATGAAACTGTCTGCCCTAGCGCTAAAAAAGTGTCGTCCGCCGTGATCAGGCATTGCTCCGCTTTACTGCGGATATGCGATGCGTTTGCCGAGTGGATTAAATGACACGAGCGCGAGTTTAAAATGTGCCAGAGCGAACGGGATCCCGATGATGGTGATGAAATACAAGAAGCCGACCAATACATGAAAGAGCGTCAGCCAGACACCCGCCAGCACCATCCAAAACACAGAATAAAGCGCGGTGCCGAATATTTTTTCCTCGCCGACCGCCTCCGCATCCACGAGAATACGACCAAACGGTAACGCGGCGAATTCGGCGATTCGAAAACAGGCTATCGAAAAAGGCAGCCCGACTACGGTCACCGCCATGATCAGTCCCGCAATCACCCAAAAGAAAAAACAGATAATCCCCGGGCCGAGAAACAGCCACAACAAATTGCCCAGCAAACTAATCGGTCCCACCGCACCAACTCCGATTTCTGCCCCTGACCAGGGTCAGTCAAGACAAATCATATCAGAGCTTTCCGCTATATCGGCAAGCGCGAGGAGAATATCAGCCAACGAATGGCTCGTAGAAAGTACTCGTAAACCGGTTTTCCTTGTCCACATTCCTGCGCAGGCGCTTAAAGGTCACCAGATTCTGGCCGAGACCTTTTGCAGCCTGCCGCGAAGACAGCATTTTGGTTTGATTCAGGAGCGGAATACCGTTATTGGATGAGCAGAAATCGTTGAACTCAAGCAGAAAATCATCCCAGTTTGTGCCGCCGCTGCAAAAGACGTCAAGCGTAAACACATCCGTCTTGCCGGCGTACGATAACAAACTGCCAGGGTCCCGCGGTACGAGCACCGATTTGGTGGGAAGATCGCAACGAAATCCGTGATCGCGCTCAAACTGGCGACAGAAATTCACGTATCGCTCTACCAGTGCCGGAAAGCCCTCGGACGGAAACGCCCAGGTCGTATATGTACATCTCGCCCACGTCGGCATACGGCACCGCGGCAAACACACAGCCGACATATCGGCCGTGCGGCCGTCGGTAAATTTGGTCATCATTTGTTGTGCGCCAAAAAGCAAAAAGTCCAGCTGCTTACCGCGCAGCCCGCTGATCGGGACCAGTTTCTTTAATATTTGTGCAACAAAGGGCGCGAAACAATTCCAGCCCCAGGCACGAATCGTCGGCAACCGCTGACGCCTTTTCCTGACCAGTTTGCTGGATCGCCTCGTTTCCATATGGACTTTTCCGCTAAACGGATAAATCGTCAATTTGATTCCGGCGCCATCTGCACCGACACTCCTCAATGCCAGCGGCAAATCTTCGACGACCGCCCGCCGATGTTTGACCGAGAACCCGATTTTCTCGCGAACCGCAAAAGTCACCTCATAGACAATACCCATCAGCCCAAAACTGCTGCGCATCACATTGAGCATTTCCGGTTGCTTGGCCGTCAGGTTTAGTTGCGTTCCTTGTGGCGTTACCAGCTTCATGCCGACGACGGTCGAGGAAAGCTGCCCGAGTATCCCCTGGGTCGCCACATAACGGTTCGAGGTGCAGGCCACGCTGCCGACGCTTATATCGCCGAATTCCGGACATGCACAAAGCTGCAGACCACGATTGTCCAGCGCCTGAACCAGATCATAAATCCTTACGCCAGCCTGCACGCGGACATGTCGCTGGCCATATTCGAGTATGCGATCGAAGTCGCGCATATCGACGATCGTGCCGCCGTCAGCGACGGCGCACCGGGTAATTGAGTGCTGGAACCCGACCGCTCGTACGGGTGATGGGTATTTTTTCAGGTTGTTGACGATCTCAATCAGTTCCGACACACGGTGAGGTTTAACCACAATCCGGGGGCGACTGATTGCCGAACCTTCCCAGTTGACCGCTATTCCGCGACGGTTCTTGATTGTGGCTTCCATCTAGCGGCTCCTGCTTGGCGGATTGTTCCCAGGCGGAGTCAAAAACAGCACCGGGACGCCTGACATAATACGTGGACGGATATGCACCAAATGTGACGCGGTTCGCATTAATCCCCTTGCATGTTCCGGGCCACAAGGGCTAATTAGTGGTTCAGCGCTGTGCCTCGACCAATTCCACACCCGAGCATTCGCGATTACCGCTTGCCAGCACGGCCTTTAGCCGATAACTCACCCCAGGTTCTGTTTTCACTTTTATTATGTATCGAGACAGGTTGTTCGATTTGCCGACACCACAGTCCACCAACAACTCGTGTTCACCGGGCAAAACCTTTGCACTGTATTCGAAAGAGCTCAGGCTTCTATCGTCGACCTTGCGCAGGTAAACATTGACGGGGCTGTTGAAACGCCATTTGTAGTCCCCCCAGATTGTCCCCGCCGGTTCACCTGATTCTCCGTCACCTGCGGCCACAGGCAACGTACCGCAGGCACTGGTCAGCCAAGCCAGCACAACCAGCGATAAAATTTTTCCTGTGCGAGTCAACTGTGGGAGCGGCATGTATCGACCGTATCAGTTTCGGGGAATCCTATCGGCGTCATAAGTTCGATGTCAGCAGTAATTTTTGTCGGCGAATACCAAGCGAGCTCTTGCTGGAATCGAGAGGCGACTCGACTGAAAGAGCCTGGAGCAAAATACATACTATAGGTCTTCGCAATCAGAATGGTGTCCTGGGACAAGACTCGTTCATCGCCATTGCAAACTCTCCGGCCGCCGCATATCGACCATAGTCACTATTTGACTCGATATACGCCGCAAACGCCTGGTGGAGCTGATCCATCGTGCGCTCTCTGACGCAGTCCAGAAGCCAGCGGCGGCCGCTCAAATTACTTCCCTGGGACATCAACAACAAGCCGTCAACCACACCGGCGATCCAGGCGCGCTGGTGACCCGCATTCAGTTGCTGATAGTCGTCAACGGTGAGGTATGCGTCCGCGCAGAGTTGTGAAAACGGGCATAGAAAAAAGAAAAACAGAACTAATCTGCCAGCGAGTCCGGTCACAGCGAAGTCCGGTCATTTCAGTGCGACTACTCTAGCAGAGCCGGCCGCCGCTGTCGGGGTCAAGGCGTCCTATTCGGGACCAGGGATATTCGGGCAGGGCAGGCTACCGGAACAGCTGGACTGGTCCAGGCAGTCCCGGTTCATTTGCTGCAGTTCATCCGCCGCCAGGTGCAATTGATCAATTTTCTGCAATATCTCAGCGTGTTTATTTTCCAGAATTCGACTCACAGCGTGGCAATCATTCTGGCTCACTTCAAGCAAACCGGTGACTTCCCGCAGTGTAAACCCAAGCGTTTTCAGACGCCGTATAAAAAGCAGCCGTTCCACCGTTTTTTCGGTATAAAAGCGAAAACCGCCACTCTTCGGTGGCTCCTTTACCAGTCCTATGCGCTGGTAATAACGAATTGTTTCAACATTGATACCAACTTGGCGCGCTACAGTTCCAATCGTCGGCTGATTTCTGCTCATGGCACTCGGTTCCTTTCACATCTCGACCAATTCTAACAAAGGGTACGAGCCGGCCGGATCGGAGAATCCCTGATTTTTTCGCAGCAAAAAAAAAGCGGCCCGAAGGCCGCTTAAAGTCAGACAGGCCGCATCCAGCAGCCCGTCAGCCGCACTTGGAATCCCCGCAATTAAGACAGGTCATGCACCCGTCCAGGCGTACGAGGGCGACCGTGTTGCACTTGGCGCACAATTGGGCTCCCTCGGGAAATTCACTTTTTGCAAAAGCATCGGCTTGCTTGCTTTGCTCGATAAATTCTTCCCGTTTTTCCTCAATCATTTTCTTCTGATGTTCGTCCAGGTCCGTCTTGGCCAGCAAGCCGATCTTTTGCAAATGCCTTTCGATGACATGTCCGAGTTCCGCAATCACCGACGGCATATATTTACCGCCCGGCAGCCAGTAACCACCACGCGGATCGAAAACCGCTTTCATTTCCTCGACCAGAAACGTTACATCTCCGCCTTTGCGAAAAACCGCCGACATCATTCGGGTCATCGCGACGATCCATTGGAAATGATCAAGATTTTTCGTGTTGATAAAAATTTCGAAGGGTCTGCGGCCTTCGTGTTCTGTTCCGGCATTCAAAACGATGTCGTTTATGGTTACGTACATCGCATGATCCATGACCGGGCTTTTCAGCTTGTAAGTAGAGCCTTCCAGCGTTTCAGGCCGCTCAAGCTTTTCGTGCATACGCACGACTTTGGGTTTTGCTTCCTGCTTCCTCTCGGCACCTCCAGCCGCCCGGCCGCCGTCCTGCATATCGGCCTTAGCGACCCGATAGTTAACAATTTTCCCTTTAATTTGCACGGGTTTCATTTATTCCTACTCCCAGGCCTGTGCGACAGGCCCACTCTCTCTAATTGTTCGGTTTGGGCAAGCCGCCAGCTACCTGCCGCTCAAGCCAGGAAGTTACGGGTATGTCCTGGTCGTCCTTAACCATCAGCCCGGCACAAAGCCAGTTCTGACGGCCCGCCCAATTTTCGTATGTCGCCTTTTCTTTCTGCTTTCTCCAATTGCGTAGATAGACGCCCATTTTTTCTCCTGATGCCCGGTCTGACTCTGTTCGTTGCTGCCTCGAAAAAGGAAGGGGACCGAAAAAACGCAAGCGGATTAACGATCCACCTTCTAGGTCAGGAGCACAAAATCTCAATGAATGTCAGAATTTCCCGTAATAGCCCTCTTTCAATGCATCGAAAAGATTGGCGGCGCTATGAATTTCGCCGTCGTACTCGATCTCTTCGTTGCCCTTCAACTCCATTTCCGATCCGTCTTCCAGAGTAAAAACATAGGTCGTGTTTTGCAGGTCTTTTTCCTTGACCAGCACTCCCTGGAAAGCCTCCGGATTGAAACGGAACGTCGTACAGCCCTTTAGTCCTTTCTCATGGGCATAAACATAAATGTCCTTGAACTCCTCGTACGAAAAGTCTGTCGGCACATTCGCTGTTTTCGAAATTGATGAATCCACCCATTTCTGGGCTGCCGCCTGAATATCCACATGCTGGCACGGCGCAATATCCTCGGCCGTCGTGAAATAATCCGGCAATTTGTTTTCCGGGGTCTCCGCTGCGGCATCGGCGTTGGGATTCACCATTTCCCGATAGGCCAGCAACTCAAAAGAATAAACGTCTATTTTTTCTTTCGTCTTGCGTCCTTCCTTGACGACATTCCGAAAATAATGGTGTGCAAAAGTCGGTTCAATTCCATTACTCGCGTTATTAGCAAGCGACAGCGAAATAGTTCCCGTCGGGGCAATTGAGCTGTGGTGGGTAAAGCGACTGCCCACTTCGGCCAGCTCTTCAACCAGTTCCGGAGCTACTTCCGCTATTTTCTGCATGTAACGGCTGTAACGTGCGTGCAATATCTTGCCGGGAATCTGGGCACCGAGCTGCCAGCCATCGCGCTTCATTTTCGGTCGTTTGCGCAGCATTTCCGGCGTGACCGTGAAAACCTTGCTCATGACGGGTGCAGGACCCTTCTCTCGGCTCAACTCCAACGCAGTCTCCCAACCAGCCAGAGCCAATTCCCTGGCAACATTCTCCGTGAAATCCACTGATTTCTCGTCGCCGTACCGCATGCCCATCATCGTCATCGTCGATCCAAGACCAAGAAACCCCATGCCGTGTCGACGCTTGTTCATAATTTCGTCACGCTGTTTGCCAAGTGGCAAGCCATTGATTTCTACAACATTATCGAGCATTCGGGTGAATACCTTGACGACGCGGCGATATTCATCCCAGTCAAAGCCTGCATTGGGTGTGAACGGGTCGTTTACAAATCGCGTCAGATTGACTGAGCCAAGCAGACAAGAACCATAGGGAGGCAGCGGCTGTTCGCCGCAGGGATTAGTCGCCCGAATATTTTCCGTCCACCAGTTGTTGTTCAGTTCATTGACCCGGTCAATGAGAATGAACCCCGGCTCCGCGAAGTCGTATGTGGAGCTCATAATAACGTCCCACACACGTTGCGCCGGAATGGTTTTATAAATCAGGCAGGCAACCAGGCCATCATCGTTACGGACAAAATCGCCTTCGCCGGGCCATTCTCGCCAGATATATTTGCTACTGTCCTGTAAATCAAGATTTTCTTTAACCGCTTCCCGCCTGCTCACGGGAAATGCGAGATGCCACGGCTTGTCTTCCCGGACAGCCTGCATGAATTCATCTGTGATCAGCAGCGATAAATTAAACTGGCGGAGACGCCCGGCTTCACGTTTGGCGCGAATAAAGTCGAGTACGTCAGGATGGCCAATATCGAACGTGCCCATTTGTGCGCCCCGCCTTCCGCCGGCAGAGGACACCGTGAAACACATCTTGTCATAGACGTCCATGAAGGAAAGCGGCCCTGACGTATAGGCTCCTGCGCCAGACACATAAGCTCCGCGCGGTCTCAACGTCGAAAACTCATAACCGATGCCGCAACCGGCCTTCAGCGTCATGCCGGCTTCTTTTACCTTATCCAGTATTTCGGACATCGAGTCATTAATGGTTCCGGACACAGTGCAATTAATAGTCGAGGTGGCCGGCTTGTGCTCTATCGCACCGGCGTTGGAGATGATGCGTCCAGCCGGTATGGCGCCCTTGCGTAACGCCCAGATAAACCTTTCGGCCCAGTATTCCTGTTTTTCCGGAACCTCAACAGCGGCGAGCGCCCCAGCCACCCGCTGATAGGTATCGTCCAACTCCTGGTCGAGGATTGTGCCGTCTTTCGTTTTGAGCCTGTATTTGGTATCCCAAATATCCAGAGAGGCTGTCTGAAAAGTAATCTCACCCACGTCCCTTGGATCGATTTTTCTCGCTGTTTTCATAGCCCGGTCTTGAGTCCCCTTTACATGCGATGACAGGCATCGCTTTTTGATTTTTGCCGCTCTGTAGTCCATTACTTTTGGGCTGGCGGTTGTTTTTCCCGGTTCCTGACTGATTTTTGGCAAAATTGCTGGCAATCAGGAAAACACAATATGTAGTGCCGGGAAAGAAAGATTATGCCGTCATATATTCCCTGTCAAGGTATTTTTATAGTAGGAAAACTCTTTAAGTCTCAAAGGTTTATAGTGTAAATATCAATTTCTCTATTAAATTCAGTTGACTGGGTGGACAAACGGCTCAAATTGCTGCACCACAAGATATTGTGTTCACCGGATGCTGACAACTTATTCACAGCCCGCCCACAGGCTTATCCCCGCTGCGACTACTCCCGACTTGAAATTCACGGAACTGGCCATAAATCACAGTCAGGAATTTAGTGATTAATTTGGAGGTTTTGAGATGAACTTGATTCGCTATCAGCCGTGGGGCCTGATGAACGGGCTGCACCACGACCTGGACCGATTACTGGAACGGCAATGTGACGACGCTCGGGCGACGATTTGCGACTGGTCGCCCACCACAGACATCAGGGAAGAAGACGACCGGTTTGTTTTGCGGGCCGACGTTCCTGGTGTCGATCCCAAAGACATTGAAATTACGATGGAAAAAGGCGTTTTGACGGTTCGAGGCGTAAGATCTGCAGAAAAGGAAATTGAGAAACAGTCTTATCTGCGTGTGGAACGCACGACCGGCAGTTTTTGCCGGCGATTCAATCTGCCAGATACCGCTGACTCGGACAATATAACGGCCAAAAGCACGCTGGGGGTGCTTGAAGTTGTTATTCCAAAGCATGCGGAGATTCAGCCGAGGCGTATCGATATCCAGGTCGACTAACAGCTGGAACTTAAGCAGGCAGGGAAATCCGGCGGAACTTTTTACCGGTTTTCCCTGTCCGCATTTTGCAGCTGTACAATAAACGGACTCCGGGAATCCCGGTGCCACATAAATTTTGGAGTATCCATGAGAAGCAATAGAAATATTCTGGTCCTGGCATTCATTTCCATACTGATTGCCTTGCCTGCCGGCGCGACGATTTTTCCAACCAACGACGAGGACGGCACACCAACGCTCGCGCCGCTGATTGAAAGTGCTTCGCCTGCCGTCGTCAATATCGCGACGACCGGGATAGTTGAATCGACCGGCAGACGCTACAATCCGTTTGGGAACGATCCGTTCTTCCGCCGCTTTTTCCCCAATGTGCCATCTCAACCGCGCCGTTTCCAGAGCGCCGGTTCCGGTGTCATCGTTGATGCGGATAACGGTTACATCATTACTAATCACCACGTCGTTGAGCACGCCGATGAAATCACCGTTACGATGTTTGACGACAGAACCCTGAAGGCGACCGTCGTAGGAAAGGATCCCGGATCCGACCTGGCAGTCCTGAAAGTGGATGCAAACAACCTCAAGGAAATTCCGCTGGCCGACTCGAACAAAGCGCGGGTCGGAGATTTTGTCGTTGCGATCGGCAATCCATTTGGTCTGCAACACACCGTGACGTCGGGCATCATCAGCGCGCTGGGCCGGCACGGTATTAATCCTGACGGCTATGAAGACTTCATCCAGACGGATGCCTCGATCAACCCGGGTAATTCCGGTGGCGCGTTGATAAATCTGAAGGGCGAATTGGTGGGCATTAACAGCGCCATCATTTCCGGTGGTGGCGGCAACATCGGTATTGGTTTTGCTATTCCGTCCAATATGGTCAGGTCGGTCATGAGCCAGATCATCGAGTTTGGCGAGGTGCGGCGCGGCTTGCTTGGCGTGCAAATCTATTCGCTGACTCCGGCGATCGCAAAGGAAATAGACAAGGAGAGTACGGCGGGAGCGCTGGTTTCGCAGGTCGGAGAAGGGTCGGCCGCTGCCGAGGCCGGGATCGAGCCCGGTGATATTATCGTGGAAGTTGACGGCGAAATCGTTAAGGACTCCGCCAATCTACGCAATATCATCGGCATGAAGCCGATCGGCGAGGACGTAAAAATTGGCATCTGGCGCGATGGCAAAACGTCGACGCTGATCGCCAGACTGGGTGAACAGGTCCAGCACGATCCAGTCGACGGTGCGGACATTCACGCCGGGCTCGACGGTGCCAGCCTGGTGAGCACAGACATGGGCAGCAACCCCGAGGGCGTTCTGATTGCTGGCGTCGAGCCAAACAGCCCCGCTGCACAAAGAGGTTTGCGAAACAACGACATCATCACGGAGGTCAATCGTCGTAAGGTCGAGGATATCGACCAATTCCGCAACCGGGCTGAAGGTGCAGAGGCTTTGCTGCTGACGATTAGAAGAGGCAGCAACCGTTTGCTGATACCGATTCAGTAACGGGACCGAAAAGAAAACAAGAGCCCGGCAGATACCGGGCTTTCGTTGATTGGCCCTTTTGAAAAACGTTAAAACAAAAGTATCCGCAACCCGACCGCCAGCAGCAGAAACACCAGCGTACTTCTCACCGCGATCCCGGGCAATCGCTCGCTGCTTCGATCATCTTGGCGGGCGACGCACTGGTCTGTTGCGGGAACCTCCTGTTGCGGTATTGTTAGCGGTATGCCGGAATGACGAGAGGGTATGAGTAATTCAGCGATCTGTGTTTTGGGAGGCACCGGTTTTGTCGGCCACAGTCTGATAGCCCGTCTGGCAACGGGTCGCCAACAGTTGCGCGTCGCGACCAGGTACCGCGAGGATCATCGCGACCTTCTGGTGAACCCGAACCTGGAACTCATTAAATGCGATGTCCACAACCCGAGAACGCTGGACATGCTTGTTAACGGTTGCAGCACAGTCATCAATCTGGTCGGGATTCTTAACGAAAGCGGCCATGACGGCAAAGGTTTTTACCGGGCACATTCTGAATTGACCGACAGTGTGGTCGCCGCGTGCGTCAGAAACAAAGTGTCTCGGCTTGTCTATTTGAGTGCGCTGAATGCCGACAGCGAAAAAGGTCCAAGCCATTACCTGAGAAGCAAGGGCGAGGCCGAGAAAATCATCCGCCGTGCCGGTGCGGATCTGGTCTTCAACATCTTGCAGCCTTCGGTCATTTTCGGCCCAAACGATTCCTTCACCAATCGCTTTGCCAGGTTATTAGCGGTTCTGCCGGTTTTCCCGCTGGCGATGCCCAGAACCCGTATGGCGCCGGTCTATGTCGAAGACGTGGTCAGCACCATCATGCGTTGTCTCGGAGATCAGAAATTGAACGGCAAGACCTTGCAGTTGGGTGGCCCGCAGGTTTATTCGTTGAAAGAGATTGTGCAGTTAATCGCGAAATCCATGGGCCGCAGGCGGCTGGTCATCGGCTTGCCGGACGGACTCTCCCGAATTCAGGCATCGGTACTGGAGTACCTGCCGGGAAAACCTTTCTCACGCGATAATTTCCAGTCGTTACAGGCGCACAGCATCTGCACCGATGACAGCTTCGCCCGGCTGGGAATAAAACCGGATTCCTTCGCCCGGCTAATCCCGCGGTGGCTGGCGCCGGCGGCAAACATCGACCGGCTCGATATCACGCGGCAGCGCGCCGGACGTCATTAGCCGTGGCACGCGGCGCCTGAATCGAGCCGTTGGCGTCTGGATTCCTTGTCGGGTGCGGTGGCCAATTTTGCGGCCAGATCGAAAAAATTTTCCAGGTTATTGTTTGCCTGCACTCGCAGAACACACTGCAGCGACGGCAGCAATTCAAAGTACGTCGAGACGGACACCAGATGCGCATTGTTCAGATCCCGATCGAAGTACGCCATGTAAACACCGAATTCGGGCTGCTCCAGTTCAATTCGATGAAATTCCTCTTTTAGTTCTGCGAAAATCCGCTTTTTCTCTCGCCGCATTTTTTCTTCGCCGATATCGAGCAGATACAAATCACGTAACTTTTGACGGGTCTGCGCATTGATTCTTGCGAATGTTGTTTGCATAGCCCTGGCTGTGCCATAGGCCGCCAGGGCTTGTTCGTCGCTTTTGGATGTCAGCCACTCGACGACACCAAAGGCTTCGACCACAGTCGCAAATGCCTCGCTAAACTCCGAGTCATTCTTGACGTACAGCCGTTGATGCGCCAGCTCATGAAAGATTACGCCAGCCAGTTGAGAGTCTTCCCAGTAAATCATCGTATTGAATACCGGATCATCAAATCGGCCCAGGGTCGAATAAGCGGCAATACCCGCAACATAGACATCGTTGCCCTTTTTGCTCATATGAGCGGCGAACCGTCGCGCCTTTTGTTCCCTGAAATAGCCTCTGTACGACACGCAACCGATCACCAGGAAGCATGAATCGACCGGCTCCACCGAAAATTCGGGGGCCGCAAAAACATTCCACACTGCATAAGGTCTTTGCAGATCTGCGTAATACCGGTAACTGCCGTTGTCCGGCAAGTGCAATCGATCGCTGGCAAAATCCCGGATCTCCTGAACCAGCTTCAGGCGTTCCTTCAGATCCGCCTGTGTTGCAGGATTTTCGATCAGCGCGTCTATTGCCTGGCGCCGGTTTAACACCTTTAACTGACCGCCGATCGCCTGCATATAATAGCCAACGCTGCAACCGCCAAGCGTCATCGCGCCCAGACCACACAGGGCCAGCCACATAAAAAACGTGCCCCAACGGAAGGTCGGCACGGCCGGATCACATCGCATGATTTTCCTTTTATGAGACAAGCTTTGCTCTGATTCAGCAGCGTGACATTGTACTGCAGCGAAACGCCGAACAGACATTCAGTTAAGATTCCCTTATGGATACGTATCTTGTCGGCGGTGCGGTTCGCGATCGTTATCTCGGGCAGCCGGCCCGTGAAAAGGATTGGGTCGTCACCCACGCTACGCCCGAGGAAATGCTGCGCCTTGGATACCGCCAGGTCGGCAAGGATTTTCCGGTATTCCTGCATCCGGAAACTGGTGAAGAATACGCGCTGGCCCGCACCGAGCGAAAAACCGGGCCCGGTTATACCGGTTTTGCCGTCGATGCCTCGCCCGAAGTAACCCTTGAGGAGGACTTGCGACGACGCGATCTGACCATTAATGCGATGGCCATCGATGCCGACGGTAAGCTCATCGATCCCTGCGGCGGGCAAGCCGATCTGAGCGATCGAATTCTTCGCCATGTTTCGCCGGCATTCTCCGAGGACCCCGTTCGCCTTCTGCGGGTGGCGCGTTTCGCCGCTCGCTTTGCTGAATCAGGGTTTACGGTTGCGGACGAAACCATGAAGCTCATGAGGCAAATGGTTGAAAACGGCGAAGTGGATGCACTGGTCGCGGAGCGTGTCTGGCAGGAAACCCAGGTTGCCCTCGGTGAATCACGGCCACAGGTTTTTTTCCAGATCCTTAAAGATTGTGGGGCGCTGGCGATACTGTTTCCGGAACTGGACGAACTGTTTGGCGTTCCGCAGGTCCCGAAATGGCATCCGGAAGTCGATTGCGGGGTCCACACGATGATGGCTCTGCAGACAGTCGCCGCGATGAGCGATGACCCCATCGTTCGGTTCGCGACACTGGTGCATGATTTGGGCAAAGGCAAAACACCGGCCGATCAGTTGCCCCGCCATGTGGGCCATGAGAAACGAAGCGTCGAATTGATTCTCGGGATGGGAGCGAGACTGCGGATTCCCAATTCGTATATCGGACTGGCACGTCTGGTTGCCCGATATCATGGTCACTGCCATCGCGCACTCGAACTGAGACCGTCCACGCTTCTGCGATTGATCGAAGCCACCGACGCTTGGCGCCGGCCGCAAAGGCTGGATGATTTTCTGATTGCCTGTGAGGCGGATTTTCGCG
Source organism: uncultured Gammaproteobacteria bacterium (assembly GCA_964568075.1). Classification (GTDB taxonomy): domain Bacteria; phylum Pseudomonadota; class Gammaproteobacteria; order Steroidobacterales; family MnTg04; genus MnTg04. The sequence goes on from CAZMOM010000009.1 coordinate 79,192, forward strand.
GCCGCAAAAATTTCACCGAAAAAAGTTACCCGCAGGCGAAACTCGTCAGGGAAATGGCGGATATCACCGGTCGAGTTTCCACCGACGACATCAATCTCGACGGGCTTAACGGCGAGGAAGTCGGTGCCAGGCTTACCGAAGCCCGTTGTCAGGCAATCGCCGCTGCCTTGAAAAAAAGATCTGCCGGTTAGGACGAGACCCGAAGCGCCAAGCGGGTCCGGGAGGGATTATCCCAACTAGCCCGGATTATTCATGAATCGTCGCGATGATTGCGCAGAGCATTGTTTGCACACGGTATTTTCTGACCGAGCGGAATATCCGTGTGTATTTTCGAGGGAGGAAAATCTCGTGTGCGGACAAGGATCAAGCAAGGGCGCGAGCGCATTCATGAATAAGCCGGGCTAGTACACGACCAAGATAACAACCGCCAGGAACAACCGGTAAATAGCGAAAGGCAGCATGCCTGTCCGCTCGAGCAGCGACAGGAACCAACGGATGCAAAGCAGCGCGCTGCCGAAGGCAATCAGCATCCCGGTGACCAGTCCCAGCCAGTCTACGGTTTCGCTCTGACTCATCAGCAACCGCAATTCCAACAGCGCCGCCAGTGAGATAACGGGGATGGACAACAGAAAAGAAAATCGGGCCGCCGCGACACGATTCAGCCCCAACGCGAGTCCAGCCGTCATCGTGATCCCCGAGCGCGACGTTCCGGGTATCAGCGCTAGCGCCTGGGCCAGCCCAATCAGCGCCACGTCCCGAAGCCTGATGCTATATTCATCGCGGACTTTCCTGCCGGATATATCGGCAAACCAAAGGAGCAGCCCGAAGCCGGCGGTTGTGCCGGCAATCAGCAGCGGATCGCGCAACTGTTCTGAAAAACCATTAATCAGGAGACCGGCTACGCCGACCGGAATCGTGCCCAATAACACCGCCCAGGCCAGTCTGGCTTCTGCCCGTTTTTCCCGGCCCGATACTGAACTCAGCCAGGCACTGCACATGCGACTGAGATCGGTGCGAAAATACCAGACCACTGCAAACAGCGTACCCAGGTGAACGGCGATATCAAATGGCAGCCCCTGATCCGACCAGCCCAATAGTCTTGGCAGCAATATCAGGTGGCCCGAGCTGGATATCGGCAAAAATTCGGTCAGTCCCTGTAACAGGGCAAGCCAGATGCTGTGCAGTAAATCCAAGCCGTTTCCTTACAGTCTGTCGCTGAAGTCGCGGAGGGCAAAACCCCGCAGCCGACTGCCGACCCCGCGGGTCAGCGCCATGACTTTGAACCGCTCGCCCATCTCTCCCGGCAGCGTAAGTGTTTTTACCTGGCTAGCCAATTCAAGCTGGCTGCGCTGGTCCTCGCTAAATTGCCTAGCCACAAGTTCATCCAGTCCCAGTGACATCAGCCAGTGCGCCTGTGTGGAGAATCCTGCCAGGTTCAGCCCCTCCGCTTCGCCCGCCGCCGCGATCGCGCTGAAGTCGACCCAAGCCGTAATATCCTGCAACCCGGGCCAAAAGAACGCATCGTCATGAGCACGATGCCGGTAATGACAAAGCAAGGTTCCGCCGACGCGGTCGGGATGATAGTACTCCTGGCGACTGAGACCATAATCAGAAATGCAAAACATCCCCTCGCGCAGACACGATGCGACCGATCGCGTCCACGACACCAGGGTGGGGCACCATTCCGACTGGTAGCCGACAGGGTATTCATCGAGCGACCGCCCGAGACTCTCACCGACCGTGCGGGCTAATTTCTCCGACATTGCTACCCGGCGAAAACAAAAACGATCGCCGTCCAGCCCAACCACGACCCGCTGCAGCCCATCGTGTCCAATAACGAATCGCTCAACCGGCAGGGCGTCCACAACTTCATTGGCCAGAATGCAGCCAAACAAAGGATATTCAGGCAAGCAATCCAGCCATTCGACGCGTGGCAATAAATGCGCAACGGCAGCGGCCAGCTTTTTCTGTTGCCGCTCACGAAGATCGGCGCTGACTTCAAGAATTAGATAGCGATCGGGCAGGCTGTCTATGCCCTCAAGCTCCAGCAGAACATCTGCCGCCATCACGCCGCTGCCGGCGCCCAGCTCCATGATCACCTTGCTGTGTCCATTACTGATCGCTGACAGCACGTCACGACATTGCCTGGCCAGACATCGCGAAAACAACGGTGAAATCTCCGGCGCAGTAACGAAATCGCCGGCTTCACCAAACTTGCTACTGCCCGCGCTGTAATATCCGAGCCCCGGCTCGTACAGAGCAAGACGCATGAATCGCTCAAACGAGATTACCCCGGTCGCACGGATCTCGTTGCGGATCAAGTCGCTCAACGCCTCACTAAGAATCTGAGCATCGCCGGCCGGTAACGGTAAACTGTGGGGGTTCATACAGGATCGGCTTCCGAACAAACAACCATGCAGACTTATGACCTGCGTACGGTCGGGAGTGTATTGTAATCATCCGTGGACAGATTCCGTAATCACCCGGCGAGCAAAGGGCTACTGACAGACAATGGACAACGATTTTAGCAGAGCGCTGGAAGGCAAAACCGTGCTTGTGACCGGAGCAGCGAAGCGTATCGGCGCCTCGCTCGTTAGCGAATTTCATCGTGCCGGAGCAAGTCTGTTCATTCATTTCCGCAGCTCCGCCGATCAGGCCACGGCGCTGGCCGCAAAACTCAACGGTCACCGGCCGGGCTCGGCATTCACTCTGCAGACCGACTTGAATAAGCCAGACGCGCCGACGCAATTGATTGACGAAATCAAACAATCGACCGGCAGATTGGATGTGCTGATCAATAACGCTTCCGACTTTTTTGCTACGCCGCTGGGGTCTGTTACTCAGTCCGACTGGGACAGTCTGATCAACAGTAATCTGCGTGGCCCGTTTTTTTTGAGCCAGGCCGCCGCACCCCTGCTGAGATCATCGCGCGGGCTCATACTCAATATTCTGGATATTCATGCCAGCAAGCCGCTGCGCGACCACTCGGTTTATTGCATGGCTAAAGCCGGGCTTTCGATGATGACGCGCGCGCTCGCGCAGGATCTTGCACCGGAAATCCGCGTTAACGGCATCGCGCCCGGGGCAATCGTCTGGCCCGAACAGAACATTTCCGAACAGGAAAGACAACGCATCGTCAGCCAGACGCCGATGGGCAGGACCGGCGATGTCGCTGACATTTCCGGTCTGGCTGTTTTTTTGGCTACGGATGCCGAATTCATCACCGGCCAGGTTATCGCGGTTGACGGCGGACGCAGCGTAAGCGACTGAGCGGCCAGCGATCAAAGCGGCAGGCTCACCCGCTGGAGCGGGTGCCTCCCGGTATCGAAGTGTTTCCACAAATCTCCATATGACTGCTCTCTTCCCGGGTGCAACATGGTCGGCCGCAGATCGGCCAAGGGTTTCAGCACATACGAACGTTGCAATATCTCGGGTCGCGGAATCTCCAGTCCTTTTTCGCTGATCACGGCATCGCCATAAAGCAGCAGATCGAGATCCAGAGTTCTCGGCGCATGCCGCGGCAAGCTGCGGTCTCGCTGACATTGGTCCTCAATAAGTCTCAGATCACCCGCCAGCGTCTGCGGAGTCTGATCATTTTCGAATACCGCCACCAGGTTATAAAAATCCTCGCCGTCAAATCCGACCGACGAATTCTTGTAGACCGGTGACAGATCGATGGCACCAAACCGTTCTCTCATCAGCGCCACGCCTTCGGCAAGAAAACGTCTCGGCTCAGTGTTGCTGCCTACACTGACGAAGACCTCAGGCATCGGTGTCGCCCCCGCCTCGCTCGATAATAATGCCGACTCCCGCTGCCCCTCGGACGGCGCCCTGCTTGTTAACAGTGACCCGCACCCACGGAACGCAGAACTCACCGGTCACGATGCCGGCGACGGCCTCCGCCAGCGTCTCCACCAGTTGAAAATTTGACACTTCGACAAAGGCAATAACGCGCTTGGCCACCTTTTTATAGTCCAGTGCGTCTGCTATCCGATCCGTGGCAGCTGCCTTGCGGTTGTCGCAGGCCATTTCGAGATCGATGCTGACCGTCTGACGGATACCGCGTTCCCAGTCAAATACTCCGATGGTTGTTTTCACTTTCAGGTCCCGCAAAAAAACGATATCCACCTTCAGGCCTCCACGGTTTTGGGCGCCGGCGGTGTCAGCTGATCCAGCGGCCAGCGAGCGCGTGCGAGTATTTGTCCGGAATCGCTTTGCCCGGCCTGCATTCTGAGCAACCCGGTGTAGGCGATCATCGCGCCGTTATCGGTGCAAAAATTCGGTCTCGGATAATAGACCCGCCCGTCTACAGCCTGAATCGCGTCGGCCAGTTGCTTGCGCAGTTTGCGGTTAGCGCCGACCCCGCCGGCCACCACCAGGCTCTTTGTCCCTGTCTGCTTCACCGCCCGCAGTGATTTTCCGACCAACGTATCGATTACGGCTTGCTCGAACGCACAGGCCAGGTTGGCACGGCTGACGTCGTCTTTTTTCGATTTCTGCCAGGCCAGCATGACCGCTGTCTTAAGACCCGAAAAACTGAATTCCAGACCAGGCCGGTCCATCATCGGTCGTGGCAAATCGATCTCGCCCCGGCTGCCTTCAGCCGCCAACTGCGCCAGCGCCGGCCCGCCCGGATAGGGCAACCCCAGCAATTTGGCGGTCTTGTCGAAAGCTTCGCCGGCGGCGTCATCGAGCGTCTCTCCCAAAACCTCGTACCGGCCCAGCCCCCGCACATCGACCAGCATCGTGTGGCCACCGGAAACCAGCAGCGCAATAAAAGGAAAGGCCGGCGGATTCGGCTCCAGCATCGCCACGAGCAGGTGGCCTTCCATATGATGCAGGCCCAGCGCGGGTATCTGCCAGCCATAGGCCAGGCTCCTGGCGACCGATGCGCCGACCATCAGCGCCCCGACCAGACCCGGTCCCGCCGTGTAAGCGATACCGTCGATACCACCACTCACCTGCTCCACCACCTCCCGCAACATGGGCGTCAGTTTTCTCACGTGGTCACGCGATGCCAGCTCCGGAACCACGCCCCCGTACTCGGCATGCAGGCTTATCTGCGAGTACAGGGAATCTGCGATCAGGCCTTGATCGCTGTCATAGACGGCAACCCCGGTTTCGTCACAGGAGGTCTCGATTCCCAATACCCGCATTCTGATATCCCCGAAAACACGCCAAAAAGCGCGCCGATGCTTTGCAATTCTACACGGCCGCGTTTAGAATTCCGCGTCCTGTAACCGGGCCAGGCCCGAATTTTGACCGGGTCATCCGGACTATTGAAAAGGTTGTAATTTAGATGCCCAGCGTTCGAGTTAAAGAGAACGAATATTTTGATGCCGCATTGCGTCGCTTCAAGCGCGCCTGTGAGAAAGCCGGCATTCTCACCGAACTTCGTCGTCGCGAGTACTACGAAAAACCGACCCAGGAACGGAAGCGGAAAAAAGCGGCCGCCGTCAAGCGGCACATGAAGCGCCTGTCTCGAGACCACTCACGCCGCAAGCGTCTTTATTGACTCCATGCCGCTGCGGATCGATATTCATAATGACATGAAGGCCGCGCTCAAGGGCGGTGACAAAGAACGCCTGACGACCATTCGCATGCTGCTGGCGGCGATCAAACAACAAGAAGTGGACGAGCGCATCGAATTAAGCGATGCACAGGTGATTGCCGTGGCCGGAAAACTGGTCAAGCAGCGTCGCGAATCCGCGGATCAATTCCGCGACGGCCACCGTGAAGACCTGGCCGTGAAGGAAGAATCGGAGCTGCTTATTCTGCAGACCTATCTTCCGGAGCCGCTCGGCGAGGACGAAGTCGTATCGTTAATCGATGAAGTCATCAAGGAAACCGGGGCCGGTTCGATCAAGGACATGGGCCGGGTGATGAATGAGATCAAATCCCGGGCCCAGGGCCGGGTCGATATAGCCGCTGTAAGCCAGCAGGTCAAAATACGACTCGCTTGAAATCCGTCGGCGACAATGTATATCGTCGACTATATTCATGTAGTCGCGGTTATCCTGTGGAGCCAGGATAACGGCGTAATCCATTCGGAATCCAGATGGCGGGCCGCATACCAAAACACTTTATTGATGAACTTATCGGTAGGGCGGATATCGTCGACCTGATCGGCTCGCGAGTACAATTAAAAAAAGCGGGCCGCGATTACAAGGCTTGTTGCCCCTTCCACGACGAAAAAACCCCTTCATTCACGGTCAGCCAGGGCAAGCAGTTTTATCACTGTTTCGGTTGCGGCGCGCACGGGACCGTCCTGAGCTTCATCATGGAATACGACAGGCTGGATTTTGTTGCGGCCGTTGAAACCCTTGCGGCGAGTATGGGGCTGGAGGTCCCCCGTGAGGAGGGCCGGGACGGGCCCCGCCGTGAAGAAGGACTGCATGATTTGATGGCAGACGCCGAGGGGTTTTATCGCGAGCGGCTAAAAGAAGACAAGCGGGCCATCGAGTACCTGAAAAACCGTGGCCTCAGCGGCGATACGGCGGCACGATTCGGTCTCGGTTTTGCACCGGATGCCTGGGACCAACTGGTCAAGAGACTGGCGAAAGACCGGCCGGCCAGAGCGAAAATGGCCGCCGCCGGGTTGATCGTCGAGAAGGACGAAAATCGCGCTTACGACCGATTTCGCAACCGGATCATGTTCCCCATCCGCGACTCCCGCGGACGCTGCATCGGTTTTGGCGGCCGTGTCCTGGACGATAGCGAGCCAAAGTATCTGAATTCCCCGGAAACACCGTTGTTCCACAAAGGCAGCGAACTGTATGGCCTGTATGAGGCGCGACAGGCTAACCGCGAGTTGAGCCGGTTGATCGTGGTCGAAGGATATATGGACGTTGTCGCACTGGCGCAATGCGGAATAAGCAATGCCGTCGCGACCTTGGGGACAGCCACCACGCCGGAACATCTCAGGCGACTCTTCCAGGTGACTCAGGAGGTGGTTTTTTGCTTCGACGGCGACCGGGCCGGCCGGGACGCAGCCTGGCGCGCCCTGGAAAATGCTCTGCCCCATAGTGGCGGCGGTCACCAAATGAAATTCCTGTTTCTGCCCGACGATCAGGATCCAGACTCCCTGGTGCAGCAAAATGGGCCGCAGGCGTTCGAGAAACTCTTGTCGGACCCGGAGTCCTTGTCTGAATTCCTGATCAGGCACCTTAGGGAGCAGGTGGATATGGCGAAACTGGATGGCCGGGCGCGCTTTGCTGAATTGGCCCGGCCGCTGGTCAGGCAGATTCCTGCGGGCGCATTCCGGGAGTTGATCGCTCAGCAGATTGCCGATCTGGCCGGGGCCGGCGATCGAATGGCCAGAATGCTGGCGGGAACAGGGCAGGGACCGCGGAGGAAGACGAGACGGTTTGTCAGCAGCGGGCGCGGCGATCTCGTTCGCCAGGCGGTCGCAACCCTGTTGCGGTACCCAGGGGTGGCGACTGTGGCCGGGGACACGAGCTGGCTCGACAGCATGGATGGGGAGGGATTCAGAGTTTTACGGCTACTGCTTGAGGAATCCCGTGATCGCCCCAATATTACGACGGCCATGCTGCTCGAAAGACACCGCGACGAAAAGACATCTGCGGCGTTGATGAAGCTTGCCGCATCAGAATCATTAGTTGATGAAAATGAGGCGGCGGCCGAATTTCAGGACGCGTTGAACCGGCTGCGACGCGAAGCCTCTGCACCCCGGCTGGAGACGTTGCTCGACAGCGCCAGGGCCGGAACGCTGGACAAGCACGGCAAGACGGAATTGAAAGAGCTGCTGGCCAGCAGGCGGGCCGAACCGGAACAACAAAATGACTGATGTAATACGCGGGACAGACGACACTCTACCGCTCTGCGACCGCCGGGAAACTTGACACTTTGTGCTACACTGTTTGATTGACTTCGTCCTCACCTCCGGTTCTCTTTTTCTAAATTGGGGCCACCAGGATGGGCTCAGGAAGACAGCGAGGAAAAAATCTTGGCCGACAAATATCCAGCCCAGCCACGCCCTGCCGATGACCGCCAGTCGCAATTGAAACAACTCATTGCCCGTGGCAAGGAGCAGGGTTACCTGACCTATGGTGAGGTAAACGATCATTTACCGAATGACATCGTCGATCCCGAGCAGATCGAGGACATCGTCAACATGATCAACGACATGGGAATCACAGTTTACGAGAAAGCGCCTGACGCCGAGACCCTGCTTTTGTCGGACAACGCTGTGTCGGCTGATGAAGACGATGCGGCCGAGGCGGCTGCGGCGCTTGCGACCGTCGATAGCGAATTCGGCCGTACCACCGACCCTGTGCGCATGTATATGCGAGAGATGGGTACGGTTGAGCTATTGACCCGCGAAGGCGAAATCCGGATTGCGAAACGTATCGAAGAAGGCCTGAACCAGGTATCCGGTGCGCTGGCCATGTTCCCGGACACCTACCGGATTCTTCTTGCTGTTTATGAAAACATCGTAAACGGTCGCGGCCGTCTGCTCGATATGCTCGTCGGGTTTATCGATCCGAACGCGTCGAACGAGCCGGCGACGCCCGCCCAGCTCCAGGCCGAGGCCAAACGCAAAGAGGAAATGAGGATGCGCGGCGAGGAAGAGGAGGTCGTCGATCCCGGCCCCGACCCCGAAGAAGTCATGGCCCGGATGAAGAAAATAAAAAAGATGTATCTCAAGGATCTTAAATATATCGGGAAATATGGTGCCACCGACAACCGAGCTATGGCGGTACGCAGAGACCTGGCCGCCGAATTTCTGGAGCTGAAGCTGGCGCCAAAATTCTTCGACGCTCTGGTATGGAATCTCCACGAAAACGTTACCAGCATTCGAACTCAGGAACGCCAGATCATGCGGTTTTGCGTGTCGGAAGCCGGTATGCCACGCAAGGATTTTATCGCCAGCTTTCCAAGCAATGAGACCAACCTGAAGTGGATCGAGAAACACATTCGGGCGAAACGAAAGCACTCCTCCGGTCTGTCACGACTGAAGGATGAGATTTTCAGGGCACAGAAAAAATTGATTTCACTCGAGGTGAGAACCTTTCTCAGCATCGCCGAAATCAAGGAAATCAATCGGCAAATGTCCATCGGCAAAGCGAAAGCACGCCGGGCGAAAAAAGAAATGGTGGAAGCCAATCTGCGCCTCGTTATTTCTATCGCCAAAAAATACACCAACCGCGGTCTGCAGTTCCTGGATTTGATCCAGGAGGGCAACATTGGCTTGATGAAAGCGGTGGACAAGTTCGAATACCGGCGTGGTTACAAGTTTTCGACCTATGCGACCTGGTGGATTCGTCAGGCGATTACCCGTTCGATCGCCGACCAGGCCCGCACGATCCGTATTCCGGTGCATATGATCGAAACGATAAACAAGTTGAATCGAATTTCGCGACAAATGCTTCAGGAAATCGGTCGCGAACCGACGCCGGATGAACTGGCTGTTCGCATGGAGATGCCAGAGGACAAGGTTCGCAAGGTTTTGAAAATTGCGAAGGAACCCATTTCGATGGAAACACCGATTGGCGACGATGAGGACTCTCATTTGGGTGATTTCATCGAGGACGCGACCGTGGACTCGCCGGTGGACTCCGCGACCTCTGAAGGACTGCGCGAGGCCACTTACGACGTCCTCGGCGGGCTTACGCCGAGGGAGGCCAAAGTTTTGCGCATGCGCTTCGGAATCGGCATGAATACCGACCATACGCTTGAAGAAGTCGGTAAGCAGTTTGACGTCACACGCGAACGTATTCGCCAGATCGAGGCCAAGGCGCTGCGCAAGTTGCGTCATCCGACCCGCTCGGAGCGATTGCGCAGCTTTCTGGCGGAGGACTGATCGGTTGGTGATCGACTGCCCCGATGAAACCGGGGTATGTACGTGGACCGGCACCACGGTTTAAGGGGCCTGTAGCTCAGTTGGTTAGAGCAGAAGACTCATAATCTTTTGGTCGTAGGTTCGAGTCCTACCGGGCCCACCATCTAAATATGGTCCATACCGGAGACATAGGTTACAAATTATACCGGAGACATAGGTAACACTTTTGCACTAAACGGGTTTTCGATAGGTTCCAGCCTGCAGGTCTCGTGATCGAAGTAGCCGAGATCGTACTGCATGAAGCTGACCAGCCATATTTTGTCGGAGACCTGCTTGATGCCGACCTTTTGGCCGGCGAACA
>CAZMOM010000010.1:0-3434 GCA_964568075.1 uncultured Gammaproteobacteria bacterium
TCGGTCATGTAGTTGACGTAGCCTGCCCCGGTCGCCAAGGTCTTCATAGCGTCGCCAAAGGCGCGCGTCCAGGTAATGTACCTGTCGTCTTCCGCACGGTCGGTCCAGGCACTGAAAATAGAGAAGTTGTACTTTGCGTCGCGGTTGGCAAATGCAGTGTCCCGTACGTCCACCCGCCCGACCGCACCCTCCATGTGTTCGAAGGCGAGTACGGAGTAGGCATTGCTGGGCAGCCCGTCCGCGTTCGCCAAGATGACGTCGATGGCCTCGTCGCTAATCTCATTCAAGAAATTGGAGCGCCAGTAGTTGCGGTTCCCCGGTGGAGAGGTAGCATCGAACAGGGTCTGAACCGCCGTGTACGGCATCAGTCCGATCATGTCCACGGCGGGCGGTCCGAACTCCTTGATCGGTCTCACCAAGCGCTCACCATCGGTTTCGGACCCGCTATGGCAAACGCCTATGAAACCGGCGATATCAGCAGCCACGGGGGTCCCTTCCGGCCCCTGCACTATGCCGGCATAAGCCGTGACCGAATCCGGAACCGAGCGCGTGTACTCCCGATAAAAGCGAAACATATCTCCGATCATGCTCGACGGGTACAACGCCATGCCGCCTATAATCGGCTCTAATTCGTGCAAACGGTACTCGAACGACGTGACGACGCCGAAATTGCCGCCACCGCCGCGAACCGCCCAGAAGAGATCGGCATTCTCCGATTCGCTGGCCGTCAGAAACTCGCCATTAGCAGTAACAACGTCCACAGACAGTAGATTGTCACAAACAAGACCGTACTTACGCATGAGCCATCCGAGCCCTCCGCCGAGGACCAGCCCACTACCCGTGGTGGAAACGGTACCGCCGGTACTTACCAGATCAAAAGACACAGTCTCACGGTCGAACTCGCCCCAGGTAACGCCGGCCTGCGCACGGGCGGATTTCGCCTTTGGGTCGACGCGAAGCCCTTTCATTGCCGAGAGGTCAATGGCGAGGGCACCGTCACGCAGCGCTTTACCGGCTACGTTATGGCCCCCACCACGGACAGAGACCGCCAAATCGTTGCTTCGAGCAAACTTGACGACGTTTATCACGTCGGCAGTGCCGGCGCAGCGTACGATCGCCGCGGGCCGCTTGTCGATCATTCCGTTCCAGAGCTTTCGCGCCTCATCGTAGGCCGGGTCGGCGGACGTCAGTAACTCGCCGCGGAGGCTCGCACGAAGATCGCCCAGAGGTCCCGCCGCTGTGGGCAGAGGGGTGCCCTCCGGACGCGCCTCCTGGCCGAACAGCCTGGTGAACGATCCGACCATTGCCACACCGCCAAAAGCAATGCTCCGCGCTAGCAACTCGCGTCTCGAGATATGTCCTTGTCGTTTAGCCATGTTATTTCTCCCCCGTTTAATAGATCGCTGACAGGATCGATCGCCTGCACATCGAAGCTGACGCCCCGGCTGCACTGTTTTCTTGGAGGTTTAGCTTTGTCGGAGCAGTAAATAAAGGGTAGTTCAAAAGTGGGCAGTTTGCCTGCATTCGCAGACGGATCATGTCAACAAGGTACGTCCGCTTCGGGTCGTTAGCGGACCTCCCACCAGAATTAGCGGTTTTTATCCTCAGAGTGTCCGCTTTCGGCCAGAAGCAGCCGGTCGAATAGTTGATATCAGTACGTCAAGCAGACAGAAAAGGTATTGAACTCTGTCCTAGTAGCAAATTCGTGATCCGTCAGCTTGGTTTTCACACCCGGCCTGCACACCTGCCCTACGTAGGCAACCGGTAAACTCAACGGAGTGGCGCGTCTCCTCTTCCGATAGGCATGTCTGAATAGTTCGCAGTTCGTTTTCGCTGGGAGCGCGACATGACCCAAGATAAAACAAACCATCGCTTGAGCAGCAGTCAGAAATCCAGATGCATGGCACATGTTTTTCGGTGAATGTATAGCGCCCTTCCAATATAAGTGCAGTATCGCCCGAGACTAGCTTGGCGAATCGTCTCTCCCATTCAAATTCGGAAGGCGCAGCGACACGATAGGGGCCGGTTCCCTGCGGCTGGCTGAGACTCTTAACGGTACGCAGGAGCTTACTCTCACAATCGGCCTTGGTTTGCGTTGATACAGTTTCATCAAGCTGCAGGCCGAAAACCACACCGCACATAATGCGCACCGCTATATGACCGTTATTGCGGCGTGCACCCGTCTGATATTCTTGCGGCAGATTCAAATCATAGATGCCACCGCCGTTGCTGTGCATTGAGTAGCCCTTCATTTCCTGCTGAATGTAAGTCGACAGGGCGAGAGCCGAGTCCTCTTCCGGCGTCTTGGCTTCCGAGTACTCCGCCCAATATGTTCTTTCGGTTTCGACATTCCACCCGCCGTTATCGTAGAGCATCTGGACGAAATGGTAGCGGCCGTCGCCCAAGTCCAGGTTGCAGCCGAGCGATTGAGCCTCTACAGACCTGTCCGGCAGCCTTCCCTGACGGCATTCGAAGCCGTATGACTTCATGCACGACGCAGGCTCGCGAGCCTTTGCGCACGTTTCGCCAGTGTCCAAATACTGCTCTCTTCCGGACTCCGCGCGGCAAAAAATTGGAATTGCAATTGCGATTAGAAGAGTTAACTGGAGAGTTTTGGTCATTATGCTAATTACCTACTGCCCCCCCGGATTCTGACCGGCAGCTTTGGGTCGTCAGCGGCCCCTCGGGACTCTACCATCCCAGCGGCCGCTATTGAGTGTAAAGCGGACGTCAAAAACGCTGGGATTACGAGATTCTGACTTCCGCTTTCGGCCAAGAGCGGGCGTTGCGCCAATATTAGGTCAGTGCGTGGACGAACGTGCGACCAAACGTCGAGGTTGATATCACAAGCCCGAAAAAGATGAGGATGACGAACAACGCGAGCCCGCCGACCAACGTGACTCGATGGACACGACCGTTGTTAATCTTATCGAAGATCGCCAGCATTATGAGAAACACCAACAAGCCAGCGAATGTGAAGGGTGCCTCCGGTACTTTAATTATGGGAAGTTTTGCGATTCGCCCAAATGCCGGCAGAGTGATACCAATTGATGCGAGCAACATCAGCCTCTTGTGAATCTCGGGCCTCTTACGATTAAGAACTGCTGCAACGAGGAATCCCGTGAATGCGACCAGGATGCCGATATTTCCCCATACAACGCCCGCGATTCGGGGAAAATCTGCATCGATGTTTCCAAACTTGTCCAACAAACGGGGCGCAAGCCCCATCGCAGAAACAGCACCCGAAAGAAGGACCAAAATGCCAATGGTTATGCCGATCGCGCCCAGGCGCCTGTGAAGATCGACTCGCCCGCAGTTTACGGCTGTCGTCTGCACACAGAACCAGATGAACCATGCGGTCAGGGCAGCCCCGTGTGCATAGACATACAGCGGAATCGCGGGAACATCGAAGAATGTACGCAAGTAAAATGTTG